>CAZARI010000006.1:0-112458 GCA_964487545.1 uncultured Cryomorphaceae bacterium
AAAAATCAGCGTGGTGAAGTAGCGTTCTTAATCCTCAAATAGTAGTTCAACGAAAACCGGCCTCAGCAATGGGGTCGGTTTTTTTTTCATTCCTAAAACTCTGCACTCTTCGGCGTTCGTGGAAAAGGAATCACATCGCGAATGTTGCTCATTCCGGTGACGAACATCATCAGACGTTCAAACCCCAATCCAAAGCCACTGTGCACACAGGTGCCGAATTTTCGCGTTTCCAGATACCACCATATTTCCGCTTCGGGAATGTTGGATTCTACGCAACGGCTTTTGAGCACATCCAAGCGCTCTTCACGCTGCGAACCGCCCATAATTTCACCAATGCCGGGAAACAGCACATCCATCGCTCCCACCGTTTTGCCATCGTCGTTCACCCGCATATAAAAGGCCTTAAATGCTTTGGGGTAGTTGGTAATAATCACCGGTTTTTTGAAGTGCTTCTCTACCAAAAACCGCTCGTGTTCGCTCTGAAGATCGGTGCCCCAACCGATGTCGTACTTAAATCGCTTCTTTTTGTAGGGTTTGCTCTGAAGCAAAATATCAATGGCCTCGGTATAGGTGATGCGTTCAAAATCGTGATCCGCCACAAAGCGCATCCGGTCAATCAGCGGCATTTCGTGTCGTTCGTTTTGAGGCTTTTGCTTATCGGCATCCGCCTCGCGCTGCGCCAGGAAATCGAGGTCTTCTTTGCAGTTTTCAAGAATGTAACGAACCAAATATTTCAGAAAATCCTCGGCCAGATCCATGTTGTCGTTGAGGTCGGCAAAGGCGATTTCCGGCTCAACCATCCAGAACTCGGCCAGGTGGCGTGAGGTGTTGGAGTTTTCGGCGCGGAAAGTTGGGCCAAAAGTGTAAATCTTTCCAAGGGCCAGCGCAGCCAACTCGCCTTCCAACTGCCCCGATACGGTGAGGTTGGTTTCCTTTCCGAAGAAATCTTTCGAAAAATCTACCGCTCCGCTTTCTGTTTTTGGAATGTGATTCAAATCAAAGTTAGTGACACGAAACATTTCACCCGCACCTTCGGCATCCGAACCGGTGATGATCGGTGTGTGTAGATTGAAAAATCCGCGGGCATTGAAATAATCGTGAATGGCAAACGACAGCGCATGGCGAATGCGAAATACGGCAGCAAAAGTGTTGGTGCGGAAACGCAAATGGGCCTTTTCACGCAAAAATTCCAGGCTGTGCTTTTTGGGCTGAATAGGATATTGCTCAGGATCGGCATCACCCAAAATAATCAGCTCTTTGGCCTGAACTTCCACCCGTTGACCCTTTCCCGGTGATTCGATTAGCGTGCCGTGAACCGCTACCGCTGCCCCAACGTGTATTCGTTTGCGCAACTTTTCATCAGCGCTGTCGAGCGAGAGTACCGCCTGAATATTGCGAATGGTCGATCCGTCGTTGATGGCGATAAACTGGTTGTTGCGAAACGATCGCACCCAACCTTTCACCACAATTGGGTTACCGATATTGCCTTTGTCCAAAATTTCCTTAATCCACTGGTGCGCCATGTTATGCTTTTATTACAAACTGCAAAAAAACAAACTTTTTGCATGTGCATCGCTATATCGTCTGTTTTCGCAATATACTCATCCGCGCTTTTAACCATTTGCCACTATTTTTGACCGCTCGAATAAAACCCCGGAAACGTTTTGCGGTGACTATTGTTTCCAATGTTTTCATGAGGTATTTTTGCCGTGTGAATCCAGAACAGCAATTCATAGAACAGGTCGTTCCACTTTTTATGCGATTTGGCATCAAGAGCCTGACCATGGACGACATTGCCCGTCAGCTTGGGGTATCGAAAAAAACGATTTACAAGTACGTCACCGACAAAACCGACTTGGTGCGTAAGGCAGTGGAGTTTCAGAGCAACGAAGAGCGCGACGCCATTGAGCGCATTTGTGAAAAGGATTTGAATGCCATCGATCAGCTTTTTGAGATCAGCAAAGTAATTACAAACATTCTTAGTCAGATTCACCCTTCGGTGCACTACGATTTAGAGAAGTACTATCCCGATGTGTGGAGCATGGCGCTTAAACAGCGACAGGAACAGGTGTTTAGCTGCATTTATAACAATCTGGAAATAGGTAAGTCAGACGGTTTATACCGAGATGATCTGAACGGTGAAATAATCGCACAAATTTATATGGCCAAAATCGATCAGTTGATTGACGGAGAGATTTTTCCGCCGCATAAATTCAATTTTGCCGATGTGTATCTCGAGTTTTTCCGATATCACATCCGTGGTATCGCCAGTCCGAAAGGCTTGAAATACCTGATAGAAAAAGTTAAGAAAGAAACAGAAAATCGATGAAATCCGGTTTTAATATGAAAAACAGCTTTTTGGTTTTTGTCATGCTGAGCCTGAGTTGGGTTGTAAAAGCGCAGGAAATAGCTACCATGACACTGGAACAATCCATTCATTACGCACTGGACAACGCCTATCAGATGGATTACGCCAACATGGATGTTGAGTTGGCGCACCGGCAAAACAAAGAGCTTACGGCCATTGGCCTGCCACAAATCAACGGCGATGTGTCATTTACCAATTATCTGAAACTCCCAACTACCGCTATTCCGGCCAACGCATTTGATCCGACTGCAGACCCCGACGAAGTGGTTGGTGTTCAGTTTGGAACGAAATTCAACGCATCGGCTTCTTTGAATGCGTCGCAAATGCTTTTTGATGGAACCTACTTTATTGGCCTCAAAGCAGCCAAAGCGTATATCGCCCTCAACGAAAGCGCCAAACAACAAAGTGAAAATGAGTTGCGCAAATCCATTACCGAGGCATACGGCTTGGCTGTGCTTTCAGTGGAGTCGCACCGCATCTTCAACGAAAACTACAACAGTCTGGAGGCTTTGCTAAAAGACACCGAGGCATTGTTCGAAAACGGCTTTCGCGAAGAACTCGATGTTGATCAGTTGCGTCTGCAACTGGCTGGGTTAGACAACCGCCGCAAACAATCTGAGCGCAACGTGCAGGTGACACACAATTTGCTGAAGTTTCAAATGGGAATGCCCATTGCCCAAGAGCTGGTATTGTCATCGTCACTGTCCGATTTGGCCGGAATTAATGTGATGCCCGAGTTACTTCAGTCAGACATCGCCGTTGATGGCCATACCGATGTGCGCACCACTGAATCAAATGTGGAGTTGCGTCGGCTCAATGTGCAGGTCGAAAAGATGGCTGGAGTTCCTAAGCTTCACGCGTTTTTAACCACTCAGCAGCAAGCCTTTCGTCAGGACCTCTCCTTTTTTGGCAATGAAAGCGAATGGTATCCGGGAACGTTTTGGGGGCTGCAGCTTCAGGTGCCCATTTTTTCGGGATTTATGCGCCACAACAAAGTTCAAAAAGCGAAGATCGATCACCAGCGTGCGCTGTTGCAACGCGATCAGGTGCGCGAAGGAGTGTTGCTCGAAATTGCCACACAGCGATCTAATTACGCCACTGCGCTAGATGTATTCGATACCGAGCAAAACAACGTGACACTGGCCGAAAAAATCAATCGGGTAACGCGCACCAAATACGAAGAAGGACTTTCGTCGAGCTTTGAAATTCAACAAGCCGAAACCCAAATGCTGGATGCGCAAGGCAGATTTTTGCAGGCCGCGTTCGATCTGATTCAATCAAAAGCAGCACTCGAAAAAGCACTCGATATAAAGAACTAACCCCCTCATTTTTTACTCAAACTGATGAAAAAAATCATTTATCCAATTCTGATGGTGCTGATGGCTGCCTGTGCGGATTCAAGCCAACAAACCGAATTGTCTGAATTAAGAGACCGACGCGATGAGCTGCGTGCAAAATATGACGACATGGGCCACGAAATTCGGGAGCTGGAATCGCAAATTGCAGAACTGGATACCAACCGCCGAAGAACCCTGGTCACCGTTTTGCCTGCGCGAATAGATACTTTTCAGCATTTCTTTGAGATTTATGGCAATGTAGACGTTAAGCGAAACGCACTGCTGATGGCAGAAAGTCCGGGTATTGTCAAAAAGATACTGGTTCGCGATGGAGAAAGCGTTTCGCAGGGGCAGGTATTGTTCCATTTGGATGATGCCGTCATTCGCAAAAACCAAGCTGAACTGCGCACCAATTACGACCTGGCCAAATCACTTTTCGAACGCCAGGAAAGACTCTGGGAGCAGAACATTGGTTCGGAAGTTCAGTATCTCGAGGCCAAAAACCGCATGGAAGGATTGGAGAATGCACTGGCCACCTTGCAGGAACAATTGGATAAAACCACCGTGCGCGCACCCTTTAACGGCGTGGTGGATGAAGTAATGATTAAAGTGGGTGAAATGGCCGGTGGTGCGCCACTGGCACGAATAGTTGACCTGTCAGAGTTTCACATTGAGGCCGACGTTCCTGAAAGTTATGCTTCGGTTTTGGATCGGGGTACTTATGTGGAGGTGGTTGTTTCGGGCATCGATACGCTACATGCTCAGATCAGTACCGTGGGAAGTTATATCAACGCGGCCAACCGAACTTTCCGGATTTTGGTGGATGTGGAATCGTCTGTAGCCGGAAGGTTTAAACCCAACCAGTTGGCTGTGCTGCGTATTAATGACTATTCCAATCCAGATGCCGTCACCTTACCCAGTGTGGTCATTCAACAAGACGCCAAAGGAGAAAACTTTGTATTTGTTGCCGAAACGGATGAGCGGGGCGTGCTTCGTGCACAAAAGAAAGTGCTCCAAACGGGCTCTGTTTACAGCGGCCAAACCGAAGTTTTAGCCGGACTGAAAGGTGATGAAAGCATTGTTGCCCGAGGCTCCAGAAGCGTTCGCGACAATCAGGCAATCGAAATAACACAGCATTAATCCGGAGAAGCAACAGCAATGAGTCTCAAGAAAAAACTTTTTAAAGAGTTCGGGCTAACCACGGCTTCGGTAAACAACCGAACCACGGTGTTAATTGCCACGATTTTCATTGTCGTGGCCGGATTACTGGCCTACACTTCCATGTCCAAGGAAAGCTTTCCGGAAGTGATTATCCCCGAAATATTTATTGGAACCCCCTATCCGGGCAACTCCCCGCTCGATATGGAGAAGCTCGTTACCCGACCCATTGAAAAGGAGATCAAGTCTATTTCGGGTATCGATGAAATCATTTCTACTTCTACCGATGGCTACAGTTCTATTCAGGTGAAATTCGATTTTTCGGTTTCTCCCGAGGAGGCACTCCGCAAAGTAAAAGACAAGGTGGATGTGGCCATGAGTGATCCCGATTTTCCGCAGGATTTGCCGGCAGAGCCAAACGTATTTGAGCTCAACATCTCGGAATTGATGCCCATTGTAAACATCAACCTATCGGGCGATTATCCCATCGATCAACTTAAAGATTACGCCGAATACTTAGAAGAAAAAATCGAAGACCTTACCGAAATTACCGAAGTGGATATCCGCGGGGTGACTGATCATGAAGTGGCCATTAACCTCGATCTGCACAAAATGGAAGCCATGCAGATCAGCTTCGACGATGTGGCCCAAGCCATACAGAGCGAAAACGTAACCATCTCAGGTGGTGATATAAAAGTCAACGACTTTACGCGAAACGTGCGCGTGGTAGGAGAGTTCAGCAATATCGACCAAATTCGCAATGTGGTTGTTAAGCGCGAAAGAGGCGACATTGTTTACCTGAAGGATATCGCTGTGGTGACCTTTGGCGAAAAAGAAAAGGAAAGCTACGCCCGCGACTACCTAAAACCGGTAGTGATGGTTGACGTGAAAAAACGGGCCGGTGAAAATCTGATCGAAGTGTCCGACAAGATTGCCGCCATTGTTAAACACGCGCAAGAAAATGTTTTTCCCGACGACCTGCGCATCACCATTACCAACGACCAGTCTGAATTTACCCGAAGTCAGTTGAGCGAGCTGCAAAACAACATCATTTCGGGGATGATACTCGTTATCGGAACCCTACTGTTTTTTCTGGGTTTGCGAAACGCCCTTTTTGTGGGCGTGGCCATTCCAATATCGATGCTGATGTCGTTCATGATCCTCGGAGCCATGGGCGTTACGCTCAATATGATGGTGCTGTTTGGATTGGTGCTCGCGCTGGGCTTGCTGGTTGACAACGCCATTGTGGTGGTCGAAAACATATACCGCTTGATGAACGAAGGGATGCCGCCTGCTCAAGCTGCAAAAGCTGGGGTAGGAGAGGTGGCATGGCCCATTATTTCTGCAACGGCAACTACCCTCGCCGCCTTCAGCCCGTTAATTGTTTGGCCAGGCATTATCGGGGAGTTCATGTTCTACCTTCCACTCACACTGTTTGTGGTGCTCGGGTCATCGCTGTTTGTTGCGCTGGTTATTAATCCGGTGCTTACCTCCATTTTTATGAAAGTAGGGCAGCCTGAGGTGAATAAAAAACGGGTGTTGCGCACCGGAGCACTGTTGATATTGATTGGATTGCCGCTGGCCATTTTCGGCTTTTCGTCCGATACAACCATTGCGGTTATCATCGGAAACTTGTTGATTATTGGAGGCGTGCTCGGCTTTTTGAACATTTTTGTGCTCAATGGAATAACCCGCTATTTTCAAACCAAGTTAATTCCGTGGATGGAAGCACAATACGAGCGTTTCCTGAAAAAGGCATTGAACGGAAAAGCCCCGGTGGGCTATTTCTTCGCAACTTTTGGACTCCTTATTTTTTCCTTTTTCATGTTCGTTATTTTTCCACCCAAAGTGTTGTTTTTTCCGGAAAATGAGCCCCAAAGTCTCAATGTTTTTATTGAAAATCCAATCGGAACGGGCATTGAGCGCACCAACATGATAACGCACGAAATAGAAGAGGAAGTCATTGAGGTGCTCAAACAATACGAAGCAGTAGATGAAAACGGAAATCGCGAAAACTTTTTGGTAGAATCGATCATTGGCCAGGTGGGTGCCGGCGCTGCCGATCCTTCGGGTGGATTTGTGCTTGGAAACACCCCGCACAAAGGCCGTATCGCTGTGCAGTTTGTAAAGTTTCAAAAACGTCGTGGGGTGAGCACCACCATGGTAATGAACGATATTCGTGATGCGTTAAAGAAGTATCCCGGAACACAAATCACCGTCGATAAAAACGAAGTTGGGCCGCCACAAGGTTTGCCGATTAGTATTGAACTTTCGTCGGATGATTATGAAATGCTGATGGAACAATCCTTATCCGTTCGGCAGTATATCAACGATGCCGGAGTGGGAGGAATTGAAGAGTTGAAACTGGATGTTGAGGTGGGGAAACCGGAAATGCTGGTAAAGATTGATCGCGACAAAGCCCGCAGGCTGAATCTTTCGACCGGACAAATTGGAAGTGCCATCCGCACATCGCTCTTTGGCCAGGAAGTATCAACCTATAAAGATGGCGAAGACGATTACCAAATCAATATCCGGCTTGCAGAGCACTATCGCAATAATCCCGAGGCGCTGCTCAATCAGAAGCTCACCTTTCGCGATCCGAGCGATGGGCAGATCAAACAGGTGCCTATTTCGGCAGTGGCTTCGTTAGAACGAACTTCGAGCTTTAGCTCTGTGCGCAGGGTCAACCTTAACCGTGTCATTACCATTAGCTCTAATGTGCTCGACGGCTACAACCCTACCGAAGTGGTGCAGAATATAAAAAATGTGCTCGAAGATTATCCGTTTCCCGAGGAGGTTAGCCTTGCCTTTACGGGCCAACAGGAAAAACAGAGCGAAGAAATGACCTTTCTTTCTCGGGCATTATTTGTGGCATTTTTCCTGACGATTATGATTTTGGTTACGCAGTTTAACTCCATCTCTGCACCATTCATTATTGGATTCACAGTGATTTTCAGTTTGATTGGTGTTCAGATCGGGTTGCTGGTGTTTCGCATGGAATTCGTCATCATCATGACCATGATCGGACTTATTTCGCTGGCAGCCATTGTAGTGAATAATGGAATTGTTTTGGTCGATTATACCAATCTGCTGCTGCGGCGAAGACTCGATGCCCTGGGTTTGGAGTCAAAATCCGACTTGCCCTTTAAAGAGGTTTATAACGCCATTATTGAGGCGGGTAGAACCAGGCTTCGTCCGGTGATACTCACCGCAATAACCACCTTGCTTGCGTTGTTTCCGATGGCCTTTGGAATCAACATTGATTTCTTTTCACTGCTGAGCAGCTACGATCCGCAGTTTTACATTGGCGGTGACAACGTGATGTTTTGGGGCCCTATGAGCTGGACCATTATTTTCGGTTTGAGTTTCGCAACATTCCTTACGCTGATTCTGGTTCCGGTGATGTACCTGTTGCTGGCGCGAATCAAGTATCGCTGGGTTTATAAAACCAAAACGCCATCGCGCCACCTGGATTAGCAGGCTGAGCGGAAAGTTGTTAATTTGCATCCGTGAGATTAAAAGCAGAGCAACTCGATTGGTATGATGCCGCAATTCGCGCCGCAATAGAAGCCGGTGAGGCCATCATGCGCGTGTACGAAAGCGGTTTTACGGTTGACTTAAAGGACGATAAAAGTCCGTTGACCAAAGCCGACCGCCATGCGCATAAGGTGATTTTAGACCATCTCGAAAAAACCCGATTGCCGGTTTTGAGTGAGGAAGGCCGTGACATCCCCTACGATGAGCGCAAGCACTGGAAGCAATTTTGGATGGTCGATCCGCTTGATGGCACCAAGGAATTCATCAAACGCAATGGCGAGTTTACCGTGAATATCGCATTGATTGAAAATAATGCCCCCGTGGCCGGTGTGATTTACGTTCCGGTTTCGCACGTGCTCTATGTGGGCTGGGTGGGAATCGGTGCGTATAAACTGAAACTTTCCGATCCTTTTCATCCGGTATCCTATCGCGACGTGGCAGTGGTGGGAGAAAAATTGCCCATTATTCGCCATTCTACCGAGTATCGCATTGTGGGAAGCAGATCGCACCAAAGTCCGGATACCGCTGCATTTATAAAAAAACGAAAGCAGTTGTATAAAACGGTTCGACTGGTATCCATGGGCAGCTCCCTTAAAATTTGTCTGGTGGCCGAAGGACAGGCCGATGTCTATCCGCGCTTTGCCCCCACAATGGAATGGGACACCGCGGCAGGACATGCCATTGTAAAAGCATCCGGTAAAAGCATCACCGACTGGATGACAAAAGCCGAGATGGAATACAACAAACCGAATTTGCTAAACAACTGGTTTGTGGTGGAGTGAAGGGTGTGAGGTGGGTTGCCCCCTCAATACTCGACGCTCAAACTCAAAACTGTATTTACGGCAAATCAATCACCTCCTCGCCCGTGCCGTCGAAGTTCATGAGGACGATTTCAGATTTGTTGGTGATTACATTGTTCCAACCATCAGAATATATTTCTTCGGGGCCTTCATTTTTGCACAACGCGTTAATTAATCAATCACCAATCAAATACAATCTTTGATGCTAAAACGCCGCACTGAAAGCATTACTATATCTCAATGTTTGCCATAAACAACAGTGGATGTCACTAAGCGCAGGTGTGGAAAACCGATTGTTTTGCTATGGTTCAAAAACTCAGCTTAGTTTCCTAAGTTTGCAATAAAATAAAGAACCTATGAAAAAAGTGGCCCTGATCACTGGAGTAACCGGCCAGGACGGTGCATACCTCGCTGAGTTTTTATTGCGCAAAGGATACATTGTGCACGGCATTAAGCGCAGAAGCTCGTTGTTTAATACCGATCGCGTTGATCACCTTTATCGCGACCAGCACGAAGAAAACGTTAATTTTTTTCTGCATTACGGCGATATGACCGACAGCACCAACCTGATCAGAATCATTCAGGAGGTTCAACCCGATGAAATATACAACCTCGCTGCACAAAGCCACGTGATGGTGTCGTTCGAAACACCAGAATACACCGCTAACAGCGATGCCATGGGAGCCTTGCGCATGTTGGAAGCCATTCGCATTCTGAAGCTCGAAAATAAAACACGGTTCTATCAGGCCTCTACTTCCGAATTGTACGGAAAAGTAATGGAAGTGCCCCAGTCGGAAACCACCCCATTTTATCCGCGCAGCCCATACGGTGTAGCCAAACTCTACGCCTACTGGATTACTAAAAACTACCGCGAAGCATACGGCATGTACGCCTGCAACGGCATTCTCTTTAACCACGAAAGCCCGCTGCGAGGAGAAACTTTTGTCACCCGTAAAATTACACGTGCCGTAGCCCGGATAAAACTCGGCCTGCAGAAAAAACTATACCTCGGAAACCTCGACGCCAAACGCGACTGGGGTCACGCCAAAGATTATGTCGAAGCCATGTGGCTGATGATGCAGCAAAAAGAGGCCGACGATTTTGTTATTGCCACCGGAACCACCACTCCGGTGCGCACATTTATTGAAAAAGCATTTGCCGAAGTAAATATTCAAGTATCCTGGAAGGGTGAAGGTGTCGATGAAAAAGGCATCAACAAAGCCAATGGCGATGTGTTGGTTGAGGTTGACCCGCGATACTTCCGCCCCACAGAAGTGGAGATGCTCGTGGGCGATTCTTCAAAAGCCAGAAATGAACTGGGCTGGAAACCCAAACACAACCTGGATGAACTGATTCGCGAAATGGTGGCGAGCGACCTGAAACTCTTCGAAAGAGACAAGTACCTGATGGATGGTGGGCACAAGGTAATGGACTATCATGAGTAGAATGGAAAAGGAAGCACGAATATACATTGCCGGACATCGCGGAATGGTGGGGTCTGCCATTACGCGAAAACTGCGCGAAATGGGCTATACCAATCTGATCGAGCGCACTTCATCAGCCCTTGATTTGCGCAATCAACAGGCGGTGTTTCACTTTTTTGAACAAGAAAAACCGGAGTATGTTTTTCTGGCTGCAGCCAAGGTTGGTGGTATTTTGGCCAATAATCAGTATCGCGCCGAGTTTTTGTACGATAATCTCATTATCGAGGCCAATGTGATTCACGCTGCGCATCTGCAAAAAGTAAAAAAACTCATGTTTCTCGGATCATCGTGCATTTACCCCAAGTTTGCACCGCAACCGATGAAAGAAGAATACCTGCTCACGGGCAGCCTCGAACCCACCAACGAACCCTACGCCATTGCCAAAATTGCGGGCATTAAACTGTGCGAAACCTATCGACACCAATACGGCGATGATTTTATTTCGGTGATGCCAACCAACCTCTACGGACCAAACGACAACTACGATTTGCAAAACTCTCACGTGCTGCCGGCATTGATCCGTAAATTTCACGAAGCAAAGCTCGCGGGTAGTCCGAATGTGGAAATCTGGGGAACAGGATCGCCCAAGCGTGAGTTTCTGCACAGTGACGATCTGGCCGAAGCTTGTGTTTTTCTGATGCAGCACTACAGCGATGAGCAGTTTGTAAATATCGGCACGGGCGAAGACATTTCCATCAAAGACCTGGCACTGTTGATAAAACGCATTGTTGGTTATGACGGCAAACTGCTGTTTGACGCTTCAAAGCCCGATGGAACACCCCGAAAGCTGATGGATGTTTCCAAATTGCACGCGCTGGGTTGGAAGCACCGGATTGATCTCGAAACCGGCATCAAGTCGGTGTACGATCAGTACAAAACGAACCTTGCCCAACAAGTATTATAACCGCACCGGCGGGCCAATTATGGCCTTGGCCGCCCTGCTGCTGTTGCCGGTTTTTGCCGGGGCACAACACCTCAATTTTCGGATGCAGCGCGATATCATGTTGCAGGTTGAAAAGGCGGTGGTTTACGATACCAATCGGGTGCATCTCGGTGTCAGACCCATAGCGATGTCTGCCGTAAACCCGGATAGAATGGGACTATACGGCACCGATACTACCGAGTATTTTTTTCGCGCCAGCGAAATCGTTCTGTCGCGCCACCTGTTTCATATCAAGCGCAAAGATTTTGAGGTGATGATTGATCCGTTGTTCAATTTCGAATTTGGCGAAGAGATTTCGGATACGCTACGGTCGGAGCGAGAACAAACCCTCAGAAAAAACACCCGGGGTTTGCGCGTGCAAGGCCACATCACTGACAAGGTGTCGTTCATGGCGTCGTTTTACGAAAATCAAGCGGTGTTTCCCCGATACATCCGGCAGTTTGTGGGTCAGCGACGGGTGGTTCCCGGATTTGGCAGGGTTAAACCGCACGGGCCAATTGGCCACGACTACGCCATGTCCACAGGGTATGTTGTTGTCGCACCATTTAATTTTCTGTCGATACAATACGGCCATGATAAAAACTTTATCGGTCACGGCTACCGGTCGTTACTGCTGTCTGACAACAGCCTGAATTATCCGCATCTGCGCATCACCTGGCGGGCATGGAAAAATCGCATTCAATACACCAGTGTGTTTGGTAAACTACACAGCCTTCAGCGAATGCCATCGGGCGAAACCCGCGAGCCCAACTTTATGACCAAAGGCTTTAGCTATAATTACCTCAGTATAATGCCGTGGCATTTTTTGGAGGTGGGATTCTACGAGTCGTTCGTGTGGCGGATGTACGACCCAGAAACCGACAAACGCACACCGTTTATCGGCAGCACCATCAATCCGCTGATCTTCACCAATACCATCGGTTATGGGCTCAATAATTCTAACAATGGTTTGCTCGGCATCAACTTGCGTATTCAACCCTTTGCGTGGCTTCAACTTTACGGGCAGGTTATGGCCGACGATCCTGGTGCCAATAAATTTGGCTATCAGGCAGGGGTCAAATGGTTCAATGCCATTATTCCAAATCTCGACATTCAGGCGGAGTACAACCGCATTGAGCCTTATAGCTACGGAACCGACCAACCACTTTGGAATTTCACCCACAATAACGAGTATCTTGCGCATCCCTGGGGTGCCGGCTTCAACGAAGCAGTTGGATTCCTAAACTACCGCTGGGGACGGTTGATGGCCGAACTCAAACTTATTTACGGGCATTATCAACAAGATTATCGCCCCACACCGAGTGATGAAATGAGCCATTTTGGTAAGAATATCCTGCTTTCTGAAGGTCTGCGCACCGATGGAGTGCCGCCAAATAAGGCCCAACACAGCGCTCAGGATTTCCGCTTGTCGTATGTGATCAACCCGTCTTACAACCTGATGGTCAACATGGGAGTGAGCAACCGGCGGGTGGTTAGCGATAGGTTTAATTCTAACACCACCTATTTGTTTATTGGCCTGCGCACTTACATAGACAATCAGTATTTCGATTTTTAATACATTTGACAAAACCGTTAGCCAGCTGTGGAAGTTATAGCAATCACTTTCCTTACCGCCTTTATCGTTGTGCTGTTTACCACTCCGTCGCTTATTAAAGTGGCGAAGCTCAAGCACCTTGTTGACGAGCCCAAAGAAGAGCGCAAAAGGCACCGCATTAGTGTACCTACTGTTGGCGGAATCATCATTTTTGCGGCTTGTCTGTTTTCATATTCCCTGTGGTTTCAGGTGGGTGAGGTGATTTATCGTGGAGATGTGTCGCGCATGATGCAGGCATTCAGCGAGTTCAAATATCTTGTGGCGGCACTGATTATCTTGTTTTTTGTCGGAATAAAAGACGATATCATCGGTACCTCACCGGTCAAAAAGCTGTTTAGCCATATTGTGGTGGCATTTATTCTGGTGATGATGGCCGATATTCGCATCGTTTCGATGCACGGTTTATTTGGTGTGTATGAATTGCCCGAATGGAGCAGCGTCGGGCTGTCGGTTTTCACCTATATCGTGGTGGTCAATGCCTTTAACCTGATTGACGGGGTAGATGGACTTGCCGCGGGAATCGGTTTTTTGTGCACGGTGTTTTTTGGGACGTGGTTTTTTATCACGGGTAACTTCTCCTTTGCCTTGCTCAGTGCAGCTTTGGGGGGATCGCTTCTCGGGTTTTTGGTGTTTAATTTTTCTCCGGCCCGCATTTTTATGGGCGATTCGGGTAGCTTGGTGATCGGTGCCATCATTTCGGTTTTGGCCATCCGAATGATAGAAACCAATCCAAACGATATCCCGCATTACTTGCAGGGGATCTCAACACCCGTGGTGGCCATGGCGGTGCTGGTATATCCGCTCATCGATACTTTTCGGGTGTTTTTTTACCGTGCCATTCGTGGAATATCGCCGTTTGCCGCCGACCGGAATCACATTCACCACAACCTGATCGACACCGGAATGTCGCACACCACCACCGTTTTAGTGTTGTATTTAATGAATGTTCTGGTGGTGACAGCTGCCCTGCTGTCAAAAGGAAGAGATCCAACGGTAGCCTGTGTGGTGCTGTTTGTATTGGTGGTGTTGATAGTTCAGGTTCCGGAGTTCGTCAGTAAGCGAAGACAACATCGTTTGGGGTGAGATTACTACGCAGATATTTGGTTTGTGGCTGTATTTGTTTGGCGGTAACTTCCGGTTTTGCACAACAAGCTTTCGAGTTTATCAGCGACGATTATAATCGCAACCTACACAAACACATCAACAGCACGCAATCTAATATCCACTCGGTGGTTCAGCCCTACTTGCGATCTGATCTCATCAAAGAAATTCATCCCGATTCGCTTTTGTACGATACTACCGGATTTGAGTGGACGCGCAAAATGCTGCTCAGATCGGGCACGCCGCTCAAAAAATCATGGCGAATGCGGTTTTTCCCGATGGTTAACCTCACCGCCGGATCTGATTTCAACTACCGCGACACGCGTGGGGTGTATGAAGCTGGAGTTGGGATTGGAGTGGGTGGCGATATCGGCCGTAAGTTTTCGTTTTACGCCGATGTGTGGGCCAATCACGGACGCTATCCGATGTACGTGGATGATTATATCCTGTCAACACAGGTGGTGCCGGGCAAGGGATACGCTCACCCAGGCGGTGCCGGATTTTCCAATATCGACTTCAGCGGATACCTGTCGTTTTCGCCCCTAGAGCCGTTCAATATCCAAGCAGGAATAGGCAAAAATTTCTGGGGAGATGGAATTCGATCGCTATGGCTTTCCGATCAATCTACCAGCTATCCGTTTCTGAAAATTACCACCACCATCTGGAACATCAAATACGTTAATCTCTTTAACGCCATGTATGACATCCGCGGATCGGGCGGATCATTCAGCAACTTCACCTTGAAGTTTTCTACGATGCACCTGCTGAGTTGGAACATTTCAAAGTCGGTTAATGTGAGCCTTTGGGAAAGTGTCATCTGGCAAAATCGCGATCGCGACAATTGGCAGGGCTATGATATCAATTACCTCAATCCAATTATTTTTTATCGCCCGGTAGAATATGCCCAAGGCTCGTCAGACCGCGTTACCATTGGCGGAAGTGTGAGTGTAAAAGTTGGATCCAATACCAAATTGTTTTTGCAACTCGCTATCGATGAGTTTCTGCTTGATTCGCTTCGTGCCGGCAATGGGTGGTTTGGAAACAAGCAGGCACTGCAGGTTGGCGCAAAATCGTATGATGCTTTTGGCGTGAAGGGACTTGACCTTCGCGGAGAATTCAACGTTATTCGTCCATTTTTTTACCAGCATGTTAGTGTAAAACAGAACCATGCACACTATAATGAACCGCTGGCGCACACGCTCGGAAACAACCTGTATGAGGTGATCGCATCGGCCAGTTGGAGAAAAAACCGGATGGTGTTTGATGGGCGATTTCTCGTTGCGCGTTACGGTCGCGACCCGGCTAACGTTAACCTCGGGGGCAATTTGTTTCGTTCCGATTCAGAAGAGCCCCGAACGCAGAGTGGTCATCATATTGCGCAAGGAATTCAACATTTTTTGGTGTCGGGCGAAGTGCGGGCGGGATATATGATCGATCGTCGCATCGGACTTCGCGCCGAGGTGAGCTATGTGCCGCGATTTTTAACGGTGAAGGGTCACCAGCAATTCAGTCATTTGGTGATGATCGGAATTCGCACTGCGCTGTGGAATCAAAACCGCTTGTTTTAGACCCGAATAGGAATGCGGCGAAAATCTATTGGTAGCCTAAGGCATAAACCTTAAATTTGCGGGCGCTCATTAACGCGGCTCCAAAGGTGATAACTCAGGATACTTCTCTAACTAAAACCCACTCCACTGCGCTCCACAAGGTGAAAGACATTGGTTTATTGACCAAAGTGCGTTTGGCTTTTGTGGTGGTGCTGTCTGCAATTGCAGGCTATTTTATGGGTCCAGGTGAGTTTTCGTTGATACAACTGCTGCTGCTTTTGGTAGGTGGTTTTTTGGTGACGGGGGCCAGCAATGCGTTTAATCAAGTTATTGAGCACAACCTCGACCGCCTGATGGATCGCACCAGTGGCCGCCCGATTCCCGCGGGAAGAATGTCGGTTTGGGAAGCGGTTTTTACGGCATCCGTATTTGCCATCGCCGGATTGGTTTGCCTTGCCATGATAAACTGGCTGAGTGTAGTGCTGGGTTTTCTGGCACTATTTGTTTACGTGGTGATTTACACTCCGCTAAAACAAATTACGCCATGGGCAGTATTTGTTGGGGCGTTTCCGGGGGCAATTCCGCCCATGCTTGGATACATCGCCGCATCGGGCACATTCGGACTGGAGGCTGGGATTTTGTTTGCCGTACAATTCATCTGGCAGTTTCCCCATTTCTGGGCGATTGCTTGGGTAGTTGACGAAGATTATGAAAAAGCCGGATTTAGATTGTTGCCATCCATTGGCAGAAAAGACAAAAGCTCGGCCTGGCAAATTCTGCTGTACTCATTGTTTCTGATTCCGACATCATTATTACCATGGATGTTCGGCATGACGGGCAACTGGTCGGTGATTCCGGTGATTGTTTTGGGTGCTGTATTTGCCTATTTTGCATTTAGGCTGATGCGGACTTGTGAGAAGAAAGAGGCCTTGATACTCATGTTCGCCTCATTTATATACCTGCCTTTGGTGCAGTTGCTATACGTGTTGGATAAATTATGAAAAGCAATACCGTTTCCGAAGATCAATATTATGTTCAGCAAACACAGCGAGCAAAAAAGATGCTGCTGTATTTGGCCATCTTCAGCATCGTGATGATGTTTGCCGGACTAACCAGCGCTTACGTTGTGCTGATGAACGGCCAATACTGGGTGGATATCAAAGTGCCCCAAGCGTTTTACTATAGCACGGTGATCATTCTAATCAGTAGTGTGACCATAAAACTTGCCGTTAATGCCTCTAAAAAAGCGCAGCAGCAGCGAACCAGAGCGTTGATTATGCTTACTTTACTGCTTGGAATTGGCTTTTCGGCGGCGCAGTTTGTGGGCTGGAAGCAACTGCTTTCCATCGGTGGCCACCTGGCCGGAAACATCGAAAACATGACCGGAGAATATGGTGTGGATTACAAGATCATTTTTAAAGGCCAAAGTTTGGTGGTGGAAGACGGAAAGTATTACTTTCCAGATGATTATCAACGGAGCGAAGAGCTCAATGAACGCGTGCTCACCAAGGCCAATACCGCCAGCTCATTTATCTACACGCTTTCGGGAATTCACCTGCTGCATCTTTTTGGTGGATTGATTTATCTTATCTACCTTGCCATTCGGAGTTACCTTGTCCAATTCAATGCAACCAACAACCTAAGCCTGAAGCAAGGCGCCACATATTGGCACTTTCTGGACATCTTGTGGGTGTATTTGTTCTTGTTTTTATTATTTATTCACTAAACTTGCACAAAATTTTTTCGCATGTCAGGAGAAGTTACTAAGGCCATTGATTCCAAAGTTCTGTGGGGTGGCGGTCGTTCACCATTCAGCGTGAGCTACGGAAAAATGATGATTTGGTTTTTTCTGGTGTCAGACGCGCTAACCTTTTCAGGATTGCTGGCTGCCTACGGATACGTTCGCCATTCATACACCGGAAGCTGGCCAATAGGAGAAGAAGTGTTTCACGCCTTCCCTTTTATGGGCGACGCACATTTGCCGCTGATTTACGTTGCCATGATGACCTTTATCCTCATTGTGAGTTCGGTCACCATGGTATTGGCCGTTGAGGCAGGGCACCGAATGGATAAAAATGGCGTAATCAAGTGGCTGGGACTAACCGTTTTAGGTGGTTTCATCTTTCTTGGCTCACAGGCCTGGGAGTGGTATCACTTTATCCACGGATCGGCCGGCTATATCATTACTGAATCAGGAGAAAAAGCATGGCTCACCGAAGATGTTTCGGGAGCAGCAGATATATCACAAGTGGCCGGCTTTGGGTTGATTTTCAACCAGGGAGAAGAAAACGAACGACTGGTAGAAGGTTCCGAGGCTGTTAGACTATACGGCAACAAAGTTCAGCATGTGCAGGGAGCAAACATGACCATCAATGAATACGGTCCACCCCAATTTGCCAACTTCTTCTTTTTTATCACCGGATTTCACGGATTTCACGTTTGCACAGGGGTATTTACCAATCTGATGGTTTTCATCAACGTGCTCAAAGGCAAATACGACAAACGCGGTCACTTCGAAATGGTAGAAAAAGCTGGTCTTTACTGGCACTTTGTTGACTTGGTTTGGGTATTTGTATTCACCTTTTTCTACCTCATCTAATTCACAGAAGCCATGGAAAGAGACGATTTATTGGTAAACGATTCATACTCGGTCAACGCCCGTCACGATGAGGAGCACGGGAAAATTGTCCGGAAAAAGATTGTTCAGGTTACTGTGCTGCTGAGCGTAGTGACGGCTGCTGAAGTTATTCTGGGAATTTTTGTAAAACAAGGAACCACCATGTGGCCACTCGTCAAATGGTCATTTATTGCAATGACCCTGATAAAGGCGGGCTATATCGTGGCGGTTTTTATGCACCTGGGCGACGAGCGAAAATCGTTGCAGAACCTGATCATCATTCCTTTTTTAATTTTCATGCTGAGCATTCTTTATGTCATCATTACAGAATCGGTTTACCTGAACGATATTTGGTCAACTTATTTCTGATATAATATAGATGAAACCGGTTTCTACACCGCTTAAGATTGCCGTTTTACTCTTTTTACTTCTGGGTCCTGTAATCGCTTTTTACACGATATCAAGAGGCGAACATCAATTTACTAAATTACCGTATTACGGTCCACGAGAGTGGGATTACAATTCCGACGGTACAGCAGATACTATTTATCATAAGGTTCCAGACTTTGCCTTTATCAATCAGTTTGGTGATACCGTTACCCAAGACGACTATCAAGGTGATATCCTAATCGTAGATTTCTTCTTCAGCACTTGCCCCACCATTTGTCCGGTGATGGCCACCAATATGGCCGGACTACAGTTTCAACTTCAAGAAAACCATTTCAAAAATGTGAAACTGTTGTCGCATACCGTCAATCCCGAATTTGATACCCCGTCTGTGTTGTTGCAATACGGCGAGAAGAACGAAGCAGACTTTGATAAATGGACCTTTGTCACCGGACAAAAAGAGGACATCTACCATCAGGGGGTGAGGGGTTATTTGTTACCAGCTCAGGAAGATGCGCTGGCTCCGGGTGGATTTCTGCACTCTGAGAAATTTGTACTGGTAGATAAAGAGCGGCACATCCGGGGCTTCTTCGATGGCACCGATCAGGTCGAAATGCGCAGGCTGATGAAGGATGTGAAAATGCTGCTAAAGGAATACAATGAAAAAGAAAGCTAATACGGCGACAGCACACGATCCTTATAAAAAGTGGATCGTCGCATTATCCGTAATTATTCCATTGGCCATTGCTGGGCTGTTCACGGTAAAAATCGAAGGCTACGACTTTAGTTTCCTGCCCCCAATATACGCAACCATCAATGCAATCACGGCAGTGTTACTGCTCATCGCACTTTTCGCGATCCTGCGGAAAAACATAGCGCTGCACAAAAAGCTGATGATGACCTGCTTGGGATTGTCTGCTTTGTTTTTGATGCTATACGTTGTCTATCACATCACCTCCGATTCCACGAGATACGGGGGCGACGGGTGGGTGAAAACCGTTTATCTACTCATTCTCGCTTCACATATCCTGCTCTCCATTGCCGTGGTTCCGCTGGTGCTCATCACCTACTCAAAAACGCTTACCGCCCAATTCGACAAACACCGGAAAATAGCGCGATTCACATGGCCAATCTGGTTTTACGTGGCCATTTCGGGAGTGATCGTTTACGTGATGATTTCACCTTATTATTAAGCCGGAATCATTAACTTTGTGCTGTGAAGTTGATAAAGTACATATCCGTTTTGTTATTATTCGTAGCTGTTGTTCTTCCCGATACGGCCGAAGCACAATGCGCCATGTGTCGCGCCACCAACCAGAGTGCATTGCAGGAAGGTGGTGGTCTTGGAATCAATCAGGGAATAATGTACCTGATGGGAATCCCGTATCTGTTGCTGGCTATTTTGGGTTGGGTGTTTTTCCGCAAACGGATCGGAGGTTTTTTCCGCGATATGCAGGAAATTCACGAGGAGTAATCAGAACGTTCTGGTTTTAATGCTTATTGAGAAAGACTGAGGGAAAAGGCCCGTTGACGTCTTGGCAACCTGATTTCGCATGCGAAGTGGTGGTGCTAAATCCTTCCCGAAAGGGGCAGATGAGCAGTCAATGATTTCTATTTAATAGTTATAACTGTAATCTCTGCTAACCGCAGAGATTTTTTTTTTGTACAAAATGAACCTACATCAACTGTTGCAAGAACGGATACTCGTGCTCGATGGCGCGATGGGCACCATGATTCAGCAATATCAGCTCTCCGAAAATGACTACCGCGGCACCGAATTCAGTAATATTTCCGAATCCGTAAAAGGCAACAACGATTTACTCAGCCTCACGCAGCCACAAATCATTCGTGAAATTCATCTGGCCTATCTCGAAGCCGGTGCCGATATCATCGAAACCAATACTTTTAACGCCAACCGAATTTCGCAGGCCGATTACAATATGCAGCACCTGAGCTACCGCCTCAACTTTGAATCGGCACAGATTGCGGTCAACGCGGCCAAACAGATAGCGGAGAAGAACCCGGCTAAACCACGATTTGTTGCCGGCGCTATCGGCCCCACCAATCGCACTGCATCCCTGTCACCGAAAGTGAACGACCCGGGCTTCAGAAACATCACTTTTGATGAGCTGGCAGCAGCATACACCGAACAGTGTCGGGGGTTGGTCGACGGTGGTGTAGATATTCTCCTCGTCGAAACGGTATTCGATACCCTTAATGCCAAAGCCGCATTGTTTGCGATTTCGGGCTTGTTTGAGGAGTATAAAAAGAACCTGCCCGTGATGGTTTCGGGCACGATTACCGATGCCAGTGGTCGCACCCTATCCGGACAAACACCACTGGCCTTTGCGGTATCCATGAGTCACTTCCCGTTGCTGAGCATTGGTTTCAATTGCGCATTGGGCGCCGGACAGTTACATCCGCATATTAAAGATCTGGCGCGGTATGCACCGTGCTTCGTTAGCGCTCATCCCAATGCAGGCCTGCCCAACGAGTTTGGTGAGTACGATGAGCAGCCACATGAAATGGCCGAATTGCTCGATCATTATCTGAAAGAAAACCTGGTGAATATTATTGGGGGATGCTGCGGCACCACCCCAAAACACATAGCCGCCATTGCAGAAGTCGCTGCCCGATATTCACCCCGAAAGCCCGAAGTATATGCGATCTGATATCAAGTTTTCTCTCAGCGGACTCGAACCGCTTTTTGCCCGTGATGATTCGAATTTTATCAATATCGGTGAACGAACGAATGTTACGGGATCTAAAAAGTTTCTGAACTTGATCAAGAATGATCAGTATGAGTCGGCACTGGCTGTTGCTCTCGATCAGGTGCGGGGTGGCGCACAGATTCTCGATGTCAACATGGATGAGGGCCTCATTGACGGGAAAGCGGCGATGACGCGTTTTCTGAACCTCATTGCAACTGAACCGGAAATTTCACGCATTCCGTTGATGATCGATTCCTCCAATTGGGACATTATCGAAGCGGGGCTGCAGTGTGTGCAGGGAAAATCGGTAGTGAACTCCATTTCGCTGAAAGAGGGCGAAGCATCATTTATTCATCAAGCGCATTTGGTTAGACGGTATGGTGCGGCGGCAGTGGTGATGGCATTTGACGAAACCGGTCAGGCGGACACACTCGAAAAGCGCATTTCGATTTGTAAACGGGCTTATGATATCCTCGTTCAGCAAGTGGGCTTTCCGCCTTCCGACATAATATTCGACCCCAATATTTTTCCCGTAGCAACCGGCATCGAAGCGCACAACAACTACGCGGTAGATTTTATTGAAGCAACGCGCTGGATCAAAACTAACTTGCCCGGGGCTTTGGTGAGCGGTGGAGTCAGCAACATTTCTTTTTCGTTTCGCGGAAACCACGCCGTGCGCGAGGCCATGCACGCTGCTTTTCTCTATCACGCCATCAAGGCCGGTTTGGACATGGGTATTGTGAACCCCTCCATGTTGCAGATTTATTCTGATGTCCCAGCCGATCTGTTAGCTCACGTTGAGGATGTTTTGTTTAACCGTCGTCCCGATGCCACCGAGCGGCTCGTATCTTTTGCCGAAGCAGTGCAACAGCAGGATCGTCCACAGGCCGAAATTATGGCCTGGCGATTAGAAAGCGTAAGTAAACGGCTCGAACACGCATTGGTACACGGCATCACAGATCACATCATCGAAGATACCGAAGCGGCTCGCCTGGAATACCAAAGTCCGTTGCAGGTGATTGAAGGCCCGTTAATGGACGGAATGAACGTGGTGGGTGATCTGTTTGGTTCGGGCAAAATGTTTCTTCCACAAGTTGTCAAAAGCGCGCGGGTGATGAAAAAGGCAGTAGAGTATCTTTCGCCATTTCTCGAATCGATGGATGGCGGAGCGGCCAGAAGCACGGCCGGTAAAGTATTGCTCGCGACAGTGAAAGGGGATGTGCACGATATCGGCAAAAACATTGTTGGCGTTGTGCTCGGATGCAATAACTACGAGGTAATCGATCTGGGAGTGATGGTGTCGGCCGAGAAAATTATTGAACAGGCTATAGCGCACCGGGTGGATGTTGTCGGGTTGAGCGGCTTGATTACGCCATCACTCGAAGAGATGGTAATTACCGCTCGCGAAATGCAGCAATCAGGATTAAACATTCCGCTATTGATTGGTGGCGCAACCACTTCCAAAGTACATACGGCAGTGAAAATTGAGTCAAACTACACCGCAGGCCCCACCATTCACGTGTTGGATGCTTCGCGGGCAGTAACCGTTGTTGAAAACCTCCTCGGTCACAAAAAGGAGCAGTTTCTTAAAGATCTGAATGCCGAATACGATCGAATCCGCAGCCAATATGCCAGCAAATCTGCGCGCAAGGTTTATCTCCCGCTCAGTGAAGCACGACACAATAAGCTTAAACTGCAGTTTGCACCGGTCCGCCCGAAAAAACCGGGGGTACACCATTTTCCTGATTTCGACCTGACGCAATTGTTTGATTTTATCGATTGGACACCCTTCTTTCACGCTTGGGAAATGCGCGGCAAATTTCCAGATATACTCACTCACCCGCAATATGGTGCTGAGGCCAAAAAACTTTATTCCGACGCGCGAAACATGCTCGATAAATTGGCGGCCCAGAAACGGTTGCGCGCCAACGGAGTGGTGGGGATTTGGCCTGCCAACAGCAACGATGTCGATCAACTCATTATTTACACCGATGAAACGCGGCAGCAGGAATTGGCGCGGATAAACTGCATGCGACAACAGTTGAAGAAAGCCAAAGGTCTGCCCAACCTATGCCTGAGCGATTATGTAGCTCCAGAAACTACCGGTACAGTCGATTATGTGGGTGGCTTTGCGGTTACCGCTGGCCACGGAATTGAGCAGTTAATTGAAGAATTTGCAGCCGATCACGACCAATATCAGCTTATTCTTGTGAAAGCCCTGGCCGACCGCCTGGCAGAAGCTTTTGCCGAAAACCTGCACTGGCAGGTGCGACGCGAAATCTGGGGCTATGCGCCGAACGAAAACCTAAACAACGATGCGCTCATCCGGGAAGAATATAAAGGAATCCGACCAGCGCCGGGCTATCCAGCATGTCCTGATCACACTGAAAAGCCGGTCCTTTTTAAACTATTGGATGCCGAAACACAAACGGGAATCACTTTAACGGACCATCTCGCTATGCATCCGGCTGCCGCCGTGTGTGGCATGTACTTTGCTCATCCCGAGGCAAAATATTTTGGGGTGGGAAGAATCGGAAAAGATCAGGTGCAGAACTTGGCAAAACAAAAAAATATTTCGTTCGGAAAAATGGAGAAATGGTTATCTTCCAGCCTCAATTATTAACCAGTTTTCAACCGATAAATTTGCAGCGTGTGACAAGCCGTTTCTATCCTGTGTTGACGGGGTTTTTGTGGTTGTTGACAGGATTCGTAACGATTGCTCAGGAGCCTGTTCAACTTGGAAATATAAATGCCGACTGTATTGGTGCTGTGACCATCAGGGATAGCATCGGCCCCGTATTTTCGCCCAGAGGTTGGGGAAATAGACTGGAAATTTCTGGCTATCAGCTTGGCGATCCGATGTTTATCGAACAGGAGCACAATACCGTTTGGTATAAGTTTAGAATCCCATACGACGCCATGCTGGAGTTCGATATTGTGCCAATTTATCCCGAAGATGATTTCGACTTCATGTTGTTTAAATATTCAGGCCCAGCATTTTGCCAGTCCATAATCGACGATGAGGCGGTGCCGGTGCGATCGAATATTTCTCGAAAGAATATCGAGGTAAGGGGTTATACCGGAATAAAGGAAGGTGAAGTAGAGGAATATGTTCCCTCCGGACCGGGAAGCTCATACAGTAGAGCGCTACGCGTAAAAAAGGACGAAGAGTACTACCTGTTGGTGGACAATCCATTTAGAGAAAACCGTGGACATTACGTATACATCTACTACCGGCGCGAAGGCAGTAATCCACTAAAAAGGGATGAACCAGAAAAAAGGGAGTTTGAAGCCCTAAAAACCAATCTTAAAATCAGCGTTCGCGATAAAGAAACCGGCGATCCAATAAAAGCATTTATCAGCATTGAAGGCACCGCCGATGGTCAGTCCATTGAGCTCAGTGGGAATTCTGAACAACATATTGAATTGAGCAGCTACCGAGCATACCGCATTTCAGCGGTGGGAAAAGGGTATATGTTGAGCACTACCGCGTTTATGCCTGCACGCGATTCGCTCTATGCCGTTGAAATCGAGCTGAACAAAATCAAAAAAGGTGACCGAATTACCCTCGAGGATATAAAATTTGAAGAGGACAAAGCCGTGTTTCTCGAAAAGAGCAAACCTTCTTTGCAACGACTACACAAATTTTTGTCAGAGAATTCCAGTATAACTGTTGAAATCGGTGGACATGTCAACGGGTTGTCCAAACGAAACAGAAAAGAATACAGGGTGTTGAGCGATGAAAGAGCAGGCGCCGTTGAACAATACTTGATCGATAGCGGCATCAACCCATCACAGTTGCAGGTGAAAGGGTACGGAAATTCCGAAATGCTTTTTCCCGACCCATTAAACAACGGCCAGATGGAAGCCAACCGAAGGGTGGAGATTAAAATCCTTAAAGACTGACCACTGGTTGGATACATACACCGTTTGTAATATTGAACATTGCGGAGTAGCAGCGCTATTTTACCTTTACTTCTGGAAAACCCAGTTATTATGAAAAAGCAATTTTTCTTTTTGCTGGCTGCTCTCTTTGGTATACCATTCCATATGATGGCGCAGCAGGTACTAACGCTCGAACAGTGTATAGACCATGCAATGGAAAACAATTTACAGCTCAAACAGGCCGATTTACAGATAAAACGCGCGGCGTATAACAAAGACCGGGCTAAGGCCGACTTTCTACCATCCGTTAATGCAGGTGCCAGCTACGGCTTTAACTTCGGGCGGAGAATTGACCCGTTTACCAACCAGTTTGCCACAGAGCAGGTTGAATCTGGAAACCTGTTTCTCAATGGTTCGCTCACCCTTTTTTCTGGTTTGACAAAAGTTTATACCCTCAAGCAAAGCAATTATATCTGGCTGGCCAGTCAAAAAGATGTTAAAGGAGCGGAGAACGATCTTCGACTGAATATAGCTTCAACATACATGAATGTGTTGTTTGCGTTGGAGTTGCTCGAAATAGCTGAGAATCAGCTTGAATTGACCCGTCAGCAGGTTGGTCGCACCGAGATACTGGTTGAAGCAGGTCAGTTGCCACGAGCCAGCCTTTACGATCTGGAATCACAAATGGCCAGTGAAGAACTCAATGCAGTAAACGCCGAAAATGACCTGATTATGGCGAAGGTGTCGCTCATACAGTTGTTGCAGATGGAAGGTGTGCAGCCCGAAAACATCAGTGTCTCGGCTCCTGAAGTTGACGACCTCGAGCCACAATCACTGGTTCCCGGTTCAGAAGAAGTTTATTCTACCGCACTTTCGTTGATGCCCGAGATACAGGCCGCCGAATATCGTATCGAAAGTTCAAAAGCGGCCTTGTCTGCTGCAAAAGGTCGCAACAGCCCAACCTTGTCACTTGGCGCACAAATCGGAACGGGCTATTCCGGACTGAACTACCGGCAACGCGCCGGCGAACCACAGTTTATCCCCATCGGCCAGGTAGTCACTACGGGAGAACAGGTCGTGTCTATCGCTCCGCAACCCATTTTTATTAACGATGGGGTGACGCCATTTGGAGATCAGTTTCGCGATAACTTTAACCGAAATATCGCCCTGAATCTCAACATTCCTATTTTTAACGGTTGGCAAGTGCGCACCGCGGTAAAACAGGCGAGAATAGATCTGGAAAGTGCGCAACTTTCATTTGAAGAGAATAAAAACGCTTTGTATCAGGAAATTCAACGTGCCCACGCCGATGCAGTGGCGTCGTTTAAACAATTTGTAGCAGCTCAGAAAGCAGTCGCCGCGCTGCAGGAAAACTACGCTTATGCCGAAGCACGTTTCGAGCAGAAAGCCATCAATACGGTTGAGTTTTTCGATTTTAAAACAAGATTAACCAACGCTGAATCTAATCTGGCTCAGGCAAAATTTAACTACCTTTTCCGAACCAAAATTCTTGATTTCTATCAGGGAAAACCAATTACACTCTAATCGGAGAAAAGAGCATTTGCTATGTTCAATAACAGAAAACGACTTTATCTAATACTCGGCCTGCTGGTGGTAGTGCTGGTAATGATTGGCGTGTTTAAAAACAAATCGGGCGCCAGCACCATTAAGGTGCTCACTGCAAAAACCGAATACCGCGACATAACTGAATCGGTTTCTGCCAATGGCAAAATCAAACCCGAAAAAGATGTGGTCATCAATTCTGATGTGGCGGGACAGATCATTGAGATGCATGTTAAAGAAGGCGATCAGGTTGTGCAAGGCGACTTATTGCTGCGAATTAATCCCGATTTATTTGAATCAGCCCTGAGCCGTGCCGAAGCTTCATTGAACAGTGCGCGGGCAAATTTGGCAACGGCACGCTCCAGAATGGTGCAATCAACCGCACAATTTGAACAGGCTAAAAGAAGTTTTGACCGCAATCAGTCGCTGTATGATCAGGGGGCTATTTCTGCAGCAGAGTTCGAACAGGCTGAATCTAATTTCCTGGTGGCTGAAGCCGAAAAAGAAGCGGCCGAGCAGAGTGTTGAGGCTTCCAGGTTTTCGGTAGCAAGTGCCGAAGCCACGCGCAATGAGGCCTCCGACAATCTTAAGCGTACCTATATTTTTGCGCCGCGCGATGGTATCGTTTCGGCCCTGGCCAAAGAAGAAGGAGAGAGTATACTTGGAACACAGCAAATGTCGCCAACCGAAATCATGCGCATTTCTGATATGAGCTCGATGGAAGTAGATGTGGATGTAAATGAGAGCGATATCATTCGGGTCTCTCACGGTGATACTGCCTTGCTTGAAGTGGATGCCTACCTGGATCGAAAGTTTAAAGGCGTGGTCACAGAGATTGCCAACGCGGCCAAAAATGTGGGCGGTATGAGCACCGATCAGGTGACCAACTTCAGCGTTAAAATCAGCATCCTCAAATCGTCGTATCAGGATTTGATGGCAAATGACAGCACTTCCTGGCCGTTTAGACCGGGAATGTCGGCTACCGTCGAGATCCTTACCAATACTGGCGAAAACCTGCTCACCGTGCCCATCGAAGCGGTGACCACCCGATCCGATACAACAGACATTGCTAACCGGTTACGGACATCGGCCGACTCTCCGCAAAGCGAATCAAAGGAAAAGCCTAAGGATATTGTTTGTGTATTTATCTATGACAACGGCGAGGCACGATTAACTCCAGTGGAAACGGGTATTCAGGATAGTCAGTTCATCCATATCCTATCGGGTCTAAAGGAAGGTGATGAAGTGATTCGTGGGCCGTATGACGCCGTGTCGAGAAGACTGCAAAACAACGCTACCGTTGAGCGGTCGACAGAAGAAAATATTTTTAAGTAACAGTAAATTGGCCAGAATAATTTGCATAGATACCGCCACAAAATCATGCTCGGTTGCCATTGCCGTCAATGGCGAGTGTGTGGTATCGGAGATTGTTCAGACCGAGCAGTATAGCCATGCCGAAAACCTGCATTTGATGTTGGACCGCGTGCTTAAAAAGTCGGGCTTAGCTGCCGGGCAAATCGACGCGGTAGCGGTGAGCGCAGGTCCAGGCTCCTACACTGGCTTGCGCATCGGAGTATCGGCTGCCAAAGGATTGTGCTACGCGTTGCAGATTCCCCTAATCCCAGTGGGAACGTTGCGTTTAATGTGTGAAGATGTGCGGGTTGTGTCCAGCGGAGCGACGCTATATTGTCCGATGATAGACGCCCGCCGAAATGAAGTTTATACAACAGTGTATGCTGCAACGGGCGCCACAATTCTACCAGTGCAAGCCCTTATTCTCGACGAACATCCTTTTTTACCATTACTCGAACAACATACGATGGCTTTTTTTGGTGATGGCTCAGATAAATTCCGGTCGCAACTCAGTCACCCAAACGCACAATTTATCGAAATGGTAGTGCCCGATGCAGCCAACATGGCGCAACTGGCCGAAGCAGATTTTCAACAGAAAAACTTTAAAGATGTTGCCTATTTCGAGCCTTTCTATCTAAAAGCATTTCAAGCAGGAAAACCCAAGCAACAGGTTTAGGGAGAACGATGATAGCATTTGAATCCGCCCTTAATCTGCGGTTCTGAAATGCCATCACCAGAGAGATCAGGAAAGGTGATTTTGGTGGTAAAATATACGGGTTTGTCAATCGGTCCACGCAACAGCCATTCGTTGACTTTTTCGTTGAAAATCGCTTTTTCTTCTTGGCTCAGGTCATTGTAACTGGCCACACCCCAAGATTCCAGCAACGATTGTTTGAACACGGTCAACCCATCGCTTTCTTTTGGTGGGTCAATACGCGCATAAAAGTAATGCGCATAGCTTTTGTATCCTACGGTGGTTACGTAAACGTCTTTTCCCTGAACCGATTCAAAAAACGCGAGAGCCGGACGTTGGGTATAACCTTCAATTTTCGGAACAACGCTCCACAGGTATAAAAACAATAATACTGCTGTAGACAAACAAATAGTAATGAGCCCGCGCATCAATAATCGCCGGAAAAAGAATATGGAGGCCACCAATATCATCAATAGGTATAATAGGCCCGGAAGCATTTCAAAGCCGGTCCACACCACCTCCGGATTGTTAAAACTGGCCACCGCAAAGTCGTCATCCATCATGCCCACCAGCCACGGCTTAAGCTGATTTGTTAGTAATGGAAGTGCGGTGAACGCAATGCCGAAAACACCTCCTAAAATGAGCACCAGCCAGTTGACGTAGGGTTTGACCAACGTTGGACGGTAATGAGCATTGCACAGATACGAAGCCGCAAGAAACGACAGCGGAAGGTAAGCCAGTGAAGAGTAGTGCACAATCTTGGTGGTGACAATGGTGAACAAGATCATCACCACCCAAAACATCATCAACATCCAGCTCCGCATGTCGGTTTCTTCGTGCTGGTACTTGTCGATAAACGCTGGAAGTGCAAACACCGACAACGGAAAACAGCCCAGAAATACCACCACAAAGTGGTAATAAAACGGTTGTTCGTGTCCGGCTACGGGGTTCAAAAACAGATCGATTTGATATTTGATGAACTCCACCAGAAACCACGGACCATTGCGCATCACTTCAACGCCGTACCAAAGCGCAGTAGTGAGGGTAAACACCACGACAAAAACCAGTATCTGGCCAGCGCGCGGAAAGAGACGAAATCGTCGGGAAATCAGATAGACGCACAGCACTAAAATCAAGATCAGTAACCCAACCGGACCCTTGGTCAACACGGCCAAACCGCTATACAGCGCCGATAATGCCGCAAGTTGAAGTTTGCTGTGAGCACCCAATAAACTCCTGAACAGGTAGTAAACAGAAAGAAAAATAAACAGGTTAAAAATCGGATCGATAATACCCGATTTAAAATAGATATGCGGAAGAAATGAACCGAAATAAGCCAGTGTCCAAATGAATCCAAAGCGAGGAGAAAAGTGTCGGGCTCCGATGAAAAATAAGGTAAGCAGCGTGGCAATTCCGGCCAGTGCATTGGGCAGCCGTGCCGCAAACTCGCCTACACCGAATAGGTGCATACTCAGGCTTTGCAGCCAAAAAAATAGGGGTGGCTTTTCCCAGAAAGGCTCAAAGTTAATGGTGACTCTGAAAAAATCTCCCGTCAGCAACATCTCCCGGCCCGATTCAGCAAAATTGATTTCGTCCCAGTCAAATAGATGCACGTTGCCGAGCAGGGGAATGAAAAACACGATTCCCAGTAAAAGTATTACCGCGCCATATCGCGTGGTCTCCTTCATTTTTTTAGACGTAATAGCGATTTCTGTGCCCAGCGTTGATTCAGCAATGGATTGAAGAGGATCCAGATTAGCGTGGTGAACAACATGGCGATGACCGAGCCAAAGTAAACATCTTCAAAGAAATGCTGGCCGAGATATACCCTGGAATAGCCTGCTGTAACCGCAATCAGAAAAAACAGATAGCCCAATTTCTTTTGTCGAACGATGAGCGTTAAGCCAAAAAACAAAGCAAAGGCCGTCACGGTGTGTCCTGAAGGAAAAGAATGCGCATGGTGGTATTTTATTCCATCAACGAGTTGTAATAGCGCTTCGGGATTGATCCACTGCCAACCGCTTGGGCGCAACGCATCAGAAAAAACCAACTTTTTCAGCACCTGCGCTGTCAGACCTGTTGCCAAAAAACTAATCAGCAAAAACGCAGCGTTGCCGAAACTGACGAACGCAACAGCTAGGATTACGAATACGGCAAATAAACCGTCACCGACATGCGTGAAATTGCGGAAGAAAAAATCAGCCCATGCCGTGTGGGTGCCGTGTAGCAGAAAAAAGACATCTTCCTTATCCCAAATCACCAGCATCAGTGTTGAGATGGCAAATAACAGCAAATAGGGAATGACAAATGTCCGGTTGTTGACCAATGTTTGGGTAATCATCCGTATGGTCATCGGGAGAGCCTTTTAAAGAAATACTTTACCGAAACGCCAAGCACGCCTAATCCGTATTTCACGCTGCGCGAAAAATTGATCGATGAGGCTTCTTCGAAATACTTGGTGGGACAAGTTACTTCACCAGCCTCAAAGCCTTCGTGAAACAGCGCGGCCAACATTTGATTATCAAAAATGAAGTCGTCCGAAAAGCTGTTGTAATCGATACTTTGTAGTGCGTTTCTCGAAAAGGCGCGGAAGCCGGTATGGTATTCAGAAAGCTTTTGGTTGATCAGTATATTCTGGGTGAGCGTTAATGCCCGGTTGGCAACATACTTATAGAGCGGCATCCCTCCACGCAGGGCGCCTTTTCCTAAAATCCTTGAACCGAGCACCACTTCATACACCCCGTTGGCAATTAAGTAGACCATCGAGTGAATGAGCTTGGGGGTGTATTGGTAGTCAGGATGCAGCATCACGATAATGTCGGCTCCGGTTTCAAGGGCTTTATCGTAGCACGACTTCTGATTGCCGCCGTATCCGCGGTTTTTCTTGTGCACAATCACATGGGTAATACCCAACCTATTTGCCAACTCCACTGTATCGTCGGTACTTTTGTCGTCGGTTAGAATAACCTCGTCAACGATATCAAACGGAATTTCGTGATAGGTTTTCTCCAGGGTTGCCGCCGCGTTGTAGGCGGGCATAATCACCGTTACTTTTTTGCCGTCAATCAAGATTCAATACAGATTAATTTCCAAAAACAGAGGCTAAATCTAAGCAAAATTTAAGAGCTGCTAAGCGGTGAGGTACCCGATGTGACGAAGGTGTTTTAGGCCTTCGCGATGGCTGAGCGGCGCAAGTTGATGCGTTGCCACAAAATGAAGCACAAACTGAGGACTGGTTTTGCTGTACTCGCGAAGAATCCACCCAATGGCCTTGCGGATAAAAAAATCGGGATGATCTTTCAGGTCGGTAATTACTCCCGCAAGCTGGTCAGTGTCGGTGCCTTGTTTATATTTTAGCTGAAACAAAATACAACAGCGCTGTAGCCAAACATCGCGGCTGTTCATCCATCGCGATATCCAGGTTTCAATTACCTCCGGATGCCGCCTCAGTAGCGGGCCCATCACCTTGGTGGCCAACAGATCTACCGTGTCCCACCAGGCGTTGTGGGCTGCCAGCCACTCCAAATCTGCTAAGTGATCGGGTGTCAGTAGATTTTGTTTTAACACCAGCAAATCGACCCCGCAGTAGTGCATTTCTCGATCAGAATAGCTCCAGCAGTCACGGACAAACGCAACAACTGAATGAGCGGTTAACGGATCTGCTCCCTGATTTAGTTCCAGAAATTTGCCGAAAATCAATCTGCGCGGACTACTTTTGATACCCAGAAACGAAAACTTGTTTTTCATATACCGCGTCATCGCTTCGGCATTTTCAGCGTGGGCATGGCTGAGCAGGTTTTCGTAGAGGACGGCGGAGCAAAGCATGTCCAAAAATAAAAAAACCCCCTTTGCAGGGGGTAAAGAATAATGACGAAAGCCATCCCGGTTCTCATCATTACCGCTTTTGTTGTACAGCTGATGAATTGTTTGCAAAACGAAGTTAAGTCAAAACACCAGATTATTTAAGTTTATTCGTTCCAAAAATGCGCAATATTATACATGTCTAACTGGGGTTTTTGATAGATGAGGCGCGCTGGAGGCCTGAATTGACGGGGAGTTGCGCTTTGCATTAGATTACATCCAAAATGAGCCTGTTTATGGACCAAAAAATGAAAGTGAATCTGATTTTTGGGGTTTTGGCGGGATACGTCATCATCCAGTTTCTGTGGTGGGCGTATTTGCTTTTGAATCTTAACACGGATTATTACCATTTAAAAAACGAGCTTCATCTGGCCTGGGGTGTTCCGGGACAAGCTGACCTGGAATCTGAATTTCTGAATAGACGGTATATGATCGTAGGCGAAGGATTAATCTTTTTGCTACTGCTGATTGTTGGAATTGTTTTCACCGCACGGTATATCAAGTTAGATGCGGCCAGAACGCGGTTGCAGCGAAACTTTTTGCTGTCGGTTACCCACGAGCTCAAAACACCGGTTGCAGCCACACAACTGTATCTGCAAACATTGCAGAAGCGCAAAATGGACGCCGACCAACAAAGTGAATTGGTAGAACGCGCTTTGAAGAGTAATAATCGGTTGGGGCGGTTGGTAGAAAAACTCCTGCTTGCCACACAGCTTGAAAAATCAGGGGTTGAACTTTCCAATGAAGAAATTGAACTGGTATCTTTAATTGAACATTGCGTGGATACGGTTCAGTCCATCGACCCACAACAGCATGTAATTAGATTTGTGCATCCCGAAAGTCGGGTGTTGATAAATGGTGACCTGGTGGCGATGGAAACTATTTTTTTGAATCTGCTCGAAAACGCGATAAAATATTCACCCCCGCAATCAGCAATTGATGTGGAGCTGAGCCATACCACGTCAGGCTCCGTGATAGTAATTACTAATGTAGGTGCGATTCCTGCGGGCGATCAAAAACACGTGTTCGATAAGTTTTTCCGTTCGGGAAATGAAGAAACCCGTTCTGCAAAAGGTACCGGTGTTGGGTTGTTTCTGGTTAAAGAACTGGCCGCCCTCCGAGGAGGAAAGGTGAGCGTGAAAAGCGAAAATGAGGTGGTGAAATTCACGCTTCAACTACCTGTCAAATAAAAAAGCCTTCCCAAAATCCGGAAAGGCTTTTTTTGGTTAATGTGTCCTTTGGACTTAATTTCCATCGAGCACATGCAGCGTTCCTTGAAAGCTACATAGCCCGTTATCAATTTCGATCATATAGTAGAATACTTCTCCTCTTTTGTCTGCGCCATCCCAGCAGTTTCTGTTGCTAAACGTTTCAGGCGCGTCTTTTTCCTGGTCGCAGTGGTAATCATCGCTTTCAAAAGCCACCTTTCCCCAGCGATCCATGATGACAACTTTGGTGCTGAAGGTGGATGAGCCCGGCACGACGAAGAAATCATTTTTGCCATCGCCGTTAGGTGTGATGACGTTGGGGATAAAGTCTGCCGAAATGAGCTGAGCCTTGATTTCAGCGTTTCCAAAGTCGCCGCACTCATCAAAAGCGGTGAGCAGATAGGTGTCATCTGGATTGGCGTTAGTAACAGTCACTGTTCCGTTGGCACTCACCGCACTGCTGTCGACTTGCGGTCCGGTCCACACAAAGGTGTAATCTGAGCTATTTTCACCTGCACCGCCCTGCACATCAGCTACCGAAAGGGTGAATGAATTTCCGGTACATGCGGGTTTAATGGCCGGGGTAACGGTAATTGTTTCGTTGGGTTCGATAAGCATGATAAAGTTTCCGCTGCCTGTTGCACCGCACTGGTCGGTAACAGTTACCACGATATTGGCACTGGACACGGCATTAAACGTTACGTTGGGGCTATTAGGCGGATCGTTTACATACAAAATCTCCCAATCGTAATCGAATGCACCTGCCCCTCCTGAAACATTAGCCGAAATGGTGATTACATCACCCGGACAAGCTGGATAAACCTCTGGAATTTCGACGGAGATGGGGTCATAAATCGGCACGTTAACGGTAACAGAATCTACCTGCGAAGTTCCACCGCAGTTGTCGGTTACAGTGAGGTAATAGGTTTGGGTAGCTGATGGTGATACGTTAATCTGCTGTCCTGCGGGGAATCCTTGCCATTGGTAGGTGTAGGGAGTGGCTCCGCTGGAAGCACTGGCCACGAGGGTGACTTCATCTTCGGCACAAACCACGGTTACATCATCTCCTGCTTCAGCTATTGGTTCGTCGAGTGGAATAAAATACACCACGACCGAATCCATTGCCGTTGTACCACATTCGTCCGTTACGGTGATGTAATACCAGTTTTCGGTCACCGATCCGTCGGGCGTAACGGTAATCGACGGGGTGTTGGCGCCGTTGCTCCAGGAATAGGATAGCTCACCATGTCCGAGCGATCCAATGGCCGAAATGTTTACACTTTCACCCACACAGTTAATCTCAGCCTCTTCGGGCGAGATGGAAATCATCGGATCGGGGTCGGTGTTGTTGGTCACCGTCACGGTGCCGGTCGCTGGGGTTAGCAAACAGTTGTCGGTGACTACCACCACGTAGGTTTCCGATCCCTCATCGGGGAATGGAACCAAAATAGTTGGTCCTTCGCCCACCACGGTTGTTGGGTCGGACGAATGATGCCAGACATAACTATATGGCGAAACACCGTTGCTACTCGATGCGCTAATGGGAACCATATCCATCGGGCAGTCATAAGAAACATCTTCGGTAAAGACGTCAAACGTATATTCATTATACACCAGCAGGCTGGCACTGGTAAAAACAGAATCACCGGTACAAGGGTCGATGGTTGAGGCGGAGAAAATCAGTGTGTCTACTTGTGGGCCGAGGGTGTTGGAAATACTGATGATATCGAAGCAGATGGTATCCACTCCTTCAGGAAAAATCACGTAGGTTTCTTCAGGCATCACGAACTGCTCACCAGGAATGGCCGATCCGCTAATGTAGAAGTAGGCGGTATCGATGCCAAGGGTATCTGCTCTACTCAGACAGAAGCGCGCGTCGGTACATCCAGCCAGAATGCCGTCGGTAAAGTCGTTTTCACCCACTTCAAAATCGCTGCTGATGGGGGTGGCTTCAATGGAAACAGTGGCCGACGAAGCGAAACTGCCTTTTTCGAGAAACACCCCCGAATCGAGTTGGCCATCAGACACATTAGCAATGGCGAGTTTCATGTGGTAAACCTCTCCGCAGATAACCGCCGACCTTGCAGTCAACGAGGTGGTGTACCCGCCAAAACAAATATCAGATGCCATGTTGTTGCCGCTGCTTCCTCCGTTGTCGATGAAATAGGCGCTATTACAAGGGCAGGTGTTTCCGCCGGTTGAGCAGGGAGAACCAGAGGGACTGCCGTTATTAACCGTGTTGATGGATACCGGTGTGATGCCGTCGGGCAGAAGGGCAATGTTTTCGGCGTTGTTTGAAAAGGGGCCATTGATGCCCGGTCCGCTGATAAAGAATCCAAAAACATCGTTGTAGCTACTGCATACAAAGCTATGGTATTCTCTTGAAGCAAAAATAAAGTTGAATTGCACCGTGTCGCCCGTGGGGATAAAGTCAAACTCTACCACGGTAACATCGTATAACGACGAAGGAACAATATTGAAGAGATCCGGATCAGATCCACCTCCAGAACCACCGGTTTCAAATCCACAGGTAGCTACTCCAACCTGCTTGGTAGCCATCAACATCCCCTCTTCAAACGGAAAACCGCTACCGGTAGAGGCGAAGCTTCCTACCCGTACAGTTGACGTGTTGCCCGCCATTCCATTGTATGTGATGTTGAAGGCATCAACGCCTTCTCCCAGCAGAAAGTCATTGACATATTCTTCTACCGTTAAACTATTTTCGACTGTTGTTTGCGCAAACAGACCGTGTGAAAATGTAATGGTTGCAATGATGGTTAATAGTTGTTTCATGTTGTGATGTATGTGGTGACTGATTTGTAAATCAATAAAGCGCACCTATTTTATCGTTTTTAAATCCCTTCCGATAACCTTTTTTATTTGGGTTATAGCCGTAAATATACATTCGTTTTTTTAAGTGATGAATGTAAAACGGGCATTTGGTTGATGGTTTAGGGTTTAATATTTCCGATTTTAATTTCCATCGAGCACATGCAGCGTTCCTTGAAAGCTACATAGCCCGTTATCAATTTCGATCATATAGTAGAATACTTCTCCTCTTTTGTCTGCGCCATCCCAGCAGTTTCTGTTGCTAAACGTTTCAGGCGCGTCTTTTTCCTGGTCGCAGTGGTAATCATCGCTTTCAAAAGCCACCTTTCCCCAGCGATCCATGATGACAACTTTGGTGCTGAAGGTGGATGAGCCCGGCACGACGAAGAAATCATTTTTGCCATCGCCGTTAGGTGTGATGACGTTGGGGATAAAGTCTGCCGAAATGAGCTGAGCCTTGATTTCAGCGTTTCCAAAGTCGCCGCACTCATCAAAAGCGGTGAGCAGATAGGTGTCATCTGGATTGGCGTTAGTAACAGTCACTGTTCCGTTGGCACTCACCGCACTGCTGTCGACTTGCGGTCCGGTCCACACAAAGGTGTAATCTGAGCTATTTTCACCTGCACCGCCCTGCACATCAGCTACCGAAAGGGTGAATGAATTTCCGGTACATGCGGGTTTAATGGCCGGGGTAACGGTAATTGTTTCGTTGGGTTCGATAAGCATGATAAAGTTTCCGCTGCCTGTTGCACCGCACTGGTCGGTAACAGTTACCACGATATTGGCACTGGACACGGCATTAAACGTTACGTTGGGGCTATTAGGCGGATCGTTTACATACAAAATCTCCCAATCGTAATCGAATGCACCTGCCCCTCCTGAAACATTAGCCGAAATGGTGATTACATCACCCGGACAAGCTGGATAAACCTCTGGAATTTCGACGGAGATGGGGTCATAAATCGGCACGTTAACGGTAACAGAATCTACCTGCGAAGTTCCACCGCAGTTGTCGGTTACAGTGAGGTAATAGGTTTGGGTAGCTGATGGTGATACGTTAATCTGCTGTCCTGCGGGGAATCCTTGCCATTGGTAGGTGTAGGGAGTGGCTCCGCTGGAAGCACTGGCCACGAGGGTGACTTCATCTTCGGCACAAACCACGGTTACATCATCTCCTGCTTCAGCTATTGGTTCGTCGAGTGGAATAAAATACACCACGACCGAATCCATTGCCGTTGTACCACATTCGTCCGTTACGGTGATGTAATACCAGTTTTCGGTCACCGATCCGTCGGGCGTAACGGTAATCGACGGGGTGTTGGCGCCGTTGCTCCAGGAATAGGATAGCTCACCATGTCCGAGCGATCCAATGGCCGAAATGTTTACACTTTCACCCACACAGTTAATCTCAGCCTCTTCGGGCGAGATGGAAATCATCGGATCGGGGTCGGTGTTGTTGGTCACCGTCACGGTGCCGGTCGCTGGGGTTAGCAAACAGTTGTCGGTGACTACCACCACGTAGGTTTCCGATCCCTCATCGGGGAATGGAACCAAAATAGTTGGTCCTTCGCCCACCACGGTTGTTGGGTCGGACGAATGATGCCAGACATAACTATATGGCGAAACACCGTTGCTACTCGATGCGCTAATGGGAACCATATCCATCGGGCAGTCATAAGAAACATCTTCGGTAAAGACGTCAAACGTATATTCATTATACACCAGCAGGCTGGCACTGGTAAAAACAGAATCACCGGTACAAGGGTCGATGGTTGAGGCGGAGAAAATCAGTGTGTCTACTTGTGGGCCGAGGGTGTTGGAAATACTGATGATATCGAAGCAGATGGTATCCACTCCTTCAGGAAAAATCACGTAGGTTTCTTCAGGCATCACGAACTGCTCACCAGGAATGGCCGATCCGCTAATGTAGAAGTAGGCGGTATCGATGCCAAGGGTATCTGCTCTACTCAGACAGAAGCGCGCGTCGGTACATCCAGCCAGAATGCCGTCGGTAAAGTCGTTTTCACCCACTTCAAAATCGCTGCTGATGGGGGTGGCTTCAATGGAAACAGTGGCCGACGAAGCGAAACTGCCTTTTTCGAGAAACACCCCCGAATCGAGTTGGCCATCAGACACATTAGCAATGGCGAGTTTCATGTGGTAAACCTCTCCGCAGATAACCGCCGACCTTGCAGTCAACGAGGTGGTGTACCCGCCAAAACAAATATCAGATGCCATGTTGTTGCCGCTGCTTCCTCCGTTGTCGATGAAATAGGCGCTATTACAAGGGCAGGTGTTTCCGCCGGTTGAGCAGGGAGAACCAGAGGGACTGCCGTTATTAACCGTGTTGATGGATACCGGTGTGATGCCGTCGGGCAGAAGGGCAATGTTTTCGGCGTTGTTTGAAAAGGGGCCATTGATGCCCGGTCCGCTGATAAAGAATCCAAAAACATCGTTGTAGCTACTGCATACAAAGCTATGGTATTCTCTTGAAGCAAAAATAAAGTTGAATTGCACCGTGTCGCCCGTGGGGATAAAGTCAAACTCTACCACGGTAACATCGTATAACGACGAAGGAACAATATTGAAGAGATCCGGATCAGATCCACCTCCAGAACCACCGGTTTCAAATCCACAGGTAGCTACTCCAACCTGCTTGGTAGCCATCAACATCCCCTCTTCAAACGGAAAACCGCTACCGGTAGAGGCGAAGCTTCCTACCCGTACAGTTGACGTGTTGCCCGCCATTCCATTGTATGTGATGTTGAAGGCATCAACGCCTTCTCCCAGCAGAAAGTCATTGACATATTCTTCTACCGTTAAACTATTTTCGACTGTTGTTTGCGCAAACAGACCGTGTGAAAATGTAATGGTTGCAATGATGGTTAATAGTTGTTTCATGTGGTGATGTGAAGTTGAAATAAGTACGTGTCTATCCGCAACAGAAGAGTTGGTTTATGATGTTGAATTATCCGCGCTTTATCGCATCACCGTGACGGTTCCCTGTCTTTCTATTAGGGTTCCGTGTTTGGTTTCGGCCATAATGGAGTATACGTAAACTTCATTTTGGCTGTAATGCGTTTGCGAAGGTCCTGAGCCATCCCATTTTTGATCGAGGCTGTTGGTAGTAAACACTTCCTCTCCAAAGCGGTTTACAATAACCATTTCAAATCGCTCAATATTGAAGCCTTTAACATCAAACAGGTCGTTGATGCCGTCTTCGTTTGGCGTAAAAGCATTTGGAATGTAAAGCTGCCCTTCGGCAATGGCTATTACACTGAGGGTATCGGTGCAACCCAGCGAATCGGTTACTTCCAGGGTAACTATGAAATCCTGTACGCTGTTGTAATTGTGTGAAGGTTCCGGGGAAGTAGAGGTGTAGCCGTCTCCAAAGTCCCATAAATATTGGCCTTCGGTTGAGTGGTTGTTGACAGAAATATTGAAAAATTCGCCGTAGTTAATATCAAACAGCGCTTTTACATCACTTACAATAACACTTGTTGTTCCGGAAATGGAGGCGTCGCAGTCATCCGCTACAGTCACGGTATATTGTGTGGTGTGGTAGGTTTGCACGGTTATTTCGGGTGATGAAAAAATGCTGCCCGACCATTGGTATTGATAGGGTGGCACCCCGCCATCGGGCATGGCCCACAAATTGGCAATTCCTCCGCCACAAACAACGGTGTCGGGATTCATTTGCAGCGTCAACTCTGGTAGTTCGTAGTATATGGTCACGTCGTCCTGATCGAAATTACCACATTCATCGGTGATGGTAACGGTGTAGGTGCTGGTGTTTTCGGGGTTGATGCTGAGCCCCATTTCATTGCCGAGAATCTGCCCTTCGCTGCCGGTCCATTCATAACTATACGCGCCGTAACCGCCAGTAGCGGAGCCCAGCAGGTCCACGATGGTGTGGCAGGAGTTCACCGTTTGATCTGCACCGGCATCTGCAATCACCTCGAGCGGAGCAATGGTGATGTGCGTAGAGTCCACCGCTGTATTACCGCAAATATCAATGGCTTCGACCACCACATACGATTCTATTTGGGTGCCGAACCAAATGCTGTTGTCCGTTCCAGACCCCAGACCACCGGTGGTAGCAGACCACCAATTGTAGGTAACCTCACCCGGAACACCTCCTTCAATACTGGCCTGAACCAGCACCGAGTCGAAACAGTGTTCCAGCACGAGCGGTGGCCCTGCGTCAACAAAGAAATCTACCGGAGGTACTGAAATCACCAGCGAGTCGGTTGCTGAGTTTTCACAGGCATCCGAACCGACAAAATAGATGGTGGTGGTGCCGCCGAGTGGGGTGTAATCCATAGACTGTGTGTTGCCGATTAGCTCGTCGCCGTTATACCACTCAAAATTGTAATTGCCATTTCCACCCGATATGGTTCCCGAAAGCTCGGCCAGTTCGAGGCACGAGCTGATCAGAATGTCTTCGCCTGCATCTACGGTCACATCAGGATAGGTAGGAACGTGCACGGTAATTTCTCCGGTGACCGGTGCCATGCCACAGGTGTCGCCGACCGTCACGGTATAGGTGGTGGTAAATGGCGGCGAGACGGTGATCTCCGGATCTGTTGAGCCCGTACTCCAATCGTAGGTATACACCCCGTATCCACTGGACGGTATAGGCGCTATCGTTATTTCTTCGGCACAATCATCCAGCCACACGTCTTCAAATTCAACCACCAGCGGATCGACATCACTGACCCAGAACGAAAACTCGGTACTCAAAACATCGCCACTACATTCCGAAGCAATGTTGGTGATGGTAACAATGGCTTCCATCATGCCGGTAATATCCGCTCCGGGAGGAACAGTGAGCGGAAAAGTCACGCTCGATTGATTCTCTTCAAACACAATGCTATCGGGCAGTAGCGAATAGTGCACACCATTTACCGCGTCGCCGCTGTATTCCAAAAAGATCGTTTCAACAAGAGTGGTGTCGCCGGGTCGGTGAAAAGTCAAAAAGGCCTGGCCACAACCGTCGTACAACGTGCTGTCGTTGACCCCTACTGGAATTTCTAAGGAAGCGTCAATCATCAGATTAGACTGGAAACTTGCTGCTTCTATAAAAACCGCGGAGTCAACCCCTGTGTCACTCACGTCGGCCACACCGATTTTAATATGATAGGTCTCTCCGCATATAACATGGGCATACGCGGTGATGGTGACGGTCATCCCCGGAAAATTAATGTCGTTCGGGGCTATCGGACTATTGGAAACGTAATACTGGCTGTCCGCAACATAGTTTGGGTTGATGTTAAGGCAATTGGTGGCATTATATCCGCCAGATGGAAACCCCTGGTTTACCGAGTTAATTGTGATGGGAATATTGGTCCCTGGTATCACCGCAATATTTATCCCGTTATTGGTGAAACCGCCGTTAATGCCGGGCCCGCTGATAAAAAAACCAAAGGGATCATTAAACGACGAGCAGGTAAAAGAAGTGTATTCATTGGAGGCAAACACGAATCTGATTTGAAGCGAATCCCCGGTTGGAACAAAATCAAACTCTAAAATGGCATTGTCATTAACCGCAAAATTAGTTCCCGCCAGGTTGGCAATGGCCCACAAATCAGGATCATTCTGTATCGGCTGTTGAGGTGTGCCAACCCCGCCGGTAGCTATTGAAGCATCAGCGGTTGCGAGAATAATTCCATCCGTAAAATCGATGAAATTACTGTTGCCGCTATAACGAGCGATTTGATTATTCAGGTTGGTTCCTGGCTGCCCGTTAAAAGTGATGTTTGAAACAGAAACCCCTCCTCCCAATAACACTTCTTGAACAAGCTGCTCGGGCGTCATTGACTGATCAATAGTGATCTGTGAAAAAAGTGCCACGGGCGAAAGAGCAAAAATAGTGGCAACAAATAATTGGTAAATACGCTTCATTTTTGAGCTTTGATAGGTTATTGGCTATGACGTAATCAACATCAATGAGGTTGTCTGTTTTGTCATTAGAATGGTGAAGATAATCATTCGGTAAAAACACAAAGCACTTGCCGGCTCGTTATAGAGGCACCATGACGAATGGTTATATTTGCACGTCAAGATAACGAGTCATCATAAAAAACACCTTGAAATGTCTGAAATTGATGTATTTATAAATGAAAATCGCCAAAGATTTCTGGATGAGCTGATCGACTTTCTCCGCATTCCTTCGGTCAGTGCTCAACCAAAACACCGCGAAGAAGTAAAAGAGGCAGCGGAGTTTGTACGCGAAAAATTGGTCGCGGCGGGGGCTACACGGTGCGAGATTTTCGAAACCAAAGGACATCCGATTGTGTATGGAGAGTGCATGGTGTCAGATGAATTGCCAACTGTTTTGGTGTACGGACACTACGATGTGCAACCTTCTGATCCAGATGAGCTGTGGACCTCACCGGCATTTGAACCGGTAATTCGCGACGAAAAAATTTATGCGCGTGGTGCTTCTGACGATAAAGGTCAGGTGTATATGCACGTTAAGGCGCTCCAGGCCATGAAGGCAACTGGAAACCTCACCTGCAACATTAAGTTCATCATCGAGGGTGAAGAAGAAGTGGGATCGGGAAATCTCGCTCCATTTCTCGAAGAACACCGCGAAATGCTGGCTGCTGATATGGTCCTTGTTTCGGATACTGCCATGATTGCCAACGACGTGCCTTCCATTACAGTGGGTTTGCGCGGACTGGCCTATATGGAGGTTGAAGTTACAGGTCCCAATCGTGATTTGCATTCCGGAATTTACGGCGGAGCTGTGGCCAACCCGATCAATGTATTGAGCAGTATGATTGCCTCTTTGCTCGACGAAAATCAGAAAATAAATATTCCGGGCTTTTACGACAGCGTAGCAGAAGTATCGTCCGAAGAGCGCGCTGCGATGAACAAAGCCCCATTTGATTTAGATGCGTATCAACAAGATCTTGAAATTGGTGAAGTTCGCGGAGAGGACGGCTTTACCACACTCGAAAGAACTTCCATTCGACCGTCACTCGACGTAAACGGAATTTGGGGAGGATACACCGGCGATGGTGCCAAAACGGTTTTGCCATCAAAGGCTTACGCCAAAATCTCGATGCGTTTGGTACCCGATCAAGATCCGCAGATAATATCCGATCTATTTGCCAAGCATTTCGAATCGATTGCACCAAAATCGGTAAAGGTGAAGGTTACTGCACACCACGGAGCCGACCCAGCCGTCACTTCACTCGATTCTCCGGGATACCAGGCGGCGGCAAAAGCAATGGAAGATACTTTTGGCAAAACGCCCATCCCGATGCGCAGTGGAGGCAGTATTCCGATTGTTGCCTTGTTCAAAAAAACGCTCGGCATTGACACCATTTTAATGGGCTTCGGACTCGATTCCAACCACATTCATTCGCCCAATGAAAATTATGGCTTGTTTAACTATTACAAAGGAATCCAAACCATTCCGCGGTTTTATCTGCATTTGGCCGAACTGATGAAAAACCGATAGCCATGCGCCAGTGTTGGTTGCTTTTAATCGTTGCCGTGCTGATCTCCTCGTGTACTTACGAGGAGGTTACGCTTAACGATATCCGCAACTTTAGAATCGAGAATGTCGAAAACCGACAGATTTATTTTTCTTTCGATGCCCGGATTGTGAATCCCAATAATTTTGCCTTGAAAATTTCGGATTCCGATTTGCAAATGGAAATTAACGGGGTCGATATGGGGCAGTTGTATCTTTCCGAAGCGGTTAAAATTCCCGCCGGAAATGATGAATTTGTTCCTGTGCGCGCATCGGTGCTCACTGCGGGAAGTTCGCAGGGTATTGTGTCCATTTTACTCGGGTCGGTATTAAGCCGAGCGGTAGATGTTCGGCTCAAAGGAGAAGTAAAGGGTGGATTGATCGTTTATTCCAAGCGTATTCCGGTCGATCATTCTGAGCGCATCGAGTGGGGAAGTAACCATTTCCGATAATACCGAAACCATGAGCAAGCACACCAACAGGCTCATCGCCGAAAGCAGTCCGTATTTATTGCAGCACGCCCACAATCCGGTGGATTGGTTTCCCTGGGAAGAAGCTGCGTTTGAAAAAGCAAGAAGCGAAAATAAACTCGTATTGGTTAGCATCGGTTATTCGGCCTGTCACTGGTGCCATGTGATGGAGCGAGAATCGTTTGAAGACGAAGAAATCGCCGCCATGATGAATGCGCATTTTGTGTGCATCAAGGTCGATCGTGAAGAGCGTCCCGACGTAGATCAGATATACATGAGTGCCGTGCAATTGATGACGGGGAGCGGTGGCTGGCCCCTCAATTGCTTTGCGCTGCCCGATGGTCGCCCAGTATATGGCGGCACTTACTTTTCACCCGAACAATGGAATAAATTGCTGGGGGTGCTGCACCAGGGCTGGCTCGAAGAATCCGAAAAATATCGCGAATACGCAACACAACTCACCGAAGGGGTTCGCGAAAGTGAGTTGATGAATACCCCTGGCGACGATCGGGAAATTTCGACTGAGGCACTACACGCGATGGTCGAAAAGTGGAAACCTTCATTCGACTTGCAACATGGCGGAGCCAACCGCGCGCCTAAATTTCCACTTCCGGTTAACCTCCGTTTCTTATTGCATTATGCACACGTCACCGGCGACCAAGTGGTGGAGCAACACGTAAAGCTAACACTGCAGAAAATGGCTTGTGGTGGAATTTACGATCAGATCGGTGGAGGGTTTGCGCGCTACTCGGTGGATGGAATCTGGAAATTGCCGCACTTCGAAAAAATGCTGTACGACAACGCCCAGTTAATTTCATTGTATAGTAAGGCTCATCAGGTTGAGGGCAACCCATTGTATAAGCAGGTGGTGAGGCAAACCGCCGAATGGTTGGAGCGGGAAATGTCGGCACCCGATGGTGGTTTTTACAGCGCGCTGGATGCTGACAGCGAAGGCGAAGAAGGAAAGTTTTACGTTTGGAGCGAGGCCGAACTCCGGTCAATTTTTGCCGAAGATTTTGACTTTGTGAATGATCTGTACAACCACAACCATACCGGCAATTGGGAGAACGACAAGATTATATTGCTGCGCAACCTGAGCGACGAAGCGTTGATGTCGCGGTATAACCTCACGAAAGCGCAGTTGAATGATAAAGTGGAGTGGATCAATAGAACTTTGCTCACCGAAAGAAGCAAACGGACGCGCCCTGGACTGGATGATAAAATCCTCACCTCGTGGAATGCGCTCACCATTTCGGGTTATTGTGCTGCCTATGCCGCTTTTGGCGAAGAGCGGTATCTGAATCAGGCGCAACGGACGTCAACTTTTTTATGGCAACGCCAGCAAACATCCGATGGAGGCCTATTTCATACACACAAAAACGGAACAGCTTCCATCAACGGATATCTCGATGATTATGCCTTTGTCATCGCTGCTTTTATCGATTTGTACGAAGTGACCTTTAAAGAGCAATGGTTGCATCGGGCCAATGATTTATGCGCTTATGTGCTGAAACATTTTACGCAGGATGAAACTGGTTTATTTTACTTCACCTCCGACCTTGATCCGCCGTTGATTGCACGACTCACGGAAACCACTGACAACGTGATTCCGTCATCTAACTCCGAAATGGCGAAAAATTTGTTTCGACTGGGACGCATGCTTTTCAACAAACAATATTTGTTGCGTTCAGCGCAAATGCTGCACAGCGTTTTCCCTATGGTTGCGCTTTACGGCTCGTCTTATGCCAACTGGGCTCAACGCTTTATGTTTCAGCACTACCCTTTTTACGAGGTGCTGATTACCGGCAAAGAGATGCGAGATTTTGGAAAAGAGTTTGATGCGCATTACGCCGAAAATCGGGTGGTGCTGGGTGCGGAAGTATCGAGCAAAATTCCTTTGTTCGAAAATCGTTTTTTTGCCGGACAAACCACCATCTTTGTCTGTACAAACAACACATGCCAACTGCCGGTATATTCGGTGGAAGAGGCCATATCACAAATGAAAACAGTGAGGTGAAGAGCGTTTTAAGTGTCTTATTTGGACTGTTCGCGATTGTTGCAGTTCCGGCTCAGGTTTTAGACAATGCAACCGGAATCACCATCCTCGGCGACCCTGATTTTAACCCCTCGTTTATCCGGGCCAATAAAATTGAAACCATAACTGCCGAACTGTCCATCAAACGCGAGTCAGACATTATCCGCTTGGCCAATGAAATTGTTAATTATCAATTTGACCGAGTGGGGCGGTTGGTGCAAATCGAAAAAATCCGAAAGCCTGGCCTAAGTAGCGCCGAAGTAACCGCTACCATTTTCAGATACGACCTCGATGGCCATTTGATTGATCGAATTTTGGCTGACACCGGTGGCGCAACTTCCTATCGGTACGGCTATGATGATGAAGGAAGGATAATCAGTGAAACCTGCTCCAGAATGAAGTCACCGACCGATACGCTATTGCCTGTGGGTCCCGACCGAACAGAGATTTATACCGAATATTTTAGCTATTCGAAAGTCGATGACGGGGTAAAGAAAATCACCTACAACAGCTACCGAAAGCCCTACAAGGAAGAACTTTTTCTGTATGATGAGCTTGGGTATCTCAGGGAAAACACGCAGCGCTACCTGATGAACAACCGAAGAGGCAAAACCAGCTTTTCGTACAACGAAAGAGGGCTGCTTCAGTATAAGGAAGTGATCAATGATTTGGCCGTTGACGACACCACTCGGATGGAATATGAATACGACGATGCGGGAAATTTGCTTTCGGCATTGGAATACCACAACGGCAAATTAAAGCGCCGGATAGAGTTTATGTACACTGCCGATCATTGGACGCTCGACGCAAGGCTCACCAAAGTGGAAGAAACTCAACTTATTCGCATCGTTCGTTACAAAACATTTTTCAGGGATTGACGTATAGGGGAAGTAGGGGTGTAAATGCCCTAATTTTCAGTAACTTTGCAAAAAAACACTTTCGATGAATATTCCAAACTCAGAATTGCCACGGCTGGTTATTATTGGCGGAGGTTTTGGCGGCCTCGAACTCATCAAACGGCTTCCAGTTTCATTGTTTCAGATTGTTCTCCTCGATAAGCATAACTATCACACTTTTCAGCCGCTGTTATACCAGGTAGCTACGGCTGGTCTGGAGCCTGATTCGGTAGCTTATCCGCTGCGCAAAATTTTCCAGAAACGCCCCGATGTTTTCTTTCGGATGTCTGAAGTTGAGCGAATCGATTCCGAACAAAAGGTTATTCATACCGCAGTAGGCACACTCGATTACGATTATTTGGTACTTGCTACCGGATCGACAACCAACTTCTTTAACAACGCGGCTTTTGAACATCTGGCCATGGGAATGAAAAATATTCCCGAAGCTTTGGACATCCGTTCGCTGCTGTTGCAGAACTTCGAAAAAGCTTTACTTACCTCCGACCTGAAGGAGCGCGAAAGCCTAATGAACATTGTGGTGGTGGGTGCAGGACCTACCGGCGTAGAACTGGCTGGAGCACTCGCCGAACTGCGCCGCAATGTGCTGCCTACCGACTATCCAGATCTGGATTTTCGTCGGATGACGATACACCTGGTAGAAGCCGACAAGCGCGTTTTGCCGACCATGAGCGAACAGGCTTCCCGAAAAGCTAAAAAGTACCTACAGGATCTCGGCGTTAGCCTCTGGCTAGAAACCAGGGTGATTGATTACAATGGCAAAACGATCATCACCAACAAAAAACCGATGCACACGCAAACCTTTATCTGGGCTGCTGGTGTAAAAGGCGCACCACCACAAGGGCTGGCGGCCGATTACTTTACAAGAGCACAGCGCATTCAGGTCGATCCGTATCATCGCGTGGTGGGAATCGACGGCGTATATGCCATAGGCGATGTGGCCGCTGTGATTACAGAGAAAAGTCCGCATGGACACCCGATGGTGGCTCAGGTAGCTATCCAAAGCGGTCGTCAACTGGCGCAGAATCTCATTCGTCAAAAGAAGAATAAGAAGCTGCGACCTTTTAAATTCAAGGATAAAGGTTCCTTGGCAACCGTCGGAAGAACGCTTGCAGTGGCCGATTTTCCGTTTTGGAAAACCCAAGGCCTCATTGCCTGGTTCGCATGGATGTTTGTTCACCTGATGGCGCTGGTTGGGTTCCGCAACAAAATGGTGGTCTTCCTAAACTGGGCCTACAACTTTTTCAACTATAATGGCGATATCAGACTTATTATTCGACCATTTGCGCGCAATACACCACAGGTTGCACATGATGAAGAGGAAAAAGAGAAACTGCTTAAGGTGTAGTGGTTTGCACCTTTAATGTCTGCCAAAAACAACCCTTAGACCTGTTATTATTGGGGTTTATTTATCTGCAATTGTCCTTTTTTGCTATTAACTTGCTTCTGCTTTTGTGATTTAGCGTGACGTTTTCTGCTATTCATGTTGTATCAGCTGATGAAATAACATGATGAAAAATGAAAAAGGTCACAACGTTATTCGGATTGATTCTGCTGTGTATTCAACTAGCCGGAGCAACCCATTCCAAAGATTTTAAAGCTCAGGAGACGCCTGGTTGGATCCCCAATTTGGGGCAGATTCACAATCAGCATCACGCCCCGAATCAAAAGGTAACGCACCTTTGGTCTTCGGGAAGAGGTATGAACGTCCAGCTCAGAAAGAATGGACTGAGTTACGACACCTATTCCCCAAAGTCAGACGCCATTCATTTTCACCGAATCGACATGACATTCGTTGGCGCATCTACCGATGTGGTGGTGCGAGAGGAAGAACCCTTTGGCAGCAAAGTAAATGTATACAATACCCTGGTTAAGGACGGTATTTCCACCCCACAGTATAAAAAGGCGGTGCTCAGCAACGTATATCCCGGTGTGGATGTGGTGTGCACGGTTACCGATGATGTCCATGCCGGAGTGAAATACGATTTGATTTTGCATTCGGGAGCAACCGTTGGCCAGATTCAACTGAAATACGAAGGCTACGATGCTGTAGAAGTAAAAGACCAGGAAATCATTTTTAGCCTTTCCGGACAAACCCTGGTAGAATCCATGCCCGCGAGCTGGACCATGCCCGGAAATAAATCGGCCACTGTGCGGTATCGCATCATCGAACAAAGCGAACGGGATATTTTGATCGGTTTTGAATGGGAGGACGAAAGAATACTTGGTGAAGGACAGTCGTTAGTTATCGATCCGATTACGTTTCCGATACCCAATATGAACTGGGGAACTTATTTTGGCGACACCCTCGACGATATCGGCTTGTCTGTAGCGGTGGATACGCTGGGCAGGGTGTATATGGTTGGACAAACCCAATCGCTCACTTCTATTGCCACCAATGGTTCGTTTCAAAGTGAATTCAGCGGCGGACTCACCGATGCTTTTCTGGCCCGTTTTAACGCCCAGGGATACCGCATGTGGAGCACCTACATCGGCGGAACGGGTGAAGACGTGGCAACCGACGTTTCAGTAAACGGATTGTTCGAGGTATTCGTCACCGGATACACCAACTCAACCGATTCGCTGGCTTCTGACAGTGCATATCAAAGTCTGAACGCCGGACTCACCGATGCCTTTGTGGCCAAGTTCGACAGTGCAGGAGTGCGGCAATGGATGACGTTTTTGGGAGGTGCAGGGGCAGATACCGCCATGTCGTGTGTGGCGGATACTTCTGGAAATGTGTTTGTCGGTGGATACAGCGATACCGGAGAGTGGTTGCAGGATCAAAATCCCGAATTTCCTTATAGCGGTGGAATTGATGCCTTTATTGTGAAAATGGATAGTTCGGGCGCTGTTGTTTGGAGCACCTTTTATGGTGGCCCGGAAGATGACTACGGTTATGGCGTGGCAGTAGATTCGCTCGATTATTTCTATCTCACCGGCAGCACTTTTTCGTCTGAGGGTATCGCAACCGATTCAACCCACCAAACCGAACTCGCCGGCGATCAAGATGCCTTTGCGGTTTGTTTTAACCCCGATGGCACGCGCAAATGGGGAAGCTATCTCGGCGGAGCGGAAATGGATGTGGCCCGTTCGATCGTAAAAAGCCGAAACCTGACCGTTGTCGTTGGCCACACCAAATCTGATGAGGGAATTGCCCTGCCATTAAGTGATCAGCCCGAACTTGGGGGCGATTTCGATGTGTTTGTAACTGCATTTGATAGTGCCGGAACATTGGTTTGGTCAACTTATGTGGGCGATTCCCTTACTGAAATTGCCAGCGGCATTACCACCGATCGCGCGGGGGATGTGCTCATTACAGGAACCACCAATTCCGAAAATCTCGTTGTCGCTTCTCATTACTTTGAGTTACACCAAGACTGGCTTCGAGGCGAAACCGATGTGTTTATCATGAAGTTCGATTCACTCGGAAATCGTAAATGGGGTACCTACCATGGCGGGGTGCTGGCAGAAGAATCCGGTGGAATAGCGGTTTACGGTTATACAGCGATATATATCACCGGACACACCAACTCCACGGCTTTCATCAATTACCTTTCAAATCATCAGGACTCCCTGAGCGGTGGTGTCGATGCCTTTCTGGCTCGGCTTGATATGCAGCGCAGTACGCCGGCATCGAGCATCGGGTGCAGCGGTGGAGGAGGCGGCTCAGGTGGAGGAGGCGGCGGATTCTGGACACCAGGGTCTGATGTTCCGCCAGATGCCGTTTTGGTTTGTCTGGGCGACAGCGTGCAACTTCATGTTGAGGGCGGAGCGTTGGCGCCAGACCACCACTGGGTCTGGTATGCCCACGGCTGTGGCGGTGACGGCGATTTTGAAGCCATTGGCGATACGGTGTGGATTACTCCCCAGCTCAATACATCCTATTATGTACGCGCAGAAGGGGGAAGTAACCGAACAAAATGTGTCAAAATCAACATTATTGCCGTTGAGGCGCCTGTGGCCACTGCAACGGTCACCTCTCCGCTGTGTACTGGCGATACGCTATCCTTATCGGCCGAAGAGGGACTGTATTACGCCTATCAATGGACCGGGCCGGATTCATTACACAGCCATTTGCCGACGGTAACCATCGATTCGGTAACAACTGTTCATGCAGGTATGTACGTGCTGGAGGTGATGAATGCTCCGGCTTGCTACGATGCCGATACCGTTTTTGTTGAAATCATGGAATACCCCAATTATTCGATAACGGTCGATATCCCGTCGTGTTCGGATGCGTCGGATGGATCAATCATGGTGCAATATGAAGATTCACTGAATTGGCAGGTTTCGTGGCCCGACTTCCCTGGTTATGGCGATACGCTTGCAGGCGTGGAAACCGGATTTTACCTGCTTTCGGTATCCGGTCCGGGATATTGTTCCGCGCTACAGTCTGTTTTTGTCGATGCGCCACCACCCGTGATTGATACGGCCTTTGTGACGCATACCACTTGTGGTTTGGACAACGGAAGTGTTGAGGTGGTGTTGAGTAATTCTTCTGCTGTTGTTGAGGTGATGTGGAACCCGCCCGTGGCGTCCGGACTGTTTGCGTCCAATCTGGAACCTGGTAGCTATGAAATTATAGTGCAAGACACAACGGGCTGCGCTGATACCATAGCCGTTACCATCAATCCCTCTCAAGGAATAGTGGCATCGTGGAGCGAAATCGTTCCAATCAACTGCCCTGGCGACAACAACGGTTCGCTTTCCGTAGAGTACAGTAATGCTATTGGACCGGTTAGTATTCAATGGTCTACCGGAGATACTGCTGTGGCCATGATTGACAGTCTCTATGCCGGCGCCTACAGCGTTACGCTCGTCGATACGGTGGGGTGCACGACCACTTTGACCGGGGTCCTGGAATCGCCCGAACCATTGGCGGTATTTGCCGATATTTTGCCGGAAGTTTGCAGCACTGGAAACGGAAGTATTCAACTCACTACCTCGCAAGACTCGGCAGGGGTGTTTTATCTGTGGGATCATAATGGCAGCACCCTTCCGATGGCAGATTCCCTTTCGGCTGGTGAATATTCGGTGCAAATTATCGATGCAGACGGGTGCGAATATTTCGAAACTTTTGTGATTGAGGATATCGGTTATCTCGAAGTGCAGATTTTGCCACCGTATGCCGAAATCATGCCCGGCGATTCGGTTCAGTTGCTCGCGCAGATCAACCCCGACACCATGCAGGTGAACTACCTTTGGGAGCCAGCCGAAGGACTGAGCTGTTCTGACTGTCCCGACCCGATGGCGGCTCCCGAGTCCACCACGGTCTATACGCTCACGGTGGTATCCGCATCTGGGTGTGAAGCATCTGCCGAAATCAGAGTCAGCGTTAATCAACCCTGTGCATCGTTGTTTATTCCCGATATTTTTTCACCCAATGCCGACCGGCTCAACGATGAGTGGTGCGTGTTTGGTGATTGCATTGTCGAGATGAATCTGAAATTATTCAATCGATGGGGTGAACTCGTTTTTGAAACCAACGATCCCCAAGAATGCTGGGACGGAACTTTTCGTGGTCAGCCCATGCCGGCCGGCTCGTTGGTGTACGCTTTTAGCGCGGTGCTCAATACAGGCGAAACTTTTTCTGAAACCGGCAATCTGGTGGTGCTAAAATGATTTTGTACTGGAAAAATATCGGCCTTTGGATTGCGCCCACACTGTTGGTGGTGATGTTGCTGCCTATTGATGAGCTCTCGGCACAGGATCCAGTGTTTTCTCAACCCAACGCAACGCCGCTGTGGGTCAATCCTGCATTGGCAGGAGCCGGACACTATATCCGCGGAAACATCGGCTACCGTACACAGTGGAGCGCCGTTTCCAAACCATTTACCACCACCACCGGATCATTTGATATGTTGCTAAACCAAAATGCCAACCGGCGAAAAATGAGCCGGGGAAAACCCGGAATCGGCATTTCGTTTTTGTCGGATAGGGCGGGTGAACCGTCGTTAAAAACCACACGTTTCGATATTACCGGGGCCTATCATGTAAATCTCAATAAGAACAGCAGTCTTGGTGCGGGGTTCTCGTTGGGCTACGTCGCGCGTTCGCTTGATGTAGGCGGCAAGTGGGGCAGTCAGTATAACGGATCGGCCTACGATCCGGACCTGCCCCACGGTGAAAATCTTGCTATGCTTCAGCAGAGCGCGTTAAATATTGGCGGCGGTGTGGTTTACAACTTTCGCGAAAAAACCGGATTGCGCGATGAAGTACAGCGACGTGAATTGACCATTGGCATTGCCGGATATCACTTGGGGCAAATGTCGCTCAGTAACGAGGATGTTTATTCTGGTAAGGATGCCATCAGAATTTCTGCAATGGCCAATGGCTTGTTTAGTCTCGGCCGATCGCGCTCGTCAATCCTGCCTGCTATTTATTATCAACGTCAAGGAGCATCGCAAATGCTGATGGGTGGCATGGCTTATAGAAATCAGCTTAAATCGAGCCACATTTCCAATCGCAACTCGCGCGATGTGGCGTTTGGACTGGGTGTTTATTACCGTTTTTCCGATGCGGTGATTGCTCAGCTTTTTATAGAATGGGCCGAGCTTAGTGTGTATTTTGCCTACGATATCACCACTTCAAAACTGAGTAAATACGTTTCTGGCAGGGGAGCAGTAGAAATTGGTATTGCGTACAAACTCCCGGCTCCAATTGTGCGGTGGTAGTTTATATCCTTAGGTTTTAAAGCATCCCCATTTGGCTGAATAGCGAATGAGATCCATCGCCTCAGTTTCCATTTATCACATTCCTTTTTTTCAAAAGGTCAGGAAAGTGTTACCTTCGCCACATTCAAACTTTAAGGATAAATATCATGAAAAAATGGAGTGTTTTTCTGTTGGTTTTGAGCCTCATGTTCTCTGCCAGCGCACCACTAAAAGCAGACGAAGGAATGTGGTTGCCGATGATGATCAAACGGCTCAATCAACGCAACCTTCAGGAAATGGGCCTTCAGCTAACGCCAGAAGAAATTTACAGTGTTAACAACTCAAGTCTCAAAGACGCCATCGTTTCTATGGGTGGTTTTTGCACCGCCGAGATGATTAGCGACCAGGGATTGATGCTCACTAATCACCATTGTGGATACGACCAGATTCGATCGCACAGTTCGGTTGGAAACGATTATCTGACCGATGGTTTCTGGGCCATGACCAAAGAAGAAGAGCTGCCCAACGAAGGTTTGCGGGCAACCTTTCTGGTTCGCATGGACGACGTAACTGAAAGAGTACTTGCAGAGCTGAACGACGACATGAGCGAAGACGAACGCAATGCGAAAATTGCAGAGCTTGGTGCCGCTATTAAAGCGGAAGCAGTAGAAGGCACTCATTACCGTTCAGATGTAAAAGACTTTTATGGCGGAAATGAATTTTACCTTTTTGTTTATGAAGATTTTGAGGATGTTCGCTTAGTAGGTGCTCCCCCAGAGTCAATAGGGAAATACGGCGGCGATACCGACAACTGGATGTGGCCGCGCCACACAGGCGATTTTGCACTGTTTCGCATTTATACAGGCCCCGACGGAAAGCCGGCTCCATACTCCGAAGACAACATTCCGCTTAAACCAAAGCACCACCTTCCCATTTCACTCGATGGGGTGAAGGAAGGAGATATGGCCATGATTTTGGGATTCCCAGGAAGTACCGATCGCTACCTGACTTCGCACGGAATTTTGCATGAACTGAACCTGAGACAACCGTCGGTCATTGATATCCGCGACCTAAAACTGAATATTTTGAAAGATGCAATGGATGCCGATCCGCAGGTGCGTATTGATTATGCCTCGACCTATGCCCAAACGGCAAACTATTGGAAGTACTTTATCGGCCAGAGCCGGGGGTTGAAAAGACTGAAAGTTTACGACCAGAAAAAAGCGCTCGAAGAGGAGTTTCAGAATTGGGCGAATACAGATGCCGATCGCAAGGACAAATACGGTGAGGCCATTTCACTTATTGAACAGGGTTACAAGGAGATTGAACCTACCGTAAAGGCGCATACCTACTCGCTCGAAGCCGGTGCGTTGAGCGCAAATGTGGTATTGTTTTCTTTCCGTTTTGGACGATTGTATGAAGCCTACAAGAACACTGAAGATGAAAATGTAAAGGCTTCGCTTAAACAACGGATGGCTTCAATGGGCGAAGATCACTTTGCAAAGTTTAGCTACGAAACCGAACGCAAACTCTACGGCCAACTGCTGAGCAAATACTACAACGACATCGAAGCCGCACACCATCCAGAGTTTTTCAGCATGGTGCGAAGCAAGTACAAAGCCGATTTTGATAAATACAGTCAGAAAGCATTTGGCAAATCGATCTTCACCGACAAAAACCGTTTCATGACGTTTGTAGAAAACCCCAAAGACAAGGTGTTGGAAAAGGACTTGGTTGCCCAGGCATCAGCAGATTTGTTGAACAGGTACTTTGGTGCCAACGAAAGAAACAAGGAAGCACACCAAAAGCTAGACAAGGGGTATCGCCTCTTTATTGCAGGTCTGCGTGAAATGAATCCAGACAAAGAATACTATCCCGATGCCAATTCAACCATGCGCGTCACCTTTGGGTCGGTGGGTTCATATAATGCAGCCGATGCCGTAAACTACGACTACTATACCACTATTGAAGGCGTTTTTGAGAAAGAAGATCCGACTAACGACGAGTTTATCGTTCCGGAAAAACTCAGCGAGCTCTTCAATAAAAGAGATTTCGGGCAATATGCCGATGAAAACGGTGATCTGGTGGTGAACTTTATCAGCAATAACGATATAACCGGAGGAAACTCAGGCAGTCCGGTGATTAACGGAAAAGGCCATTTGATCGGAATCGCGTTCGACGGAAACTGGGAGGCGATGAGCGGTGATATTGCTTTTGAAACCGTGTTGCAGCGCTGTATTTCTGTTGATATCCGCTACGCCCTGTTTATCATTGACAAATATGCCGGAGCCAAACACCTGGTAGATGAAATGACCCTAGTGCGTACAAAACTTGAAGAGAAACGAGCTCAACCCGCAGAGCTTAAAATGGATTCGACGAATTAAACACCCGTCAATCACCGCATAAAAAAAACCGCCCTTTAATTTGCTGGGCGGTTTTTTTTATTTTGAAAAACAGATCGTTATCGCTCGATGGAGTATTGCATTAAATACTCTCGAACAATTAACTCTTTATGGGCTACGGTGTTGTTGTTAACAATCGACCATCCATTGCGACCCATTTCGTTGAGCGCATCTAGCCCGCTGCGGTATTCTTGCTGTTTGGACATTAGCAAAAGTCCAGTATGGCTTTTTAGTTCGCGTTCGTTGAGCATTCTCAGCGATCGTTCAAATCCTGAATTGGTAATGACCTCGACTCTTGGATTTTCGTGTATTCCAGAGGTGGTTTCGCGAATAATGCAGTAAAAAGACATATTCTCTAACCGCTCGGACTTTGCGTTTAAATGCTGACCTCGCTCGACTTGCAACCTTTGATTTGATGCTGCCTGTCGTCGTCGTTGCTCAGCTTCCTCAGAAGACTTTCTATCCTGTACGTAGTTACTTTTCTGATCTTCCGTCATCCGGATTTCCTGACTAAATGCCCCTACAGAACACAGCAGCAGCACGCTTAACATGATTTTTTTCATGGGTGTGAATTTGATTTCTACAAATATTGTAACATTTGATTGACTTCCAAAACCTATCGTTGATTTATACGGATGTTGGTAATCTCACAAAATAGTACTTTTGATCGCCCGGTGAAAACGAAAATGAAATCGCTATATAAATATTTGCTTAACACCCTTCCCCGACCATTACTCATCCGATTGAGTTATGTGTTCAGGTTGTTCACTCCACTTATCTTCAAGGGAAACGCTGTTGAATGCCCCGTTTGCAACAAGCGATTTTCCAAGTTTCTGAGCTATGGTTCTCAGGTGGTCCATCGCGATAATGTGCTCTGTCCGAATTGTCTTTCGCTCGAGCGTCACCGGCTATTGTGGATATATCTTAAAGAACACACCCACTTTTTTGTCAATCCGTTGAAGGTATTGCACATGGCTCCCGAACAGTGTTTTTACGGCCGTTTCAAAAAACTTAATAACCTGGACTACCTCTGCGGTGACTTATACTCACCGCTGGCAGATATTAAGTTCGACCTGCACGATATTCCGCTGGAGGATAATCTGTTTGATGTGATTTTGTGCAATCATGTCCTCGAACATGTAGAAGACGATCACCGATGCATGCAGGAGCTCTATCGCGTACTCAAGCCGGGCGGTTTTGCTATTTTGCAGGTGCCCATCGATTATACGCGGGGGGAAACTTACCAAGATCCGTCCATTACTTCACCCGAGGATCGCGAAAAGCATTTTTGGCAAAAAGATCACCTGCGCTTATATGGCCGCGATTATCCGCAAAAGCTCGAGGCGGCTGGATTTAAGGTGAAAGAGGTGAATCTGGCTGGCGATATGCCCAATGAACGCGCTAATCGATTCCGCATTCAGCGCAGCGAAATAATTTATCGTGCCGAAAAGTAATCGCTTTTCGATTCGTCTTACTGAACTGTAGAAAAAAAGAAAGCCCCAATTTCAAATTGGGGCTTTTGAGTGGTGCCAGCTGGAATCGAACCAGCGACACAAGGATTTTCAGTCCTTTGCTCTACCAACTGAGCTATGGCACCGCCTAAACGGTCGGCAAATTTAAAAATTATTCTTGATGACAAACGTATCTTTGACCATTGATTAAAAATTTATGTCGCACAACCTGATTATAGATTGGGGAAATAGCCGGGTAAAGGTTGCTCTGTTCCATGATGGTTCGCTTGTGAAACAGGGGGCTGTAGAGGAAATAAACGCAGATTGGCTTGCACAGTTTCACCCCGAAACAAAAAATGCAAACGTGCTGTTTTGTTCTGTTACCGGCCAATCCGCCGACATGGAAGAATATCTTTCGACGCAGGCACCCTACTTTTTTAAGCTCACACACCAAAGCCGGTTGCCGGTAAAGGTTGCTTATCAAACCCCCGAAACGCTCGGGTTAGACCGGATTTCAAATACCATTGCGGCCATCAGCCGTTGCAACACCGAGTTTGCACTCACCATCGACGTCGGTACTTGTTTTAAATTCGATTTGATTCACCGCACCGAAGGATATCTTGGTGGCGCAATATCCCCGGGACTCCGCATGCGATTCAAGTCGCTGCATACCGACACCCACGCCCTGCCGTTGGTTGATGACTTTTCGGTTCCACATCTTGTAGGCCAAAGTACGGTGGATAGTATTCGCTCTGGAGTGATAAATGGAGCGCTTGCTGAAATAGATGGCCAGATTGACCGTTATCGAAGCCGGTATTCTTCCATTTCGGTTTTCCTTACCGGAGGAGACGCACAAATTTTTGAGAAGGCGCTAAAAAATACCATCTTTGCAAATTATTTTTTAACCCTTTTAGGACTGAATGATATACTGGAGTTCAATCAAAATGCCTAAACACCTCGTTCTGATCTTTGCTTTGTGCGTTCTTGCACAGACATTGGTGGCCCAAACTTCAAATATCTCTCCGTTTTCCCGGTTTGGTTTGGGAGATCTGTATGATCAAACCCACACCGAGCAGTTTTCGATGGGTGGATTAAGCATTCCGGTAATCGATCCGTTTGCGCTGAACGTTGCCAACCCCGCTTCCTATCACCACGTAGCACGACCGCTTTTTAGCGTCGGCATGCGATTGCATCTGCTCAATCTGCACACCGAAACCGAGAGCCGGAGCAATTTCAACCACTCCATTAACAATTTGGCCGTTGCGTTTCCACTGGCACAACGAAAGTGGGGTCTGGCCATTGGAATCATGCCCTTCAGCACCATTGGCTATCACATCGAAACCCAGTCGGAAGATGAAAATATTCACTTTGAGTATATCGGTGAAGGCGGATTGACACGAGCATATATAGGAAATTCTTTTCAACTGTATAATCGTGTCGATACCCTGGGCAACCGAACCACACTCTCTGCCGGGGCCAATGTTTCGTACATTTTTGGCAATGTCGATCGGCTGCGAAAAAGTATCTACAGTGAGGGGCCGGGCTACAACTTTAGGGTAAGAGAAGCTTTGCGAATTGACGATGTTAGTTTTGATATCGGTGTGAACTTCTCGACCCACCTGCGCAAAATGACCGAGGACGATAAGAGCTATGCCAAGCTAATTTTAGGGGCAACTTTGCGCGTGCCCAAAACCCTTGGAGCCAAAGGCAGTTCGTTGGCGCAGACCTATTCGTTCAATTCCTCTAATCAGGCAGAATTAGCGATTGATACGGTGCGATACATTAATTATGGAAAAGCAGGCCTGAATATGCCATTGGCTATGGGCGTGGGCGTTGGGCTTGATATGGTGACGCGTGGATACCAGAAAATATTGGTGGGGGTAGAATACCGCAGCGAAATGTGGACTGAATTTCGCGAACCAACCGATAACGCAATGCCATTTGATGAACTCGGTGACAGCCAGCGATTTATTTTGGGGGTTGATTTTCAGCCCAATTCCAGATCGAGCAGAAGAATTCTCTCAAAAATTCATTACCGCCTCGGAGGCCGATTCGAGCAAATGAGTGCGATTGTTGGAGATCAGCAAGTTGAGGCTTATGGCATAAGTTTTGGAGCTGGCATACCGATATCACTGAAGCGACCACAAACACCTTCAACTTTTAATATTGGAGTGGAAATGGGCAGAAGAGGATCAACCGATAACAATATGCTCAGAGAAGATTACCTGATGATATCGATCGGATTGACGTTGATGCCACACTTTCGAAACGCTTGGTTTGTTCAGAGAAAATATGATTAATAAAGTAAAACTGCAATGAGAAACTTATCACTTACTTTGGTTCTGCTCTCCTTTTTTGCAACTTCATCGGTTGTAGTAGCGCAAGATTACGGTGCTACTCCCGAAATAGAAGAGCAGTGCAAGCGAAACCTTTCCCTTTACCGAGAGTTTAGAGATCAAAAGCTGTATAACGAAGCCTTTGGCCCCTGGAGACAAGCCATGAAGCTTTGCCCCAAAGCGGCACTCACCCTTTATACTGATGGGGTGACATTCTATCGTCACAAAATCGACAACACCACAGATTCGCTGCTGGCCGACAAATACATCGACAGCTTGTTGATGGTTTATGATGCCAGAATAGAACATTACGGAAGAGAAGGATTTGTGTTGGGACTCAAAGGAGTGGACATGAAGCGTTACCGCCCGGCCAAATTAGAGGAGGCAGAGCAGACCTTGCGCCAGTCGGTTGATTTGCAAAAAGAGAATGCCGACGCACTCGTATTGTCAACTTTCTATCAAACCATCTACGAATTATACCGTGCAGGAAAAGCAGATCGCTCTGACCTGATGACCGAGTTCATGCCCGTATTGGAATATATCGAGTACAATATTGTTAACACCGAAGATTCGACCAGGGCCTTGCGTTATGAAAAAGCGCGTGAAAACCTATATACTTTTTTCATCAATATCGCTGATGATTGCGATAGAGTGGTAGAGGTACTTTCGGCCAAACTCAGTGAGAATCCGAATGACATTGCCGAGAATGAAAAAGTACTGAAAGTACTGAACGAAGCAAATTGCACCGACAGCGATTTCTTTTTGCAGGTGGCAGAGCGGGTTTATCAAAACTCACCCACGCACGATGCGGCATACAGTATCGCCATGCGACGATTGAGCAATAAGGAATATGCTGAAGCCAGGCGGTTTTTTGATCAAGCTGCTGATTTGTGTGCTTCTTACAAATGCCCGCGGTTAGAACAGTATCTGATGCGAGCGGGACAGGTTTCCATCATTCAGGGACAGTATGCTGCGGCAAGAAATTACGCCACACGAATGTTGCAGATTAATCCGAGAAGCGGTGAAGCATACATGCTTCATGGTGACGCCATAGCGGGTAGCAGTGCCCAGTGCGATGACGGGAAACTCGGATCCAAAGCCGCTTTCTGGCTGGCAGTAGATTATTACAACCGCTCAAAGTCTGTTGATCCATCCATTGCAGATCGGGCCAACAACAAAATCAATACCTATTCGCGCTACTTTCCCGATAGGCAAGCGCTGTTCTTCCAGACCATAGATGAAGGCGCAACCTACCACCTGGAGTGTTTTGGTGAAGACACCAAGGCGCGTGCACTTCAACCATGAAACCTCCCGCATTAGCCCAAGCAAAATTTTTAATGAGCATTCTGGTTCCTGTAGCCGGAATGCTTTTTTCGTGTAAAAACGATCTGGAGCAGGTAAAAGCCTTTGCCAACGAAGGCGAGTTTCCGTTTCAAACAAGCTACAATGTAACCTATACTTTTACCGAAAATGGAAGGGTTACCAACGAACTTTGGGCTGGAGAAGTGAACCGCTTTGGATCAGATACCGGCCGCACCGAGTTGTCGGCAGGCTTTACACTTACCTTCTTCGATTCTCTTGGAGGTGTAGAATCCACGCTGGCAGCATTAAACGGCGTGCAGCAGCATCATAAAAATATGCTCATTGCGCGCGATTCTGTTAAATTTACCAATAATGTTGGCGAAATGCTCGAAACCAGTTTATTGGTTATGGATCGCGACAGTGCTTTGATTTATACTGATGAACCCATCAAAATTACCCGCGACGAAACCGTAATTTATGGCGATGGGTTGCGGGCCAACGAAAGCTTTTCAAAATACAGAATCCGAAATCCTAGGGGGTCCTTTTATATCGAAGATGAATAGTTATCATAAAATAATGTCGGCTTTTTGGCTGAGTGTTACCATTATCGGCTTGTTGGTGAGTGCCTGGTTTATTTATCAGGTGGGTTGGGATGCCGGGGCGGTATATCTCGTGTTTCCGTTTATGTCGGGAGTTATGTTCGTAATGCGTAAATTCATGCAGAAGCGAATCAACCGAAACAATAAGCACTAACCGGAAAAATGGAAAGCCTGGTTATCGTCATTCTCATCGCGATTCTCTTTTCTGCTTTTTTCAGCGGAGTTGAAATCGCCTTCATATCGGCCAATAAGCTGCAAATTGAATTGGAGGTCAAAAAGGGAAGTTATTCGGCTCGGATTGTTTCGGGCTTCATGAAAAACCCTGGGCGTTTTATTAGTTCTATGTTGATCGGGAGCGGTGTGATGTTGGTGATATACGGCATCACAATAAGCCATCTGATTGTTGAGGTTTTTAACCTTAGTCATTACACCCCAGTGGCACTTACCCTACTGATTCAGATTTTGTTGGCCACACTGGTCATTCTGATCACCGGTGAGTTTCTGCCCAAGGCATTGTTTCGGCTCAACCCCAACCGGATGCTCACCATCTTTGCTTTTCCTTTGTTTGTGATCTATTATGCTGTGCTTTATATTCCATCGCTGATTTTCACCACTACTTCAGATCTGTTTTTGAAGCTGTTTCGCATAGAAATTCCGCGTGATGAAATGGTATTTGGCAGGGTTGATCTGGATGAGTATTTGCTTCGCCTCACTAACCAGGAGGCCCATGTGCAGCATGCCGATCACGAATTGGAAATCCTTCAGAACGCGCTTCACTTCAACAAAGTGAAAGCCCGCGATTGTATGATTCCTCGACCCGAAATCGAAGCCCTGGAAGTGAACGAACCCATTGAGAAATTGCGCCAAACGTTTATCGAAACCGGGTTTAGCAAGATTCTAATCTATCGTAATTCCATCGACAACATCATCGGGTATGTGCATTGCAATGAACTTTTTCAAAAACCCGAATCCATTAAATCGGTGCTGCTTCCGGTAGCTATCGTTCCGGAAACCATGACTGCCCAAGAGGTGCTCGAACTTTTTATCAAGCAGCGCAAAGGACTTTCAGTGGTGGTTGACGAACACGGTGGAACTTCGGGAATTGTGACCATGGAAGATATCGTGGAGGAAATTTTTGGAGATATTGAAGACGAACACGATCAGGAATTGCTGATTGAAGAACAGATTTCTGATGTAGAGTTTAAGTTTTCTGCCCGCCTCGAAGTAGATTACATCAATCATAAATTCAATCTTGAAATCCCCGAAACCGGCGACTACGACACGCTGGCAGGCTTTATTATTAATTATACCGAGGACATTCCAAAACCCAACAGTCGGTTCCAGATTGGCGACTATCAAGTGGTCGTTCTAAAAGTGTCAGGCACCCGCATCGAAGAGGTACTCTTGAAGATAAATCCGCAATAGCACCTTTTTTAAGTTGATATACTGTTGTATATTCGCACCCTCGAAAAAAAATCAAACTGTAAATGGCCGCAATTGGTAAAATCAGGCAAAATTCTGGACTACTACTCATCGTAATCGGCGGAGCGATGGTCGCTTTCGTCTTAAGCGATATGTTCTCTGCCGGAGGTGGTGTTCAGCAACAATACATTGGAAAAATCGACGGTAAGTCGATCGATCGGATGGTATATGAACAACAGGTTCAAAAAGAGCTCGACAGCCGAAACAGTATTGGGCAGGCAACATCTTCTGAAATGACCGAAACCATACGAAACAACGTGTGGAATAACATGGTGCGCGAAATTGTTTTGTCGCCACAGCTTCAGGACGCCGGAGTGACCGTAACCCCCGAAGAGTTTTATGACCTGACCATGGGTGCAAACATGCTTCCCGAATTCCGCAATGATCCTACATTCATCAATCAGGAAACCGGACAGTTTGATCGCAGTCTGGTGCAACAGTATCTCGACTTTATCAGAACAACACCTCAGTATCGGTCGTACTGGGATCTGCAGCGAGAGCGAATCATCAATCAGCGGATGTATGACAAGTACAATCAGATGATTTCAGCAGGACTGATCGCCAACCAACTTGATGCAAAATCCGAATACGCAAATCAGAACCGCAGAGCAAACTTCAGCTACGTCGTTCAACCTTATTCTGCTATTGCCGACGCGGATATTTCAGTTTCCGAAAGAGATCTGAAATCGCACTATGACAAAATCAAACACGAAAGTCGTTTTCAGCAAGAAGAGTCTAGAAACTTTGACTATGTCCTTTTTCGTGTGGAGCCTACTGCCGACGATACCGCTGCAATTAAGGAATACCTCGAAGAGCTTAAAGAAGACTTTGCCCAGGCCACACGCGATTCAGTTTTCGTGGTAAACAACAGCGACAACCGCGTTTATTCCATATATCCCTACAAATCCGAAACCCTTCAGACAGAAGCGGTAGACAACATGGTGATGTCGGCCGATTCAGGTCAGGTGGTGGGTCCGTACCGCGAGGGCAACTCGTTCATCATTGCCAAAGTAATTGGTGAAGAAGCAGAGGACCAGGCAAGAGTACGACACATTCTGCTCTCTACTGATGGTAAGGACGTAGACGTAGTACGCGCAAGAGCAGATAGTTTGCTGCGAGTGGTGCGACGTCAACGCAATTTCGAAGACATGGTTACTCAATTCTCCGATGATCCCGGTTCTGTGCAAAATGGCGGCGTTTACGAGTGGTTTAACCGCGAGCGAATGGTGCCTGAATTTACTGCAGCTTCGTTTGATGAACCGATTGGCGCCATCACCATTGCTGAAACCCAGTATGGATTTCACATTGTTGAGGTGCTGGAGCAACGAGCGCAACCGCAAAAGCAATTGATCCGTATCTTCCGTCGAATCGAACCCTCTTCCATTTCGTTCGAGGATGTTTATCAGGAAGCCAATGCTTTTTCGCTCAACTTCGACAACGCCAAGTTGTTTGCCGATGGTGCAGCGTCCAGCGGCTATGAAATTAAAACAGCCGAAAACGTTACCAGATCCACACCATCGGTGGGTGAAATTCAACGACCTGCAGAACTCATTCGCTGGGCATTTACAGCTAAAGAAGGAGAAGTGTCTGAACCGATTGAAATCGACAACTATGTAATTGTTGGCTTGATGAATCGTGTGAAACAAGAGGGCACTGCGCACTTTGATGATGTTCGTGATGTGGTGGAGGCCGAAGTGATTCGCGACCGCAAGGCTGAACGCATGATTGAACAAATGCGGGGATACAACACCCTTCAAGAGGCAGCAGACGCCCTTTCTTTAGGCGTGAGTAGCGCCAACAGCATTTCATTTGCCAATACCTCCATTAGTGGCGTTCAAGAGCCTGAAGTCGTTTCGCGTGCATTGACCCTCGAAGGTGGCCAAATGTCGCTTCCGCTAAAAGGTCAGAATGGTGTTTATGTGGTTCAGGTTGAGAGTATCATCGAGCCGTCCGAGGTTGATTCTTATGCCTCTGAGCGCCGGTCACTCAGTTCACGAATGAGCTCGCGTTCGCAAAACGGATACTTCGAGGCCCTTCGCGAAAAGGCTGAAGTAAAAGATGAACGCGCCAAGTTCTACTAGGGGATTAAGAATATATTTGAAAAGGAAGCCGTCTCAATAACTCATTTGGGGCGGCTTTTTTTATTGGTGTCCCAGTGCGTAGAGTCTTTCTGAGTCGAGTTTAAGAAAGATGAAAAGCAGAATGGTAAAACCCCATAGCGACGAACCGCCATAGCTGATGAACGGCAGCGGAATGCCCACCACCGGTGCCAGCCCAATGGCCATTCCCACGTTGATGAGCAAGTGAATGAACAGAATACTCGCCACGCAGTAGCCGTAAATCCGGGTAAACCGCGACCGTTGTCTTTCTGCCAGAAAGATGAGCCGTAAAATTAACACCATAAAGAGGATTACCACGGCCGAGGTACCCAGGAAGCCCCATTCTTCGCCAATGGTGCAGAAAATGAAATCGGTGCTCTGCATGGGCACGTATTTGTATTTGGTGAGGGTTCCAGCTAGAAATCCTTTTCCAGAAAATCCACCCGACCCGATGGCGGTTTTACTTTGGTTTACGTTGTATCCTGCACCTAGTGGATCTTCGGTTATACCGAGCAATATTTTTATCCGGGTGCTTTGGTGCGGCTCCAGCACGTTGTTAATGACCAGGTCGAGTGAACTTATGAGCACAATGCTTCCCACGCAAACCGTAGCCAAAAACCAGTATGCCTTTTTTCTGAACCGCGGCATCACCATGTTTTTTATAATCAACAAGGCCAGCAAACCGATAACCACAATCGAAGCCATTAGCAGGTACTGACCCGTAACCGGTTCTTCGATCAATGGCAATACGAAATCCACCTCTTTAAACAACAACGCAAGGACAGATAGTGCCGCAGCTATGGTTCCGAAAAGCAGGATATTGCCCGATAACCCTTCTCGGTATAGCACCAGTACAAAAGCCGAGTAAACCAACACGGTTCCTGTGTCGGGTTGGAGTAAGATCAACATGGATGGCAGCGCGATCATTCCGGCAACGATCAGCTTTGTTTTTTGCGCCTGAATTTTTCGGTTGGCCGACCCCAGGTAGGAGGCAAGTGCCAGTGATATGGCGAATTTAGAAAACTCTGAAGGTTGGATGCCGAAGCTGCCAAATCCAAACCACGCCTTGGCACCGTTCACTTCCTTTCCAAAAATCAATACGCCAATCAATAGCAAAATCACTGCGCCATAGATCAGAAGCGACGTGCGGCGCATAAAGTCACCTTCAATCAACATCACCGTCATGGCTAGTAATACGCCCGTGCAAATCCAGATAAACTGCTTGCCGTATTCTCGCGTGGTATCAAAAACCGATGAGTGCTCCGGCTCATAACTGGCGGCGTAGATATTCATCCACCCGATAAACAGAAGCGCGAGATACAACAGCACCACCGTCCAATCCACTTCGCGCCAAATGTTCTTTTGTGCCCGCATCTGTTAGTTGTGTAATAAATCGGCTTCTACCATGCGTTTCTCCATTTCGGGACGGGAAATACTGTCGGTAAGGTATTTTTCGATAATCAAACTGGTGATTGGAGCAGCCCATGTACTTCCGAAGCCAACGTTTTCGATGGTTACCGCCACGGCAATTTTCGGGTCATCTTTGGGCGCAAATGCAATAAAAAGTGAGTGGTCTTTGCCATGCGGATTTTGTGAAGTCCCTGTTTTACCACACATTTCAATGCCGGGAATTTTGGCGCCGCGACCGGTTCCGCGTTCAATTACATCATACATTCCCTCAACCACTTCTTCAAACCATTTTTCATCAATGCCAGTATAGTGTTTTTTTGTGTAGGTGCTGTCGCTAACGGGCTGCTCGTTGATGGATTTGATCACGTGAGGAGTGTAAAACCACCCGCGGTTGGCCATGGCGGCAGTCATATTGGCCATTTGCAGCGGCGTGGTGCCCAGCTCTCCCTGCCCGATAGAGAGAGAAATAATGGTATGAGGTCTCCAGCGGTGACGACCGTAGAATTTGTCGTAATAGGTGGTTGGTGGAATGAATCCGTTAACCTCGCTGGTAATGTCAATACCGAGTTTTGCACCCAAACCGAAGTTTGAAACGTAGTCGCGCCATCGCTGATACCCTGTTTCTGCATTGGGATATTTATCAATGATGGCTTTGAAAGTATGGCAATAATAGGCGTTGCAAGAGGTTTCGATGGAATAGTGGAATCCCGTGTGTGGACGGTGGGGGTGACAGCCCAACCTGCGGTTACCGTAGTAATAGCCCATATTACAGGTAAAGTGCGAATTGGTCGTGATCACCTTTTCCTGAAGGCCTATCAAGCCGTTAACCATTTTAAAGGTGGAACCCGGTGGATAGGATGCCATCACGGCACGGTTAAACAGCGGCTTGAGCGTGTCGCTGGCCAGTTGTTGGTAATTGGCCGAACGCACCCTGCCCACTAGCAGATTGGGGTTGTATTTGGGATTCGTCACCATACACAGTACCTCACCGGTGGCCGGTTCTATGGCCACTATGCTTCCGCGCTTTCCGCTCATGAGCAGTTCGCCGTATTTCTGCAATTCAAGATCAAGGCTCGAAATCAGGTCTTTGCCAGAAAAAGCCAGCGTGTCGTACATTCCGTTTTGAAAACTGCCCTGCACCCGGTTGTGCACATCCACCACCACCAGTTTCGAACCACGCCTTCCGCGCAGTGCTTCTTCATAAATACTTTCTACACCGTTGGCTCCGATATAATCACCAGACCGGTAATAGGGATCGGCTTCAATGTTTCTGCGACTCACCTCGCTCACATACCCGAGCACATGAGCCGCTACGCTGTCGGGATAACTTCTCAGTGTTCTCGACTGGCTGTAGAAGCCGTTAAACTGATAGATGTGTTCGGCTATTTTGCCGTATTCATCGGCCGGAATCTGCTTCTCAAAAACGGATGGCTTGTAGCGCGAGTAATTGACTGCTGCGGTCACTTTTTGAACGAATTGCTCATGCGAAATGCCCACGGTGCGGCAAAAAAGCGCGGTATCGAGGTTGTGAATGTCTTTCGGAATTACCATGAGATCATAAACCGCAGTGTTGCCGACCAGCAGCTTTCCGTTTCGGTCGTATATCAGTCCACGTGCAGGATACAGCGTGATTTTTCGCTCCGAGATATTGGCGCCTTTGGCCACCCACTGATCGTCTATCACCTGAATGTAGAACAAACGAATGATGAAAATCAGGCCTACAATCAGAATGATGGTGCCAATAACATATTTCCGTTCGCCGAATTCCATTTACAGGCGCCTTTTGAAATAGAATAAATATTGCACTAAAACCGCTAGCAATAGGGTGAAACCTGCGCTGAGGACAACACGCAACAAGGTGGTGAAGAATTGCGAGAAGCGAAAAATTTCGAGGAAAAACAACCACAAGTGATGGGCGAGAATCAAAATACCGGCATAATAGAGAAACCACGTTATGCCCAGTGAATCAATCCGTGGTTCCACACCAATTTCATAACCGTCGCGCGGTGCCATCAGGCGCAACACCGGTGCACGCAAAAAACCGAGCAGCAGGGTCGCTGAAATGTGCATTCCAAAAGTGTTGCTGAAAATATCGATGCAGGCACCCGTCAGAAAAGAAATAATCAGTACGAGCCACGCCGGCGTTTCTACCGGCAGCATCAGTATGGCTAATACATACAGCAATGGCAACATTTGCCCATCCAGCAGGTTAACTTGATTAAGAACCAGGCCCTGAAATAAAATCAGCACCACAAAACGGATTATGTTACTCGGAATAGCCACCTATTGCTGCGTTTCGTTTTCGAGTTCTAACTGTTCCTGCTGTAGGATATTGCCAATAACATATACGTAGTTCAGGTTGTCGTACGTGGTGATCAGTTCAATTTCGATTTGATGAAAGTTGCTACCGGGCACTTCTACAATTTCAGAAATGACACCCACCGGCAATCCCGGAGGAAAAATAGCCGATGATCCACGGGTGACTACGGTGTCGCCGACATGGATGCGCGCGTGAGTAGCCATGTCGTCTACCCTCGCAAATCGGGGGTTTTTTCCGTCCCACCGAACCAGTCCAAAGTAGTGGCTGTTTTTGGTTTCGACGCTCAGCTCAAACGAGATATTGATAATTGGGATGACCGTTGCAAAATATTTGGAGGCTTTGCGCACCACGCCCACCACACCCCGTTCTGTTACCACCGCCTGGTTGGGGGCGATACCGCCGACAGTTCCTCGGTTGATGGTGAGGTAGTTTTTTTGCCGGTTAGCGCTGGAGTTGATGACTTTTGCCGGAACATACCGGTATTGCACCATCATCAAGGTGTCGTCTACCATAACGTATTCGCGGTCTACACGTCGAAAAGAGCTTCGATTTCGATTGAGCAGCCGCGCATTTTCTTCGGCTATCGTTTCGTTGTGCTGACGGAGTTTGAGGTATTCGCTGAAATTGTTTTTCCAGTCGAACATGGTTGCTGAAATTCGGTTCGAGGAGCTAAAAAACACCGAGTTGTGGTATGTGTTGCCTGAAGAAAAAAGAAAATACAATGCAATGATCTGAAAAGCCAGAAACAGGAAGAAATCCTTATAACGCAGAATAAATTGTACCAGGTTTCGCATTGCTCATTTTCTGCCTTAACAGCACAGTCAAGTATTTTAATCTCAATCTCTGATGAGGAACTGAAAGCGGTCGATGTTTTTCAAGGCAATACCGGTACCACGAGCCACCGCACGCAGCGGGTCTTCGGCAATGTGAACCGGTAGTTTGGTGCGCATCGAGAGTCGTTTGTCCAGCCCGCGAAGTAGCGAACCGCCACCCGCAAGGTAGATTCCGGTGCGGTATATATCGGCCGATAGTTCGGGTGGTGTCATCTCCAGCGCACTGTGAATCGCCTCTTCAATTTTCGATATCGACTTGTCCAGTGCGTGGGCAATTTCGGTATATGACACGTGAATTTCCTTTGGAATTCCGGTCATCAGATCGCGTCCGCGAACCGCGAAATCCTCGGGTGGATCATCCAGCTCGGGCAGTGCCGAACCCACTTCAATTTTAATTTGTTCGGCCGTGCGCTCACCAATCAGAATGTTGTGCTGACGCCGCATGTACTCTTCAATGTCCTGGGTGAATTCATCACCTGCCACGCGGATGTTTTTGTCGCAAACAATACCTCCGAGTGCAATGACAGCGATTTCGGAAGTTCCTCCACCAATATCAATAATCATGTTTCCGACGGGTTCTTCCACGTCGATGCCAATGCCAATCGCTGCGGCCATTGGTTCGTGAATCAGGTACACTTCCTTGGCGCCAGCGTGCTCGGCAGAATCGCGCACCGCCCGTTTTTCCACTTCGGTTATCCCCGATGGAATACAAATCACCATGCGCAGCGATGGGGTGAACAGTTGCCGTCCGGGCTTAATCATTTTAATCATGCCGCGAATCATGGCCTCTGCCGCTTGAAAATCAGCAATCACACCATCTTTTAGCGGACGAATGGTTTTGATGTTTTCGTGGGTTTTCCCGTGCATTTGCTGCGCCTGCCTACCAATGGCAATTATTTTATCGGTGGCGCGGTCTTTGGCTACGATTGACGGCTCATCAACCACCACTTTGTCGTTGTAAATGATCAGGGTGTTGGCGGTTCCAAGGTCGATCGCGATCTCTTGAGTAAAAAAGTTAAATAACCCCATGCTGTATCCGGTGTTGAGAAGTTCCTAAATTAATATTAAATGCATTTATACATTTCCTCTGCGCCTAGAGCTTCTAACCAATGAATTGTTAATTCCTTGTTTAATGCTTGAAATGCCTGATTCCTGTAAGTACCATAGCTACTCCATGCGCGTTGCAATAGTCAATAGATTGCTGGTCGTTGACCGATCCGCCCGGCTGAACCACCGCATTTATCCCAGCTTCGGAGGCAATCTCCACGCAGTCTGGAAATGGAAAAAAGGCGTCAGATGCCATTACGGCTCCCGATAGGTCAAAACCAAAGGATTGTGCCTTGTGGATGGCCTGCCTGAGCGCATCTACTCGTGAAGTTTGCCCGGTTCCGCTGGCTAGCAACTGAAAGTTTTTGGCCAGTACAATGGTATTCGACTTGGTGTGTTTGGCCACTTTATTGGCCAAAACCAGGTCGGCCATCTGCGATTCCTCCGGAGCAAGGCGGGTGCATACCGTAAAATCCGCCACGCTTTCCATCGCGCTATCACGATCCTGAACCAACATGCCATTGAGCGCTGAACGGTGCAGTTTTGTGGGCAAATCAAATCGCTTTTGTTTGAGCAGTATTCGGTTCTTTTTTCCGCGCAACAGCTCTAGTGCCTGAGCATCAAAGTCGGGTGCAATCACTACTTCGCAAAACAGTTCGTGAATGTGTTCGGCGGTTTCGAGATCGATTAATTTGTTGCTGATTAAAACACCGCCAAATGCCGAAACCGGATCTCCGGCCAGGGCGTCGAGGTATGCTGCGGCCAATGTATTTCGCGTTGACAGTCCACAGGCATTGTTGTGCTTCAGAATGGCAAAGGTGGGATCGTCGTGTTGAAAATCGAGCATCAGATTCACTGCAGCATCTACATCAAGCAGGTTATTGTAACTGAGTTGTTTGCCGTGAAGCTGGTCGAACATCGCGTGCAAGTCGCCGTAAAAAGTTCCTTGTTGATGTGGATTTTCGCCATAACGCAAATGGTGAGCATTGTTCAGTTGAAGATTATAACTGTTGCTGCCAGATTTATTTTGAAGATAAGCCGCAATCGCATTGTCGTATCCTGACGAAACCTGAAAAGCTTCCGCTGCAAATAGCGCGCGTTCATCGGCAGAAATACGGCCTTTTCCTTTGATCAGCAAATCTGTAAGATGTTTATACTGGTCTTTTGAGGAAATCACCACCACGTCATCAAAGTTTTTCGCTGCCGCGCGAATCAGCGAAATACCACCGATATCGATCTTTTCGATAATTTCTTCGTGCGTTCCGCCGCCGGCTACGGTTTGTTCGAACGGATACAGATCTACAATCACCAGGTCGATGTCTGCAATATCGTGTTTTTCCATTTCCTGCTCATCCGCGAGGCTGTTGCGGCGCCCGAGAATTCCACCAAAAATGGTGGGATGCAGGGTTTTTACACGCCCACCTAAAATGGAAGGATAACCGGTTAGGGAATCCACAGGCGTTACCGGAATGTTTAAGCTTTCTATAAACTGCTGTGTTCCACCGGTGCTGATGATGGAAATGCCGTTTTTGTTTAAAGCGCTGACTACCGGTTCGAGACCTTTTTTATCGAAAACGGAAATGAGTGCCGACTGAATTTTTTTCAAGGTGATAGGGGTTGCTGAACTGAGCCATTAAGGAGTTGCAATTTTACGAAGATTAAGGGCATTTATTGCCTTGCCCATGCTGCTATTTTGCGGGCTGTTGATAATTATCCGGATTTGTTTATAATCCACTGTTTTGTACGGTTGCCGTTTGTCTATTTTGTTGGATGTGTTTTAAGAAAAGGCCCGTACATTTGAACGTTAAAACAGAAACTTGTCGCTACTTTCACTATATCTAAGACTCTTTGCAGAGAGTGTGTCTTTTGCACTGAATGCATTGGTGGTAAATCGCTTGCGCACCGTGTTGTCGTTGCTTGGAATTGCCATTGGCATTTTTGCCATTATTTCGGTATTTACCTTGGTTGATACGCTCGAGAATGATATCCGCACAAGTATCGAAGCACTGGGCGATAACGTGCTCATGATTCAAAAATGGCCAATGGCTCCGGAAGAAGGCGACAGCGAATATGCGTGGTGGAAATATTGGCAACGTCCTGAGCCTAAAATAGCCGAAGCCGATCAGTTGCGCAGAAGGCTAAATCTGGCCACCGATGTGGCGTGGCAGGCCAACATTGTCAGAACCATCGAGCGCGCCAATTCATTTGTTGAAACGGTGCCCATAGCCATGGTGACGCATGAATTTGAACAGGTGATCAATCTCAAAATCGCACAAGGGCGTTATTTTTCACAGGTTGAATCTGCTTCTGGAAGGCCTATCGTCATTTTGGGCGCGGTGGTGGCCGATAAGCTATTTGCCGGAATGGATGCTTTGGGAAAATCGGTAAAAATTGGCGGCAAAAAAGCCATAGTAGTTGGTGTTTTTGAAGAGGAAGGAGAAAATATCCTCGGGTCGGGTTTTGACAATGCGGCGTTGATTCCAGCTCGATTTGGCACCACCATTGTGGATGTAAACCAGCTGATGAGTACCCAAATTGTTGTGAAAGCTGCAGCGGGCATCAGCAATGCTCAACTCAAAGACGAATTGATTTCTACGCTGCGAAATATTCGCCGACAACGTCCTACCGAACCGATTAGTTTTGCCGTGATTGAGTCCGAAATGATCACCGGTTTGATTGATGAGCTGGTGGGCTTCATCAATACCATTGGCTGGGTAATCGGGGGGTTTTCGATTGTGGTGGGCGGATTCAGCATTTCCAACATCATGTTTGTTTCGGTGAAGGAGCGCACCCCGCAAATCGGCATTCAAAAAGCGCTCGGTGCCCGCGAGCATTTTATCCTGACGCAGTTTTTGTCTGAGTCCATCATCCTCAGTTTAATTGGTGGTGGTGTGGGGCTGTTTGTGATTTTTCTGCTCACTTTGGTGGTCGGTGCCGTGATCGACATGGAGGTGGTGCTTTCGCTCGGCAATATTGTGCTCGGTTTGGCATTGTCCGTTGTAATCGGGTTGATTTCTGGACTGATTCCCGCCTGGATGGCCAGTCGCCTCAATCCTGTAGATGCCATGCGAGCCGCGTGACCCCTTAGAATTTAAAGGTGATTCCTGCGTGGATGGTCACAAACTCCGGACGACCTTCGATCATGTTATAATCCAAGCTGCCATCGTTACTAATGGTCAGTGATTCTTGGTTGATAAACGAGGTTTCTGTGGCGTAGAGTCGCTGAACCCGGGCTTCGAGAAAAAGATGTGGGGCCACGCGCAGGTGAAATCCAGCTCCCCAGCCGTAGTTCCAGTTCATATTGTTGTGTAGGCGTTCGGTGCGTTCACCGGTTTCACCAGATGGATAGTTGGTGCGCAGTTCGTTTTTGGTGATGAAGTTGCTCCACCCGGCAACACCTTCAAAAAACGGCTGAAACCTACCGCGAAGCGGGGACAAGCGCAGTAGCAAATCGTAGGTGTAGCGGTTTGTGATCACATCAACACTGCCGGAATTGATGCCCGGATCCGCATCAGCAATATAAATGCTCTGGTCGGTGTGGCCGATGCGGTTCCAACCAAAACCAAAACCCATGTGCAAAGGCGCTCTGCGAAATAAGGGTGTGGTAAAACTGGCGCCCAAACCCACGGGGGTTCCGTCGAACTGATCTGCAAAAGTGCCGATGGGAATGGAGGTTTGTACACCACCGCCGAGTGAAGTTTGAGCTGCCGCCGGAACAATCATCATCGAAGCGATGGCAGCGAACAAGGACAGAAGGAGGAGACGTGGTGCCATGATTTTTTGGGTTTTAAAAATTCTGCAAAGCGATTTTCTAACTTTGAACTGGCAAATCAAAAACCAAGTGGCGTGCCAAAGATTTTTGCAGTGGAAGGATTCTGGATCGAGTGGGGATATTGGGGATTGTTTTTGGCCAGTTTTCTGGCGGCAACAATTATCCCGTTCAGTTCTGAGGCTATTGTGGCGTTGATGCTGGCCGGACCATTTTCAAAAACCGGAATTCTGGTTGCGGCCACTGCCGGAAATTGGCTGGGCGGAGCAAGCGGATACGCCTTGGGTTATCTGGCCCGCTGGGAGTGGATCGAAAAACACCTGCGCATCGAAAGGGCGCGGGTTTATAGTTGGAAGCTGCGCATTGAGCGCTTCGGATCGGTATTGGCCTTTTTGTGTTGGCTGCCAGGCGTGGGCGATATTCTGGCGGTTGCGCTCGGTGTGTTTCGCATTTCGCTATTTAAAGTGATGTTTTGGATGCTCGTGGGTAAATTCTTGCGCTATTGGCTGGTAGTGGAGGGTGTTAAATGGGTGTTTTTTTGATGTTGATAGTGGTGTTTAATTTTGGCGACTTCGAAAATATACAACTACCTTCGGATTTGACACTTATCCAGCCTTCTTATAGCCGATTTTGGGGTGTTGTTTTTTTTTACGTTGACATTGGTTTTACGTTGATTTGTCCGCCAATGGCTTTCAATACTTTCATTATTGTTTCAAATTGTGGTTTTGCTCCCGCCGATAATGCTTTGTAGAGACTTGGTCTACTCATTCCTGTTTTCTCCGCAATTTTAGTCATTCCGATTGACTTTGCAATATGTCCGATTGCTATTATTAAATCAGAGCTGTCACCATCTTCGAGAACTGTATTCAGATATTCAGCAATCATTTCTTCGCTGTCCAAATAGTCTGCTATGTCAAATCTTGAGGTTTTCATTTCAATCATCTTTTATTTTGTTCCAGATTTTTTTCGCTTTTTCTATATCCTTTTGTTGAGTCGATTTATCTCCACCAATTAGAAGAATAACAATTTTTTTGTCGTTTTCCTTAAAATAAACTCGGTAGCCTTTAGCGTAATTAATTCTCATTTCGCTAATTCCGTCTCCGATAGGTTTACAATCACCGAAATGTTCATTCGTTTCAAGTTTTTGGATTCGGAAAAGTATTTTAGATTTTGTCCGAATGTCTTTCAGCTTTCTAAACCAATTGTCAAATTCAGATGTTTTTTCCGTAGTTATCATTCAAAAGTGTATCCACTTAGATACAAATATAGTGAATATTTTGGATCTGAAAAGGACTTTTGATTTATTCTAAAAGTTCGTCTTAAATGTGCCACAACCCCACTTCAAGCTCGCTTGATTTTGCTTGAGTTGCCATCTCAACAAAAATGCACAAATTTCTGAGAAAGGGCTCCATCTGTTTGAAATTGACTGTAAAAGGCCATTTGAGGAGGTTTTGAGCCAAAAAAAGCCGGTAAATAAAGCCAAACTTGCACCAAATACTTCTTTCAGCTCCTCAGATGATACCAAGGCCATTAATCGCTTGAGGTTGTAGGCTATGAAAATCAGACCCACATCGGCAGCAGCATGGCGGATGTGCTTTATTACACCTTGCATCTGACCGTACATTCTATTCAACTTATCAAGAAAAATGATGTGGAAAATGGGGTTTGAGAAGGTGTGACGTTTTGGCGCTTGGCGCAGTGGCGGATTTTTAGCTCTAAGTTTATAAAAGTTCCAAATGTTTGTTTTAGCACAAATGCTCATTAATGTTCCGTCAGCCGCCATATTGCCGAACCGATGTTAGTGGCTGGCAATTTTGTCGTTAAGTCGTTCCGCCAAGTTTTCAATTTCGTTATATTTGGCTAATTTTTGTAGCCATTTTTTGGGTATGTTTTCAATTCCATAAAGTAGTCCTGCAAGTCCGCCTGTTACTGCGCCTGTTGTGTCTGTGTCACTACCTAAGTTCACTGCTTTTAAAACTGCTTCTTTATAATTATCTGTTGTCAGTAAACACCAAATACTTGCTTCAAGTGTATGCAAAACATAACCACTACTATTAATTTCGTCTTCTTCAGTTATAGCTATTTCGCCTTTTAGCAATCTGTCAAACTTTGCAATTTCTGTCGGATTGACTGCAAGACTTGCCAAGTGATTTGAAATTTCAGTTTTTAAGTTTTTATAAATTTCAAATTTGTCTTTGCCTGATAAAATTTGCTTTGCAAATTCAAGATAGTAGAAGCAAGCAATTACAGAACGAATATGTCCATGTGTAATTGAAGAAACTTTTTTTGTAATGTCGTAACGTTCCTGAATTGGTTTGTCAAGTAAATAAAAAAGTAAAGGTAAAATTCGCATAAGCGAACCATTACCATTGTCCGTTTCGTCAAAACCGCCTGCTAATTCTGGCTTTTCGCCTTTTGCAAGTCTTGAAATTGCTTACTAGTTGCAATGCCAATATCAAAAACGCGTCCGTGTGGTGTCCAATAATTTTCGTGTGTCCATTTCACAAAGTTTTGTCCGATAATATTCAGGTCAAAATCCTGTGTCAATGCTTCCGCCAGGCAAAATGTTAGCGAACTGTCGTCTGACCAAGTTCCTGCTGGTAAATTGTAGGTTCCGTAACCATTCATATCTGTTACGGGATTTTTGCTAATCGTTTGTCTACTCTTGAATTCAACTGGAACTCCTAATGCATCGCCAACCGCAACTCCCAAAAGTGCAGGTTTAATTTTTTCGGAATAATCAACGCCTTGATTTGTGAAAAGCATATTTCCAAAGTTGCTCCAACCTTTTAAGGCATCCGTTTCTGATTGGATGTTTCTGCTTGAATTAATGTTGTTTACATCTATTCCTAAAAGTCCTCTTTCAATTAAAAATGAAAAAGTTTCAATGTCGGTATTGTCGGCTTCATTTTTATATTTTTCTTGGTTTCTTTCTACCCAAAACTCTTTTATGGTGTAGCCTTCAGTTACTTTGTTGAGTTTTGCTTTGTACATTCCGTTGCCTGTCCAAGAGCGGTGAAAGTAAAGCCACTCGTTTTCGTAATAAATGAACCATTTGTCTTCCATTTGTTGAGGAATAAGTCCATTTTTCAATTTAGAAAACTGCTTGACTGTAAACAATAAGTCTATGTCAATCCGTTTTGGATTGTCAATAGGAATGTTTTTCCAAGTATCTTTTGTCGCTGTTTCGTTCATTTACGCTGTCTTGGTTTGCTTGCCATTAACGCCAGCTCGTCTCACAACACCCACTCCAAGGTCGCTTGATTTTGCTTGAGTTGCCATCCCAACAAAAATGCACAAATTTCTCAAAAAGGGCGCACTCTGGTGAAATCGACCTTCTTCACTGTAGTCTAACCGAAAACCGAATTCCTCCAGTGGCAAGCTATTCACAAAGGCATCAATCACCCGCACCGGGTTGTCTGCATCCACAGCCTCATCAAGGCAATGTGTGTTGATCTTGTTCCATTGCGGTGGGCCAGTGTACAGTGAGGAGCACCGTTAGCTGACCATTAAACTCGCTACCCGCGCACCAACGGCCGGATGACCGCTTGCGCCTGGTCAATGTTCTTCACGCCCGGATACGACAACCGCAGTTTGCCGTCTTTTTCATACATCTTGTATTTGTCAGGAGCGGATTGCACCTGCTGCAACACCATTGAGAATTGGGCCGACTGAAAGTAGTCGCTGTCTTCGCTGGCCGCAAAATGCGCAATGAGTTTACCGCCTTTGAGCGTGAGTTTTTCCCATCCGATTTGCTGAGCCAACCACCGCAGACGTATGGCTTCGAAAAGATCCCGGGTAGGTTGTGGAACCGGGCCAAAACGGTCTGTTAGCTTTTCTTGATAATCTTGTAGTTCACCTTCGGTTTTCAGGTCGTCGAGTTCGCGGTAAATTTGCAATCGTTCGGTGGTGTCCACAATATAATCGTCGGGGATGAGGATTTCAAAATCGGTTTCGAGCGCACAATCCTTTGCCACCAAAGCGCTGTCTTCACCCAGATACAGGTCTTTAAATTCTGTTTCCTGCAATTCCTGAATGGCTTCTTCCAGAATTTTCTGATAGGTGTCGAAACCGATGTCGGTAATGAATCCGCTTTGGTCGGCGCCAAGCAAATCTCCGGCTCCGCGAATGTCCAAATCGCGCATGGCGATGTTCATGCCGCTGCCCAGATCTGAAAACTGCTCAATGGCCTGCAACCGTTTGCGCGACTCTTCGCTCAGGTGCTGAACCGGCGGCGCGAGTAAATAGCAGAATGCCTTTCGGTTGGAGCGGCCCACTCTGCCGCGCAACTGGTGCAAATCGCTGAGCCCAAACTTGTGGGCATCCATGATAATCATCGTGTTGGCATTTGGAATGTCAATGCCCGATTCAATAATCGTGGTGGCCACCAGCACATCGTACAAGCCGTCCATAAAATCGAGCATCACTTCCTCCAGCTTATCGCCGGCCATTTGTCCGTGACCAATACACACCTTCACCCCTGGGCAGTTGCGACCGATCATGGCCGCCACTTCTTTAATGTTTTGAATTTTATTGTTGACGAAATAGACTTGACCTCCGCGTGAAACTTCATAATTGACGGCATCTGCTACAAAGTCTTCGCTAAATGAGCGCACTTCGGTAAACACCGGATGGCGGTTGGGAGGCGGTGTGTTGATGATGGAAAGGTCGCGGGCCTTCATCATCGAAAATTGTAGTGTTCTCGGAATGGGTGTGGCGGTCATGGTAAGGGTATCGACGTGCTCGCGAAGGGTTTTCAGCTTGTCTTTTACCCCCACACCAAATTTTTGTTCTTCGTCGATAATCAACAAACCCAGATCCTTGAATTTCACTTTCGAACCGGTGAGTTTGTGCGTTCCGATGATGATGTCAATGCTGCCATCGGCCAGTCCTTTCAGCGTTTCGGTTTGTTTTTTCTGACTTTTAAAGCGGTTGATATAATCTACGCGGCACGGAAAGTCGCGCAGTCTTTCGCTAAAGTTTTTAAAGTGCTGAAGCGAGAGAATGGTTGTTGGCACGAGCACAGCCACCTGCTTGTTGTCGCCAACGGCTTTGAAGGCGGCGCGGATGGCGATTTCGGTTTTTCCAAATCCCACGTCACCGCAGATCAGCCGATCCATTGGCGAATCGCTTTCCATATCGCGTTTCACATCCTGCGTGGCTTTGTACTGATCGGGCGTGTCTTCATACATAAACGAAGCCTCCAGTTCGGTTTGCAAATAGGTGTCCGGCGAAAAAGCAAAACCCTTTGAAGCCTTTCGCTTGGCATAGAGTTTAATCAGGTCGTAGGCAATTTCTTTAACGCGCGATTTTGCCTTGGCTTTGCTTTTGGCCCAGACGCCCGATCCGAGCTTGTGCACTTTCGGTTGGGTGCCTTCTTTTCCGGTGTATTTAGCAATGCGGTGCAGTGAGTGAATGCTTACGTATAGCAGGTCGTTGTCGCGGTATTGCAAACGGATGGCTTCTTGTTCTTTTCCGTTGACTTTGATTTTTTCCAGTCCCGAAAATACCCCCACACCGTGGTCGATATGCGTCACATAATCGCCCGGTTGTAGGTTGCTGAGCTCGCGAATGGTGAGGGCCTGCCGGTTTTTTTTAAATCCTTCTTTCAGTCGGAAGCGGTGGTAGCGTTCAAATAGCTGATGATCGGTGTAGGCAATGATTTTACGGTCGCTGTCGATGAACCCTTCGTGCAGCGACATTTGCATCGGTGTGAAGTGAGCTTCGCGATCAATGTCTTCAAAAATCCGCTCCAAGCGCTCCATCTGTCGCGGGTTATTGGAAAAGATGAAATTGCGATAGCCTTGTCGCTCGTTGTTTTTGAGATTGTCGGCCAGCAGTTCAAAGTTTTTGTTGAAACTCGGCTGGGGCTTGATATTGAAGACCAGGCTGGTACCCTCAGCGCTGGCGGCTTGCATGCCAAAATCCAGCACTACGAGCGGTGCCAAAACGGCATCGAATGCGTCAGGAGTTAGGTAGCAAACTTCTGGCGGCACGTGTTGGGTGGGGCTGTTGAGCTGTTCATAGTGATCGCGGGCAATGCGAAATTCCTTGCTCACTTTCTCTCTTACCAGTGCTTGTCCGCTGAGCCACACCACGGCATCGTCGCCTGCAAATTCAATCAGCGTCTGGTAATCTTCGCTCGTGATTTTAGTACTGACGTTGGGAACGATTTCTACCCGGTCGGCGGTTTTGATGGAGCGCTGATCTACCGGATCGAATAAACGAATGGTATCCACTTCTTCGCCGAAAAGTTCCATGCGGTAGGGATATTCGTTTGCAAATGAAAAAATGTCGACAATTCCACCGCGAACAGCATATTGACCCGGTTCAAACACGTACTCCTGCAGCTCAAAACCCAGGTCGTCCATGATTTCGTGGATAAATTCCATCGAGTATTTTTCACCGCGTTTAATGCGGTACGAATTGCTCTTGAGCGTTCTTTTATCGACTACTTTTTCGGCCAGCGCTTCGGGATGGGTCACGATCAATCTGGGGCTTCGGCTGCGCGAGAGGTTGTTGAGCACTTCGGCACGCATGGCTATGTTGGCGTTGTCGCTCGATTCAAAAGCGTAGGCCACGCGATACGATTCGGGAAAGAACAATAACACCGCCGAATTTTCAAGCAGTCCTTCGAGGTCGTTGTGAAAGTAGGCCGCCTTTTCTTTGTCTTCGAGTACGATGATAAAGGTTTTATCGCTGTTTCGAAAAGCCGTGCCGATCAATACAGCCGCAAAAGATCCTGCTAATCCCCGGAGATTAATTTTAGTTTTGGATTGTTCCAAGAGGTTGCCGAGCTGCTTGAGTTGCGCATCCTCCTGATACATCCGCAGTAATTCTTCAATTTTCATGCTTTGTCTACACCCTGTGGTTTGTGGTGAGCAATGAAATTAACGGCCCGTTCAACCATATCGGGCGATCCGATAATGAGCGGGGAGCGCTGGTGCAATTCAGCGGGTTTGATTTCGAGCGTGCGCTGTGTGCCGGTGGTGGCGATTCCTCCGGCTTGTTCGGCGATAAGGGCCAGCGTATTGCACTCGTAAAGCAATCGCAATTTGCCGTTTGGGTTATCTGTTGTGGCCGGATACAGGTATATTCCACCTTTGATCAGGTTGCGGTGAAAGTCTGAAACCAACGAGCCGATATAGCGTGAAGTGTACGCGCCCGATCCGTTTGCGCTGCTTTTGCAGTGATCGAGAAAGGCCTGGACGCCCGGTGCAAACCGCTGGTAGTTGGCTTCGTTGATGGAGTAAATGTTTCCGTTTTTCGGGAATCTCATATTCGGATGCGACAGACAGAACACACCAATCGACGCGTCGAGTGTGAAGCCGTTAACACCGTTGCCAGTGGTGTACACCAGCATGGTCGACGAACCGTACACTACATATCCGGCGGCAACCTGCGCTGTTCCTGGTTGAAGGAAATCCTCGAGCACGGCGGGTGTTCCGATAGGCGATACCCGGCGGTAGATCGAAAACAGCGTTCCGATGGAAACGTTTACATCGATATTAGACGAGCCGTCGAGTGGGTCGATCAGCACCACGTAGCGCCCGTTGTGGCATGCCGGATCGTCGAAGGCGATAAAGTCGTCGTTTTCTTCAGAGGCCACACCGCAAACTTCGTGTTGTGCGCGCAGGGCTTGAATGAATTGCGTGTTGGCATACACGTCAAGCTTTTGTTGTTCCTCGCCTTGAATGTTTTCGTTTCCGCTGGCACCGAGGATGTCATCGACCAGCCCGGCTTTGTTTACCTCGCGATTCACCACTTTGGCAGCCAGCCGCAGCGCACTTAGCAGACGGGTAAGTTCGCCCGTGGCGTAGGGAAAGTCATTCTGACGTTGGATAATGAACTCATTGAGTGTGGTGACGCGTGCCATGGGTGGTGTTGTTAATACTTTCTGCAAATATGCCCGTTTTTTGGGGAAATTTAAAACCGACCACCAGTAGAAATGGCGAATGGGGTGGATTTGATCGTTTTTACGGGTGTTGGGTGGAGTAGGACACCGGTCAATCAGTAGGATGTGGAACAATGCCAAGAAGATAGCAAAATACCTTATCGGTATAGGGTTTGCTTTTGGACTTATGTTCTGGATATCAGTTCAGTGCGAACTGTTTTATACTGACTTTCTTCCTTGCACAAAATAAGCCTTTCCGGTATTTTCACACCAAGGCAATACCGTTCGCCTTCTGAATTTGGATACCGTTCCCATAGGGATAAATCATACAGGTCGGTAACGTCACCACATGCTGGCCACTATCACCCGAAGTGAAACCTCCAAAACAAGAACCATCGGATTCAATAGTCGTAAAGCCGAAACATTGTTCGACCTTTTTTGATCGAGAATCTGGAATCATTTACCATTTTCTGCCGGGCATCAGCTCAGCGAATGCAGGAATAACTTCTGGGCTATTTGGCGAATGGTAGCGGGAATTAATTATACCGATAATAGGTGACACCATCTAAAGTCATGGTAACAATCTGTTGTCCCTCTCTTGGTGGCACATCAATATTAAATGCTGTGAATCCAATCCGGAGTTTCTTTTTTGTCACCAAAATCTTACCGCTATGACGTTTGGATACTGAAGTACTCTTGTTTGTTCGACTCCATTTTCCCTCTGTATCGGTGCTTGGGATCACAAAGGTATAGCTGTAATCGTTGTCTTCGGCGTGCCAGTAACCCGGATACAGATCGTCCGCTTTGAATGCTTGTTTGCCGCAACCCGCACAAAGCAATGCGAGGGTGATGATTAATAGTAAATTTTTCATAGTTAGTTTAATGACGCATTTCGTATTTCAGAACTATTTCTTATCACACTCACAACCGACTTCTCCAACTTCCCAATAGGTTCCGTTGTCCCACCCATTGTTGATGCAGCAGCTTCTGCAGTTATTTGTTCTGGCTTCCATGCTTCCCCCGCTTATTAGAGCGCATTCCGAAATACGGTCGGCCTCTACTTTGTTTTTGCAGTTTGTTAAAGAAAAAATGGATACAATGGCAATAATGATTAGGTAATAGATTGAATTTTTCATAATGTTTGATGTTGATTAATAGCAAATGTACTTCTATTGGACACTCAATATTTCCGCAATGTATGAGCAGCAAGTTTTTTTGTATGAATAGCTGGTTTTACAGGATAAAGTGCAGATGATTGGTAGAATTCTAGTTATCATTTACTCAGAATCAATTTCCCAGACTCAACGAGGTCTGCATACTGAGGGCCAATTTGTACTGATGAGTGGCCTTATAGCTTTTATAGAGCATTTTTGCTATGTCTTCGGTTATGGTCACATCTCCTACGGCCTGGGCCAAAGGCATTGCTCGATTGCCAAAGTCGATGGCCTGAACATGCTCGTTTTGGGCGACATATACTTTTCCCCGGTTGAATTTCGCTCTGGCCATACCCCTTCGGTCACGCATCTCTTTCTTGATCATGAGGCTGTTGTCGAAATACAGTGAGGCTTCGTTGTAATCGCCCTTCCCAAAATGTATATTGCCGATATTGCCTTGAGAATCTGATATACCCCGCAAATCACCCACTTCCTCAAGGATTTTGAGACTTTTTTCGTAATGGTTCAGGGCTTTATCTTGATCACCTTGCTCGTCGTATATGAGGCCAATGTTGTTCAGTGTACCTGCAATATGTTGTCTGTCGCCCAGCTCCTCAATAATCGCCAGACAACGGGAATTGTAATCAAGGGCTTTGTCATAATCTTTTTAATTCATAATAGAGGGTGGCAATACTACCAAGTGAAGCCGCAACCCCTTTAATGTGTGACATTTCCTCGCTTATTTTTAGACTTTGAAAAAGATAATCTATTGCTTTACTATATAAACCCTGATTTTTGAAGATGTGCGACATATTGCTCATTGCAATGCCGACACCCTTCTGATCTCCAACTTCCTCACTAATATTCAGTCCTCGGGTGTAATAATCGAGGGCTTTTTCATATTCTCCTTGAAAATTTAGTGCTGTTGCCTGGATGTTCAATGCAGAATTCATCTGCTTTTGACGATCCGTTTTTTCGGCAAAATCATAGTACAACTGTGCAAAATAGAAGGCACTGTCGGGTTGTGAAAACAAGTATCCGTGCCAGGCCATTCGATGCAAAGATTTGGTGCGGTTGGAGTCTTCTTCCTGCGGATTGCTCCACACCGCCCATAGTGAATCTATTTCCGATTTTGGCAGTGTGCGCTGCGCATAGATGTTTGTTGACGATAGCAGCAGAAGGGTTAAAGCCATCGCACTGATAATGCGCAACAGGTTGACCTTACTTGACAGCCTTGAAGTATAAGTGCTTTTTAAAAATAATATAGTTGAGGTTGGCATAATACATGATTATTTTATGGTTACAAAGTGTTCAGTCGACTTAAAAATTCCTTTCTGATATTCCGTGAAATACCGATTTCCGAGCTATCAGACATCACTACAACCCCACCATCTGTTTTGAGGTATCGCTTAACATGATGTAAATTGATCAGGTGTGAGCGATGCGGTCGCATAAATCCATTTTCGTGCAGCAGCTCTGCATATTTCTTGATGGGCGTAGACACCACCAATCGCTGACCACAGGTGAGGTAAAACGCGGTGTAATTTCCATCCGCCTGACACCTGACAATGTTGTTCAGTTTAACATATTCAATCGATTCCAATGTGTGAAGTCCAATTCTGACTTTTTCTTGTGGATGATTCAGGTGTTCCATCAAGACACTTGCCGGAGAAACGGCTCGCTTTCGGCTTCCTTTAACCTTTTGAATGGCCACTTCCAGCTCGTCCATTGAAAACGGTTTTAACAAATAGTCAATCGCAGAGAACTTGATGGCCCGCAGAGCGTAATGCTCATAAGAAGTGATAAAAATGACATCGAATGAAATGTCTTCCAGCGACGAAAGTATATCAAAGGCTTGTCCGTCCTTTAGTTCAACGTCCATTAAAACAAGGGTCGGATCGCAATTTTTGATCAATTGCTTGCCTTCATCAACCGAGGTGGCCACCCCGATTATCTCAATACCATTCAACTGTTGCAAGAACTCAATGAGTTGACTCAGAAACACTTGGTCGTCTTCAACTACTACGACTTTCACGCTTACATATTTCTAAACTACCCGGAAAATCCGTTGAGCCCGAATAGGTTGGTTCAAAATAAGCCATTCAAAAATGGATTAATGGCTGGTTACATCGTTGCAATATAGATTCAATGCCATAATAAACGGTTAAAAGGGCTTTAAATCTCGACGAGATGTCAAAAGTCGAGTTGATAGTGTTTGCCCTTTTTCGCGCAACCAATAGCAAAGCGGTACTTTTGCGCTGAAAGTTTTAGTTCGTAAAATAAAATTACCGTAGTTACTGGTTTCAAATCAAGTTCATTGATTGCCCATGTTGGCAAAAACGAAAATCTTATCATTGCAGTATGAAATCGATCCGCATCCGAAAGGGCGAACAGGCTGATTTACCGGCGGCGCTGGAACTGATTCATGAACTGGCCATCTATGAAAAGGCCGGCGATCAGGTGGAAACAACCGTTGCGTTAATGCAGGCCGATGGCTTTGGCCCCAATAGAATATTCGACTTTTTTGTAGCGCAAAAAGACGAAAGAGTAGTGGGGATGGCCCTCTTTTATGACAAATACAGTACCTGGAAAGGCCGCTGCCTGTACCTTGAAGACCTGATCGTTGCCGAACCGTATCGCAGAAATGGAATCGGCAGGATGTTGTTCGAACGCGTGATGGAAGAAGCGCGACAACGTGGGTCAAAAAGAATGGAATGGCAGGTGCTCGACTGGAATGAGCCGGCCATTCGTTTTTATAAAAAGTATCGTGCGATTTTAGATAAAGAATGGATTAATTGCAAGTTTAACGAAAACGACCTGCGACGTGAAAGTATTTAAATTCGGAGGAGCATCTGTACGCGATGCCGCAGCGGTTCGTAACGTGTACCACATCGTCAGAAAGTACGGCGGCAACCAGTTGATAGTGGTGGTGTCGGCCATGGGCAAAACCACCAACGCGCTCGAAGAAGTTTGGCGTCTTCGTGAACAAAACCATCTCTCAGCGGCAGAAAATCGACTCGATGAAATCATCACTGCACACGATGCGATAATGCGCGAACTTTTTGCCGATGATTCCGATCCGTTTGCCAAAGTACTCCTCTTGTGGAACCAGCTCAAAAATCATCTTCGCCAGCCCGTTTCCGACAATCGCGACTATGAATACGACCGGATTGTAGCTGCCGGCGAACTGGTCAGCACCACTATCATCAGCGGTTTTCTCGCGCAACAAGGACTCGAAAACCACTGGCTCGACGCGCGCGAAATGATTCGCACTGATAGTCTGCACCGCGAAGCGAATGTCAACTGGACTGCAACGATCGACCGGGTGAGTAATAAATGCAGCAATGTCTCCGCCACTAAAGGTGAAAAGCTTTGTGTCACTCAGGGTTTTATCGCGGCCGACGAAGCAGGAAACACCACCACACTTGGTCGCGAGGGGTCTGATTATTCGGCGGCCATCGTTGCCTTTGCGCTCGGTGCCAAAGAGGTAATTATCTGGAAAGACGTGCAGGGCGTGCTCAACGCCGATCCAAAATATTTTGCCGACACCAAAATGCTGCGGCGCATCTCCTACCGCGAGGCCATAGAGCTGAGTTATTTCGGGGCTTCGGTCATTCACCCCAAAACCATCAAGCCACTGCAAAATGCGGGCATTCCGCTGTATGTTCGATCGTTTCTTCACCCCGACTTACCGGGTACCGAAATCCAGTCTGAACAACACGACGATGCGCTGATTCCCTCGTTTATTTTCAAACCCAATCAGGTACTGATATCGGTTTCTCCGCGCGATTTTTCGTTCATCGTCGAAGAAAATCTGTCCGTTATTTTCGGCCTGCTGGCCAAAGAGCGCATCCACATGAACCTGATGCAGCATTCGGCACTCAGCTTTTCGATTTGTGCCGATTTTAACAGCCAGCATATTGACCAGGTGATGCATGCGCTTTCGGGAGATTTTGAAGTGCGCTACAATGAACCGGTAGAGTTGCTCACTATCCGACATTATACCGAAGACCTCATCGAGCAGCTCATCCGCAATCGCGAAGTGCTGGTAGAACAGCGCAGCCGAAATACCGCACGGTTTGTGTTGCGCGATTAGTGCAGAATAATGCGCGCCATGCCCCCCGGAAGTTCATCAATGCTGATCAGGTACAAACCGCGATTCAAATGATCGGAGGCAATCACCGCTGAGTTGCCGTTGAAAGGTTGAACCAAAACGGTTTTTCCGGTGATATCGAGCAGACGAATGTGGCCCGACATGCTTTCTTCCAATTGCAGATTGATTTGTGTAGTGGCTGGATTGGGCGACAGCGTGAAAACCGTTGCATTGTGCTGTTCTACACCCACGCCCGCACAGGGTGTTTTCAGGTCGATAAACCAAAACAGCACATCTATTAACGCGGGCATGGCACAACCGCCGTGTGTATATTCACCCACATCAACCAGGGTGACATCCGTCGCCCCGTTTTGCACCATGGTTTCGTAGGCAACTATACTGTTTTCAGGAAAGACCTGTTCGTCGGCCGAGCAGTAATACAGTCGCATCGGCGATTGCGGTGCCCAGTCAAAGCGGTCGTTATCTGCCAGTGCCAGTCGCATTGGGTGATTGGGGTTTGCGATGAAATCCGCAAGTTCATCGGGCTGGATGATTTCTGCAGGAACATCGGGCATTGCCAAAGCAATTTGGCCGCCACTGTGCTGGCCGTCGAACATAGGCAGCAGCACCGTATCGTAGGGCGAAACCAGAAAGTCTGATGGGGTGTCATAAATATTTCCATACACCAACTGATACGAAAAAATCACGTAGGGCAGGTATTCGGGTGAGGCATAGAACTCATTCGAAGAGATAGGCCCGGCTTGGCTGCCGCTGATGTCGTATGGTCCGGCGGCAGGTGCCGATGCCGTCACGGTAAATTCATCGCTCAGATTGCTTTCAATTTCATACACAGTAGCCATTGCAGCGTGTCCGCCTTGTGAGTATCCGGTGATGAACAATTGGTCGTTCAGCGAAATTCCGGTATCGGAACAAAACGTTTTCACCGCCCGAATCATGTCGATGGTGGCACTGGCTTCGGAGTCGGCGTGAACGTAGGGGTGCAGTCCGGGCGAATCGCCCAGTCCGAGGTAATCGGGCAATATCCCGACAAAACCGAATCCTCCCAAAAATTTTCCGATCAGTGCTTCGCCGTTATTCCGGCTCGGAACGTCTTCTTTTTCGAAGATGGTTCCGTGATTGTACACCCCAACAGGAAAACTGCATTCTTCTACATCAGGAATAAACGCGGCACCGGATGCAATGGTGGGCTGACCATCGACGCCGGCAGTTTGGTAAACAATTTTGTACATCGAAACGCCGTTTTGGGCACCGAAAACGCCTTGGTTGGCGAGTTGTGCCGCGCTCCAGGTGTGCAGCAATTCGGCTTCGATGAGCTGTTGTGATATTCCGGTGGTTGCAATACCAATAGCGAGGAGGGATAACAGGACTGACTTCTTCATTTATTTATTGGGTTCATTTGGTTAGGCTGGCCCAAAATAGTTTAAAATTTTATCACCCAAAAATTGCGATAATTTGTAATGCGATTCATGGGTCCAGCCTGCAATGTGTGGCGACAGTATAACCCGATCACTTTCAATGAGGTATTGAAATTCGGGTGGAAGATTCTCGGCGTGAATTTGTTCAAACGAAAGGGCTTCGTATTCGAGCACATCGAGGCAAGCGCCGGCCACCTTTGAGGATTTGAGTCCCAGCACGAGCGATGCGGTATGCACCACTTTTCCGCGGGCGGTGTTGATCAGATAGAAGGGCTTTGCGCACGAATCGATGAAATCCGCGTCAATCAGGTATTCCGTTTCGGCCGTGAGCGGCACGTGAATGCTGATGATATCCGATTCCCGCTGAAGTTTTTGTAGCGAAACAGACTCCACGAATGGTGGCGTGTTTTGATGGTATTTGTCATAGACCAGTATCCGGCAGTTGAAGCCGCGCAATTTTTCTGCAAAGGCGCTGCCCATGTTTCCAAAGCCGATGATACCAACGGTTTTTCCGCCGATTTCGATTCCCCGGTTTTCGGCGCGCAGCCACATGCCATTTCGCACTTGTTCGTCGGCGCGTTTCAGGTGGTTGAGCATCATCAACAACATGCCCACCGCGTGTTCGCCTACAGCATCGCGATTGGCTTCCGGAACAGCAAATACCTGCACGTTGTGTTGCTGAGCACATTCCAAGTCGATATTTTCTAACCCCGCACCGGCACGTGCAATGAATTTGAGTTGGGGTGCAGCCTGAATAAAGGCAGCGTTTATCTTAAAACGGCTGCGAATCACAATGCCGTGGCAGTCGTTTAGGTTTTGCTGAATTTCATTCTGACTGCCGTTGTAGTTGTGTTGGCAGTGATGTCCGGCGGAAGTCAATAGTTCCTCGAGCACGGGGTGCACGTGATCAACAAAAAGGATGTTCATCAAAGTTGATAGAATTGTTTGGCGATAAAGAAATAAATCGCCAGACCGATAATGTCGTTAATGGTGGTGATAAATGGCCCGGTTGCAACGGCGGGGTCAATGTTAAAGCGGTCGAGCATCAGGGGTACGAATGTTCCGAAAAGGGCGGCAAATACCATCACCGAAAAAAGGGCAATACCTACGGTAAGTCCCAGCGTAAGTGAGTTTTCTAGCAGCAGGGTATATACCAAAACCATCGAAGCGCAAATCAGTCCGCTTACCAAAGCCACATACAATTCCTTGAGCAAACGTGGAAAAAGGGCTTGCACATCGATGGCGCTGTTGGCGAGTCCTTGCACCACAATGGCCGAAGATTGTACACCGACGTTTCCACCCATTGCGGCGATGAGGGGCATGAACAGCGCCAACTGGGTGATTTGCGCGATAGCTCCTTCATACAGTCCCACTACGTTGGCCACGAGCAGTCCTCCGAGCAGCCCGATAATCAGCCAGGGCAATCGTGCGCGGGTAACTTGCATCACGGTATCGCTCAGGTCCACTTTTTCGGCCAGTCCCGATGCAAGTTGGTAGTCGCGTTCGGCTTCTTCTTTCATCAGATCCACCACGTCATCAATGGTAATTCTGCCCAGAAGCCGCATTTCTTCATCCACTACGGGTAGCGCAACCAGGTCGTATTTTTCCATCATTCGCGCTGCCTCTTCTGCGCTTTCGTGCGCCAAAATGTATTTGGGTTGATTGCTGGTGAAGATGTCGCTGAATTTCGACTTCATCGAGCTCGGCGAAAAAAGCATGCGTTTGAGCGACAGCGTGCCGAGTAGTTTGTCGTTTTCGGCCACCACATAGATGGTAAATACCTCATTGACCTCTTTGGCCTGTTTTCGCATTTCGCGAATGCCATGCGCAATGGTCCAGTCGGCCTGCACTTTTACCAGCTCTTTTGCCATGATCCCTCCGGCCGAATCCTCAGGATAACGCATTAACTGACGGATGTGGCTGACCTGTTCTTGGTCGTCCAGCAGCGACATTACCTCGTGCTGCTGCTTTTCTGGGAGCTCTGAAATCAGGTCGGCTGCGTCGTCTGAGTCGATGACATTGATAAGCTGACCGGCAATATCATCCGAACTTAGGTCTTCGAGCAAGGCGTGGCGCCAATCTTCGTCGAGTTCGAGAAACACATCGGCGCGTTTGCTTTTGTCCACCAGTTCGAAAAAGAGAAAAGCATCTCTTTCGTGAAATTGCTGGATGATTTCTGCCACGTCGGCCGGGTGTAAATCAGCAATGGCAGCAGCTGCAGCACCGGTGTCGCCCTGGTCAATGGACGCTCGGAGGTCTTCAATGAAGGCTTTGGTAAGTTCGAATTGCATGGCCGGGAATCGTTGTTAGCGGAATTCCGCGTAAAAGTACAAATTCTGAAGTGCCGGAAGCGGGGGTATAAAATGGTAAAAACCTAAATCGAAGACGCTAGATGTGTGAGAAGTTGTAAGTATGAAGGAGGATAAATATTGCAGGTATTGGTTTGGATTTAATTGTCTGCACAAGAATTTATTTACGTTGGATGTAACCCTGCGGCCTACGATTTCATTCTCACACTCACCCTGCAATAGGGGGGGGATGAGTGCTTTACGAAGGAATAAATTGAAAAACACTTGTAGGGTTAAAAAATGTTAAGTAGTTTTCACGGTAGAAAATGAAAAAGCCCCCGCGGGTTTTAATTCTTGACGAGAATGCACCCGCGGAGGTTTGGTTATAAACCTTAAAAAAAGGCCTATGTAACAGCAAAGATACGAAATGCCCCGGGACGGAATACCATATCTTTTCGATACCTACAGGGCGGGGCCGATCGGCACAACGACGCGATTGGCGGAATTCCACCACAATTCATTTTCATTTTAACCATGAAATGTAAAGTCCTTTTTTTAATTTTTTGGATGATCGCGAACAGCCTTTTCTCCCAAAATCTGGTGCCCAACCCGAGCTTTGAAGAGTATATTGATTGCCCGTGGAGTAGCACGGAACTTCATCAGAATTGTGTAGACTGGTATTCTTTTGCTCTTACTCCTGACTATTTTAATGCCTGTAGCGAGTACATGGCTGGTGTTCCCTCGAATGCATGGGGCTATCAGTCGGCCATTACCGGCGAGGCTTATGCCGCATTAATTACTTATAGTTCAATTTTTGTTAATGAAAGAGAGTACATTGCAGCTCCCCTCACTTCATCTTTAGAACCCGGGGAGAGTTACTATGTGATGTTCTACGTTTCGCTTTTCGATGGCGGTGTAATAGATAATTATCACTGTGCAATAGATAGAATCGGAGCCAAGTTTTTTGAAGATCCGGATTACTCACCTGATAATCCTTATTCACCGGAAAACGAATCTGATATTGAGTACAATGAATTAATGTCAGATACGGCTAATTGGGTGCTTATTGACGGTTGGTTTGAAGCAGATCAGGAATACGATTGGTTTGCCATTGGTAATTTTTACGAAGATATCCATACTGATACTATGCAAATGGGTGATCCTGGGTATTGTTATGGAATGTATTATATCGAAAACGTTTGCATAGCAACCGACCCTAAAGATTGTGATTATCTTAAACAAGATTCGGATCTTACGTCGACCAATGATTTAGATCAATTGGAAACAACCATTCAAGTGTTTCCCAATCAATCACCGGGGCAGTTTCAGATAACATCATCAACGGTTTTAACCGAAATAAAAGTATTCAACGCTATTGGTCAATTGATAAAAAAACAATACGTGGGCCAAAAAGAATTGAATATAGACGGCACAAACTGGTCAAAAGGACTTTACATTTTAAAGGTGACAGATGAAGACAATCATCAACAAACCTTTAAAATTATCAAACAATGAAAAATGTTATAAATAAATTCCGAAAAATAACCACAACTGTACTGACCTTATTGGTTATGGTATGTACAACTCAAAATTCAATTGGTCAGGCTTCCGTTCTTGGCAATACTCCAACAGGTGGAGCTTTCTTAGGATGGGACGACACTGGGAACACCAATCTGGACATCCTCCAAAACAACACCCTTCGGCAACGATTTCAGTCCGTAAACTGGACAGGTATAAATGGTGCTGCTGATAACAATGCTTCACGCATTCATCTGGGGCTTGACGGGAATTTTATGAACCCGTTTAGTCTTATCCACATTTCTTTCCCTCGGTGTCACTCGAAGAGGACGCCGAGGAAATCTGACCTCAATCTGTCTACTCAATAAACTCCCGGAAATCCCAAATCGGAAACTCTGAATGTTGCTCTAATTCATAAAAAGCAGCACTCGAATATTTATAATCAAGATAAGAATCCACGAGCATCCATTTTCCAGTACAGGGATTATGATGAATATAGTCCATTACTCTCAGTATGTTTTGTCTATCCACGATTGTTTTGGCATCGAACGAATGACGAAAAACCCGGTGTAGTTTACCCTTTTGGGTTTCATTCTTACTGACACCTGATGTCAGCACGTCTAACACTTCCACCTGATTTTTCGCTTTCAATCTTCGAATAATCTCATACGCTAAAAATCTTTTCGTCTCGGAAAGAGCCGTGTTGAGGTTACGGCTTTCTTCCGTTGCAAACAACAACATATGGAAGTGATTAGGCATCACTACAAAACAAGTATTCATAAAACCTTTAGCTGCTAATTTGTTGATCGAGTTTGGTAGAAAATCATAAATAGCGGTCATTTCCAGAAGGTTCATCCACTTGAAGCAAGTGAAGGTGATGAAATAAAAGGTGTTATCTTCGGAATGCTGACGGTGAGTTGCCATTTATCAATCGAAGTTAGAATAAATCTATAATCCTCGGCGTCCCTTTCAGGTGACACTGAGGGATTAAAAATACAGTGAGTTGCTATGATAAACTGATGTTTGAACAAATCTAAAAAACTCGGCGTCCTCTGCGAATGACACCGAGGGAATCAAAATAGCTCCTCAGAGTCCCGTGCCGGTGACTCTGATGGAAGGCAATCAGAAAAGGAGTAAAACTTTAAGGTCTGTAAATCAACCCCGTCAACTCCACAAATTCCTCAACAGTCAGCGTTTCAGGTCGTCGGTCGAACAGGTGGTGGTCGGTGATGCTGCCGGGTTGTAACATGGGCCGGGAAGAATTGCGGATGGTTTTGCGGCGTTGATTGAAAGTGGTTTTTACCACGCGTTTAAAATCATCGACAGAGCACGGCAGCTCCTTAATATCATTTCTGCGCAGGTGGATCACCCCGGATTCTACATTGGGTGGAGGATTGAATTCCTCCCGTCCTACAGAAAAAAGATACTCGATGTGGTAAAAAGCCTGCAAGAGCACGCTGAGGATTCCATAGTCTTTATTCCCAGGGCCCGATGCGATCCGTTCGGCCACTTCCTTCTGAAACATACCCACCACCTCGGGCACCTGATTGCGTTGATCAAATACCCGAAAGAGAATTTGGCTGGAAATATTGTACGGAAAATTGCCAATAATGCCCACTTGCACATCGCCAAATTGCTGATGCAAATCGAGCTGTAGAAAATCGCTGTCCAAAATGTGCCCCGAAAGCTGCGGATAGTGTTTTTGCAGATAGAGTACCGATTCGCTGTCGATTTCCGACACCCACAATTCAAAAGGAGTGAGCGGGAGCAGATGACGGGTCAACGCGCCGGTTCCCGGACCGATTTCCAACAGGTGTTTGTAGCCTTTGTGACCGTTTAGGCTCTCCGCTATTTGCTGCGCGACGCCGGCGTTGGTCAAAAAGTGCTGACCGAGGTGTTTTTTAGCCCTTACCATCGGTGTGGTGAATCACGTGGAGCAGGGTGCGAAAGGCGCCGAATTTCCCTTCATACCTTTGTTGATGCTCGGCTTGAAGACGTGGTGCGTGTTGCTGCTGATAGGTTTCATAATCTTCCATACTGCGCAGCAGGTACTGGATGGAGTAGGAGGTTCCGCCTTCTTCTTCGGCCAATATCCGGGCAATTTTGTTTTCAATCATGAGTCCGGTAGCCATCACATCGGGAATGTGAATTTCCTTCATCCATTGCAGCCATTCGTCGTGCACCTGATCGTCGATGATAATGGTAACGTTGTAGAGAATCATCCGAACATCTCTTTCACTTTGTGAAAAAATCCTTTATCGCGGTTTGTGGGTTGCGGTTCAAAGTTCTCCGAATCGCGCAGCGACTCCAAGAGTTGTTTTTCCTTTGCCGTAAGTTTTTGGGGTGTCCACAAGTTGATGTTCACCAACAGATCGCCGGTTTTTCCACCCTGAACATTTGGAACCCCTTTTCCACGCAAGCGCACCATCTTACCACTTTGGGTGCCGGGCTCGAGTTTGATTTTTGCTTTTCCTTTTACCAGCGGAACCTCGCAAGTTGCACCAAGCGTTGCATCCACAAAATTGACGTACAGTTCGAAATACAGATCGTTGCCCATGCGCTTCAACACGGGGTGTTCTTCTTCTTCGATAACAATCAGCAGGTCGCCGTTAATTCCGCCCATTGGAGCGGCATTTCCTTTTCCGGTCATGGTGAGTTGCATCCCTTCTTCTACTCCTGGCGGGATATTCACCGTGATAATATCCTCTTCACGACGCAGGCCATGTTCGTCGGCACCCGGAGGCGATTTGGTTACCGTTTGTCCCATGCCGCTACAGGTAGGGCAGGTAGAGCTGGTTTGCATTTGCCCCAGAATGGTGTTGGTGACGCGCGTAATCTGACCGGTTCCTCCACAGGTTTGGCAGGTGCCGGTTTCTACGCCTTCTGCCTGAACCAGTTTATTGACTTTGAGCTTTTTCTCTACTCCATTAACGATTTCTTCGAGGTTGAGTTTTACCCGCACCCTCAAATTGGAGCCTTTAAAAACGCGTCGTCCGCGTTGACCGCCGAATCCACCACCGAAACCTCCGCCGAAAATATCGCCAAACTGGCTAAAAATATCTTCCATGCTCATGCCGCCGCCAAAGCCGCCGGCTCCACTGGCTGCGCCGCCCATTCCGGCATGACCGAACTGGTCGTAGCGGGCTCTTTTGTCGGCGTTGCTCAGTACCTCGTACGCCTCGGCCGCCTCTTTAAACTTTTTCTCGGCGGTGGGGTCACCGGGGTTTTTATCCGGATGAAATTGCAGCGCCAGTTTGCGGTAAGCTTTTTTAATCTCGCTTTCCGTAGCGTTGCGCTCTATACCAAGAACTTCGTAATAATCTTTCTTAGCCATGTTTTTATTGTCCTACTATAACTTTGCTGAATCGCAATACCTGATCGTTCAGGTAATAACCCTTTTCAACGACATCCACCACCTTTCCTTTCAGATCTTCAGAAGGAGCGGCAACGTTGGTTATGGCCTCGTGCACATCGGTATCAAAAGGTTGGCCTTTTGCCTCAATTTCTTTCAGGCCGGCTTTGTCGAGAATGCCTTTCAGCTTGTTGTGAATCAGCGAAAAACCTAATTTTAGCGTCTCGACATCATCGATGGCTTTGTTCGATTCAATGGCGCGGTCAAAGTCGTCGAGCACAGGCAAAACAGCCATGATGGTATCGCCGGCTGCTGTTCGCTGCAACTCAATTTGCTGCCGTGCAGTTCGTCGACGGTAATTGTCAAATTCGGCATACAGTCGCAGATATTTGTCGTTCATGGCAGCCAACTCTTTTTCCAGCTCTTCCTCTCGACCCGGCGTTTCCACTTCCTCTTCGGCCACTTCAGTTTCTGGGGTGACTTCCATATCCTTCTTGATATCAGTGTTTTCTATCTCTTCTGAAACGGATTTTTTCTTCTTCTTTTCCGACATTTTCCTGAATTTAAAATAACGCACGATCGCAGTGACCAAATAGTTTGCCAGCCCAAATATGCAGACAAATTGTCACCTGAATGTATCCTGAAAGCAAACAAGGCCATGGCATTTGCGCATGCGGGTAGGGGTCGGTCACCGGTGATTCTGTTTCGTTGCATTTCGGCATGCGAGGTGGCTTGCTAATTAGCGGGTTACAGTGCATTGTTTCCAAATTGTTAACCGATTCGCCCAATAGTTTACACGGTCTTTAAAGAGTAATAACGAAGCCTTCACCGGGCCTTAATTCAGTAGCAATACCGCAGCAGTAGGTTTGCATCGAATTCAAAAACACATTCAAAGAAACATTTCTCAACCAAAATTATCTACCATGAAATTTCAAATCAACTTACTATTCATCGCTGTAGCCGTTTTCGGGATGGTGTCGATGACTTCCTGCAAAAAAGAAAAAGGTTGTACCGATCCCACAGCGGTGAATTACAATCCCGACGCCAAGAGCGACGACGGGTCATGTAATTACGGTGACACAGGCGGTGGCAGCGGTACGGGCCAGACCATCGTGGTAACCGACGCCAGTATTGAGTCAGGACAAACCTACCACTGGACGGCCGACAACGAGTATCTGCTGGACGGATTGGTGTTTGTAGAAAACGGAGCCGCATTAAACATCGAGGCTGGAACAGTAATCCGTGGCAAAACAATTCCTTCTACTGGAGACAACACTTCCTCTTTGATTATTGCGCGGGGTGCGAGCATCAATGCGGTGGGTACCGTTAACGAGCCGATTATTTTTACCGCTGAAGATGACAATTTGAACGGCAACCTGTTGCCCACCGATTGTGGTCGCTGGGGCGGACTGATTATGCTCGGTAGCGCGCCTGCCTATGCCGATGGCAACACCGACAATATTTTGATTGAAGGAATGCCCTCTACCGAAACCCGTGGTGCATACGGTGGATCAAATCCCGGAGACGATTCGGGAACCCTCAAGTACGTTTCTATCCGCTATTCGGGTGTGGGAATTGCTCCCGGTGACGAAATACAGGGGTTGACATTGGGCGGCGTAGGCAATGGAACTACCATCGAGTACATCGACATTTACTCGAGCTGCGACGACGGAATTGAGATTTTTGGTGGCACGGTCGATATCAAATACATCAGCGTGGCTTTTGCTACCGACGATTCTTACGACTTTGATTTGGGGTGGACCGGAAAAGGACAGTACCTGTTTGCCCTGATGGGTTGCTGCAGTGGCGATGCCTACGACAAAGCAGGAGAGTGGGACGGTGCCAGTCCCGACGATGCGCCACTGTGGTCAAGACCAGACCTGGCCAACATGACCTATATCGGTCCGGGAGCCAATGCCACCGGTGCACAAAACGCCATTCAAATGCGCGATGCATTCGGTGGTTCGGTTTACAACTCCATTTTTGCTGATTTTCCCGGAACGGGATTGGAAGTTGAGGATTTGCCTTCGGGATTGGACTCATACGAAAGGTTTCTCAATGGCGAGATTAAAATTCACAACAATACTTGGGCTGGATTTGCTGGAGCTGCCACGCTCAACGACCTGATTTTGGTGACCGGTGCCGACGCCACCTACCCCGATGCAGCGGCCCTGAAGCAACACTTGTCCGACAACGCAAACGTCAATGTCGGCAACAGTGTGCTGGCTGGTATCAGCAGAACCCCAGGCACTGGAGCACTCAATCCTAAACCGGTTTCCAACTACGACAACACCGGAGCTGCGCCTGCCGGCATGGAGAACCCCGGATACCGCGGAGCCTTCAGCCCAACCGGACCGCTTTGGATTTCGCAATGGACCACCCTCGATAAATTCGGATTTCTGCAATAAACAATCACACTTAAATAGCAATGGAGAACAAGGAAGGGCGCAAAATCGTCCTTCCTCTTGTTCGTTAAAGTAACCCCTTCACAACCAAAAGAACTACACCACATGAAAGCTATATTTTACCAGTCTGTTGTTTCCTTGTCCATGCTCTTTTTAGTAAATTATTCCCATGCGCAGCAGGGCGTTGTGTTTGGAAAGATCACCGACAATTCGAACGGCGACGAGTTGATTGGTGCCACCGTTTTGGTGAAAGAACTCGGTACCGGAACCACTGCCGACCTCGATGGAAATTTCAACCTTCCCTTGGTCGATGGAAACTACACGCTGGTGGTTTCCTATGTTTCGTATACCGCTATGACCATTGAAAATGTAGCGGTTGTGTCGGGTGCGTCGCAGCGGCTAAACATTGCCATGGAACCCAATGCTGCGGTTTTGCGGGAGTTGGTTGTTGAAGCTTCTCAGGTAAGGAGCAGCGAAATTGCCATTCTGAGCATGCAGCGCAAATCGGCCACCATTCAAGACGGCATTTCGTCGACCGAGATGAGCACCATGGGAATTTCTGATGCCGCGCAGGCTTTGACACAGGTCACCGGAGCCACAGTAGAGGAAGGAAAGTATCTTGTTGTGCGCGGTTTGGGCGACCGCTATTCGCTCAGTTTGTTAGATGGTATGGTGATGCCGAGTGTCGATCCGGTTCGAAACAGCAGCAGTCTCGATTTGATTCCCGCAGGAATGATTGAAAATCTGGTCATCCGAAAAACATACACCCCCGATTTGCCCGGCAACTTTTCGGGTGGACTGGCCGAAGTATCAACCAAGTCCATTCCAGAGGAATTTTATCTTGACCTCGGCATATCCATGGGTTTCAACACCCGATCTACTTTTAACCCTTCTTTTTTGCGCGACAAAGCCCGCGGTTCGTGGGATTGGCTGGGCTACGACGACGGCTCACGCGCACTTCCCGAAGCCGTGTTGCAATACGCCCAGCACATCAAGGGCGGCGGTGCCCAAGCTACTGCAACAGCAGGACGGCAGCTCGACGGCGAACAGATGCGCCACATTATCGATGCCACCAGCGATGCGTTCAGCACCTCATTTGTGGCAGATCAAATTTCGCCGGGATTTAATCGCGGGCTAAATATTGCACTCGGAAACCGATATCGATTGGGTGATGGCGGTCAGTTGTTGGGACTCAATATCGGCGTGAATTACGATCGCAGTTTTCAGCATGTCGAAAACGGGGTGTTTAACACCTATTCTACCAATACCGATGAGACCGGAAAGTTTCAACCCAATATTGCCCGGCAGTTCAATCAAACGGAATCAACCGAGAACGTAGAAAGCGGAGCGATGATTGGACTGACTTATCAGTTTCACGCTAATCACCGGCTCACATTGAAAAACCTATATAATCACCAAGGCTCGTACAACGCAATAAATTTCAACGGATTTTATCCCGAAGCCATCTCTTCGTCAAATGCCGAGTTTTATTCTCACAATGTGGGATACACCGAAAAAATGCTGAACTACACCGGATTGTCGGGGCAACATCACTTTAAAAGCCTGGATGGATTGGATGTGCATTGGTCGGTCAATTATAACGCCAATGAGCTGAATCAACCCGATCAACGACTGTTTGCCTATGTGGTGGAAGCGGGTGATTACTCCATTCGCAGAAGCGAAACTGCCGGAGATCCGCGACGTTTTTTCCGGCAACTGTCCGATAATCAGCTTTCTGGAAAAGTGGATTTTAGCCTTCCAGTGGCTATTGGCAATCGAAAACTGGAATTAAAGTGGGGCGGATATTTTCAGCGCAAAGACCGCGATTTCAGCGAGCGCTATTACGATATTCCGCTGACCAATGAAAACTTCACCAACCCGTCGTTCGTCACATTTGGTGAAGCCAACGGAGACTTTGATTTGTTCTTTGGTAACCAAAATATGGGCTTTACGGATACCCCCCATAGTAATGGAACTAATTTATATGGTTTTGGTAATATTTATCGCGAAATGACGATTCCGTCCAACCAGTATATCGGAAATGAAACCATCATTGCCGGTTATCTGATGGGATCGTACAACATCACTACAAACTTGCGGGTTATTGCCGGGTTGCGGGTAGAGAGCACCGATCTAACCACCCGAAATGAAGGTCCGTCAATGATTGATGTGCAGAATCCCGAAAATCCATTGGAGACGATGCAGATTTCGAGCAACGGAAATGTTCAGGCTTTGGATTTTCTGCCGTCGCTCAACTTGGTGTATAACCTGAGTGATAACACGAATATTCGAGGGGCGTTTTCTCAAACACTGGCCCGACCCAATATGCGTGAAATATCGCCATTTCGATCGCTGGGTAGTATCGGTGCTGATATTGTGATTGGAAATCCGCAGCTCGAACGAACGTTGATTCAAAACGTGGATCTGCGGCTAGAGACCTATCCCCGCCCGGGTGAAGTAATTGCCGTTAGCGCGTACTACAAGCAATTTACCAATCCCATTATTGTGAACATATACTCTACCGGATCAGCCATTGAGCAGCAGCCCAACAATGTGGACGAAGCCGTGGTTTACGGCGCTGAATTCGAGTTTCGGAAAAAGCTGGATTTCCTGTCTGAGTCCTTGGAGTCGTTGAAGTTTGGATTCAATGCCGCGGTCATTTATTCAAAAGTGAATAAAACCCAGCGCGAACTCAATCAGATTGAAGGGTTTGTAGGGGCCGAAAACATCTATTCCAACACCCGACCTTTTCAGGGGCAATCGCCTTACATTGTGAATGCAGTGATTAGCCACAACAGCGACAAATTGCGTTGGGAAAACAGTTTGCGTTTCAATATCTGGGGGCGGCGACTTTCGTATCAAACCCCCGCACAAATACCCGATGTTTATGAGGTTTCACGGCCATCGCTGGATTTCACCAGCACAAAACGCGTGGGCAAACATTTTACCCTTTCGCTAAAAGTGATGAACCTGTTGGATATGGAATTTCGTCAGGAGTTTGATTTCGATGTGGAAGGGGTGGATAACACCTACCGCAGTTTTCGCATCGGACGCACTTTTTCACTCGGGATAAGTTATTCCATATAACCTTTGCATTTATTCCGAAATATTTGATTTTGATTTAATTCTAAGCCGGAGAATAGTATTTCTTCGGCTTTTTTTATTATTTTTCCTTTGGTTTTATTTAAAATGATCTATATGAAATTTCACCAACTGTTGATAGCAGCATTTTCGTTGTTGTTAATTTCTGCCTGTGAAGCCGACCAACGGCCAGTAAGAAGTGCTGGTGAACCGGTTTCTGAAGAAGGTGTGCGCTTGGCCATGGAGCAGTATGATGTTGCTGCTTATTTTTCCGGCGATCAAAAAGACACCTTGTTGGCGAATATGGTGACTTATATCTATTTGCGTCCGGCCGAAGCAAAGGTGGAAGAGCGCACCGATCCGAAATATCGCGGGTATTATGTGCGCAGTGCTGCGTTGTTTGACTACGCGTATCACACGGTGACTGATGAAGGCGTGCATTACTTTTATTTGATTCGTCCGGCGCGCATCCTCGAGCGTAATTTTCGGGGTGTGGGCGGCAGGTTTACGGTGAACGACGATCTGGAGCTACTCACCTTCGAAGAGCTATTCAACACCCCCATCATGGACAAACCCTACCTGCTGGAAAAGGGGCTGATTTTGTTTGAAGAGATGGTGAAGAATGGAAATGTGGACCGCTACTTTTCCGACCAAAACCTGATTCAGTGGCCCGACCACCGGCTGCAATATAGTACTGAGCTGCGCGAGTGGAGATATGTGGATTAGCCCTATTTCTTCTATTGCTACTAAACATTGCCACACACCGGGGTGTTATGGTTGCGTTGATTATATTAAAATTGCGCATCACCTATGGAATACATTCTTGGAAAAACACATTGGGCCATTGCCGAAGGGTATATTCCTTCGGAGAGCACCGGTCCTGACCCGGAAATGACGAGCCACGAAACGGCTTGCATTCTGAATACCGCCGACAGAGAAGCCAAAGTGGAAATCACCATTTTCTATACCGACCGCGATCCAGTTGGGCCGTATAAAGTTATCGTGCCAGCCAAACGCACGCTGCATTTGCGATTCAACGAACTCAGCGATCCGGAAGAAATTCCCCGCGATACGGATTTTGCCAGCACCATTATTTCTGACGTTCCGGTGGTGGTTCAGCACACGCGCTTAGATTCGCGCCAAAAAGAACTGGCATTGATGAGCACCTTGGCTTATGCCGCGCACTAAATGATCTCAAGATATTCACTTTGAAACGGTAAATGACAAAGCACTGGTTTAAAAATGCCATTATCTATTCGTTGGATATCGAGGTTTTTGCCGACGATAACAACGATGGCATCGGCGATATTCGCGGCGCCATCAACAAACTTGACTATTTGCGATCCATCGGCATCAGTTGCATCTGGTTGTTGCCGGTATATCCCTCGCCCAAGGTGGATGATGGCTACGATGTAAAGGATTACAAAAACATTGATCCCGACATCGGAGATCTGCAGGATTTTGACGAATTCGTTTATCAGGCCCGGCTGCGCGGAATGCGCATCATAATGGATTTGGTGGTGAATCACACCTCAATCGAGCACCCGTGGTTTCTCGAGGCCAAAAGCAGCAGAGACAATCCTTATCGCGATTATTACGTTTGGCACGACAACCCCGATGACGAATCCGAGAAGGTGATTTTTTCGGATACTGAAACCAGCATCTGGGAACATTCGCCCGAAACCGATTCTTACTATCTGCACCGGTTTTATAAAGAGCAAGCCGATTTAAATATTGCCAACTCCGCCGTGCGGCAGGAAATTCTGGATATTATGAAATTCTGGGTCGATCGCGGTGTTTCCGGGTTTCGGGTGGATGCGGCGCACATCATTACCGACCCCACGCATATCAAAGAAACAGACTACACCAACTTGCACCAGTTTTTTGAGGATATGCGTGCATTGCTCGAAGAAATAGACTCGGATTTGATTTTGCTCGGCGAGGCCAGTGTACCCCCCAAAGAATTAGAGAAATACTTTAAAAGCGAGAACGGCAATCCGCGCATGCACATGCTGTTTAATTTTTTATCGAACAAGCACCTGTTTTTGGCCATGGCGCGCGAAGACGGTGCTTCCCTGGTCAAAGGGCTCGATTTGGTGGATGAATTTCAGTATGGGCACTGGCTCAATTTTGTACGTCACCACGACGAGCTGAACCTGGAATTGCTTGATGACAAAGAGCGGCGCGAAGTGTGGAATGCTTTTGCGCCCGAAGAAGACATGCGGATTTTCGGCCACGGTATTCGCCGTCGACTGCCTCCAATGGTAAAAAACGATAGGCGCCGAATGAAACTTTTCTATGCCATTACTTTTAGTTTACCGGGCACGGCAATGATCAATTACGGCGAGGAAATTGGCATGGGAGATGACCTAAGTCTTTCTGGGCGCGACAGTGTGCGCACCCCGATGCAGTGGTCCACGGAGCCCAATGGTGGATTTTCTACCGCGGCAAAAGAAGAGCTATATCGTCCGGTGATTGATCACGGGCAGTACCATTACAAAAACGTGAATCTGCGGCAGGAGCAAATGGATCCTGATTCGTTTTTTAACTGGATGTGTTTGCTGATTCGGATGCGAACACAATTTTCAATTATCGGCAACGGAAAATGGAAAATTCTTAAAACACCCGACCGGCGCGTGGCTGCTTTTTGTTACCGGGCGGAAAACAGCCAATTACTCGTGGTTTTTAATTGCTCGCGCGAGGACGTTACCGTAAAGATAGCCGCCGACTTTAAGCCCATCCGACTATCGGATGTTTTTGCCGATTATCCGTACGACGAAGCCGATTCCAACTTAGATCAATTGAAATTGCGCCCCTATGGTTTTCGGTGGATTGAAATTTATGATAAGGAGGAATTAGATGATTCAAATCCATCGTCATGATTAAAATTGGGTATCACTGTTCGCACGAACAATTTGCGCCCTCAAAGTTATTGCAATGGGTGCAAAATGCCGAATCTGCCGGTTTTCAATTTGGCCTTTCGTCCGACCACTTTCATCCGTGGAGCAAGCAACAAGGACAGTCGGGTTTTGCCTGGTCGTGGCTCGGTGCCGCAATGGCCCGAACCAACATGCCCTTTGGCGTGGTCAATTGTCCGTGCTACCGCTATCATCCGGCGGTAATTGCGCAGGCTGCCGCAACACTAAACGAACTGTTTCCCGACCGTTTTTGGGTGGCATTTGGCAGTGGGCAATTGTTAAACGAGGGCATAACCGGTGAGCGCTGGCCCGCCAAGCCCGAACGCAATGCTCGGCTCAGAGCGTCGGTTGAGGTTATCCGGAAATTGTGGAGCGGTGAAACCGTAAATCACCACGGACACATCACCGTTGAGCAAGCCACGCTTTACACCCGGCCAAAATCGAAAATAGCGGTGGTGGGAGCCGCCATCACGCCCGAAACCGCGGCATGGCTGGCACCGTGGGCCGACAAATTGATTACCGTTTCGCAACCGCTCAAAAATTTGCAACAGGTGGTGGACGCGTGGAAAAGCAATGGCGGCAAGGATAAACCCATGATTTTGAAAGTTCAACTGTCATACGATAGCTCTCAGGAACTTGCCGAAAAAGGTGCACACGAACAATGGAAAACAAACGTATTTGGCAGTGCGATGCTCAGCGATTTGCGCGCCCCCGAACAATTTGAACAAGCATCAGCCCTTGTGAGTGTGAATGAGATGAGGGAGTTAGTGAATGTATCATCCGATACAGCGCAACATGTCGATTGGTTAAAACAATATATAGAAATGGGATTTAACGAATTGGTGTTGCACAATGTGAATACCCAGCAGGAAAAATTCATCCAAGATTTCGGAAATCAGGTTCTTCCAAAATTGGGGTGATGATGCTGCAACGGTGGTTCACCGCCCGATTTTTGGCAGATTCTGTTTGACATGTTGATGCCAGTTGTCACCGCAGCAAGCTGATAATGATTATATTTAATAGGCGCTTTGATCAGGGCGTTTGTGCTGTGAAACAAAAACTTTAAAAGATGAATCTAACGCACCGAAAGAGAATACCGCTTTTCTGGGAAATAATCATCGGCGTGGCCGTGGTATTGATTGCCATTCGCATTGCACTTCCTTTTGTGGTGTTGCATTTTGCCAACAAAAACCTCGAAAACCTGGACGGATACTCTGGTCGCATCGACGATGTAGATCTGGCCATTATCAAAGGCGAATACCTCGTTAAATCCTTTTACATCGATAAGGTCGACTCCATTTCTGGTGAGCATGTTCCCTTTGTGGGCATTGAGCGCGTTGGATTTTCGGTGCACTGGAACGCGCTGCTCAACGGAAAAATAAAAGGCGAGGTGTATGTTGAAAATCCCATCATTCGGTTTACCAAGGAGAAGGCCGAGCCGCAAGATATTGAGCAGGACAGCAGCAGTTTCCGTCAGGTGCTTGATGGTTTTATGCCTTTGCAAATCAACCGTGTGGAAGTGCGCAACGGCTTGGTTCATTACCGCGATCCAGGTGCGCAGCCTCCGGTAGATATTCACCTCAGCGAACTCGACATTACGATGGAGAATTTATCAAATGTAAAAAACGACACGGTGGCGTTGCCATCAACGGTGATTGCGTCGGCCCATGTTTATGGCGGATCGTTTTTTCTGGATATGCGGCTCAACCTGCTGCGCGAGCACCCTACCTTTGATTTGACTGCCGAGGTGAAGGATACCGACTTGACGCAGCTCAACAACTACTTTGAGGCCTATGGAAAGTTTGATGTTCACCGCGGAACTTTTGGAATGTATACCGAGGTGGCCGGCAAGGAAGGCCGATATACCGGATACATAAAGCCTTTTATCCATCAACTGAAAGTGGTGGGTGTCGAAGACCGCGATAAGAGTGTGCTGCGGCAGTTGTGGGAAGTGGCTGTCGGTGCGGTGGGCACAGTATTTCGCAATCCATCCGAGGACCAGATTGCGACCAAGGTTCCGCTGGAAGGCGAGTTTGAAAACACCGCTGTTAGCACCTGGTATGCTGTTGCCCTGTTGTTGCGCAATGCCTTTATTCAGGCGCTGATGCCGGCGGTAGATCATGAAATTGACCTCGATTCGGTTGATGCATCCGATCAGAACCCCAACCGGGGATTTTTTGATGAGGTTTTTGACCGAGATGGTGAAGAGGAGAAGGAGTAATTTAAATGGCTGTACTGTCAATGACAAAGCCCCACGCATTTGAATGGGGTTAGCGATCATTAATATTGACTTTGAGCGAAAAGGTGCTTCCTGAATTATCCTGATTCAATCCTCATTTTTCGGTATCCGCATAGGCATTGGTTCCCATCAAGGCAAGTTTGCTTTGGGATGACATAAGTTTCGTGAACTGTACAACCACCGGCACATTGCTTTTGATGTAACAGCCGTAAGAAACCCCGAGGGGTATGGCGTGCGGAAAAATGAGATCGTTGACGCGAAAACTTCGCACTCTTTCGGCTTTTACCGTAAGTTTAAAGGTTCCAACAGGTTTGTCGTTAAAGAAGTAAAGGGTAATTTCCAGTTCTGCAACATTGCGCGTGGTATTGAGCACTGCAATTCTGTCCTGACTTATAAAATCCGGTTCTTTGCCTGTACTTTTCACCGGAATAAATCCTGCGGAAACAGCCCATTCTTTCTGTCCGATTAGGATGTTGTTCATAGCCCGAAAAGTTGTTTGAGATATTTGTTCAGAAAAATTCCATGCGGATCCATTTCTTTCCTGATTTTCAGAAAGCGCTCCCAGTCCGGATAAAGCGGAGCCAGTTCTTTTGCGCGCAACGAATGTTTTTTCCCCCAGTGAGGCCGGCCCCCGAAATCTCTGAGAATCGGCTCCATATCATCGAAGTATTTCTTGTGATCGAGTTGATTGTTTTGCAGCAAAGCTATGGTTGCCGAGTTGCGGTTGCAAAAGGTACTCAGAAAGGCATCGTCGGCAGCAACGGTTCTATATAGCACGCGCCAGCCAACGTGTTGCCGGTGTTTTGCTTTGATGCGTTTGCGCACTTCGTAAAAACATTCGGGACCGGCTTCGATCGGAATGGCGTATTCCATTTCGTCAAATTTGTTTTCCCGTTTTTTTGGAAGAATTTTATATAACCAGCCTTTTTCCCGTTTGTCGACGCGTGCAAAATCGAGATCCTTCATACCCTCACCAACCGGATTGCACAGTCGTAATTTTGCTTCGTCGCAACGTGGATACCAGTAAAAGTCGAACATCAGATTGTTGTCGACCAATTCCTCGAGATGTTCCATACACGTGGAAATGTGGGTGCAGTACTCATCCCGCGCGTATTGTTCGGCCGGAAAAGCCTGAATGGTGACTTCCGTTAAGAATCCGAGTGCTCCCAGACTCACGCGTAGTGCCTGCATCATTTCCGGATCGTTTTCAACCGAAAAAGATTGTGTTTCACCGGTGCCATCTACGAGTTTACAACCCACCATCATAGCAGATAAATTGGGCAAAGTTTTCCCCGATCCGTGGGTTCCAGTACCAAAAGCACCTGCCAGATTCTGATAATCCACATCACCGGTGTTGTGCATGTTCATCCGCAGTTTTATCAGAATTTCTCCCGATTCTTCGATGTTCGTTCCCGGCAAAAAAGTTACCCGATTTTGATTGGTATCATACGAAACCATGCCTTTCATGTGTTCCTGATTTACGAGTGTCTCGTGTGTTTTTACCAGCGGAGTTGATGAATGTCCGGCACCGACAATACGAATGTTCTTATTCTCCGAATGCGCAATTCTGATTAACTTCTGAATATCTACTTCGTTGGCGGGTTTTTGAATCACACGAGGGGTAAACCGCATACTGCCCGACCAGTTGACGAATTCTTCTGCCATTTCGTAGTTGATTTCTACTTTGGTTTTTTGTTGAAGTAGTGGAAATGAGCTGTGCAAGTGGAATGCCAATTGCAACGGTGGCGGTATGAGCAAATTCTGGAATTTCCGATAGATGATTGGTTTTCTGCTGGCGTTCGCCACGGCCTGTTCAGAGGCACTGAAGGATATCTTGAGCAAGGGAAATCTAGCTCATGTAGATGAATATGCTACGGCATTTTCGATGCACCTTGTTATCTCTGTTGTGTTGGCGCCAATTGTTTTGTTTTATACCGGGGTGGAGGCGATGACCGGAAGGTTTCTGATGGCGTTATTGATTTCTACGATTCTTCAGTTGATGGTTATTTTACTCTACCTCAAAGCGTTGAAAATCTCGCAGCTTTCAACAGTGATTCCGCTGATTGCGCTTACTCCGCTGTTTATGCTGATTACTTCGCCCTTCATTCTCGGTGAGTTTCCAAACCTGAGTGGGCTGCTGGGAATTGTGCTGATTGTTGCTGGAACTTACGTGCTCAACATTGGCGATAACCGAGGAAATATCTGGGCTCCGTTCGCTTTTCTTGTCACCAATAAAGGATCGAGATATATGCTTATAGTTGCATTTCTATGGAGTGTAACAGCCAATATTGACAAGGTAGGCGTGGAAGAAACCTCACCAATTTACTGGGCTTTTGCGAAGGACTTGATCATTATGTTTTACCTGATTCCGATCGTGTGGATTAAATCCAAAAAACCAATATTGCAGATAAAAGGCCGGGGTCTTCCGCTGTTTTATGTAGGAGTTTTCAGAACCGTAAGTGTACTTACTCAGATGTTTGCCATACAGTATATTCTGGTTGCCTATGTTATTGCCATAAAGCGATCGAGTACGTTGCTGATTATTCTGCACGGATTTTTGGTTCTCAGAGAGCGCAGGAATTTCGGACTTCGCTTTGCGGGAATAATAACCGTACTCGCCGGATTGGTGATGATCGCACTTTCGTGATGTCACGATCAGAATGTTCGGACTTTAGACCGATAGACGAGTAATTCAGAATAGAAATCTTCTATTATATTTGTTTCCATGGATTTACCAATTATAGTTGTTCGTCCGGTTTTTCATGGACAACGGTTTTGCGTTGGTTTGGTGTTTAAATACAACTTCGAATTGAAGAATTTGATCAAGACCAGCGGATATACTTGGAGCGGCGCGAAATCCATGTGGTATCGGCCTGCTGCTGATGGTGTGATCGATGATCTGAAGCAATTATTAGCAGGCCGCGCCAAATTGGATCTCACGGCAATGGATTCGGACGACAATCCATTCATTCCGGGAAGAGATAGACCGTTGCCGGTAGATCAGAAAAGAGCGCTGACTACCTATTATCATGGTTTACTCGACACCGAGCAGTGGAAATGGATTGCAGACTTCCGGAAGCGTTTGCGTGCCAGCCGGTACACGAAGCAGACAGAACGGACTTATAGTGATGTGATTGCGACTTTGCTTGGGTTCACCGGTTGGAGGTTTCCCAGTGATATTAATGAAAAGGACATCTGGGTTTTTGCGTCGGATTATCTGAACCGCCATGGATACAGCGATGTTTATCACCGGCAATTTAAGAGTGCACTGAAGCTTTTTTTGAATACCAACCAGATTAAACTGGATGTAAACGAGTTGATTCAGATGCCGCCGCGCGGTAGAAAGCTGGCGAAGGTGTTGAGTATGGGGGATGTATATCACATGATACGGCTTACGACAAATCTAAAGCACCGGGTGATTATATCGGTTTTGTATGGGTGCGGATTGCGCGTGGGTGAACTATTGGCACTTCGTGTCAGTGATCTTAGAATGGACCGCAATATAATTGAAATTCGGGGCGCTAAAGGGCACAAAGACCGGGTTGTAGGTATGTCGGGGTTGTTGAGTAAGTTGGTGAATAATTATTTAATTTCGTATGAGCCGAAATATTTTTTCATACCCGGCAAAGCAGGTGCATATAGTGCAACCAGCGTACGGTCAGTGGTGAGTCAAGCTGCAAAGCGGGCGGGTCTTAAGGTACATGTTCACCCGCATATGTTGCGCCACAGTTATGCTACACATTTGTTGGAAGATGGCGTAGATTTGCGTTTCTTGCAGGAGCTTTTGGGTCATTCAAGGCCGGAAACCACGATGGGTTATACTTATGTAGCCCGGCGTCAGCTTACCGAAATTGAGAATCCATTTGACCGGATGTTGCGCAAGCAGCACCGTGAAAACGACGACGAAAACAAATACTTAACCAACAATGACCCTGGTTAACAGCTATAGGGTTGCTGATATAACCAGTTAGCCTTCATTTAAAAAAAATGATATGAAAATAACCACCTTTAGAAATTTCATTAATGAATTTCCATACAAAAACCAATCTTTCGTAATAAAAAGAGAAAGATGGAATGACACAGACCAACAAAAAACAATCAACGAAATTTTTGAAGGAAATTCTACGGTAACCATAAATAGAGATGACCTTTATAAAATCGGAATAGATATAAAAAAGTTTATTGTTATGACCTTAATGTGGGGCTATCCAACAAAGAGATGGCAAAACATTAATACAATACTTCAAGAACAACATTTTCAGAAGTTGGTAGAATTACTATTAGATTATAAATCCACAGACATCACCATTGAAAAGTTAGCAAGAGATATAAACTCTATTCCTGGACTCGGGCTTTCCACAATTACCAAATTCACCCATTTCTTAGACACAACCATTAACGCAAACAAAGCAGTCATTTTAGATAATCAAATTATTGAGATAATTAGAGGAGGCAATTTTGAAGAGTTCAATCACCTTAAAAATATAACTTA
>CAZARI010000007.1:0-5772 GCA_964487545.1 uncultured Cryomorphaceae bacterium
CTGTACAGTTCAGCGAGTCGGTTACCGTGAGCGTGTACGTGCCGGCAATCAGATTAAAAATATTCTCGTCGGTAGAGGCAAATCCTTCGGGACCGCTCCAGTTGATGGTGTACGGTGGTGCGCCGCCGGTGATGGTCACTTCAATCGATCCGTCGGTGTCGCCAGAGCAATTCAGATCGGTGACAATGCCTACGATCGATATATCCGTCTCGCTCAACTCGATGCTCTGCGATACCGTACATCCGTTTTCATCGGCTACTGTCACCGTGTAGGTTCCAATGGGCAGGCCCGTGATCTGACTACTCGAACCGATAATGTTATTGGCCGCATCGGTCCACAGGTACGTGTAATCGCCGGTGCCACCAGATACCACAGCGATGGCCTGGCCGTTGCTCAATCCGCAAGATGGGTTGGTCGACAGCAGCGACAAATCCAGTGCGGGAGGTGCGCTGATCGTGAAAACGGCTTCTGTCAGGCAGTTTAGCGTGTCGGTCACCGCAAGGGTGTAGTTGCCCGGTGACAGGTTATCGATGTCCAGATCGGTAGAGCTAAATCCACCCGGACCGCTCCAAATTGTGGTCACCGGACCTTGAGCACCTGTCATGGTGATGTCGATGGCGCCGGTGGTCTCGCCGGCACACAAGGGATGCGTCACGGTGCCCTCGATTTCAATTCCAGAGGGGTTGTTCACCGTAACACTCATCTCTACATAGCAATCGTGTGAGTCCGACGCGTAGAGGGTATATGTGCCGGCTTCAAGATCGGTAAGGGTTAGCGTGGTGCCAACAAATCCATTGGGACCGGCCCAGAAAATAGAATATGGTGGGTTGCCGCCCCATACTGTGGCGACGATCATTCCATTGTTGGTATCGCAACTGGCGTCGGTCACTTCGGCATCGGCCATCACTCCTTCGCCTGCGCCAACCGTAAAGTTTATGTTGGCAGTGCATCCCAGCGAGTCGGTGACCAGCACCGTGTAGTTGCCCAGGTTCAGTCCGGTAATATCGGCAGCGGTGGAGGAAAATCCTCCCGGACCAGACCACTGGTAGGTGTAGGGCGCAGTGCCCCCGGTGACGGTAAGATCAATCGCTCCGTCAAACACACCGTTGCATGTAACGTCGGTTACATCGGCTGATAGATCCAGGGGAAGCGGATCTTGCAGCTCAACAACAACCGTGGTAAAACAGTCGTTGGCATCGGTGACAGTCAATGTGTAACTTCCCGCAGCAAGGTCGGTGATGGTGGCGGTGGTGGCAGAAAAACCGTCGGGACCAACCCACGAATAACTGTAATCGGGCGTGCCGCCGCTTACCGATACGGAGATGCTGCCGTCGGAATTGCCGGTGCAGGAAATCGGACCGACAGTGTAAGTCACCACCATGGTATCCACTGCAGTAATGGCTATCGATTCGGTTGCCAAACAACCATTGGCATCGGTAACCTCAACGGTATAATTGCCCTGGGTAAGTCCAAAGATGTTCTGATCGACAGAAGTGAAACCATTGGGCCCTGACCACGAAATATCAAAATCCGGTGTTCCACCAGTCATTTCGAGTGCTATGCTACCGTTATTGTCGGTTGGACAAACCAGCATTGTCGGCGTCAATACGAGTTGGATTGGCTCGGCCTCTTCAATGGTAAAATCAGCAGTCTGTAGACAGCCGTTGGCATCGGTGATTTCGACCGTATAATCTCCGGTAGCCAAGTCGCTGACATTTTGGGTCGTGGCCGTGAATCCCGCAGAGCCAACCCATTCAAAATCAAATGGCGGCACCCCCCCATTAATGGTAAGGGCAATGGCTCCCTGTACATCTCCGGCGCATGGATTATCCGTTACATCGCCTATAATTTCGATCAGATCGGGTTGTGCCACCGTAAATGTCTGTTCCTGTTCGCAGCCATTCTCATCTGTTACTATTACTGTGTAATCTCCAGCAGGAAGATTCGAAAGGTCTTCATCACCGGAAACAAAACCATTTGGTCCCGACCATGAATAACCGTATGGCTCAGTGCCTCCGGAGACTGATAAATCTATGGCTCCATCGTTTTGATCATAACAAGTAACGTCGGATACATCCGCCAATAAATCTACCGGATCGGGTTCCGTAATTTCAATAGACGCCGTGCTGCTGCATCCAGATTCATCAATGATTATTAGCGAATAGGTTCCGGCTATGAGTCCAACAATATTTTGTGTTGTTGCGGTATAGCCCTCCGGACCGGTCCAATCGTAGGTTACCGTCCCAGTGGTTCCGTTCACTGTCGTTTCAATTGCGCCATCGTTTTGGCCGTTGCATGAAATCGGTGTTGGTGTCAGTTCGATTTCGATTTCATCGGGCTCAGCGACAGTGTATGATGTAGTGAATTCGCAACCCTTGGCATCGGTGAGTACAAGCGTGTAATCTCCTGAAGTAAGGTCTGTAATATTTTGATCTGTTGATGTGAAACCATCGGGGCCGTTCCATTGAAAACTGTAGGGGGGAGCCCCACCTGCCACGGTTAGATCAATTGCACCCATTGCATCGCCAAAGCAGGCGTTGTCTGTAATGCCGTCAACAACCTCGATTTCATCGGGCATAGTGATTTCAAAAGTCTGTGTCGCCTCGCAACCGTTTTGATCGGCAGCAACAACGGTGTAGCTTCCGGGTGCCAATCCGGTGATATCTTCATCGGTAGAAGAAAATCCAGAAGGCCCTGACCAACTGAAGGTAAAGGGTGGCGTTCCGCCGGTGAGGGTGATATCGAGTGCACCATTACTCTCGCCAAAGCAAGTCACATTCACCGAATCTGCTGTGATGAGAATTTCGGCTGGCGTGTCGTCAAAAGTATAAGTAGAATCCAGAACACATCCTTTGACATCTGTGATGGTGAGGGTGAAAGGATCGCATAATTGCGAGGCCATTATTCCTGTTTCGCCACTGTCCCATTCATAGGTATATCCACCGTTGCCGCCAATAACTATTGGCATGGCTTCTCCGTCGCACGCGCCAAAGCACGATGGCGACTGCGCTTGCATTGAAAACACGGTGAGCGGGCCAGGCTCATTCACAAAAACGTCGATATTACATGGCATTCCGCCCTGCCCTTGATCGAATACAATTACAGTATATGTTCCGGCTCCGCGATTGGGCCACGACTGGGTGTTTGGACCTCCGATCCAGTTGTAGGTGTATGGCCCGGTGCCTCCCGAGGGAATAACCGATGCGATGCCATCTTCAAATCCATTACATGTTGGGGGAGTTGGATTGGGAGTGAGCGTAAAATACAAGCAATTCGAGGAACGGTGCTGGGGGTTGTCTCCCGCCCACCCTTTTTCTGGTTGTTGCGCAATGGCGAGGTGAGCGAAAACACAAAATATGATGAGTATTCCCCAGTTTATGATTTTCCCCTTTTCCATGTTATCGTTCGGTTGTAGCGTTTATCTATAAGCAGCACACGGAATTCTACCCTGAACAGATCCCGACGGACATATCGAAATTCCCAGTGTAATTTCATGACTATTTGAACTGGCCACCCGAATGCGTGATGTGGTGATATCGTATGCGTATCCGAGTGTGAATATTTTCAGGAAGTGTAAACGCATCATTGCTGCAATGGCATCTCCACTTCGATACGACACACCAACTCCTATCACCCGTTTGTAATTGGCAAATACATTTAGATCGATGGCAGGAGTTGAGCCTCCAACAAATTTGAGCAAGGCTGCAGGGGTAAAGTGAAAACCATCTTCATCACCAAATTGGCGGCTGGCCATCAGCGAAACGTGTCGTCGTAAACGCGTATTACCTTTGGTTTCGGGAAAGCTCTCCGACCCAATTTCTGTAATCGGATTACCTAGCAACTGCTTCACCGACAGCCCGAATGTCCAGTTTTCGTCGTAGAGATAAATTCCCGGAGCAAGGTCAGGAACGATAAAGGTAGAACTTGATGATAGCAGCAGCGGATCGGTATAATCGTCGACATTTACGTTGTTTACATTAAAGCGAAATTGTTGAAACCCGGCAAACAAACCTGCCGACACCATCCACTTGCGATTGAACTGGAAGTGATAGGCATAAGCCAGATACAATGAAGTGGTGCTCAGCGGACCCGTTACGTCCGATTCGACATAGCCGCCGATACCGTGTTTGCTTTTGGTAATACTTTTACGCCCGTTAATGGCCGCGTGAATACTTGCATAGGCCGTTTGCGGCTGTCCTTCAAATCCTACCCATTGTGTTCGATAACCCAGTCGAATGTCAGGGCATTTGGTGGTTCCCGCAACAGCGGCGTTGTGATGGAAATAATTGAACATGAAGTCGGTGTTCTGTCCGATTTGTTGTCCCCAACCGGCAACAGCCCAAATCATCCCACATAATGCCAACAGGTACCTCATCGTATAATGGTTAAATATCCGGTATAAGGACGCGTGTCGTATCCCAGCGGATTTAAATCAATAACATAGTAATACACCCCGGCCGGCAGGTTGTCGCCATCCCACGGCGTGTAATTTCTTGCCCGGAACACGGTTTGTCCCCACCGGCTATACACCCGCACCTCAGCATCTGGGAAACGGTGAATACCCTGAATGGTCCAGGTATCGTTTATGCCATCGCCGTTAGGTGTGATGGTATTTCTGACCTGCAACGCAGGCACAACCCGAACTAAAACCTGTTCGGTAAGGGTACAGCCATCAACCTGACCCGTGAGGGTATAGACATGATTCTGGCCTTCTTCTTCGAGCGTTACGCTGGTTTGCTGACCTGATGTTTGCTGGAGGTTATCACCCTGCCATTCGTAACTATCGAAACCCGGATTGCCCGTTAACACCGCAGTTGCACCGCTAAAAATGGTAGCTGGGTCGGCTGTGGGATCTAGTTGATAGGTGACCGCAGGACCATTGATTTCAACACTTAAATCGCAGCTAACAGCATCGCCATCCACACTGGCTGTATTGATAATTAGGTAATACGTGGTATCCGGCATCAAATCGGAAAGCGAAAGCGAAAGGTTACTGTTTGTTGAAACCGGAACACAATCCAACGGCTGGCTGTAGGTAGATGAATTGCAAAGATTACTTGCACTGACCACTGTAGCAGAGGTCACGCTGGCTCCTGTCAGCGTGGTGTCGCAAGATTGCAGGGAAATGTTAATGGTGGCATTACCGACAAAGCCAATGTCGTTGGCCACAAGGTAATTTTGGTTCAGCGTATTGAACGCTATAAAAATGCTATTGCTAACATCAAAACAGTCATTTGAAGCCGGCGTAGTGGTGCCTACTGATGTTGAAAAAGCCACAGCTCCTTCCGACTGACAGATATCCTCTGGCAGATTACACCCCTGTGCAACTGCACCATGCGCAAGCAAAACAGCCGCCGCAGTCAGAATTATATATCGAAAATTATGTCTCATACAATTGTTAAAGTTACCCAATTAACGCGCTGCGACTATTGCAATCCTCAGAATTATACACACAAAAGTGTGAAAATCAATATTACATTTTTCGGTGTATAAAATTTGACCGACAAATCAGCAGATTAGTGATGTCCTTCCCGATTGGTCTATCGGGTGAAACCTGGCACTGAAAAAAATCAAACTTCGGACATACCGCGACTTCAGAAAACCACCGTTCAACCTTTCTAAAAACCTGCAGGTCTCAACACCGGAGCCTTCACTTTATGCATGGATTCATAAGTAGCCCCGCCCAGAATCGAACTGGGATCTAAAGTTTAGGAAACTTCTATTCTATCCGTTGAACTACGGGGCCGGAAAGGACAAAACAAAGGTAAATCA
>CAZARI010000007.1:5872-108447 GCA_964487545.1 uncultured Cryomorphaceae bacterium
CATCAGAAAAAACGAACAGAGTGAAATTCACCTCAAGAAATCGGATTTCCCTAGCGCACCTCGCTTCCGGGCACGGCTGAATCACCGGGAGTGGCAAAGCTCAATTCACCGTCGGGGCTCTCTGCCATCAAGATCATCCCCTGAGATTCTACTCCGCGAATCTTGCGCGGCGCCAGATTCATCAGTACACACACTTTTTTCCCGACCACTTCTTCTGGTTTGAAACAATGTGCAATGCCCGAAATAATGGTTCGCTCGTCCAGGCCGGTGTTCACTGTCAGTTTTAGCAGCTTATCGGTTTTTGGCACCCGCTCGGCGGCCAGAATTTCGCCAACGCGAATATCCATTTTCACAAAATCGTCAAAAGTGACATTCTCCTTTTGTGCTGGCAGTACAGGTGCAGAACCAGGCTGGCGGAGTTTGGCCTTCTGTTGCTCCACCACATCATCTTCTATCCTCCGGAATAGCAACTCGGCCGCTCCGATTTGATGTCCTGCGGGAGTCAATTGAACATCGCCAGCCAACACCCAATCCTTCAATGATAAATTAAGCATCTTCTCTATCCTTACAGCCGTTTCGGGCAAAAACGGCTGTAATAGCACACCCAGATTAGCGGTGAGCTGCAAGCAGTAATTCATGATATTCTGCACCCGTTGCGGATCGGTAGCTTGCAATTTCCAGGGCTCGGTTTCCGTCAGGTATTTATTTCCGAGGCGCGCCAGATTCATCACTTTCTGCTGTGCCTCTCTAAACTTGTATCGCTCGATTAAATCGGCTACATCGCCCGGTGCGTTTTTGATGGTTTCGGCGATATGCTGTTCCTCGCTGCCCAGAGTATTAACCTGTGGCACCACACCATTGTAATACTTGTTGGTGAGCACCACCACCCGGTTGATGAAATTACCCAGAATGGCCAACAGTTCGTTGTTTACACGCGCCTGATAATCGGCCCAAGTAAATTCGCTGTCTTTATTTTCGGGTGCGATCGAATTGAGCACGTATCGCAACTCATCACGCCGATCGGGAAGATCTGTAAGGTATTCATGCAGCCACACGGCCCAGTTGCGCGAGGTCGAAATTTTCTCGCCCTCGAGATTGAGAAACTCATTGGCCGGCACGTTGGTCGGTAAAATATAATCGCCGTGCGATTTGAGAATTATCGGAAAAATGATGCAGTGAAACACAATATTATCCTTTGCCAGAAAATGCACCAGTTTGGTGTTTTCATCCTGCCAGTGTGGCTCCCAGCTTTTATGCTGTTCGAGGGCCCATTGCTTGGTAGCGCTGATATATCCGATGGGTGCGTCGAGCCACACGTACAGCACCTTGCCCTCGGCACCGGCCACCGGCACTGTCACGCCCCACTCCAGATCGCGCGTCATGGCCCGCTCCTGCAAACCACCGTCGAGCCACGAGCGGCACTGACCGAGCACGTGGTTTTTCCACTCTTTTGGATTGTGGTGTTGTTTTCCGTCGAGCAAACCTTTTTCGAGCCACTCCCGCAGCCACTCTTCGTGGTGCTGCATCGGTAAATACCAGTGTTTTGTTTTTCGCTTTTCGGGTTTTGAGCCACTCAGTTCCGAAACGGGATTGATGAGTTCATCGGGGCTCAGAGTAGATCCGCATTTTTCACACTGATCACCGTAGGCAGAAGGATTTCCACATTTCGGACATTCTCCGGTGATGTATCGATCGGCCAAAAACTGATTGGCTTCCGAGTCATAAAACTGGTCGCTTTCCTTTTCAGAAAACACCTTATTATCGTTCAACACGGTGAAAAATTCCTGTGCTGTTTGGTGGTGCAACTGGGCTGAAGTGCGGTGAAAAATATCAAAAGAAATTCCAAGGTCGGCAAATGCCTTTTTGTTGATATCGTGATATTTATCGACAATTTCTTGTGGGGTTACTCTCTCTTTTTTGGCGCGTATCGTAATGGCTGCGCCGTGTTCGTCACTTCCACAAACGAACAAAACCTCCCTGTTGCGCATTCTCAAGTACCGCACGTAGATATCAGCGGGAATATAAACGCCGGCAATATGGCCGATATGCAATGGGCCATTGGCGTATGGAAGGGCAGCAGTAACTGTATATCTGGCGGGAGTGTTCAAAGCTCAGGTGTTCGTGTGTTCTTTATATTTGGCCCAAAGATAATACGCGCACGTTCTGAATCGAAAAGAAACATGATTAAACCACCGCCTTTAAAGCCGAATGACGAGATAAGGCTCGTTTCAACGGCACGAAAAATCAGTCCGCAAGAGCTCGAGCCAGCCGTTCACGAACTGAAAAGATGGGGTTTTCGGGTTTCGCTATCCAGGCTATTGTTTGAAGAAGACCGGCAGTTTGCGGGTAGGGATGAGATCAGAGCCCAATCGCTTCAGGAAGCATTTGACGACCCTAATGTTAAAGCCATTATCTGCGTTCGCGGCGGCTATGGCACGGTGCGCATCATCGATCGGCTCGATTTTAATCGCTTCAAAGTGTCGCCAAAATGGATTGCAGGCTACAGCGATGTTACGGCGCTGCACAACCACCTACATTTAAACGGGTTTCAATCACTTCACAGCACCATGCCTGTAAATTTTAGTGGCAATACCACTGAAAGTTTGAATAGTTTGTTTGACGCACTCACCGGACAAGCACTGCGATATTCGTTTGATTCGCATCCTTTAAACCGCATGGGAGCGGCCTCCGGACTAATTACTGGGGGAAACATTTCGGTGCTATACAGTCTGATGGGCACTCCGACACAGGTGGATACAACCGGTAAAATTTTATTTCTCGAAGATCTGGACGAATACCTTTATCACGTCGACCGGATGTTAATGAATCTGAAACGATCAGGAATGCTCAGTAATTTGGCCGGACTGATTGTGGGCGGACTGAACGACATGAACGACAATGCTATTCCTTTTGGTTTGACTGCCGAAGAGACTATTGCCGAAGCGGTGCGGGAATACAATTATCCGGTGTGCTTTAATTTTCCGGCGGGACACCTCAGGGACAACCGAACGATTATTCTGGGAGCAAAAACAAAGCTCGCCGTCGGAGATTCCGGGGCGAGCTTTGAACAGTCAAATTAGATGAAATACTTACTCCCTTTCGAACTTAGAGTAGCCGGCTGGAATGGCAAACAAATGATCGGGCTGCTTTTCGCGCGTGATGTTTTTTACGCTTAGTTTGGAAATTTCTGTTCCATTAAGTTTCCTTTCAATTCCCTCGAGCGGAAAGCTACCGTTCACTTCTGGAATCAAGTTGTAATACACGGCCAGCTTGTCTTTTCTATTGAGCGTATTGAGCATAGGTACAAAGAAGTGATAATCGCCCTCGGCTACCCAATAGGCGGCCTCGCGACCGTCGCCTTGACATTCTACCACCCACTCTGTGCACTTCACCCCATCAATCATTTTGGTGTTGCTGGTTTTGTTAACTTTAACATCAACTTCCTTTGGAGCGCGTCCGTTGGGCACTTCAATAAACATTTTTCTTTCGGGGCTTAGTGCGGTAACGGTATTGGCTTTAGAATCGACAATCATAATTCCCTGCAACTCTCCGTTCTCTCCCAATTCTTCAACCCTAACCTTATCGCCTTTAACAAAATAAGTGTACTTTGCCGTTACAGGTCCAATGGTTTTAATAAATTCGATTTTTCCTTCGAATTGTGCATTCGCAGTGAAACTAAAAAATGACAATACGAGTGCGATGCAAAGGGTAAAGTGGTTTTTCATGACTTTTTTATTTAAGCTTTTAATTTCTCGATGAGTACTCACAACGACCTAGGAAATCGGGGTGAGACGCTTGCTTGTACGCACCTCCAAAAAAATGGTTACCGGATTTTGGCGCGAAACTGGCGACACGAACGAGCTGAGATCGACATCATTGCTGAAGATACTGATTTCTTGATAATTATTGAAGTAAAAACCCGATCAACTGATTATTTTGGTGTGCCCGAGGAATTCGTTGATGCACGAAAACAAGCGCTGCTGATCAATGCGGCAGAGGCCTACTTGGAGCAGTCGGACACTGACAAGGAAGTGCGCTTTGACATTATAAGCATCATTCTGGATTCCTCACGGCCGGGTTATCAGCGAATACACCACATTCCCGATGCCTTTTCTGCTTTCGGGTGAGAAATGCTTAGTACCTTTGCCCAAAGATTTAATATGAGCGACAAACGGCAGTCACACAACAAAAAAGGCAAACCATCTCGGAGTGATCAGGAACGTGATAATCCGCGAAGCAGAACCAAGGAGTCTGGGCGCCCGGGAAGAAGAAAGCCGGGCGAGGGTAGATCAGGGCAAGACGCTTCGGGGTCAACCCGTCGTCAGCGCACGGGAAGAGGAGATCACGAAAACGATTTTATTGAATCCAATCGCGGCAAACCGCGTGACCACACCCGCGCCAAGGGCAGTTCGCGTCGCAACAGCACGGATACCAACAAGCAGTCCACCTCCTTTAAAGTGACCCGGGTAAAAGGCAAAGAGCGTGAATTGGTTTGGGATGCCGGCCAATCAGACCGAAAGAGCGACAAACCCCGGTTCGGAAAAATAACCAAAGATGTTCGTTCCAAGCCGGCTGGGCATGTGCGTTTGAATCGCTACATCGCCAATTCAGGTGTTTGCTCCCGACGCGAAGCCGATGTGCTCATAAAAGCTGGCGCAATCAAAGTAAACGGTGAGGTAGTGACCGAAATGGGGGTGTTTGTCGCGCCCAACGATGTGGTCCATTATGGCGATCAGAAACTTAGCCGCGACAAAATAATGTACGTGCTGCTAAATAAGCCAAAAGATTACGTCACCACCACCCGCGATCCGGAAGGAAGAAAGACCGTTATGCATCTGGTGCGTTCGGCCTGCCGAGAGCGTATTGTGCCTGTTGGCCGTCTCGATCGCCAGACCACTGGGCTATTGCTTTTTACCAACGACGGCGATCTGGGAAAAAAACTCATGCACCCAAAATTTGGTGTAAGCAAACTCTATCATATTCACCTCGACAAAAAAGTGTCGGGCAAAGACTTGGAGCAATTACTGAATGGTGTGATGCTCGAAGACGGGGAAATCAAAGCCGATAAGGTGTCCTACGTTGGTGATAATCAACGAGAATTAGGGATGGAAATTCACATGGGTAAAAACCGTGTTGTGCGCCGAATGATGGAAGCACTCGGATATAAAGTGCTGAAATTAGACCGCGTGATGTTTGCCGGTCTCACCAAAAAAAACCTACCCAGGGGTCATTATCGCTACCTGACGGAAGCCGAAGTGAGGCAATTAAAATCGCATGGATAGTGGAAACCGGGCATTGTTAAAAATATTTTTTCCGTCGGGTAAGGAATCTTAGTTATTTTACACTAAAATGCGGTCGAAATGAATGTTTTGGTATTGGGTTCAGGAGGAAGAGAACATGCACTAAGTTGGAAAATTGCACAAAGCTCCATGTTGGGCAAGCTGTTTATTGCCCCTGGAAACCCTGGCACCGCCCAATTAGGAACCAACTTACCCATCGACATAAGCGATTTTGAAGCCGTTAAAACTGCTTGCCTCGATCATCAAATTGAGGTTTTGCTCGTTGGACCGGAAAAACCAATGGTTGACGGCATTTCCGACTTCTTTGCCGAGGACGAAGCGCTAAAAAATGTTTTGGTGGTTGGCCCCAAAAAAGCCGGTGCTCAGCTCGAAGGCAGCAAAGCATTTGCAAAAGCGTTTATGGCGCGACACCAAATACCAACCGCGGCATACGGCACTTTTGGCCCCAACGAACTGAAAGAAGCCGGAGCATTTCTTCAAAAACTGAAACCACCTTACGTACTCAAAGCAGATGGTTTGGCTGCTGGCAAAGGTGTTTTGATCCTCGACAATCTGGAAGATGCAAAAAGCGAACTGCGTGAGATGTTTTCCGGAAAATTTGGTGAAGCTGGTAAAAAAGTGGTTATCGAAGCGTTTCTAGACGGCCGCGAAATGTCGGTGTTTGTCTTAACTGATGGATCTGCGTTTAAAATTCTGCCCTCGGCCAAAGATTACAAAAGAATTGACGATGGCGACAAAGGCCCCAATACAGGAGGAATGGGCGCCGTTTCACCCGTGCCGTTTGCACGACCAGACCTGATGTCAAAAATTCACGACCGGATTATAATGCCCACCATTAACGGCTTGCAGCTCGACGGCATTCCGTATACCGGCTTTATCTTCTTCGGGCTGATGATTGTAAAAGACGACCCCTACGTTATTGAATACAACGTGCGCATGGGCGACCCCGAAACCGAAGTGGTAATGCCCCGGCTAAAATCAGATTTGCTGGACATGTTCGAAGGAATTGCCACTGGCACATTATCCGAGCGCCACGTGGAAACCGACGAACGAACTGCGGTTACCGTAATGCTCGCTTCAAAAGGATATCCAGACAAGTACGAAACAGGAAAAGAAATCACATTGCCCGAGACTGTAAATGAAAAGATTGAGTTATTTCATGCCGGCACCCAAACCAACGGTGATAAAATCGTAACCAACGGAGGACGAGTAATGGCCATAACAGCCTTGGGGAAAGACCTGGAAAGAGCGATTCGACAAGTGTACGAAACCGTTGAAAAGGTCCAGTTTTCGGGAAAACAATTCAGAAAGGATATCGGTCAGGACCTGCTGCCTAAATCGACTTCTAAGAAATAAAATGGGTGAAAATCACTTTAGTGTACCTTCCTGTTCAGCCTTTTTACTGAGCTTCTGCTGGATGTACAACCAGTAAAACAAGCCTACGACTCCCAAGGCAATAAACAGGTTGTTGGGATTCAGCGCCCCCATATCTCCAATTGGAACAAGAATTTTATCGAAGGTCCAAACTACGAGTTTCCCAATCGGATTTACAATATAGTCCATAGTGCAGCTTGTTTTTGAGTTGGGCCAAAAATAGGACTTCTCTTGAAAAGAACAGTAATTTTAGCGCATGATCTTGCGTCTATATCGATCAAACAGACCTGTGCTGGCCCTTTTGTTGCCAATCATCGGGTTGATTTTGTGGCTGCCATCTGTCTGGCTTCGTCAGTTGCCCGATTTTTCTATTTCGCTTTTAACCTTTTTACCGTTTGAATCCAACGCGGCCATTTTCCTGTGGACTTTCATCGCTTTTATACTTGTACTCACGGCTACCTATCTGTTCAACAACCTTTTTCAATCCTATGAGTTAATTTCCCGACGCAATCAACTGCCGGGGCTTTGTTATTTAATCGCCTTTTCGTGGTCTCCGCTGCTGCTACATTACAGTCATGTTCTGGCAGGACAAATTTTCATTTTGCTGGCCATCAGAAGAATGATGGGAATATACCGTCAGCATAACGTTGTTCGCGAGCTATACGACATCGGTCTGTTTTTGGGGATTGCCGCAGCCATCTACGCCCCGTTCATCCTTTTTATTCCGGGCTGCTGGTTTTGCATCAGCGTTCTTCGCCCCTTCAGTCTGCGAGAATACTTAACTCCGCTGCTGGGAATACTCACCGTGCTATTGCTTTGTGCAGGAATGGATTTCGTACTTGATGGGCAAGTGTTGCATCACCTCGAAGCCAACTGGTATCCGGTAGAAGGTCTCTATCCTGTTGGACTTTTCGGCTGGTTTAAATACCTAATTGCCTCCGTTCTGCTCTTGATGACTATTGTGGCTGCACCCAGTTTCATCGCAGCGTTAGCCCGCAGCACCATGCGCGACCGCAATTTAAAACTCATTCTGCTCATTTTTGGACTTAATACCCTAGCGCTGTTTATACTTTTTACATTGCTGCCACCATTCGGTTTTAATGTGATGCTACTGGCTTTTCCGGTTTCATTGATGTTGGTTTATGCCGTGGCCGACAAAGCAGTGAACTGGACCATTTCGGCTTTGTTCTATCTGTTAATCGTTTCAGCCGTAATCAACAATTATGGAATGTTGTGGACGATGTGAATTTTACCCGCCAACGCGCCACGAATGATTACTTTTGTAGTCCAATTAAATCGTCTTTAAAAATGAAATTCGGAGTCGTTATTTTCCCAGGATCCAATTGCGACAAGGATATGATTCACGTTTTGGAGTCAATAACTGGTCAGCAAGTTGAAGAATTATGGCACAAAGATCACGACCTGAAAGGGTGTGATTTCATCGTTCTTCCGGGTGGATTTTCATACGGTGATTACCTGCGTTCAGGTGCCATTGCACGATTTTCGCCCATTATGGAGGAAGTGATGGCTTTTAGCGAAAAAGGCGGTAATGTTTTGGGTGTATGCAACGGTTTTCAGGTTTTGTGCGAAGCTGGAATGCTACCCGGAGCGCTGCTGCACAACGACACCAACAAGTTCATCTGCAAGAATATTTTCCTGAAGCCTGAAAATAATTCCACACTCCTTACCCGCCATCTTGATACGGATCAGGTGCTCAAAATCCCCATTGCACACGGCGAAGGCAGATATTACCTTCCCGATAGTCAGCTTGAAGAGATTACCGAAAAAGGACAGGTGTTATTTCGCTATTGCGATGAAAACGGACATCTCACTCCACAAGCCAACCCAAACGGATCGATAGCCAATATTGCCGGAGTATGCAATGCAGGTAAAAATGTATTTGGAATGATGCCGCACCCCGAAAGAGCGGCCAGCGAACTGCTCGGCAATACCGATGGCAGGTTGATATTCGAATCCATTCTCGATATTGTTTCTGCCTGATTTATTTTGCGCTCAGTGAGTTTTGGACATAACCTTGTTCAAAAACAGGCGTATATTTTATCGTTTATCTTTCTAAATTTGGATAATGTTAAGATGGTGCGCCGCAATATTATGCTTGTTTTCAGTTGCCGCACAGGCGCAGCAGCTACCGTGTGACCATGTGGACCGGGTGACGCCCGAAATAAAAATACCCAACGTATTCTCTCCAAACGGCGATGGCATCAACGACCTTTTCCGGGCAGAACACAACATCGAATATTTTTCCAACTACACGCTACACGTGTATAACCGCGCTGGTCAGCTCGTATTTTTTGCCGACCGTCCGGCTCAGGGTTGGGATGGACGCACCCCCTCCGGCACGCCTTGTCCAGAAGGTGTTTATTTTTATATCACTCAATACAACACTGGCTGCGAAGAGGATAGGGCTGCAGGTGTAATTGAATTGGTACGCTGACTTTCTTTTTATTCGCGCAGCCCATATATTTGTAGCCCAAATGGCAACCCCTCCCTATATTGTCGGAATTGCCGGCGGTAGTGCCTCAGGCAAAACTTCATTCCTTCAGGATCTCCGCTCTGCGCTACCTGAGCACAGCATCAGCGTTATTTGTCAGGACAATTACTACCTGCCCAAAGAATTGCAAATGTGCGACGAACAAGGCGCGGTTAATTTTGACCTTCCGGATTCCATCAACCGCGAAGCTTTTGCTCGTGACCTCAGAAGATTAATTTCCGGTCATTCCATTGAACTTCAGGAGTACGGATTTAATAACAACTCCCACGAGTCCCGTATGATTCAGATAAATCCTGCACCCATCATTGTGATGGAAGGCTTGTTTGTCTTTTATTATGAAGAAATCCGCAACTTGCTCGATCTGAAAGTGTATCTCGACGTCCGCGAAGAGGTGAAGCTAAAACGACGCATAATACGCGATGCCCTTGAGCGCGGGTACAACGAAGATACCGTGCGCTATCAATGGCAAAACCATGTCATGCCTTCGTATTATAAATTTCTGCGCCCCTACCGTGATTCTGCCGACATCATCGTCACCAACAACACCACCTATTTTCCGGGACTTGAGGTGCTCACTAACCACTTTCACCAAATCCTCAGTAAAGTAAAAACGCCTTTCACTGCGATGGCCAACTCCTGAGCTAATCGTTTTGATTTCCTTTCAGTTTATCAATTTCACGGCGATCCTTTTTTGTTGGTCTGCCGCGTGAAGGGGTATGCATCATTTGCGCACGTTGATTTTCCTGATATTCTTTCAGTTTGTCGAGTTCATCCGTGGCGGTATACTCTTCGAGATAGTCATCTAGCAGTACGGCACCCACCCTGCTTTTGGGAAAACCAAGTGCTTTATAGCTGCGCCAAATGGGGGTAAACTTCACCTCAAACGCGTCGCCGATATTCACAATGTAGGCTGGTTTCACGGCTTTGCCATTGACTTTTATACGGTCTTTGCGACATGCTTCGGCGGCTTTACTGCGCGTTTTGAACAAACGCACCATCCACAGAAATTTATCTATTCGCACCTGTTTGCTCATGGTTGACAAAATTTTTTGATCAGTGGGTAAGCCTGAAGGTAACCCAATTCTCCCGCTCTACTCAATTCTTCACATGCGTTTTCCTCGTCACTAAGGTAAAATAGCGTTAGTCCCAAATTAAAATGCGCTTGCCTTAGCGGAGGTTGTGTTTCTATTAAAAGCGTGTAGGATTTTTTGGCTTCGCTGTAATTGCCCGATGCAAAATGCAAGTTGCCCAAATTATACACCGCCGGAACAAAATCGGGTTGCTGTTTGGTGATGTGAATTAAACCCGCGGCAATTTGGTTAAAATTATCTGCGGCCTGACTCACCGGAGACGAAGAAAACACCGGCATTGAGGTTGATTGCGGGTGATCGATCAGCAACAACATTTTATTGAGAACGTATGCCCGATTGAGCAGCGCAATAACATGGTCGGGATGGTCGTGGAGCACTGCGTTGTAAACGTCAAGCGCCAGTTCAAAATTCTGCATCAATTGAAAAATAATGCCCTGGCGGACCAATAACAACGGGTCATCGGGGTTGTTTCCCATGGCTTTATTCATTGCAGCACTTTCTTGTGCCGCTCCAGGCATGACCCATCCCTTGTGGCTAATGGCCACCCAACGTTCTTCCGCTTCCACCTGCCCCGTCAGCGATTTCAGAAACAAGGCTTCGCTTTTCAGTGAATCTGGAACCCATTGCTCGGGCAAAATGAAAAAATCGGCAATGGGTTCCACGTTGCCGATACCTTCGCCCATACGGCTTAAACCACCTCTAAACTGACCAATGTCCTGAAGTTTTTTTAACTCCTGCTGTTGCTGTAATTGGTCCATAGCATACAATTCCGATTTAATTTCGCGTGCCCGATCTGCATCAGTGGTGGCCTGAGCGTGCATTCCGAGCCGCGAATAGGCCAGCGAACGGTTGAAATACGCTTCGGCAAAACCGGGATAAATGGCAATTGCCCGTGTTAGGTCTTCTGCTGCTGCCGAATATTTTCCCTGTTGGTAGTACAAACTTCCCCGATTGAAATAGGAATATAGATGTCCGCCCGTTAAAACCACTACCATCGTATAATCTTCAATGGCATGGTCAATCTCTCCTGCATCCGCCAATAATTTTCCGCGTTCATAATACGCCACCGGTGATTCTGGACCGATATTGATCATTCGGCTGTACACATCAACCGCCAAATTTTCTTCACCCCTCTCCTTATACACTTCGGCGAGCTGATATAGCGTGTGCATATTGAGCGAATCCAGTTGCAGTGATTTCATCAGATCGTTCAATGCCTCGCTGTACTTCACTTCAAAGGCATACACCATTGCACGTCGTGTGTAGGTTTCGGCGTTGAATGGATTGAGCGCAAGAACCCGCGTGTAGTCTTCAATGGCTCCGGTTAAATCATACAATTTGAACCTGCTCCAGGCGCGACACAAATAGGCTTGTTCGTTTTTTCTGTTGATAACCAAAACACGACTGCACAACTCAATGGCAGATTGGTATTCCTCTTGAAGTGCTTTGGTAAAACCCTTCGACACCAATGCGCCTTCGTGATTGGCATCGATGGCCAGCGCGCGGTCAAAATCGTTGATGGCCGCCGTAAAATTCATGAGACGCTCCCGACAAATGCCGCGATACATCAGGGCATCGGGAAAATTAGGTTTGATAGAAATCGATTCAGAAAAATCATTTTCGGCACCTTTGTAATCGCCGAGATTATACTTTGAGATGGCTCGCAAAAAGTAGGGCTCATACATCTCGGGGCGCACGAGGATCACATCGTTGAGCAGGTCGATGGCTTCGGAATATCGCTCTTGGCCAAGGTGCTGTTTGCTTCGAAAAATATAATTGCTGACATTAATCTGTGCAGCAGCCGAAAAGTGAATTAAAAAAAATGTGAGCAGAAAAAACCGCAAGTGAACAAGAGTTTAGCGCGAAGATACGCACTGCGGAAGAAACTAAATTTGCCCATTTAAAGTGCCCGTCGGCATAGGGCATAAAAAAAGACGCTGATCAAAGTCAGTGTCTTTCTTGAAAAGCTGGATTAAGCTGGGTTGTATTATCATCTGCTTTGAATGGCCAAATTCATCATCTGTAATCGCAACTCATTAACCGTGGCTAGTTGGGCAATGTATGCACTGATTCGTCCTTGGTGCATGAGTTCTAACGCTTTTGATCGGGCTTCGGTGTAGGTGTTTTTCAAGTTTGTCATGGCCGTATTTTTTTGGTTACACCGGCTAAAAATCAAAGCTTGTGCCAAACCAAAAACCGTTTCACAAAATCCTGATAACTCGTATTATAAATAAGATCGAAAATCTACCTTCTATAAAAATTCATTTCATCCACATACTTATGGACGGGATCGGTGAGCAGGTAGCGCACATCTTTCTGATCGCGGATGGCTTTTCGGATAAAACTTGCAGAGAGCTTCATCACCGGCGCATTGCACAACCTTACATTGGGATGATTTAGTATTTCCGTGGCAAAATTGCCGTGTTGTTCAAACAGCTCTGACTCGGTGACCACCCTCGGATAAACAAAAAGCTGATGATTTTGCAATATCTCTTCGTAATTGCGCCATTTATAAAATGATCGCAAGTTGTCTTCACCCATAATCAATGAGAATGATTTATCGGGGTGCTTCTCTTTAAGATAAACGAGCGTTTGAATGGTATATGACGGTTTGGGAAGGTCAAACTCGATATTGGAAGCCCGCAGTCTATCGTTGTCTTCAATGGCAATTTCTACCATGGCCAGTCGGTGATAATCGGCCAGCAAGCTCGATTTTGTTTTGAGCGGATTCTGTGGTGTAACCACGAGCCAAACCTCTTCAAGTTCGCTATAATCAACCATGTAGTTGGCGATGATTAAATGCCCCACATGAATGGGATTGAACGTACCGAAATAGAGTCCGACCTTCATGTTTTTAAAAAATTTACCACAATTTGCTCTGCGCTGGCCAGCGCTGTTTGCAGGTCGTCATTGATGATCACCACATCAAATTGTGGCGCATGTTCCAGTTCCAATTTCGATTTTTTGACCCGTGCAGCCAGCATCTCCTCAGTTTCTGACTGCCGCTTGCGCAAACGCTCTGCCAATACATCGACCGATGGAGGCTGAATAAAAACAGAAAGAGCCCGATCGCCAAATGCTTTTTTTAGATTCAGTCCGCCCACCACATCTACATCAAAAATAATGTGCTTTCCTGATTTCCAGATGCGCTCGGTTTCACTTTTGAGCGTGCCGTAAAAATGGTCTTTGTACACTTCTTCCCACTCCACAAAAGCGTCTTCGTTAATCCTCCTTTTAAACCCTTCAATTCCCAAAAAGTAATAGTCCTTTCCATCCACTTCATTCTCCCTTTTGCCTCTGCTACATGCAGACACCGAGAATTGCAGTCCAAATTGTTGATCTAAAAGATGATGAACGATGGTTGTTTTTCCTGCTCCCGATGGAGCCGACACGATAATTGCTTTTCCTTGTTCCATTACATGATATTCAGGATCTGCTCCTTTATTTTTTCCAGTTCGTCTTTCATTTCTACCACGTATCGCTGAATCTCTGAATGGTTGGCTTTGCTGCCGATGGTGTTAATTTCGCGTCCGATTTCCTGACAAATAAAACCGAGTTTTTTTCCCTGTCCAGGCTCACCATCAAGCACTTCCAAAAAGAATACACAATGTCCTTGAAGTCGAACCAGCTCTTCGGTGATGTCGAGTTTTTCCAGATAATAAATCAACTCCTGTTCGTAGCGGTTTTCATCGGCCATTTCGTGGTCGCTGAGTTGTTTCAGAGCCTCGGCCAGCTTCTCGCGAACTCGGATAGTGCGGTCTCCGGCGCGTTCTGCAATTTTATTTTTGAGTTGTTCTATGGTATCGATGCGCTGCCGCAAATCTTTTTCGAGATAACTTCCTTCCTGATTTCTGAACTCTTCGAGCTGTTGAATGGCATCGGCGAGAACCTGTTGAGCGACGGCCCATTCTTCATCCGTGAGCTCGGCCTTTTCTGAACTGAAGATATCGGGCATCCTCAAAATCAGCGAAAAATAATCTGCCGGCTCGGTACCGATGGCATCGGCCAGTGATTTGAGCTGCGCGTAATACTGCTTTCCAAGGCTCACATTAATTTCGGTGCGTTTTTCTTCTTCGGCCGATTCGTAAAACAGGGTGAGATCTACTTTTCCACGGACGATTTTTTCTGAAATCATGCTCCGAATTTCGGCTTCTTTTTCGCGGTAGAGCGATGCGACTTTGATTGATGCATCGAGTCCTTTACTGTTAAGTGATTTTATTTCTGCAACAATCTTTTTCGATCCGAAATCAGCCGAAGCTCTTCCGTAACCTGTCATGGAATTGATCATACCTCTGTAATTTGGGTAAAAATAGGAAATTCACAACGTGCACGTCCATTGCCATTGGTGAATTGCACCATACAAAGTCAGCTATTCTTATGGTTGGCGACTTTTCTCACGGGCTTTGTCAAGGCCAGGTTTGCTCACCAGATATACGCCCAGAAAAATCAGCAAACTGCTCAACACCTTAGAGATGGTGATTCCTCCAGTAAAATCAACATCAGCCCAGCCCAGCCATACAAAAGCCGACGCGGATACAGCGGCCATGGCAGGCTGAAAATAGGTATAACTACTCACCACATTGGCGCTGACAATTCTAATGGCGTATATGCTCATGAGATAGGCGAGAAAAGTAGTACCAACAACAACAAATACCACAGAAATATAATCTCCGGTGCTAAAGGCCGGCCAGTTGATTTCGCGAAATTCTGTCCAGCCAAAAGGAAGCACAAAGAAAATTCCGAATAGAAAAACCCAGCTACTGACCGTCACAGCGTTATACTTTTTCATGAGCGGTTTCACCATGACGAGAAAAACGGCATATAGCGCGGCGTTGACCAGGATCATGATATCTCCCCGCCAATCGCCGGAAACTGCGGAACCGTCGGCGCTGGAAGCAATTAGCCACACCGCTCCGATAGCACCGGCAATGATACCGCTCAGTCTAATTCCCGAGATGCGTTCTTTAAGAAAAACTGCGGCGAGTACCAGCACCAGAATGGGGTTGGCCGTCATAATAATCGAAGCGTTGATCGGCGAAGTGAGGTTGAGCCCATGGAAAAACATAAGCTGATTTCCGGCAACGCCAAAAAAACTGCAAATGGCCAGCAACAGCAGATCCTTCGGTGCTACTTTTTCAAACTTACGCGTTAGCATGAGTAGCCAAAACAAGACGGAAGCTCCGGCCACCCGCAAAAAAATAAATCCGCTGGGCTGAATGAGGTCTGGCATCAGCCCTTTTGCCACCATGTAGTTGACTCCGTAGATCAAATTAACCACCAAAAGGGCAAGGTGAGCACGAAGTAAAGCAGACATCAGATGTTAATACAAAAAGTTGTCGAAGGGAAAACGCTTAGCGTGAATTTCTTTTACCAACTCATACAGTCGATCGCGCAATTGATCGATATTGGTTTTCTGCTCGGCCGAAATAAAAATGGCATTTTGCTTATCCGCACTGCCCATCCAGGTTTTTTTCAGGTCGTCGAGCGAATAATTGTCGCGGGTTTTGGGCGTCAGATCGTCTTCATCTTTCTCTTCAAATCGAAACGCATCAATCTTGTTAAACACAATCAACGTGGGTTTCTCCAAACAGCCAATGTCGCTCAATGTCTGGTTAACAATATCGATTTGCTCTTCGAAATTGGGATGAGAAATATCCACCACGTGCACCAAAATATCGGCTTCGCGCACTTCGTCGAGCGTCGATTTAAAAGACTCTACCAACTGGTGCGGTAATTTGCGGATAAATCCAACGGTGTCGGTTACCAGGCAAGGCACGTTGTGCAGTACCACCTTTCGCACCGTGGTATCGAGGGTAGCAAAAAGTTTGTTTTCAGCAAAAACCTCCGACTTGCTGAGAATATTCATCAGCGTAGATTTTCCAACATTGGTATAGCCTACCAATGCAATCCGAACCAATTGCCCGCGATTGCTACGCTGGGTGGCCATCTGTTTATCAATCTTTTCGAGTCGTTTTTTGAGCAGTGCAATTTTATCGAGGATGATCCGGCGGTCGGTTTCTATTTGCGATTCTCCCGGACCGCGCATTCCGATACCTCCCTGCTGCCGTTCAAGGTGGGTCCACATACGGGTGAGTCGCGGCAATAGATACTGATACTGCGCTAGTTCTACCTGCGTTTTGGCGTGAGCCGTGCGTGCTCTGCTGGCAAAGATATCGAGGATGAGGTTGCTTCGATCGAGCACTTTCACTTTAGGCTCAAGTCCCGGGTTTAATTCGCGCTCCACGTTGCGCAACTGCGAGGGTGATAATTCATCATCGAAAATCACCATGTCAATGTCGTTATCTTCGACATAGGCCACGATTTCTGCAAGTTTTCCCGACCCGACAAAAGATCGTGGATTGGGTGTGTCGAGCTTTTGTGAAAACCGCTGCGCTGTAATTGCGCCGGCTGTTTCAGCTAAAAAAGCCAGTTCGTCGAGGTATTCCTTAAGCTGATCTTCTGTTTGTGCGGGTGTAATCAAACCCACCAATACCGCTTTTTCAGCTTCTATAGCTGTTGAGAAATTTTCTGCCATAGAATGTTAATGTCCGCCTGTGAGATTTTGTTTACTGTCGTTCGGATTAAAACCAGCCGCGCCCCATACCGGCATCTCTAAACGGCCACGGAATGGAAACAAGTATCAGCAGCAGCGCGATACCAAAAAATATCGCCACTGTTTTGTACTTACCCTCGTTGCTTTCGATACGTTTAGAACGGGCGCTGGCCACGGTGATCAGCACAATGGCGATGAGCATGCCCAAGGTGTGTTCCACCACAAAAAACCGGGTGATGGACTGACTCATCACTCTGGCCATATCCGAAAAATGAGTTGCCCAGCCGTTCATGAAATAAAGGAGCAATCCCAATAGCAATTGAATGTGGGCCGTTAGCACCGTATAGGTGACCAGTTTTTTATGTCCCTTGGTATAATCTCTTTTTTCTTTCCAACCGATGAAAGAAGCAATAACCACATAAACGAGTAGGGCCAGAACCAACCATCGAAGTGCTGAATGTAGGTGAAGAATTCCTGTTGCCATATTGTTTTAAATTTGGTACAAATGTACTCAACAATCCTTTAGCTGAAACACAGCTATATTAGCAGCGATATTGGCAGGAGTCGGTATTCGGACGATTTGAAATACGGTTCAATTTTGTAACTTTATTGCTTTACAGCATTTTTTTGAGTCGGTTCGTGAATCAGAAACTTATCGGACAAAGATGCGTAAGCAAGCAGGAAACAAAGAAACCATGACATTACCTGATTTGAAATCGCTTTCTCAGAAGGAGCTGAGAAGGCTTAAGAAATTCAATAAATTTTCCTTTCACAGCAGCATGATTGCGAGTATGATTTTCCTTGGGCGAGCCTTTAGCGAAATCAATCCGCTAATTTTAATGCTCGCCTTTGGCTGCATTATTTCTGCCTACACTTTTAACTCCAACATGCGAACGATCGAGTCGTTAAAAAAGCAGCCCGTATCTAGAAATTAATCCGCCAGCCAGCGCTCCACCTCATGGAGTTGTAGCGCCGGAATTTCCAATTTATTCTTTTTGCGGTAGCCGTTCATTTTTTGATGAATGGCTGTTGACTTGGTGCTTTTTAGCTTTTCTACCGAATCGAAACCGGCCGCTTCCAGGTGAGGAATCCACTGCTCATCAATGCCCAACATTTTAAAGTCATTAGACGCATCTGCGCGCACAAACTTTTCGGGACGCATTTGGGGAAAAAACAGCACTTCCTGAATGGAGGTTTGTCCGGTCATCATCATCACGAGCCGGTCCATACCAATTCCCATTCCGGCTGTTGGGGGCATACCATACTCCAGTGCACGCAAAAAGTCGTGATCGATAAACATGGCTTCGTCGTCGCCGCGTTCCTGTAATTTTAACTGTGTCTCCAGTCGCTCATGTTGATCAATGGGGTCGTTTAACTCGGAATAGGCGTTGGCGATTTCTGTTTTATTAACAATGAGCTCAAAGCGCTCAGTGAGTTCGGGATTGGTGCGGTGGCGTTTGCACAGTGGCGACATCTCAATCGGATAATCGGTAATAAACGTGGGCTGAATAAGCTTCGGTTCGCAATACTCACCAAATATTTCATCAATCATCTTTCCCTTGCCCATGGAGTCATCCACTTCGATATTCAGTTTTTTGCACACCGAGCGGATTTCCACTTCGTTCATTCCGCTGATATCGACACCCGCATATTCTTTAATGGCCTGGAGCATTGGCAGACGACGAAACGGAGGGTTAAAATCAATTTCGGTATTTCCGATTTTAACCTTGGTCGTGCCGTGTACACCCTGCACCACATGTTCGATCATTTTTTCGGTAAAATCCATCATCCAGTTGTAGTCTTTATAGGCTACATAAATCTCCATGATGGTAAATTCTGGGTTGTGCGTTCGGTCCATTCCCTCGTTGCGGAAGTTTCGCGAAAACTCATACACACCGTCATATCCTCCAACAATCAGTCTTTTTAAGTAAAGCTCGTTGGCAATCCGCAAGTAGAGCGGAATATCGAGTGCGTTGTGATGGGTAACAAAAGGACGCGCCTGTGCCCCGCCAGGAATGGGTTGCAACACCGGCGTTTCTACCTCAACATATCCGGCATCGTCAAAATAGTTGCGCATCAGTGAAAAAACCTTTGAGCGTGTTTGGAAAATTTTTCGAACCTGAGGATTGACAATCAAATCAACATAGCGCTGGCGGTATCGCATTTCAGGATCGGTAAAGGCATCGTGTATATTTCCTTCGGCATCGCTCTTCACTACTGGCAGGGGCTTTAAGGCCTTGCTGATGAGCCTCAATTGCTCAACATGCACAGTGGTTTCGCCCACCTGCGTTTTAAACAAATAACCTTCGATGGCCACAAAGTCTCCGTAGTCGAGAAGTTTCTTGAACACTTCGTTATAACCAGATTTATCTTCTTCAGGACACAGGTCATCGCGCGTAATGTAAATCTGGATTTCGCCTGTGCTGTCGCGGAGCTGCGCAAAAGAAGCTTTACCCATAATGCGACGGCTCATCAGTCGACCGGCCATTTTCACTTTTTTTCCCTCTTCGTAATTCGCTTTGCAATCGGAAGAGTACGAGTCAACTTCAACCAGCTCGGCCGGGTAGGCATCAATTCCACGTGCTCTTAACTCGGCGAGGGCATCCCGGCGAAATCTTTCTTGTTCTGATAATTGTCGGGTCATTATACTGTAAATTTGCTGCAAAGATAGGAGTTGCACCCGATCGTGCTTAAGCTTGAGCTGCTTAATTTTGTAAATTAGTCCACTTAAAAAAACGCTATGTTCAAAGAAATGGAAAAACTTATCTCCGGATTTCCGGAGGACATCAAACAAAGTATAACGGAACACCGCAATTTGGGAAAACCCAACCTTAAACCCTTTAATAAAATCCTCATCACCGGATTGGGTGGCTCGGGTATCGGCGGGTCAATGGTTGCCGAAGCACTGGTGTCAACTGCAAAAATGCCGATTGTCGTCAACAAAGACTATTCGGTTCCAGCTTGGGTTGATGAGCAAACGCTGGTTATCGCTAGTTCGTATTCTGGAAATACCGAAGAAACCATTTCGGCAGCTACGCAGGCCAAAAAGCAGGGAGCACAATTGGCGGCAATCACCTCGGGTGGCCAATTACTGAAAATGGCTGAAGCGGATTCCTTTCCCGTTGTTCATCTACCCGAAGGTTATCCGCCAAGGGCGGCATTTGGTCACAGTTCGGTGGCACTGTTTGCGTTTCTTGGCGCTTGTGAGGTTGCCCCGTGGAATGCCAATGAGTTTTTAAAAATGGCCGATCACCTAACCGACAAGCAAGATGATTGCCGCCGCATTGGAAAAGAAATTGCAAAGAAAATTGATGGCCGCATTCCGGTTTTGTATGCCGCCGAAGGGTTGGGGGCTGTTGCGGTAAGATGGCGCCAACAAATCAACGAAAACGGCAAAAGCCTGTGTTGGCACCACATCGTTCCGGAAATGAACCACAACGAATTGGTGGGCTGGGCTGGTGGCGACAACCGATTGGCGGTAATCATGCTCCGCAGCAGTGATGACCACCCGCGCAGTGCACTTCGGATGGACCTAAACCGCGACCTGATTTCAGAAAAAACCAATGTAGTAGAAGAAGTTCAGGCCGTTGGCAGCAACCAACTTGAGCGCATGTATTATTTAATTGCTGTGGGTGACTGGATGTCGCTTTACATTTCTGAAAACCGTGGAGTTGATCCGGTTGAAGTAGATGTCATTTCCCACTTAAAAAGTGAATTGGCCAAGCATTGAAACCACGCGTCATATTTGAAGATCTCGGCGAAATCGACTATAAAGCAGCATGGGATTATCAGGAGGAGATTTTTAAGCGAACTGTCGATCAAAAGATCTACAACAGAACGAATCCCACGGCTGCCGTCGGAACAAAAAGCCACCTTATTTTCTGTGAGCACCCACACGTGTACACGTTGGGGAAAAGTGGAAAAATGCAGCATTTGCTGTTGAGCGAGGAAGAACTTAAAACCCACGGCGCAAGCTACTATCCGATTAACCGTGGTGGAGACATCACGTATCACGGGCCGGGTCAAATTGTGGGCTATCCCATTCTGGATCTCGATCTGTTTTTTACCGACATGCACCGCTATTTGCGCTCGTTGGAAGAAGCGGTAATCCGAACACTGAGTGATTATGGCATTTCAGCCTACCGGCTCGAAGGTTATACTGGCGTATGGCTTGACCCCGACAATCCCATTCGCGCGAGAAAAATCTGCGCGATGGGAGTAAAATGCAGTCGCTGGGTTACCATGCACGGTTTTGCGTTTAATGTCAACACCAACCTCAGTTACTTCGGGCATATTATTCCGTGTGGCATTGATGACAAAGCGGTGACGAGCATGGAAAAAGAGCTCGATGAGAAACAAGATATCGCTGCGGTGAAAAAAGTGTTGATGAATCATCTTTCCGATATCTTTGGTTGGGAGTGGGAATCTGAACCTTAAAACGGCTATGGTGAAAAAATTGCTCATTGTATTGTTGGTCATCATTGGCTTGGGAGTAACCGCTCTATATCTATCCGGAAACCAGCACATCATTCAGGCGGTGAAAAACACCTACCTCGTTGGACAAAGCGGACCTTCGATTGACGATTTCAATCTTTTTTCTCACCGGCGGATTGCATCGGCAGAGCACACAAAGACCCTACCGATGCACAGCGAAAAAAAGCAACTGTCAAAACAAGCGCTTCGGTGGCTCGATTCCACACAAACAGCAACGTTTCTGGTTGTTTACCGCGATTCTATTCTGGCCGAACATTATTTTCAGGATTACGTTCCGGCCTTTTTGCCCAACACCTTTTCGGTGGCCAAATCGATGGTGAGTATGTGCATTGGGGTGTTGTTGCGCGAGGGGAAAATCAATGGACTAGATGAGCCGGCATCTACATACATTGCTGAGCTGGCAGAAAAAGGATACGATAAGATAACCATTCGGCACCTGCTTCAGATGAGCTCTGGAATGGGATTTGACGAAGACTACAAAAACCCGTTTGGCTATCAGGCCAAGGTGTATTACGGCGATCAACTCAGGGCAAATACTTTGGCCTTTGACGCAATAGACGAGCCAGGAGAAAAATGGTTCTACGCCGGGGGAAACACAGTGCTGCTGGCCTTGATTGTAGAAGCCGCAAGCGGTCAAAAACTGGCACACTACTTTGCAGAAAAAATATGGCAGCCCATCGGAGCGGAGGCTGATGCGTGGTGGACGATTGAGGACAACGGATTGGAGCGTTCGTCGTGCTGCTTTTACGCCATCACCCGCGATCTTGCGCGGCTGGGTATGCTTTATCAAAATGGTGGTAAATGGAACGGTCGCGATATCGTTTCCGAACAGTTTGTGCAGGAATCGATAACACCGGTAGCCATCCCCGACCGTTATGGAGAAACCGCGTTTCAATATGGCTACCAGTGGTGGTTGGGACAATTCAACGGTCACCAGTTTTATCAAGCGCAGGGCATGTTGGGGCAGTATATCATCGTGGTTCCCGAATTGGAATTGGTTATTGTGCGCACCGGACACCACCGCAGCATGGAGAAACAAAATGGCTTGCCCACGGATTGTTATCAGTACATAGCCATTGCAAATAATTTATTGTCATGATGAGCGACATCACGCCGCCCGAGGTGAGCGACATTGCCATGGCCATTATTCCGGAAGTTACCAGTGAAAATGAAACGGAGTGGCACAGCTATCTAATCAACATGAAGCCGGTGGCCATTGAAGGCGTATTGGTCAGTTCGAGTGGATATGGATTGGTAGAAAAAGAAAAAGTAAAAACCTCGCAGTTGAGGTATTTTTTGGATGTTGTAGAAGCAGAAAGCTTTCGGAAAGTAGAACTCATTCCCGACGAGTTGCACGGCCTCACCAACCAATATTGGGTGAGCTTTTTTCTTGACGGGGTGATGTTCGATAAAAAATACCTCTTTGTACCTGACAGTATCAAAGAAGAAAACTTAACGCAGGTGCCATTGATCAACCAAAAGGGGGTTTTGATTATTTAATTGAAATCGACATCTTTAACTCTTCAGACAACCAACTGCTAACCTATGCTCTACCAAATCTCATCCGACAACATTCTCTTCATCGATATTGAAACGGTGCCGGTTCACTATCGGTTCGAAGAGTTGAATCCGGAAATGCAACAGCTCTGGGATGAAAAAACCCGTTTTTTTCAGCAACGTGAAGAAACCGATGCTGCCGGCGTTTATCAACGATCGGGGGTGTATGCCGAATTTGCCAAAGTGATTTGCATTTCGCTCGGATATGTTCACCACACCAGTCACCGTGTGCTTCGAATCACCACCTTTTCATCTGATAACGAACAGGAACTACTCGAATCATTTTGCAGCCTCATCAACAGTCGTTTCTCGTCTAATTATTATTTGTGCGGACACAACATCAAAGAATTTGACATTCCGTTTTTGTGCCGGCGAATGCTCATCAACGGAATCAAACTGCCCAACATGTTGAACCTTGCTGGCAAAAAACCGTGGGACATCAAGCACTTAGACACCATGGAACTCTGGAAATTTGGCGATTATAAGCACTACACTTCGCTAAACCTGCTCGCACATGTCTTTGGCATTCCTTCGCCAAAAGACGATATCAGCGGTGCCGATGTTGCACGGGTATATTACGAAGATCAAGATCTCGAAAAAATAGTGCGTTATTGCGAAAAAGATGTCGTAGCCGTTGCCCAACTCCTTTTCAGAATGAAGGGCGAACCGCTAATTGATGATAAAAACATCGTTGTTGTTTGACGGCTTGCACCGCTTTTCTAACTTTAGCCACTTTCTTGTTTTCACCATGATTCTACGCCCGGCTTTCTGTATCATTTCCCTTTTACTGATGGTTTTCTTATCGGGTTGTGGAACAGACAAACTCCCAAGTCCTTCTCAACCTGAACTGCTGACCGCAAAAATATTTGGCGACAACGGTCATTTTCGCAGCAATAAAATCGGTAATTCGCTGGAGGAAGTTGTAGAACACGACCGCGATTTTCTTTTTAAAAGAAGGAGTGAAGAACTGGGTTATTCGATACCGCTCGCTGCAAACGACAGTGCCCATTACGACGTTTCGTATTATTTTAAGCGAAATAGACTGGTGGAAATTCAAGTGGATGTTTTGCTGGGCACCGAAAAGAAAACAGAAAAACTCTTGGGCGCCTTTGTGGGTCATCTTCGCGAAAAATATGGCGATCCATCGGAAAAAACAGGCTATGCGTATTGGGAAATCACCAATCAACAACAGCGTCTGGAAATCACTCTTCGCGATGTAAGCCGGGAGCACAACCGGCCATTTTTGTCATTAAACTTTGTTGAACCCGACAGATTTAACCCGTAATGTCAGAAAACAAACAGCTACCCTTGCTCCACATCAAGGATCTACAGGTAACCTTTCGCACAGAAGAAGCCGAAGTGGTGGCTGTGGATGGCATCAATCTGACGCTTTTTCCGGGTGAAACCGTGGGCGTGGTGGGAGAATCGGGTTCGGGCAAAAGCGTAACGAGCCTGGCAGCCATGCGGCTCATTCCCGATCCTCCGGGAAAAATCACATCAGGTGCTATCCTGTATTCGGGCCGAGGCGAAACCGTAGATCTGCTATCCCTTTCGGAAAACGAAATGCGAAGTTATCGCGGCAATGATATCGCAATGATTTTTCAAGAACCGATGACGTCGTTGAATCCAGTGATGAAATGCGGCCAGCAAGTAAGCGAAGCCATTGTGCTTCATCAGAAAGTTTCCAAAAAAGAAGCGCGACAAAAAACAATTGAGCTGTTTAAGGAAGTGCTGCTGCCGCGCCCCGAAGCCATGTACGACGCCTACCCGCACCAACTATCGGGCGGACAAAAACAGCGGGTGATGATTGCCATGGCACTGTCGTGTCAGCCCTCGGTGCTCATTGCCGATGAACCAACCACTGCACTTGATGTAACCGTGCAAAAAACCATTCTGGAACTGCTTAACGAGCTGCAGACCAAGCGAAATATGTCAGTGATTTTCATCACCCACGATTTGGGCGTAGTGGCCGAAATTGCCGACCGCGTGGTGGTGATGTATCGCGGAAACGTGGTGGAAGAAGGCAACGTGCAACAACTGTTCGAAAACCCACAACACCCTTACACAAAAGGATTGCTGGCTTGTCGTCCGCCGCTCGACAAACGCCTTAAAAAACTGCCGGTAATTGCCGATTTTCTCGATCGCCAGGAACCTACTGACAACGAACCTACGGTTAAAGCTGTGCAACACGACCTGGAATACACTTCCGAAGAAATCGCACAACACCGTAAAAAACTCTACGAACAGGAACCACTGCTGAGCGTGCGCAATCTGCAAAAATGGTTTCCGGTAAAAAAAGGCCTGTTCAACCGCACTGTGGATCACATCAAGGCCGTGGACGATGTTTCCTTTGACGTTTTTCCCGGAGAAACCTTGGGACTCGTGGGCGAATCAGGCTGTGGCAAAACCACCCTCGGCCGCACAATTTTAAAACTCACCAAACCCACTTCGGGCGAAATTTGGTACCGAAATCGCAACATCACCGACTTTACGGCTGGTGAGATGCGCCCCATGCGGAAACACCTGCAAATCATTTTTCAGGACCCGTATTCATCACTCAATCCGCGGCTCACCGTGGGCGATGCCCTGATGGAACCAATGAAAGTTCACGGCATTCTCGACAGTTATCGGCAGCGAAAAGATAAGGTGATGGAGTTGTTAGAAAAAGTAAACCTGCACCCCGATCATTTCAGAAGATACCCGCACGAATTTTCGGGTGGCCAGCGCCAGCGGATTGTCATTGCCCGCACGCTCACACTTAATCCGGAGTTTATTATTTGTGACGAATCGGTGTCGGCGCTCGATGTTTCGGTGCAGGCTCAGGTGCTCAACCTACTCAACGACCTGAAAAAGGAATTCAATTTCACCTACATCTTTATTTCTCACGATTTGTCGGTGGTGAAATTTATGAGCGATCGGATGGTGGTGATGAACGGTGGTAAGATTGAGGAAATGGGCATTGCAGATGAGATTTATCGTCACCCCAAATCGCCCTACACCCAGCGGCTAATTGACGCTATTCCCGGAACATCTCTCACAAAATCAGGCACCTTTTAGCGAGATTTACTACATTCGCGCCGTTATCAAGAACTCGTAATCAACCTCAACGCAAAGCAGGTATTGCTGTGCCCTTAATCAATGACGAAAAGTCGCATCCAAAAAGCACTGCTGATTCTTAGCCTATTTTCCTGCTTGAGCATTTCCGCTCAGCAGCTTCAACTCGGTGCAGATCACGTGTATATTGATCACGAACTGAAAATGGTGGTGAGCAATCAAGACATTGAATTGCTGAACTACCTCTATCCGTTTGGAATAACCTCCATCGAGCTCAACGGCCATTCTTACGATTTTTTATCAACGGTCAATCAACTCGAAACCGGCACCAGTTACGCCATTGAGGCTGACGAGAGTGTGTATCAATTGTATTTCACTTCACTCCCCGTTGTATCGATTGAGATGGATGGCATGCCGGTAAATTTTGAACGCAGACTCGCCACGGCATCCATTACCTCTTCTGACGGTGTTACCATACACGCTGACTTGGGTATTAACATCCGCGGCGGATACTCGCAATTTCTGCCAAAAAAATCGTATCGGATGGAGTTTGTATCGCTGGCAAACGACACGATGGTTAACCGCAACGTAAAGCTGCTTGACCTGCGCAATGACGATGACTGGCTGTTACTACCCATGTTCAACGAACCACTAAGGTTGAGAAATGCTGTTGGACACCGGCTCTGGGAAGATATGCACACTTTAAAGTATCAGCAAGAGGAACCAACAGCGCTGCCAGGCACCCGTGCGCGCTACGTAGAATTAATTTTGAACGACAAATATCGCGGCGTTTATCTGCTCACAGAAAGGGTGGATCGCAAGCAGCTTCAATTGAAAAAATACAGTCAGGGCCATGATATGGAAGGTGAGCTCTATAAAGGAAGCGATTATGCTGCGGGCACCGTGACCTTCGATTTCCTGGCCTTTTACAACAACAACTCCCGCACTTGGGATGGATTTGAAAAAAAGTACCCACTGCGCGAAATGACAACCGACTGGAGTGGGCTTTACGAGCTGATTTCGGTGATATTACAAACATCTGATTCGGTGTTCAGTCAGCAAATAAACAGTTATTTCGATCTGGACAATGCGGTAGATTATTTTCTATTTCTCAATTTGCTATATGCTCAAGACAACACCGGCAAAAACCTGTTTGTGGCTCGCTACAGTGCCGAGACCCCATTCTTTTTTGTTCCCTGGGATCTGGACGGCATTCTCGGTATTGATTGGAAAAGCGATTTTCTGGGCATCCGTACCGACCTGCTCAGCAACGGCTTGTTTGACCGACTGGTGGTGAACTGATCGACAACGGGTTTCGGACTTAAGCTGAAAACGCGGTGGAGTGAACTGCGCGATTCATTGATTACCCCAGAAACCCTAACCGACAGAATTCTCCAGCAGCACGAATTGCTGATAAACAACGGTGTGTATGAGCGTGAACAAAAAGCATGGCCGGGATATAGTTATGATGCCGATATTTTAGATTACACCTTGCACTGGATAGAAAGCCGGTTTGCCTATCTCGATGATTTCATTGCGGAATTTTGTGACGAAAACACACACTATGGTCCGCTGCGAACCATTGAACCGCAGGTGGATATCTACCCTGTTCCGACCACCCGTCAGTTGGGTGTACGGCATGTGGGCTTTGAGCCAGGCAGCCGGTATGTGCTGCGCGATCAATATGGAAGAATAGTTAAGCAGGGATTACTGGGCGTTCACACCACCATTATCGACACAGGAATGCTGTCGGCCGGGGTTTATTTCATCGACTTGGAAGATGGTGTTAGGTTGGAAAGGTTGCGTTGGATGAAGCTATAGCCGGGGTTCAGATATCCATTTCCGGAATATCCCCTTCAATTACCAACCGCCCGTCGGTAGCAGCCTTGATCTGTTCAACACTTACACCCGGCGCACGTTCCACCAGGCGAAATCCGCGGTCTGGGGTGACTTCCAGCACCGCTAGATCGGTAATTATTTTCTTAACACACCCTACTCCAGTAAGCGGCAGCGTGCACTGGCGAAGCAGCTTTGATTCACCGGCACGGTTGGTGTGCATCATGGCGACAATGATGTTCTCGGCGGAAGCCACCAGATCCATCGCCCCGCCCATCCCTTTCACCATTTTTCCGGGAATTTTCCAGTTGGCAATGTCTCCGTTATCCGCCACTTCCATGGCTCCGAGCACGGTCAGTTGCACGTGTTTGCCCCGAATCATTGCAAAGCTGGTAGCCGAATCAAAAAGGCTCGCACCGGGCAATAGCGTTACGGTTTGCTTTCCGGCGTTGATTAAATCAGCTTCCTCTTCGCCGTCATAGGGAAATTTGCCCATACCGAGAATTCCATTTTCCGACTGAAACTCAACGCTAACTGCATCGGGAACGTAATTTGCCACCAGCGTGGGAATCCCGATTCCGAGGTTCACATACCAGCCATCCTCGAGTTCCTGTGCTATTCGCTTTGCTATTCCGTGTTTGTCAAGTGCCATAATGCGTCATTTTTAATCATTTACCGCCTCCGATAACTTCTTTGCTGTGTAAGCAACAGAATTCCCCAAATATACCATTGCCTTATTCACGTGGCCGGACCGTGCGTTGCTCGATTCGTTTTTCATAATTGCTTCCTTGGAAAATGCGCTGAACAAAAATTCCAGGCGTGTGAATAAAATTCGGGTCCAACTCACCGGGCTCTACCAATTCTTCAACTTCGGCAATCGTAATTTTTCCGGCCATGGCCATCATTGGGTTAAAATTACGGGCGGTGCCTTTGTAGATCAGGTTGCCGAATTTATCACCCTTCCAGGCTTTAACAATAGCAAAATCGGCCGTGAGGGCCGATTCAAGGATATGTGGTTTGCCATTGAAATAGCGAACATCTTTGCCCTCGGCTATTTCCGTTCCGTAGCCTGCTGGCGTGTAAAACGCGGGAATTCCTGCTCCACCTGCGCGGCAACGCTCTGCCAGTGAACCTTGAGGAATCAGGTCTACTTCGAGTTCACCGCTCAGCATTTGCCGCTCAAACTCTTCGTTTTCACCAACGTAGGAAGAAATCATTTTTTTGATTTGCCGCTTTTTCAAAAGCAGACCCAGACCAAAATCATCTACTCCCGCGTTGTTTGAAATACATGTCAGGCCGGTGATTTCCTTTTCAACCAGCTCAGCGATGCAATTTTCAGGGATACCGCACAAGCCGAATCCTCCAAACATAACGGTCATATTATCCTGCATTCCCTGGATTGCCGCAGCGGCATTTTCAAAAACTTTATTCATCTGAAATCATTTTGCGACCAAATTAACCAAATGACAGCACATCACCAATTGGGAGCACTTTGCTCAAAGATTCCGCGGTTTTGGCGTTTGTATGCATCGCAGTCGAGTTCTACGGTGAGATCACCTGCCGGTTTTTCAAAATCTTCGCCCGAAACTTCGATGTCCGGATCGTCGATTAGAGAATGCATATAATATCCCCAGATGGGCAGCGCCATATTGGTTCCCTGACCCATTGCCAGTGTACGAAATCGCACCGCACGGTCTTCGGCACCCACCCAAATACCGGTAACCAACTCAGGGGTAATGCCAATAAACCATCCATCGCTTTGATTTTGGGTGGTTCCGGTTTTGCAGGCCGCCGGTATCCCTCTGATGCCATCATAATCGCGGCTCGGCAAATCCATCCGCAGTCGCATCGCGGTGCCGGTAGTTCGTCCCCTGGTTTCGTTGTAAACGCCATCGATGGTTCCCTTCATCAAATCGAGCATGACGTATGCCGTTTGCTCGTCCATGGCTTCGTTGGTTTCAGGCACCACATCGTAAATAGCGTTGCCGTTCATATCCTCGATCCGAGTAACGATAATGGGTTTAATATGTACGCCTTTATTAGCAAATGTGGCATTGGCAGAGGTAATTTCTAGCACATTCATATCGGCAACCCCGAGCGCCAGAGAAGGCACGGCCTCTAAATGGCTTTCCACGCCCAGATCGCGGGCCAGCTTAATCACGGCCTGCGGTCCGAATTGCTTTATTATCCATGCCGTAACGGTATTTACCGAATTGGCCAATCCCCATTTGAGCGACACCAAATAACCGTATTCCCGGTCGGGATCCTGCGGTGTCCAGTCCTGAATCAGCCCAAAAGTACCTTTGTGAAAAGTGGTGGGTGCCTTTACCACCTCATGGCACGGAGAGTAACCTTCGCGAATGGCTGTGGCATAAACGAAAGGTTTAAAGGTTGACCCCACCTGCCGCTTGCCCGTACGTACGTGGTCGTACATAAAGTGCTTGAAGTTTGTGCCCCCTACCCAGGCTTTAACAAATCCGGTAGATGGCTCGATCGACACCATTCCCGTCTGCAAAAAGCTTTTGTAATAGCGTATGCTGTCCATGGGCGACATCAAGGTATCGACCTCTCCGTGCCAGGTAAAAACCTGCATCGGGACAGGCGTGTTAAAAACAACCGCGACCGAGTCTTCGGGAATCGCTCTCCACGAGTTTCCGCAATCATCGGCCCCACAAACAAAGTACACTCCATTGGGCGTTGTTTCCTTCTCGATATTTACCCTTCGGTGACATTCTCCGCATTCCCTGCCCGTTATGAAACGATAACGCTCCGTACGGCGCATGGCGGCATTCATAATCTGATCGATTTCGTCGGTACCCAGGTCATTCGAAAATGGTGGATTTCTCCACCGTTGGATGTCTTTAAAAAATGAATCCTGCAATTTGGTGTTGTGTCCGAGATGGTCTATTACCGCTTGTTCGGCGTAACGTTGCATGCGCGAATCGATGGTGGTATAAACGCGCAATCCATCGCGGTAAATATTGTAGGGTTTGCCGTCTGGCTTTTGATAAACGTAGTTTCCGGCGGCGTTTTTCTCACTGAACATGGCAGAGAGGTCAGCGCGTAGAATTTCACGAAAATACGGCGCCAATCCTTGGGCGTGATCGACCTGCTGATAGTTCAGTTGCAGTGGTAGCACGCGCAGCGAATCATAGTCTGCCGAAGTGATATGTCCGTTTCGCAACATCTGACCAAGCACCACCGCGCGTCGGTCGGCAGTCATCTCTGGGCGGCGAAGTGGATTGAAAAGCGAAGGGTTTTTACACATGCCCACCAGCATAGCGGCTTCCTGAACTTTCAACGAATCGGGCGATTGGTTAAAATAAACGTTGGCAGCCGATTTAATCCCTACTGCGTTATTTACCCAGTCGAATTTATTGAGGTACATCGTTATGATCTCCTCTTTGGTGTATTGTCTTTCGAGTCGGACGGCGATAATCCATTCTTGAAATTTCTGAAACACGCGTTCCACCGGATTGGATGCCCGGTTGTGGAAAAGCATTTTTGCGAGCTGCTGGGTAATGGTACTTGCACCCCCCTTTTTTCCCATAAAAATTACCGCGCGAGCCGTTGAGCGAATATCAATTCCGGCATGCTTCCAGAAGCGTTCATCTTCGGTAGATACCAATGCATTGACCAGATTGGGCGAAAGCTCTTCGTACTTTACGTTGACCCTGTTTTCGTGAAAGTACTTACCCAGCACTTCTCCGTCGGATGACATGATTTCGGTTGCCAGGTCGGTTTTGGGGTTCTCGAGCTCATCAAACGATGGCAGATCACTAATTGAAGCGAGCCACAACATAACTCCCAGGCCAATAAACGGCGATAGGATCACGGCCCAGAGCAACAACACCAATTTGAGGTAACTGCGCTTTTTTTCGGTTGAAGATTTTTTTGATTTTTCGGCCATACTATCAATCAACTGATGTATAAGATAACCCCCATTTTGTGTCTCGGCGGCACGAGCAAATTAAAGGCAAAACTATTATTAATGTTACAAAGTGCGTCGAAATAATTACTGATATGGTGCGCCATATCCTATAGCCCGAACAAGAACGGATTTTCCTGTTGAATTGTATATCCGATACCACACCCTAACGATTTATACAGCAAAACTTCTATGTCTATTTATCCTCCAGCAGGCTCAATTCGCACGCCTACATCAATGATGTGCTGAAGGGTATCCTCGCGCATGGCGTGCTCAATCTCGATGCGGTATTTGCCCATGAGCGGGAATTTTTTCTGATACTGGTACAGCACTTTGTTGGAGATTATCTTGTTGTCCACAATAAAACCGTTTCCCGAACCGAGCCACCTGCCGGAATGGTCGGTGAGAATGCACTCAATGGTATCCTTCGATTTGCGGTTATTGGGGAAATAGGTATGAACAAACAAATACAGGTTGCTGTACTGGTAATCCTCGGTGTTGCGAAGGGTGACGAAAAAGTGTTGTGGGGAAAGGGTATCCGTCACTTCAAACTCACCTGAAAACCGCTCTCCACGAGGCCAATCACCACCCGGTATTTCTGCCACAAACACGTGTGTAGGCGGTGTTTCACACGCAGCAAACAACATCCAGCCAGGCAACAGCAGCAGGATTAAGCGCTTCATGGTTTTTTGCGATTATCAGCACCACGGTTTCCTGATTGCTTTCGCGGACCCCCAGAACGGCCTTTTGGATTTTTTTTGCGCTTTTTGTTTTTGTTTCCGCCCAGCTTATTATCGAATCTATGCAGACTGTCTTGTCCCACCACATTATCGTAGTCGGGAGTGCTTTCTACAACAACAATTTCTTCGTATTGTCTGAGGTCTTGCGGAAAGATGCCTTGTTTGTTCTGTTCCACCAGTTCATTGACCTGCTCCACGCGGAGACACACTGGTGTGCCCCCTTCTTCACCCTGATAGATAAACCACATTTTTTTCTCGAATATATCTGATTTAATACAAAAGGCCGTTGCTTTTTTGGTCTTAATGCGGGTATTAAAATCGGGAAACCCCTTCAGCGCTTCTAAGTAACTATCCAGCTCGTAGTTCAGGCAACATTTCAGCTTTCCACACTGGCCGGCCAGTTTCTGCGGATTGATGGATAGCTGCTGGTATCGGGCGGCAGCGGTAGAAACCGAGCGAAAATCGGTGAGCCAGGTAATACAGCACAGTTCACGACCGCACGACCCAATTCCACCAACACGGCTCGCCTCCTGTCGCGCGCCGATCTGGCGCATTTCAACGCGCACTTTAAACGTGTCGGCCAAATCGCGGATCAGTTGTCTGAAATCCACCCGTCCATCGGCCGTATAGTAAAAAGTGGCTTTGCTCATATCGCCCTGATACTCCACGTCGCTTATTTTCATATTGAGGTTTAGCGCCGCGGCAATTTTTCTCGTCCTGAACATGGTTTCGTCCTCGAGTGAGCGGGCGTTGCGCCAGATGGCGATATCATCCGACCCGGCTTTTCGCATCACCTTTTTGATGTCGCGGTCGTGCTCCTCAACGCCTTTTTTCTTCATTTGAAGCCGAACCAATTCTCCCTCAGCCGAAACCACTCCGATATCAAAACCCGGCGCACCATCAACAGCTACTACATCACCCACCATCAATCGCTGACGGGTATCATTTTTGAAAAAGTCCTTTCGCGGACCTTTAAAACGAACTTCAACAATATTGCATGGGTTAAACCCCTCCGGAACAGACACATCTGCCAGCCAGTCGAAAACCTCCAGATTGTTACATCCATAGGTTCCACACGAGCCGTTATTCTTACATCCTGCGGGCAAACCTCCACCTTTCGAACAGCTACTACATCCCATATTCTTGTTTACCTTTTTGTTTCACAAAATTATCAATAATGAAACAGGTTCTTGATTTTGACCGAAAGGTCCATGAAAAGTATTTTGGCTGAGGCATTTCGTTCAATGTGATAAGCTGCGCTGTTAATCGCTTTCATGATTTTAAACTGCTGATCATAGCCCAGCACGTTGCTCAAATCCGCTGCCAGCTTTTGGGCTTCCTTATCCACCAGCATCAGTTCGTTGGTGCCGGTAGCTGCCAGCGAAACTTGTCGCACCATTTGTAGTGAATAGATCAAAAAGGCTTTCTGTCCTTCGCGTTTCAAGGCCGCAAATCGATCGAGCAACTCCACGCGCTTAAGTCCATCCGATTTCTGATAACATGCCCGAAACCAGTCGCGAAACAATTCAAAAAAAGCCATATCGTCATCTCCTTCGCGCACCAGCTTTAATGCCAAATTCAGATTGCCGTCGCTGAGTAATGCCATCGAAGCAGCTTTATCGGGCGATACCTGATGCCTTGTTGTCAACGTTTGTTCAATATCTTCTCTTTTCAGCTTCGATACCCGAACCGTTTGCACGCGCGACAAAATGGTGGGCAGCATCTGATTGGCACTATTTCCGACCAACAGCAGCAAGGTTTTCTTTGGCGGTTCTTCGAGCGTCTTTAATAATTTATTTGCTGCCGAAAGATTCATCAACTCCGGCATCCAAATGATGGCAATGCGATAGCCGCCCTCAAAGGCCTTGATGCTTATTTTTTGCTGAAGTTCTGCCGCGATCTTCGCTGAAATAATCCCCATCTTATTCTCATCGGCGATGGTCTGCATCCAGTCGCTGTAGGTTAATAGCGGGTTTTCGAGCAGGCAGGCTCTCCAGTCGGCCATAAAACGATCTACCGAAATATTTTTACTTGGGTCCACCACTGGAAACACATAGTGCACATCGGGGTGCTGAATGCCCGCCATTTTGATACACGACGGACACGCACCACAGGCATCATTTTCGCCGCGCTGCTCGCACATCACATAGGTGGCAAAAGCCATTGCAAGCGACAGGTTTCCGCTGCCTTCGGGACCCAAAAAATGCAGCGCATGTCCTACGTGATTATTTTTTACTGCCTTTACCAGAAAATCCTGAACCGCCGACTGGCCGGTGATGTTATTGAATGAAGTGATCATGGACGCCCCTATACACAAGGGAGATTCGTGAAATATATTCTACTTTTGCCTTCAAATATACGGTGGATATGAGGATAAACGACTACGATTTTAAAGGAAAACGCGCACTGATCAGGGTAGACTTTAACGTTCCGCTAAACGATGCTTTTGAAGTGACCGACGACACCCGAATGCGGGCGGCCATTCCTTCGGCAAAGAAAATTCTTGAGGCCGGCGGATCGATAGTTTTTATGTCGCACCTGGGGCGGCCCAAAGACGGGCCGGAAGATAAATTCTCCATGAAGCATCTTGTTGACACACTAGCTGAGCTGTTGAACAGGGAAGTGCAATTTGCCAACGATTGTATCGGTGATGACGCGTTTAAGAAATCCAAAGCGTTGAAACCCGGAGAAATTCTATTGCTCGAAAATCTTCGGTTTTACGAGGGAGAAACCTCCGGTGATAAAAGTTTTGCGCAGCAACTGGCCCAACACGGCGATATTTATGTGAACGATGCTTTTGGAACCGCTCACCGGGCACACGCCTCCACTGCGGTGATTGCCGAATGGATGGAGGAAAAATGTTTTGGTTTGCTGATGGAGAAGGAGCTCAAAAACTTGAAGCATTTTGTGGCCAATCCAAAGCCTCCGGTCACAGCGGTGATTGGTGGCGCCAAGGTATCCTCAAAAATTGGAGTGATGCTGACGCTGCTTCCCAAAGTTGATCAACTAATTATTGGCGGTGGAATGTCGTACACCTTTATCAAAGCATTGGGCGGCGAAATTGGCGATTCGTTGGTAGAAGACGACAAGCTGGAGCAGGCGGTGCAGGTGCTGGAAGAGGCCAAAGCGCAAAACGTAACTGTTCTGTTGCCCGATGATGCGGTGATTGCCGATGAATTTAAAAACGAGGCCAACCGCGACACAAGCCCATGCGACGATATTCCTCCGGGTTGGATGGGGCTCGACATTGGCGAAAAAACCGTTAAAAAATACCGGGCGGCTATTCTGGGCAGTGCGAGTATATTGTGGAACGGGCCGATGGGGGTTTTTGAAATGGACCATTTTTCGAACGGAACCAAAAAGATTGCTGAAACCATTGCCGACGCTACGGATAAAGGTGCTTTTTCGCTCATTGGCGGTGGCGATTCTGTTGCGGCCATTAACCGGTTTAAACTGTCGGACCGGGTAAGTTATGTAAGCACCGGCGGAGGTGCAATGCTCGAATTTCTGGAGGGAAAAGTGCTGCCGGGTGTGGCGGCGATTGAGGGGCAGTAAAAAACCCTCAAAGTGAATTTTTGGGGGTTAAAATGGTTGGGACGAATCCAATCAATCTGCCAGTTTAATGGCTTTTTTCACGAGTAGCTCTCCGTTTACGTATAGGGCGTAATGATACAACCCCGCTGGTAGGCCGGATGCATTCCACTCATAACGGTAGGTACCCACTGCTTGTTCGGCTTCTACGATGGTTGTTATGGGTTTTCCCGTTTTATCAAATACTTTCAATACCACTTTGCCTTGTTGCTCAAGGGTATAACTAATGGTGGTTTGGCTCCTAAAGGGGTTTGGCGTGTTTTGATGTAACTCATTCACTGCCTTTTCTATTACACCTGGAGTTTCTTCATTAGGATGGAAGCTTGGTGCCGTTCTGTCGGTATTACAACAATGGTTGATTTGTTGTTGAAGTTCATTCAATTGCTCCATGATCTGCGCCATTGCTTCGTTTTGTGATTCAATGATGGATTGTTGCTCTTTGACTGCTGAAATGAGATAGGGAATTAACCCTGTGTAATTGACCGACTGAAATTCAATTGCGGCAGAAATTTCATTTCCCAAAGTGTCGAACATTGCCGGTGCGGTGGTCTGTTTTACCAATTGAGGCAATACCTCTGCCAGTTCTTGAGCAATAACACCCTGTTGTTCTCCCTCGGGCAAGTTCAATTGACTATATTCTTCTGTTAAAAAAGAATAGCTTTTGGGTTCAATCTGCTGTATTACTTCTAATGCCCCTTCTATGGGTTCAATGTTTTGTTTTAGTGTCTCGTCAGAACTCGTCCAAACTCCTGCTGTGCAATGAGTAGCTCCAACAAAGAAACCTGCCCAGTTTTCTACCGAAGCGCCACCCGCTGAACCATGAACACCGTATGCGTGGGTTCCACCTCCGGCTCTGCCAAGCACAGCGAAAACTTGTTGGTTCGGACTGATATTGCTATTTCCTGCCAAAGCAAAAAATGCCCCCCCTATAGAATGTTCAACAAAAGAGTTAGGTTGAGAAATTGCCCACCCTTGCACGCCAAAATTTTGGAGTGTTGTGCCTGATTCTGCAGCATAGGCTCTAAAATCTCCGGCATAATTTATTCGAGCATTATAAACCTCTCCTCTTACTCCGCGGGCCTCGGGAAAATTAGGGTATCGTTTAACTGCTGAATATGTGCCCGTGACTACACCAAAAACATTATCACTTGGCGATTCCGTCCATATAACCCGCGCTCCAAATTCTTTTGGATTTCCTTGATTATCTCCATGAAATACATCAAGTTTGGCCTGAGGGGTTGCTACGCCAATTCCAACATGTCCACCTGGGTAGCAATCATTTCCAACGCCAGTAACAACATCATCAATACCCGGCACATTCTCGATTACTTCCCAATCGCAATCTGAAGTTCCATTTTCAATTTCAGACCATTCTCCTTGTCCATTTAAAAACATTGTTTCGCTATTAGGAAAGTCCAACCTACCCAGAAAATTATCTGCTTCTCCCGAATTAACCTCATCAACTTGGTATCCGATGACTAATGTTTTAGGTGGTTCGTCGGGCAGGTTTCGAATTCGGGTGTAACCTTTGCCCACATCCAATGCAGTACCCACCATGGGGTCGGTTGCGTTGGAGGGATCATCAAAAAAACCGACGGCAAGCGCACGTAGAGATCCATTTGTCCGAGGCACTATGTGCAGGTTGCCATGATTTGACACTTGGAAATCGGCATTGGTTCCGGTATTAACGTTTGTACTGCGTATTCGTGTAATTCGAAACTGCGGGTCATTTCTTTGCTTGATAACATCTAAGGTGCGGTGAGGTTGAAAGGTGTTATTCCAGTAACTGCCAAAACCTACGTGGCCATTACCGATCATACGTCCTAATTCTACGCCGTCGTAGTCAGAAGCGTCAAAAACATCAGAGCTAATGGTGGTGGTGCCGTTGGCAACTCCTGCCGAGAATATAAACCGTAATACATCGGGGCCGCTCTCCGGTGATTTATTATCGCCCCATGCTATTACGGCATCGGTCAGGCTTTCATTATTGGCCTTCGGGCCAACGTACATAAAATCCCGATTATGGGTAAAAGTAATTCCAGCCTTCATCCAATCTCGGTACCCCCAGGGCTGTGGCCCCCAAGTGTTGCCTTCGCCGTAAAGGTGAAGCAATGAAAAGGGCTTGTGGTTAAACGCGGTAGGATCACTACTCAACAGCAAAAAACCGTCGTGATTGTAAGTATAGCCGTCTACGGTATTGATGCCGTTTTGCATCAGTTGCATATACGTGGTGTTGTTGGTGCGGAACTCGAGGTTCTGGCCGGCAGCATTGTAGCCTATAAATTTGCCTGTTCCCGGATTATTATTACCGCTTGTTGACTGTCCTGCCAAATGTTGGGTAAAAGCTAATAATAATATGGCCAAACCAATGTGGGTGAAGTTTTTCATTGCCTGTAGATTTTATGATTAGTGATTGTTGAATTTGCTTTAATTCGAAGCACGTAAACCCCGCTTGCAAGGTAGCCTGTATCGATGCGTAATGAAGGCGAATCAACATTGGTCACCTCTGTCACAAGGCGGCCTGTCATATCATAGATCGCAGCCGATTCTATCGGAATGCTTTTATTTTTAAGGTCTATATTCACGTAATCTTTAGCAGGATTGGGATATACGGCATACCCCTTTTCCATACCTGACGGTGAAGCACTCAGCAGGTAATCGCAGCCTGAGGGAGTTGGAGATATACATACATTTTCGATGTAGTAATATCCCCAACAGGACACTTCGGATTCATTTAAAATGAGAATGTCTGTGTTGTCATCATCAAAGAAGTTTCCGATGGCGAGCCAGTTGTATTCCTGGTCGGCTGTTACCCAACCCTCAATTTTTGTCCAATAGGTGGTGTCGGACAGAATTTCCGAATAGTCGATATGCGCGAAATTATCCGGCATCAGCCAGTCGCTTGAAGGTTGATAATGGTATTCAGGGTCTTTAAAAAAACGCAAGCCTATGTGATTTGTGGCGCACCAAGCCCATGCCTCCATTCCACCATCGTATAACGATGCATGAAAAAAGACATAATAGCTCTGGCCGATGGTAAGCGGCTCTGATAATTCAATGGCTATATACTCACGAGCCTGAGGTGTAAAATCCTCATACGTAGCTAATCCAGCATAGGCTGCTCCCGATATTGGAAATTGATATCCAAATGCATTTGAAGGAACTCCTGCAAATCCTTCTATATCATCGCTGCAAGGATGAAAATAATCAGGTGACCACCCCCAGGAATGCCAGCCCACAACATTAACCCCGTCTCCATAAATGCCTGCGGTGCTGAAAGGGCATTCTGTGTACTCTTCAAAGCTTGGATTGGGCACAAGGTTTTGCGAAAATCCCTGAAACATCGAAATAAACATTATAGCAATAAGGGCAAACGCTTTCATAATTGATTGAAAGTTAGGATAAAAAATAATATGCCCCAAATATGGGACTAATGTTTTTTCCCACAGCATCACTTTAGCTCTGTGAATCTGCATGCTGAACAAAGGCTCATCAAAACAATAGGAAAGCGCATTAGAGAAGAGCGTAAACGGCAGGGAATTTCTCAAAACCAGCTTGCCTTTGAGGCAAAAATGCCCAGAGTGCAGATTGGACGTATAGAGTAAGCCCCCGACTAACTACGCCCTGATTTTTCCCCTTGATATGCGTATGTGTCTTTTGATGGGAGCTGAAGGTTTTGCGGGAAGAGCTCATAGAGTTTGTTGACTTTGTGGTCTGCGATACGACCGAGTACTTCTGTGAGCCAGGCCATAGGCTCTACGCCGTTTAGTTTGCATGTGCCTGTAAAGGTGTAGAACATGGCAGATCGACTGGCACCTTGATGCGAACTGGCAAAGAGGTAGTTCTTTCTTCCGAGTGCGTTTAGCCTGATGGTGTTTTCTACCAGGTTGTTGTCGATGAGCAGTTCGCCGTTATAGAGGTAATTTTGAAGGCTGTCCCAAAGATTTATTGCATAAGTAAACGCTTTGCCAATAGAGCTTTTGGGTAGTACGTGTTTGTTTTCAGCGGATATCCACTTGCCAAGCTCATTGAGGATAGGTAGAGATTTTTCAAGCCGAAGCTCCTTTCGCTGTTCTGGGCTAAGCAGCTTGACTTCACGCTCGACAGCATAGATCTGCTGTATGCGCACAAGAGCATATTGGGCACGGGCCTTGTCTTGGTCTAAGGCCTGCTCAAAATACCTGCGCGCATGCGCCCAGCATCCAAGGTGCACGATTTCTTCCTTTTGGGAATATTCATTGTATACTCTGTATCCATCGGTTTGCAAGTAGCCCTGGTAATGTTGAAGTATCTTTTGGGGAGCGGGTTTACCGCGCCCCCGGTGATAGTCGAACACTACCATGCGTTTGGGGGGCGAGTGGTACACCCAGTAGTAACCCATGTGGCTCTTGCCTTTTTTGGTTTTGTCAAGCACCCTGGTAGGTGTCTCGTCTACCTGAAGGTAACCGTCAAGTTTTACCACATCAACCATGGCATCGTAGAGTGGTTCGAGTAATGTGCCCAGCTGCGCTACCCATCCATCTATGGTAGATGGGGCAATGTGTATTGCTGCCCGCTTGAAGATTTGTTGCTGGCGGTACAGCGGCAGGTGGTCTACGTATTTGTTGATGAGTATGGAGCTGAGCAAGGTGTTTCCCGCAAGGCATTTTTCGATAGGCCGTGATGGCATATCGCCGATGAGCACCCCCTGACCACCGGGCAGGGCGTATTTGTTGCGTACCAGTACCAGCTTAAAAAACCGGGCAGGGGCCAACTCAAGTATTTCGGTGCGTTCTTCGCCTATTTTTACCATGCCTTCTACAGGAGTTGTTGGGTCTATCACCACTTCATGTACAGGCATATCTGCGGGCAGAGGATTGCGTCCTTTGTGATTTTCGTTCTTTTTGCGGGTATAGGTAATGGTTTCTTTAACGGGCTTATCGCCGTTGGTGCTTTGGCTTTTGTTAGTTAGTTCTTCAAAGGGCAAGTTGAGCTGATTGGCGATAACGATGTTTTCGGCCATGAAGCGCTCGCTTTTTGTACCAAAGTGCATGCGGCGAAGGCGGTTTATCAGATTCTCCATATAGGTAATCATCGCTTCTGAACGCTCGTCTTTTGCTTGTGCCTTTTCAATGGCAGCATTTTGTTGTTTTACCAACGCTAAGAGTTGCTCTTTTGATAGGTTTTCAAGCTGCACTTCCATGCTGTGAAGATACGCCAAAAGTTAGGTGTGCAAGATGTTTTAAGCATCAGTAATCAACACTTTATCTGGATAAAAAGCGCTTTCTTTTCTTGGTTTTTTCAAAATCAATACCTCGTAAAATCATGAATAATTCTTCTTTGGTGAGTTCACTATTTGGAGCGTTAAGTCGGGCTGTTGGTCGTTTGAAAGTTCCGAGCTCCAAGCGTTTGTGAAAAAGCGCCAGTCCGTCAATATTCCAATGAAGCACTTTAATGCGAGTGCGCTGCCTGTTCATAAAAACAAACAGATAACCCAGGCGTGGATCCAGCTCCATGTGTTCCAAAACCAATCCGTAAAGTCCATCAAATCCCTTGCGCATGTCGGTGGGTTGAGCGTATAAAAACACTTTGGTGGCTTCCTCCAGACCAAACAAACTCATGCAAACACCAAAATTTTAACGCCCGATGGGGCTTCAATCTCCAATACTTTACCTAGCTTCACTTCGGAAAACCCAACCTCCTTAAAGCCTGTTTCGCCTGCTACAGATTGAGCGGCTTTCCATTTTGCAATCCAGTAATTGAATTTTGCTTCGCTGTATTGCTTGCCATTTAAAAAATCAGATTTCCTAACCCCAGAGGCCAACCAGTCCTGAACCTCAGAGAACATTTCTTCTTGTAAACTCATATCACGCAGTTTTGTGCGCGAAATTCATGAGGTTTTTAGGAACTGACAAGATGGGGTTAGTCGGGGGGATACCGTATAGAACGTGGAGAGATCAATACTACCATAGGTGCTCTTATTGTAATATGTCGTGTGCTTGATATTCATCCGAAAGAGCTTTTAGATCTTACAATTTGAAGATTCCTGATTTTAAAATTCCTGTTTTAAGTCTTAATTTTTTTTCATCCAGTCGCGGTAACCATTCTGCTGGGGGTTGCTTCCACCGTTATCTCCGTTCAGGTGCAGCAGCGAAAAAGGCGATTGTACCACCTGATTGATGCCAATAGGGCGAACCCTGAGATGCCATAATTTCAAGTGTGTTTTGGGGTTGGGTTCCGGCGGTAAAAAAATCGCCTATTCCCATCCTGCCGTTGTCTTGTCCGTCCACCCACATTCTGGCAAGTTCAAAACCATCGTTCGTAGAAGCCAAACCATTTCCGGGCGCTGCGGTAAATACAAACCGCAACAGATCGCCATTCTTCTTTGGTCCGACATACATGAAATCCTTATTGTGTGTAAAGGTTATTCCATATCGCATCCAATCGCGATAACCATTATGTAGGGTTATTCCTGACTTATCCCCATTTAAATGCATTAACGAAAATTGTCTTACCATTGGTCCAAAACACCCAATGTAAATGATAAAACTTGTGCATAAAAAACCAGTTGGATGGCCAATTGTCTATTCCAACACCCCCTCCATTTCCTTTTGGGCTTCTTCGACAGCTTGAATGATGTCTTTAAAAGCGCGGCTGTCGGCAATTTTGGGAAAGTACTCTTGAGTTACATCCGCGAGTGGTTTGTAAAGTGTCGATTCGGCCAAGTGCGGACGCGGCAAAAACACAATATACTCGTTTACCTTTTCGAGCAGCAAGACCACCACACTCAAAATCAAAACGGCGCGGGCGATGCCAAATACGCCTCCAGCAATTTTATCAGCCAGCCCCAATGCTGCCAGTTGAATCGCCTTTTGAATAAGCCGCCCCAAAAAGTGAATGCCAATGACAATACCCAAAAACACGAGCGCAAACGCTACAAAGGGCATCATTGCGCCTTCAAATCCGTGTTCGTCGGCCAAGTATAGCCCCAGGTGATCGGAGAGCAACACGGCGCCGTAAATGCCCAAAACAAGCGCTAACAATCCGCTCACGCTGATGATGAACCCCTTCATAAAACCGCGCACTGCGCCCCACAGCAGCGGCGCCAGAATAATCAGGTCGATGTAATTCATGGCCTAAATGTACAGCCACTGTTTAAATGGGGCTCATGGCGAAATAAAAGTTTTTCAGCCCTTGCGGTGAATTTCCAATCCAAAACCATCGCTACCTTTGCAGTATGGATTACGAATTTGAGAAAAAGTGGAAGGCCTTGACGCAGCAACTAGAGCTGCAGTTTGGAGCCGACATGGAACTGGATGCTATCTTGTTCCTCATTGGGGTGCAGGAGCTGGGGCAGGGGTTTCGCAAGTTTAGCAAAGACGAAAAGCTGAATCTGATGCACATTTCGGTATGCCGTTTACTGGAGCCCTACGGCTACTACGAGTATGAGGGAAATGACGACGACGGCTGGCCGCACTTTTCGAAAAAAGAAGAAATGCCCTACTTAAAGCCCGAAGAACAGCAATTGCTGATGAAACGAGCCATCTTGGAATATTTTAATTACTTGAGCTCGTAAACCTGCACGTTGTTTTTCTGCTCCTCGATTTTAATTATTGTTTCGAGAATCAGATCCTGCTGAGGCGATGGCAGCTCTTTGTGGATGTCCACAGACAGTACGGCAAATCCAGCCTGACCGGCTTCATAGTAGTAGGTGTAATCAAAAAATGCGCGACCATTTTCGTCGGTGTGCTGGGTGTGATCGAGAATGATCTCTCCCGGGGGTTGATCAGAAGTGAGCGAACTCTCGCCAAACAGCCTGACCCTCGCTCCAGGCACCGGAGAGCCGATTTCATTATTGACAAAAATCTCTACCGTGGTGTCTTTTGTTTTGTGACACGATTCCATAGTAGTAGCCAAACCGGCAACCAGAATCGTTATAAACACAATATGAACCAGCTTTCTCATACGTTGTGATATTTCTTAATTTCGCCCGAGTGTAGGTGATTTGGTATACGCACACCCAACACAAGCACACAAATTTAAAAAAATTGCCCAAATGAAATTCAACATAATCAAACTGTGCCTTTTTCTGTTGAGCATCATTCTTGTCCACACGGCAACTGCACAGCGAAAAAATGCCGATGTTAAAATTACTACCCCCTACGGCGATATGTGGATTAAGTTGTACGACGACACGCCACAACACCGGGAAAACTTTTTGAAGCTCGTGTCTGAGAATTACTACGACAGCTTACTTTTTCATCGGGTCATCAGTGGATTTATGATTCAGGGAGGCGATCCCAACTCAAAGAATGCACCGGCTGGCGCAGCGCTCGGTTCGGGTGGACCGGACTTTCTGGTACCGGCCGAAATTCACCCACACCGCTACCACAAAAAAGGAGCACTTGCTGCCGCCCGTCAGGCTGACGCCGTAAACCCAGAAAAGCAATCGTCGGGCTCGCAATTTTATATCGTACAGGGTCGGCCCAATCCACCGAATATTCTCGAAACCATCGCCACGCGACGCAACCAAAAAGATCCGCAAAACGCATTTGATTATGGCGAGCAAGCCTACGAAGATTACCGAAATCTGGGCGGTGCACCACACCTGGACGGCGCCTACACTGTTTTTGGCGAAGTGATTGAAGGCCTGAGCGTTATTGATAAAATTGCCGAATTAGAAGTCGATGGCCGCAGCCGTCCGCTGGTGGATGTGGTCATGAAAATTGAACTGGTAAAATAGCCGCTCTTTTATGCAACAACACATTGAACAATTGCTTCAGGAAATTGACCGCTTTTCATCTGCGGATCCACAGGAAGTTGAGCAATTCAGAATTCGTTTTCTGGGTAAAAAAGGCGTTATCCGCGAATTGTCAAACACCATGAAAACGCTTTCGGTGGAGGAGAAAAAATCGTTTGGAAAAACGCTGAATGAACTAAAAGGAAAAGTTCAGCAAAAAATCGACAGCCTGAAAAGTGATGCTTCAACCGATTCGACACCTTCGGTGGGAAGAGAAGACCTGACCCGTCCGGCTGAAACACTCGAGCTTGGCGCCCGTCATCCGGTGTCGCTGGTTCGCAACGAAATCGTCGGGATATTTTCGCGAATGGGATTCGATATTTCTGAGGGACCCGAAATTGAAGACGACTGGCACAATTTCGAGGCGCTCAACTTTCCGCCCAATCACCCCGCACGCGATATGCAGGACACCTTTTTCGTTTCGCGAAACCCCGATGTCGCCCTGCGCACCCACACCTCGTCTGTGCAGGTTAGGGTGATGGAAACACAAAAGCCGCCCATCCGCACGCTGAGCCCCGGACGGGTTTTCAGAAATGAAGCCATTTCGGCGCGTGCGCATTGCATTTTTCACCAAATTGAAGGTTTGTATATCGACAAGGGGGTTTCCTTTGCCGACCTAAAACAATGTCTGCTGCTTTTTGCCCGCGAGTTTTTCGGTGCCGACACCAAAATCAGACTGCGTCCATCCTACTTTCCGTTTACCGAACCCAGCGCAGAGGTAGATGTGTATTGGGGCCTGAAAAACGAGGCAGATTACCGCATCACCAAAGGCACCGGCTGGCTCGAAATATTGGGTTGCGGCATGGTGCATCCCAACGTGCTTAAAAACTGCAACATCGATCCCGAGGTATATACCGGTTTCGCTTTCGGAATGGGCATCGAGCGCATTGCCATGCTCAAGTATCAAGTAGATGATTTGCGACACTTTTTTGAAAGTGACGTTCGGTTTTTGAAGCAATTTCAATCGGCCTATTGAGACCCCACTGATATCGGATTAGAGCTCCGTTAGCTTCACCATGTTGGTCATTCCCTTTTCTGCAATGGGCATGCTGGCTGTGTTAATCATCAGCTCTCCTTTCTGCACTTCGCCGTTGCTCAGTAAAATATCACGCACATCGTCGATGGTGTGATCGGTGCTCACCATTCTGTTGTAGTAATAGGCCTTGACGCCCCACACCAGGCTGAGCTGATTGAGAATGGCATCGTTGCCCGTAAACACAAATATTTTTGCCTCGGGGCGGTAGCTCGAAATTTTAAAAGCAGTGTATCCCGAAAAGGTGAGCGTGGCCAGCGCGGCAGCACCCACGCGGTGCGCCAATCGGCAAGCGTTGTAGCAAATGGAATCAGTGATAAACCGATCCTGACGCGCCATGCCCGGCGGTTGTTCCTTGTGATAAATTGACTCTGACTCCTCAACTTCCATCACAATTTTGCACATCATCTGGATCACTGCTATCGGGTGCTTTCCAACAGATGTTTCTGCACTCAGCATCACCGCGTCGGCACCGTCGAGCACGGCATTGGCCACATCGTTTACTTCGGCCCGGGTGGGGGTAATATTCTCGATCATGCTCTCCATCATTTGAGTAGCGATAATGACGGGTTTGGCGCTCTTCAGTGCTTTTTTGACCAGCATTTTCTGAATCAGCGGAACATTCTGCATCGGAATTTCCACGCCCAGATCGCCACGGGCCACCATAATGGCATCGGTTTCTTTGATAATATCATCAATCTGCCGGATGGCCTCGGGCTTTTCGATTTTGGCAATGACCTTGGTATGCACCCCCCTTTGACGAATGTGTTGCTTCAGCTCAATGATATCGCGGGCACTGCGCACAAACGACAATCCAATCCAATCGACTTCTTGCTCCAGGGCAAAGTCAAGATCCTCTCGGTCTTTAGGCGTCAGCGAGGGCAGTGATATCTGGGTGTTGGGTAGATTTACCCCTTTATTAGAAGATAATTTTCCACCTTGTACCACTTTGCAGTTCACCTCTTCCAAGCCGTCGCTGCTCAATACCTCGAGTTGCAACTTTCCATCGTCGAGCAGGATTCTCTCTCCCACTTTTACATCTTTCGGAAAAAGGTCGTAGTTAATGCTCACTTTTTTGGCCGTGCCAATGATGGGCTTAATCGTGATAATCACCTCTGAATCTTTCTCGAGCCAAACACCGTTGTCAGCTACTGCGCCAACCCGCAACTTGGGTCCTTGCAAATCGGCGAGAATCGCTACCGCTTGCTTCTTTTCTTTTCGCAGTGCTTTAACCAGATCGATGCTTTCGAGGATTTCAGCATGATTGCCATGTGAGAAATTAATGCGGCAAACATTGAGTCCGGCGTCGAGCATTTGTCCCAGCACTTCTCTACTGGCAGAGGCCGGCCCGAGTGTGGCCACAATTTTCGTTTTCTTAATATTCATTGTACTAAAAGTCGTTTAATAGTAAGTTTTCTTTGGATTTCAGCCCTTCCGGATCAATTTCAAATGCGGTTAAAATCTGCTGATGTGATTTGAGCATTTCCATCAATTCATCGGATTCCCACCGCGCATTATCGCGCAGCATCAGCAGGTAATCGGCCTGTCGTTTTTCTGGAATAAGAAAGCCTGAATCTCCACGATTGACAATCAGCCTAATTTCGGTTCGTGTTTCTTCGCAGCGGTCGTGAAACACTGCAAATTCACCAGAACCTGTTTCCGCTCCTTGATCTGCCCGCACCAGATTAATATCCAATAGCCGGTTGAGTTCAAAGCACAATCGATAATCACGAAGGTGGCAACTGATGCCAATCAGATCAAATTCATAATCAAATTCTACTTCCAGCAGGTGTCTGGTCATGTGCCCGGCAATTCATTTATTTTGGCAAGTTACTCACCGTGCCGCGCATTCCAAAATCAGCTCGGGAATAAAAAAGCAAGAGCTTTTCTGGCGGCTTTCTGTTCGGCTTCCTTTTTTGAAGACGACGATGCCGAAGATACGATTTTACCATTCCACAGCACTTTGGCGCTGAATGATGCGCCGGGATCGTCTGATTGTGAAGTGACCTCAAACTCGAGTGTGGCCTCATCGCGGTGCGACGCTTCATATAGTTCGCTTTTTGGATCTTTAAGCGACTCGAGCAGCCTTTGCGAATTGAGTTTCCGCAGCAGGTGTTTTTCGATCCAATTGCGCGTAAAGTCAAATCCCAAATCAAGATACATTGCGCCAATCAATGCTTCAAGCGCATTGCCTCCTATCACGTGCATGGCCTGTCGGTTCAAAACTTTGGCCTGAATCCACTGTTCGAGCTGTAGGTCGCGCGCCATTTTGTTGAGTGAATGCCGACTCACCACCGCACTTTTTAGCTTACTCAAAAAGCCTTCGTCGCCTTTGGGAAATTTGGTAAAGGCATAAGCGGCCACAACAGCATCAAGAATGGCATCACCAATAAACTCGAGCCTTTCGTTGCTATCCGATTTTGCATGCGCAGCCGTTGAATGACGCAAGGCCTGTTCATAGTTGCGGATATCGTTCACCGGAATTTCAAGCTGATCACTCAGAAATCCTAACAGTTCTGTTGATTGACTACGACCCGTATCACCCGAGGACAGGCGAAACCACTCCAGCCATTTCAATTACTGAAATTTTTTGAAGATCACGGAAGTATTGTGTCCGCCAAACCCAAAGGTATTGCTCAATCCGGCACTGACTTCTCTTTGCTGTGATTTATTCAGCGTTAGATTCACCTTCGGATCGATTTCAGGATCCACATGTTCGTGGTTGATGGTCGGTGGAATAATTCCGTTTTTTACTGCCAGCAATGTCGCGATCGCTTCAATTGCTCCGGCCGCTCCGAGCAAATGTCCGGTCATCGACTTGGTAGAACTCACATTGAGCTTGTAGGCGTGCTCGCCAAAAATATCGATGATGGCTTTGATTTCGGAAACATCGCCCAGCGGTGTAGATGTGCCGTGCACATTCACATAGTCGATATCTTCGGGTTTCATGTTGGCGTCTTCCAGTGCACGCGACATGACCAGATTTGCCCCCAGTCCTTCGGGATGCGGAGCAGTCATGTGGTAGGCATCGGCCGACAATCCGCCACCTGCAATTTCGGCGTAGATGGTGGCACCGCGTTTCACGGCGTGCTCGTACTCTTCCAGAATGAGTGCTCCTGCGCCTTCTCCAAGCACAAAACCATCTCGGGTGGCGTCAAAGGGACGCGAAGCCGTTTCGGGTGAATCGTTGCGAACGGAAAGTGCTTTCAGCGCATTAAATCCGCCGATGCCCGATTCATTCACCGCAGCCTCCGAACCGCCGGTTACAATCACATTTGCCTTTCCGAGGCGGATGTAATTAAAGGCGTCGAGAATGGCATTGGTAGAAGACGCACACGCCGAAACGGTTGTGAAATTTGGGCCGCGATATCCGTGGCGGATAGAGATATGCCCTGAGGCAATATCCGCAATCATCTTTGGAATAAAGAAGGGATTAAATCGCGGTGTACCATCACCGTGAGCAAAGCCGATAAGTTCTTCCTGAAAAGTTTTCAATCCGCCTATTCCGGAGCCCCAGATGACCCCTACGCGATCCTTGTCGATTTCTGCCTGATCGAGTCCGGCATCAGCAATAGCCTCATCGGAAACCACCAAGGCATACTGCGAAAAAGGATCCAGCTTTCTGGCTTCCTTGCGGTCCAGAAAATCCAAAGGGTCAAACTGCTTTACCTCGCAAGCAAATTTGGTTTTGAACTTTTCAGGGTCGAAGTAGGTAATAGGTGCCGCTCCGCTTTTACCGGCAATCAACGACTGCCAGTAATCCTGAGCATTATTCCCGATTGGAGTGAGCGCACCTATCCCAGTAACAACAACCCGCTTGAGTTCCATAAGCGGTGAACTTATTTGGCGTTTTTCTCGATATATTCGATGGCCTGACCAACAGTACTGATCTTTTCGGCCTGATCATCTGGAATTGCGATGTTGAATTCCTTTTCGAACTCCATGATCAGCTCCACGGTATCGAGCGAATCAGCGCCTAAATCATTTGTGAAGCTAGCTTCTGGGGTTACTTCGCCTTCGTCAACTCCAAGTTTGTCAACTATAATGGCGGTTACTTTTGCAGCAATTTCAGACATTGTTGTGTTCGTTTAAGGTATAAATTGAGCCTGCAAAGAAAAACATATTCGGATTAACTACAAAATTTATGTGCCCGAGGTCAAAATCTGCTGACTGATATTTAGCGATAAATCAGGAAAGCAATCACCATCAGCGCCCTGGCCGACATCATCACCGGGACAAAAATACAGGGCAACCGATTATTTTTGGGGGTACAGGCTGCTTTCCATTTGCCCCGGCCATCAAAAAAGAGCCGATTCGGGCATAATTCTACTGCATTTACTTCTACCTTTGCCGCCGCTATGAAGCAAGGTGTAAATATCGCGGTGCTGGCCTCGGGCAAAGGCTCGAATGCCGAGCAAATCTGCCACTACTTTATGTTGCACCCCAACATCCACGTAAGGTTGATTGTTTCGAATAAACCCGAAGCCGGAGTGCTTAAGGTAGCCGATCACTATACCGTGGAAAAGGTGGTGATTCCAAACAGCCGACTTGAAGCTGATCTGCTGCCTGTGCTTATGTCTGCCGATATTGACTTTGTGGTGCTGGCAGGTTTTCTGCGGGTTATTCCAGCAGATGTGGTTAAAACATACACTGGCAAAATGGTCAACATCCATCCGGCATTGTTGCCCGCTTACGGCGGAAAAGGCATGTACGGGCGCCTCGTGCACCAAGCCGTGATCGATGCCGGTGAAACGAAAAGCGGCATTACCATTCATTTTGTGACCGAAGAGTACGATAAAGGCGACATTATCTTTCAGCAATCGTGTGAAATTGAACCGAGTGACACCCCAGATCGACTGGCGGAAAAAATCCATCAGCTCGAGCACAGGCATTACCCTGTAGTAATCGAAAATCTAATCCGCAACACTTACTTGTAATGTTCTCAGACTTTAACCTATTGCAAATCCTTACTGCATCAATGGTGTTGTTTGCGGTAATCGACATCATCGGCTCCATTCCGATTATTCTCGACATCAAACAGCGGTCGGGTCACGTCAACGCCGAGCGCGCCACACTGGTATCATTGGTGATCATGCTGGTCTTTTTGTTTGTCGGAGAACAGATTATTTCACTCATCGGAATCGACATTTATTCGTTTGCCGTGGCCGGATCGTTTGTTATTCTATTCTTGGCATTGGAACTGGTGCTTGGCGTGGAAATTTTCAAGCACGAACAAACGCCCACCAAAGTGGCCAGTATTGTGCCGCTGGCCTTTCCGATTATCGCCGGTGCCGGCTCAATGACTACCCTGTTGTCGTTGCGTGCAGAGTTTGATGCCATCAACATCGTTATTGCTATATTCATCAACATGATATTGGTGTATGTGGTGCTGAAACTCACCCGACGTATTGAAAACGCCCTCGGTGAAGTGGGGATCGCTATTATCAAAAAAGTTTTTGGCGTTATTCTGCTTGCTATCGCGGTTAAGTTATTTAGCAGCAACATTCAACAACTATTTGCTTAATGAATATTGCCATCTATACCGACGGTGCTTCACGCGGAAACCCGGGTCCTGGCGGCTATGGACTAATTTTGAGATCAGGAAAGCACTATAAAGAACACTCCGAAGGTTTTCGCAAAACCACCAACAATCGAATGGAGTTGCTAAGTGTGATTGTTGCACTTGAGATGCTACACCGCCCCGGACACAACGTCACGGTGTACAGCGACAGTAAATACGTGGTGGATTCGGTGGAGAAAAAATGGGTGTTTAACTGGGCGAGAACAAACTTTAAAAAGAAAAAGAACCGCGATTTATGGGAGCGATTTCTGCGGGTCTATCCGCGGCATAATGTTAAGTTTGTTTGGGTAAAAGGACACGACGGCCATGCCATGAATGAGCGTTGCGACGAACTTGCAGTGCAAGCAGCATTGGGATCAGAGCTGAAAATTGACGAGGGCTACGAAGCGATCGAATCAGAAAATGACAACACCTTATTATAGCCATGTATAAAGTAAAGCACAACGACCGCCAGCTTAGAGTAGAACTGGAGTCTGAAGGAAAAGCCCTGGTTGACGGTCGGCCGGTGAGCTACGATTTACACAAAATGGAACCCGGGCGATGGCATGTTATCTCAAATCATCAATCGTTCAATGTGCAACTGGTTGAACGCAACGACGCCGAAAAAACCATCACACTGTTGATCAACAACCGCCCCTACACCGTTGAACTTCGCGATCAGCTCGATGATTTGCTCGAAAAAATGGGAATGTCGGGTGCGGATGCCTTGCAGCTTAACGAATTGAAAGCACCCATGCCCGGCTTGGTGGTGAAGGTGGTGGCCACCCCCGGCACAGCCGTGCAAAAAGGCGACAACTTGCTTATTCTCGAAGCCATGAAAATGGAAAACGTGATTAAGGCTCCCGCAGCAGCTAACGTCACCGCGGTGCACATTGAGCAGGGGCAAACGGTTGAAAAAAACCAACTGCTGATGAGTTTTGGACTATAATCTCAGTTTTGGAGTGGTAGGTTCCTTCAATCATTTCGATTAATTTAGGCCACATACCCTGCATTATGACACCGGTATCTGCCGTAATTATCACCTACAACGAAGCGAAAAACATCAAACGATGCCTTGAATCGCTGGTGGAAGTGGTGGATGAAATCATTGTGGTAGATTCATTTTCAGAAGACAACACACCCGAGATCTGTGCCGAATTTCCGGTGAAGTTCATCCAACGCGAATGGCAGGGGTATGCCGCAACAAAAAACTGGGCCAACGAACAGGCCACGCACCCCTATTTGCTCTCTGTTGATGCCGACGAAGCGCTCGACAACCCCTTGAAATCTGCGCTACTTACCGCCCGAAAGCAAGGCCTGAGTGGCGCCTATGCTATCAACCGAAAAACCAATTACTGCGGCCACTGGGTGCGATTCTGCGGCTGGTATCCAGACCGGAAAATCCGAGTATTCCATCGCAACGAAGCCGTTTGGGAGGGTGACTTTGTGCATGAAACCCTCTCGCTAAAACATCACGTAAAGGTGAAACAACTTAGCGGACACCTTCACCACTACTCCTATCACAGCCTACAAGATCACCGAAGCCGTACAGAGAAATACGCCAAGCTCCACGCCAAAAAAATGAATGTACAGGGTAAACAATCTTCAATTTTAAAGGCTTACCTTTCGGCTGCATGGAAATTTTTTCAGGTGTATTTTTTAAAACTCGGTCTGTTCGACGGAATGGCAGGGATGCATATCGCCCGCTATTCTGCACGCGCCGTTTTTCTGAAATATCGTTACCTAACCGAACTACAGCGCCAACCCCATGAGAATAATCATTAGCCGCACCGATGGTATCGGAGATGTGATTCTAACGCTTCCGATGCTGGGGATTATCAAATCGCAAATTCCTAATGCACACCTCATCTTCCTCAACCGCAGCTACACAACCGCCATCGTGGCACAATGCGAACACGTGGACGAAATTGTGAATTGGGATGACTTTGAAAAGCAATCGATACGCCACCAGGCCGAGGCGCTAAAAAAACTGGCCGCGGACGTGATTATTCACGTGTTTCCACGTCCTGAAATTGCACGGGCGGCCAAGCTCGCCGCAATTCCCATGCGGATCGGCACTACCGGCCGGCTGTTTCATATTCCAACCTGCAATCAATTGGTGCGTTTCACCAGAAAACGATCATCATTGCACGAGGCCCAACTCAACCTTAAATTACTGCGGCCGCTGAAAATAAAATATCGGTATCCGTTGCGTTCCATTTCTGCCTATTACGGATTAAAAGACCCTGACGCTACGAATTCTGATGTTTTTAACCTGCTTCAACCCGACCGAAAAAACATCATACTGCATCCCATGTCGCAAGGAAGCGCTGTGGAGTGGGGAATGAAAAACTACAATGAACTGATTAGTCTATTGCCCGACTCTGAATACCGCATATTTCTCACCGGTACGGAAAAGGAAGGCACTGCATTTAGACCGCACCTGTCCATCGACGGAAAATTGGTTCACGATATTAGCGGAAAGCTCACCCTCAAAGAACTGATGTCGTTTGTTTCGGGTTGCTCTGCTTTGGTGGCATGCAGCACGGGCCCACTACACATTGCGGCCGCACTTGGGGTTTGTGCGGTGGGGCTGTACACTTCTAAGCGTCCATTGCATCCGGGAAGATGGGCACCGTTGGGATCCAAAGCAACCTTTTTGGTGCAACGCCCGCCCAAAACCATTCATCCGTTATTGGCCAAGCCGGCCATCGACCGAATTGCGCCAAAGCTCGTCAAAGCGAAACTTAGCACCTGCTGAATCACGCAGGGGAATACACAGCAACAGTGCGTAGAGCAAGGCATAGAATGTTGCCCCAGTCTGGGTTTCAAGCGTGTCCTCGGTTAAAAAGCTAAAAGCTGCGATCACCGTAAAAGCCATGGCCATCCAGTTTTGCCTGCGCATCGACCATGAAATAGCATAATGGTTCAGGTACAAGAAATAGAGCATTCCCAGCACCCCAAACGAAATCCAAAAGGTGAGGTATTGATTGTGCGCCCGGCGACGCAGGTCGTCGGGCAATGACGATGCCGCCAAATCATATTGTTGCAACAGGGCGTCGTTCACATCACCCGTTCCCACTCCCAAAATCCAATTTTCTCGCGCTAAATTCCAGCCGTTTGAAAAGTAAACCATCCGCTGGGTTACCGATCCACCCGCAACGGCTTTATTGTTGACAAAAGCATGGACTTCGAAATAGGTTCCCTGCAGGCGGTGCAGCAGTGGGTTTTTTATCGGAACGGCCGTGGTATACCCTTGTTCCATTCTTTGGAAATCATCAGACGAAAGTTGGGCAAACCCCAGCGAGTCTTTCCGCAATCCCAAAGAAGACATGTATCGGATGATGGTGTGCCGCATGAGTTGTCCGCGTTGATCTTCTCCCCAAAAATCCATATCACTGTTGCGGTTCCACGCTCTATTCAACTCCTCGGTAGCTACATAGCGATAGATAAAGAATCCGTTTTCCAGCTCATGGTTCTCTTCGTGATGCTCGTATTCCGATCCGCCAGCGCTGTGGGTTTCGAAGGGCGCGAAGTTGTCGGGAACGGCCTGTGGGGTCGTATATTTGAAATAACCACTTATCACCAATGCGACCATAAGGACCACCGCGAAAACCGGTGCGGCCATCCAGAAATACTTTTTGGGCGTTGGCAGGTGAGTTGCTGCATAAAAGATTCCCATCACCACCGCTGTCCCTATCATTACAGCAATACCCGTCAATGATTGCAAAAAGATCAGAAAACCAATCACCCAAATAGCGATTGCAATGAACCACCACCACCCCATTCGATCGCTCCGCCAGGCATAAAAAGAGAAGAACAGCGCAATGACCAGCAACAGCGAAAACCGGATCGGAGAGGAGAAAAACACGATTTCCCGAATGTTGTCGACATCTTTGTTGTGCGCCAGAAAATAATGTCCGATGCTCAGCAAGGTGCCGAAAATCACCACGGCAACAAACAGCCAAAGCAATCGAATAATTAGTGCACTGGGCAAGGGTTTTGCCGAGCCCAATACCACCGGAAAAAGCAATAATGGCAGCTTGATGCGGATATCGTTCAGTGCATAATCAAAGTTGGTGGTGTTCCACAGCCCGATGAGATGAAGGGCAAACAGGATGATGATCAGTATCGCTGGACGATTGCCCCGAAGCCTTTTCCATTTCTCGCTGAAACCACCTTCCAACAGCCAGTTCAGCGCAAGTAGCATCCCACCGATGCTCAGTAAAAAACGGGACACTCCCAGCCCAATGATTGCCAACGACAACCCAAACAGAAAAACATAATAATGTGCACTCTGCTTGTTAATGGTCATGAAAGGGAGCTTCACGAAAGCCAGTTACTTTCCGGTATAGTTTACGCTTAGAATATTGCTGTAACTACCATTGGAAAACACTTCACGAGCCATGTCGATCGATTTGTCGCGGGCCAATGCCGCCTTAATCCGCCCTTGTTGAAAGTAATACCTCGAAACAATTTCGTTTTCCAACACCAGTTGAATATCGCTGCGAAATTTATAGAGATCGTTGCGGCCGTAGGGCAGTATCTTAGCACGCAGTGCTTCAAACTCCGCTATGGCTTCATCGTAATATTCCTCCTCCTTTGCTGTGGCGAGCAATTTTTCGTAGGTCTTTTCGGTGTTGGTCGTATAATTTACGTCAAACGACAACACAAACTCAGCAAATTCATCGTAGTCAGCATTTGACATGGCAAATTCATCGGCTGATGCAATGGACTCATGATCGATAAAATACTGGTTGGCATATTTAAAGAAGATCTGTCTTTCGAGCAATGCCAGTAGAATTTTGTGCAATTTGTCATCATCTACCAGTACATCCGGTTCGATTCCCCGTCCGTCAATTACCTCGCGCCCCTTTTCGGTGTAGAACTTGTGCAACAACGAATCGGGAATTTCATCAACGCCACCTTCAATATCCTTGTGGGTATAATCTATTCGCTGAATACACCTTCCACTTGGAATGTAGTATTTGGCAACGGTGAGTTTCAGTTTGGAGTTATAAAACAAATCACGCGTTTGTTGCACGAGCCCTTTCCCAAAGGTGTTTCTTCCGATGATCACTGCCCGGTCGTAGTCCTGCAATGCTCCTGATACAATTTCTGATGCCGATGCCGAAGCTTCGTCCACCAGTATCACCAGCGGCATAAGGGTATCCACCGGCTCGTTGAGTGCCATATATTCTTTATCCCAATCTTTAATTTTTCCTTTGGTGCTCACCACTTCAGAGCCCTTGGGGACGAACATATTCACAATATTCACCGCTTCGCGCAGCAATCCTCCGCCATTGCCACGAAGATCAAGAATAAGGCTGGACATTCCCTGTTTATCTCTCAGGTCGAGGAATGCCTCTTTAACGCTTCTGCCGGCGGTATGGGTAAAGCTGTTAAGCTTCATGTATCCGATTTCGTCGGTGAGCTTTCCGTAATAGGGCACGTCGGGAATTTTAATTTCTTCGCGCAGCACGCCAATGGTTGTGGGACTTTCTTCTCCGAGTTTCTGCACCTTAATTTCGACGGTACTTCCTGCACGGCCTTTAAGCAGTTTGCTTACTTCCTCTTGATCTTTATTAGTGATGTCAATCCCGTCGATAGCGAGAATCCGATCGCCGGCTGTTAGTCCCGATTTTTGCGCTGGAAAACCCTCGTATGGTTCAGAAATATACACTGCTCCGTCCATGGTGCGAATGAGCGAACCGATTCCGCCATACTGTCCGGTAGTCATAAACCGGTAGTCTTCCATGTCGGCCTCCGCAATAAAATTGGTGTATGGATCGAGTGATTCGAGCATGGCATCAATTCCGGTTTTCATCAACTCTCCCGGATTGGTTTCATCGACGTAGTAGATATTGAGCTCGCGGTATAGTGTGGTAAAAATTTCGAGATTTTTAGAAATCTCAAAATAGTTGTCGTTAATTTTTTTGGAAACCAAACCGGCTCCGCCGATAATCAGCGCCACCAGGGCAAATATCGATACGAACTTAATTTGTTTGTTCTTCATGGTCTTTTTCAGCTTGATCAGATTGTCCGACATCTTTGGATAAACGCGTAAGCAGTCGGGTTATTTTCTGGTGAATCAAAATGGACTCCAAGGTGTCCTCACTTCCTACAAAAATAATCAACATTGCATACTGTTGCTTCACTTCCTGGAGTGAGTCTTTGAGAATGTGTTTGTTTTTGCGGTAGGCTTCGCGCACTTGCCTCCGGATGCGATTGCGATTGACTGCCTTGCGCACCCGCTTTTTTGGAATGCTGATGGCCACCCGTCCAGGAACCGTTTCGGCAAAGGATGCAGGCAGGTACAGTAAGATAAATGGATAAGCCTTAACTGCTTTTCCGTTTTTAAAAAGCGTGGCCAGTTGTTTTTTACCCCCCAACCGCTCGGCCTTATTAAATTTCTCATCCATTGGCTTAAATTAACGATTGCACGCCAATTTGCGGATTTTTAACAGAAAGGGGGTTTCGGCACCGAACTTACTTATCCTTTTTGACATACTGCTCTATGGCCATAGTCATAGAAGGCGCAGCGGGCGTTGGCGCGTGTAGGTCGAGTCGCAGACCGGCGTCGGTTACTGCCTGCGCGGTGGTCGGTCCAAAAGCCGCAATACGGGTATTGTTTTGCTTGAAATCGGGAAAATTCTCCAGCAGCGATTTTATTCCGCTGGGACTGAAGAACACGAGCATATCGTAGTTCACGTCTTTCAGATCAGAAAGATCGCTGGCCACGGTGCGGTAAAACACGCCTTTGCTGAAACGGATGTTTGCCGCATCAAGCATATCCACCATTTCCTGTTTGTGGATATCCGAAACGGGTAATAAGAATTTCTCGTTTTTATGCTTGCGAATGATCTCCATCAGATCGGCAAACTTGAGCTGACCGAAGAAAATCTTGCGCTTGCGGTAGGTGACATAATTCTGCATGTAGTATGCAGTTGACTCCGAAATACAGAAATATTTCATTGAGTCGGGTACCGTGATACGCATCTCCTCGCACATTCTAAAGAAATTATCGACGGCATTGCGGCTGGTTAGAATCACCGCGGAATGCTCTAAGATGCTGATTCTTTCTTTTCTAAACTCTTTGGCAGAGACTGGCTCAACATGGATAAATGGTCTGAAATCAATCTTGAGCTTGTGTTTCTGAGCCAGATCAAAATAAGGCGATTTATCGGTGGCGGGTTTGGGCTGAGATACCAGAATTGTCTTAATCTTCAACGCGCTATAGTTTTAATTCGTTAGTAATTAAGCCATTAAAACTTAACTCCTGCGATTCCTTTGGCAAGTACAGCTAAGGGCAAAATTTCAAGTGTGCAAAGGTACAAAATAATGTATACCAGCAGCACACCCTGATTTAATGCAAACACAACCCCCTGAATAATGCGCACCAACCAAGCTAAGGCAAAACACGCGAATGCCACTACGAGCACCACACCGGCGCTTTCTTTGAGCACCACCGAAGCGATCAGCACCACCGGAAGCCACAGCAGTCCGAGAAATGAGTTGACCACAAAAGTGTAATTCAGGTATTCAGACAGCCCACCATTGCCTCCGAACAAAAGCTGAACAATCCGAATAGAAAGCAGTTTCCAGATATACACCAACATCACCACCCCGGAGGAAATAAGAAAGAAATTAAACCCACTCAAACCGCCCATGGGCCAGTGGTAGTTTTTGGCAGTCAAAAAAATGAGCAATCCCGAAGAAAGACAGAAAACAACGAATAGGGTGATGGCCACCCGGTGCGACAGGACCATGTCTTCGCGCATCAACTGTAGCAGCATTCTAGAACGCACCACCGCTTCTGCTCTTCGGTGCAGCATCCGCGGATAGGAATATCGCATAAAGGCCAATGCTGCCAGTATACCAATCAACACCAGAAACACCCAATCTTCCTGTAGGTATGGTGATATGCGCGTAATCGGTTTCAAGTAATCGGTAGTTGAATTGCCCAAAGATCATCATTTTTCACTGCAAATACCGATTAAAATCGCGGCAAACGGGGCGGCTGCTTTGCGGGCAAATTATCTACCTTTGCCCCATAAATTTTTTAGATTATGGACAATTATCAGGCACACGATTATTACCTCATAGATGAATTGCTCACCGAAGAGCACAAATTGGTACGAGATGCGGCACGCGCATGGGTAAAGCGTGAGGTTTCACCCATTATTGAAGCGTATTACGAAAAAGGTGAATTTCCCCGTCAACTGATTCCCGGACTGGCCGAAATCGGTGCTTTTGGTCCATATATTCCTGAAGAATACGGCGGTGCCGGACTGGATCAGATCTCCTACGGTTTGATTATGCAGGAGCTGGAAAGATGCGACTCCGGATTGCGCTCAACTGCTTCTGTACAAAGCTCATTGGTGATGTACCCGATTTGGCGATACGGAACCGAAGAACAGAAAAAGAAATACCTGCCCGGGTTGGCTTCGGGAAAATTGATTGGATGCTTCGGACTAACCGAGCCAGACTTTGGTTCGAATCCCGGTGGAATGCTGGCCAATTTTAGAGACGCCGGCGACCACTACTTGCTGAACGGAACAAAAATGTGGATTTCCAACGCGCCGTTTGCAGATGTTGCCGTGGTGTGGGCCAAGGATGAATCGGGAAGAATTCACGGACTCGTAGTAGAGCGCGGAATGGAAGGATTCTCTACGCCCGAAATCAAAGGTAAATGGAGCCTTCGCGCTTCCGATACCGGCGAACTCGTATTCGATAACGTAAAAGTTCCAAAGGAAAACCTGCTTCCCGGTCGTTCGGGACTGGGTGCTCCGCTTTCGTGCCTCGACTCGGCCCGCTACGGCATTGCCTGGGGAGCCATCGGAGCGGCACTCGACTGCTACGACGCTGCGCTGCGTTATTCAAAAGAGCGCATTCAGTTTGGCAAACCGCTCGCGGCTTTTCAGCTTCAGCAGAAAAAACTGGCAGAGATGATCACCGAAATCACAAAAGCCCAATTGCTTACTTTTCGCCTGGGGCAATTGCGCGATGAGGGACGCGCCACTTCGGGGCAAATATCTATGGCCAAGCGAAACAACGTGGACATGGCGCTTCAAATCGCACGCGAAGCACGACAAATTCACGGGGGAATGGGCATTACCAATGAATATCCGATGATGCGTCACATGATGAACCTAGAGAGTGTAATCACCTACGAAGGAACCCACGATATTCACCTGCTGATTACCGGTATGGATATCACCGGCGAGTCTGCTTTCGGTTGATTTACTTAGACTAAAACACCGAGAATAGTATCCGCCAGTGCCTGTTCACTGCTTTCCCATGCCATGACACTATCAATACCATATTCTTGAAGGGTTGATTCAGTAGAAGGACCAATGCTTACCACACGGGTTTGTTGGGTTATGGAATTCTTTTCTATCCACGCATGAACATTGCTCGGTGAGGTAAAGGCAATGACATCCACTGATTGTTCAAACTCAACCGGACGCAGTTGGGTTTCATATACATCACACACTTCAACATTAGATGCTGCCAAAGCATTCTGAATACTGCGGAGGCTGTTTTTTGCACTGACCACAATGGCACTTCCTGAGCCAAGTTCTACGCGAAACACGGCGCCTACTTCAGTGGGTGAGCCGAGTCCGATAAAGTCGGGGGCGATTTGACGCTGTTGCAGCGCCCGCATGGTTCCTTTGCCTACGGCTGCATAACGCGTGGTTGATGGCAGCAGATCGAAATGCGCAAAATGCTGCACCGCGCTGGGCGAGGTAAAGAATACCCAGTCGGGATCTTTGAGTTGAGGTGCCGTTGCATTCAGCGGAACCACCTCGATAAATGACTGCTGGATCAAATCAACGCCGGCATCTTTGAGCATATTAAAGGCCAGTCCCTCGGGGTCCATTTTCCGAGTGATGAGTACGCGTTTATTTAATTTCTCGCGCAGCAGGTGCAAAACCCGTTCATCCGAAAAATCGGTAGATGGAACGTTTAGATAAACGCGTCGCGGGGTGAGGCCTTCTTTCTGTGCATAAAACGCCCAAAAATGCAAATCATGTCCTTCATTTTCGTGCACAGCATAAGCACCAAAAGGAATCTGACAACCGCCATTGATCCTACGCAGCACCCTGCGCTCGGTATGAATGGCCGCTTCGGTTTCGCGGTCAGAAACTTGCTTCAGCAACTCGCGCAGCTTCACGTCGCTTTCTCTCACCTGCAAGGCCAGCGCACCTTGTGAAGGCGCCGGAATAAAATCTCTTGGGTCGAGCTCATTAACGATAAACTCTTTGAGTTGGAGATTGAGCCGTTCAACTCCGGCCTGTGCAACCAAAATGGCGTCGTAATTCCCGTCGCGTAGTTTTTGAATGCGCGTAGGAACATTTCCACGCAAATCTTTAATCTCAAAATCGGGTCGAACGGTGTGGAGCTGGGCTTTGCGACGCGCGGCAGATGTTCCGACCACCGCATTTTTTTTGAGCCCGAGCGGCAGCATCGGGTCGTGCGCCTGCGGGTGCATGAGCAGTAACTCTGACGGGGCAGCTCTTTCTGAAACAGCAGCAATGACTAAACCTTCGGGCGAGCGGGTTTCGAGGTCTTTGTGGGAGTGAATAGCCAAATCGATATCGCCGGCCAGCAGTGCGGTTTCAATTTCTTTGGTGAAAAAGCCCTTGCCTTCCATTTTATCGAAACCCAGGTGTTGAATTTCGTCGCCTCGGGTTTTGATGATATTTATTTGGCTCTCAACGCCTTGGCTTTTGAGCAATTGCCGGGTATAATTGGCTTGCCACAGCGCGAGGTCGCTGCCTCTGCTGCCAATGATAACGGGTTGTTTCATGAATTAAAGCGGGTTATTGGCGATTCTGAATCAGGATATCTTTGGCCATTTTCATCGGAATTCCGATATACTTCTTTTCAAAGTAATCCATCATCTTCTCAATCACTTCTTTTGATTGATCGTCGAGGGATTCCATTTCGCGATGAAAAATTTTGCTCATGGCCGTTTCGCGAATTTCCTTAATCTTCACCGGAATAGCTCCCAGTGCGCGCTCTACCTGCCGTTCGCGAAACATCAGTTCAAACTCAGTGACACATTTGGCGATAATTTCTTCGCAGCAGGCCACTTCTTGTTTTCGCGATTTCAGGTTTTCGCGTGCCACCTCCTGCAGGGTTTCTACATTGAGGTATCGAACTTTTCGCTCTTCCATCACTTCGGGTGCCACATCGTTTGGAACGGCCAAATCGATGACCACTTTTTGATGCGACTCATTAGCCAACAATTGCTGATAGATTTCTGGTGTGATGACGTGTTCTGCAGATCCGGTGCAGGTAATCAGCACGTCGAAACCTCCGGTGTGTTCGGGAAGTTGATCGAGTGATTTGGCGGTACCTTTCAATTCGGACGCCAGCTCTTGGGCGTTGGTGAGCGTGCGGTTGTAGACTGTAAAATTGCTGAATCCGTGTTTGAGCAGAAACTTGCTCATGGTGCGATTGGTTTTTCCTGCACCAACAATGACCACGCGTGCCGATAAATCTACGCTGAAATCGCGCAGGGCTTTGTAGGCCAGCGACACCACGGAGACAGGTTTTCGAGCGATATCCGTTTCGGTATACACCTGCTTGGCCGTTTCGATGGTTTTTCGCATCACCAGCCGGATGGTATCACCCGAGAGTTTCATTGCGCGTGAATTGTCGAAAGCTTGGCGCACCTGGGTAATGATTTCGCGCTCGCCTACCACCATTGAATCGAGTGAGGCCGCGACGCGAAACAAGTGCTCGATGGCGTTCAAACCTTCGTATGTTTCGGCAACGGCGTGAAACTCGGTGTAGGAAACCGCGGCGTTTTCAGGAAAGAGTTGCTCGTGAAGCTTGCGCAGAAAAACCTCATCGACTATCACTGCACCGTAAAACAAAAACTCAACCCGGTTGCAGGTGGTGAGGTACATCACCTCTTCCATTCCGAGGTTGTCTCGCAGGGCAGTTAGCCGTTGCTGTTGTTCTTTTTCATCAATGTGAAAATGGCCGACAACTCCGAGTGATGCGGTTTTATGAGAGATGCTGATTGCACTTAGGTTCTTCAAGAAAAGTCCCTTTTTTGGATTTGGTCACAAAGGTGAGAAATCGTTCATATAGTTTTGTCATAGAAGTGTCAGCAAATCTTTGTTTGGAATGGATATAAATAAGCGCTACCTAACTACAGCCACGCGCACTGAGCGAGATTGGTTGCCATCAGAAACGACCAGCGTGTAGATACCGGTGTTGAGTGATGCAGCCCAGCCCTTGAGTGCGTGCACGCCTGCTTCTTCTGGCTGAATAACTGTGCTATTGACCATGCGTCCCCACTGGTCGAAAAGCGAAATCTGCAGGGTGCTGTAGCTGTTTGTTTTCAAAAAGAACGATTCATTTGCCGGATTAGGAAATACCTCCACGCTCAGAATATTCTGGTTGATTTTTTGAACCGACGTCATCACTTTTTCTTGAAGAACTTCGTGAATCTGATTAATCTCCGGATTGTATATGGTTTGGGGCAACAGATTTCCGGGCCAGTACAATTCAACCGAGTCGATTTGGGTCATTTCGCCGAGACCAAAATGCACGCGCTTATCGTTGTGAGAAGCGAAGCCCGAGCCCGGATCTACTTCGCGAATCAACATTCTGCCACCGGCATAGAGCTTAACCTGCGCCCCAATTCCGTGTGGGGCCGACGTGACGCTTTTCAAAGCAAACATCACGTAGTTGTTATCGTTTTCGATGTTGTTTAAATACAACACCGTTCCCGATGGCGCTTCATTAAACTGCTCATAAATATTCACCTGCAGAATGTCGATTTTTCCGTCGTTGTTAAAGTCGAAAAATACGGCACCGCGGCCTCGTGCTGAATCGAGCAGATTCATTTCAGTGGTTACCTCGGTAAAGGTTCCATCTTGATCATTTCTGTATAGCCGATTGGGCACATACTCGATATTGTTAATAAAAGGAAGCGCCGGCATACGGCCATTACTCACGTATAGGTCGAGATAAGAATCGTTGTCGAAATCAAAAAAGAAAGTGCTCCATCCAGCAGATAAAACACCGTTGTGATCGGTATCTTCAACTCCAGCTTCGGTGGTTTTATCGATCCACGGGCCATCGGATTCCTGGGCCAGCAACACATTGCGTCCGATATTGGTAAAGTAATAATCCAAGTCACCGTCTTCGTCATAATCACCAATGGCCACTCCCATAGCGTAGATTCCAATTTCTGTTGCGGTCGCTTCCGAAACATCTTCAAATCCATTGGCCTGTCCTGCGAAAAGCTTATTGGGCAACACCCACTGGCCAAAGTCGTTGACCACCATCAAGTCGGTAAATTCATCGCCGTTGTAATTGGTAGCCACCACAGCAAGTCCACACCCTTGGTCGTCGACCTGAAATGCTTCGGCTTCGTTTTCAAAAAACAGCCCCATATTGTTAATGTAGAGCTTATTGGCAAAACACTGGTGGGCGAATCCGTTGATCGACCCGTTCTGATCAAAAGTGAATTCTGACTGCTCCACGTAGTCCACCACATAAATATCGAGCAGACCATCCATGTTTACATCGAGCAAGGTAGCTGATGCGCTAAAGGCTGGATGATAAATGCCGGCCATGCCGCCAACATTGGTAAAGGTATTGTCGCCATTGTTATAGAGCAACTGATTGGAGGCGTTAAAATTGGGTCCGCCGCCGGTTTCTACAAACTGCCAGGTGGTGATAAATAGATCTTCGTAGCCATCGTTGTTAAAATCTCCGGCCACGCCGCCGAGCGTGTAAAAATTGTTGAGCATCGTCAACATGGAAGAATGTGAAATATCGGTAAAATACTCACCGTTATTGTTCAGCAACATGCGCTCGCCACCTCTTCCTCCAGGCAAATACACATCCATGAATCCATCGTTGTTGATGTCGATAATCACCGCTCCCCCGCCGATATGCGCCGTAGGATCATAGAGGTGACTTAAGCCGATTTCGGTTCTCAACGGAATAAACGGCTGTCCAAAAGCAGAGAAAACCATCAGCATAAAAGAACCAAGCAATATCGGAAAGCGGCTACCCTTTGGGAAAATCATATCAGCTCATTTGGTTCAAATATAAGCTTATCTGCCCCAAATGAAGTGTAAAAACCCCCTTGATTGCCTTCCATAGGATTAGCCCATTTTTAGCGACTTTAGTTTTCTGTTTCGACCAAACTCATGGTGATAATGCGGTCGGTTTGTCTCAGGTTCCAAACCACGTCCATTCCATTGACAATCGCACCGAAAATAGTATAGCGTCCATCGAGGTGCGGTGTGTTTCGATGGGTAACAAACCACTGGGTGCTTTCGGTATCTTTTCCGGCCGATGCCATGCCCACCACGCCTGGGCCAAAATGAAGTGGAGAAAATTCTGAGCGCAGCAGCACGTTGCCACTACCATATCCATCGCCAAGCGGGCAGCCGGTTTGCACCACAAAATTGGGTACCACACGGTGAAAAAATTTATTGTTAAAGTATTCCTCGCGCAGCAGCCGAAGGAAATAAGAAACCGTTGCCGGTGCGTCTTCGGTAAGCAAAACAAGCTGAAATGCTCCTGCGGTGGTTTCAACGGTTATCTCCGGCTGAATGCCGACCTGTTCGAGCAGTTTCCAATCGATTTCCCAGTATGGTAATTCCAGATTTTTATGTGAACTTCTGCCAGTTGCTGCCTGTGCTTCATTCAATTCCATCCAGGCTTCGATCCCTTCGGGAATTGTCAAGGCGGCCAGGGCTTCGGTGAATGAAATTTCAGCAAAACAAGCCCTAAATCGAAAGTCATCGTTTTGCAATTGTTGGCCCAGAAAAGCCAGTTGACCGATATCGCTTTTTTCCAGTGCTCGCGTGGCGAGCCCCTTCCACGCGTTGCAATCGGCACGCGATTTTTCCATTTGCTTCCACCGCGCGATAAATGCACCCGTTGCCACTTGCGGATTATTAAGGTTAGCGAGCGAATCCAATAAAGCCGAGGCTTCAGGAAACACAGTTAGGGCGTCCACCATGGCTGCCAGTTCGTCGGCCCTAAGTTGTGGCAGGCTTTGGAGCCATTCATGGTAGACTGTTTCGCGCAGGTCCGTGCGTTGCAGGGCGGCTTTGAGAAGTAGGCCACGCACCCCCGCGTTGGGATGAGCGATGACTTGTTGTCGCAGGCGATCGGCGGGAGCCAGGTCGGGATATTGGGCAAAAAACTGTGCAGCCGCGAGTGCCACATTGGGGTTTCCGTCGAAGAGGGCTTCGGCCACTGATGCTACACCGCTCCGCATACTTGTCAGGGTTTGCACTGCATTGACGCGCACGCCGGGATGTTGATCATAAACCACTATTTCTGCGAGGAGGCTTTCGCTGGGCAAACCCGTGTGTGCCAGCGCTGCGACTGCTGCCATGCGCACTTCGGCTACGGGGTCGTTGGCTGCCACTTGAAGTAAACTGCTCATATCCTGCGAAAACCTGCCAAACCGCCAGAAAAAATGTACCACTGCCAATCGGGTTTCGTCAAATTCGGAAAACAGCAACCCGTGCATGATGCGCTCGTGATCATCATCGGCGGTGTGGTTTGCCGCCAGGTGGTATATTCCCCATGCCAGACCCGATTCATCAAAGAGGAACTGCGGTTGGTAGGTTTTGAGAAACGACCCTGCCGCTGGTGTGCTGCACTTTCCGATGGCTTCGAGGGCTTGGGTGCGAATGGCTGTGGTGGTGTCGCGCTTCACCAGTGCAATCAGTGCTTGCGCGGCTTTTTGGGTGCGCAACTGGCCGAGTGCAAAGGCCGCCATTAATCGTACTTCGGGTTCTGGATCATGAAGCGCTTCGGTGAGGGCTTCGGCGGCGAGCGTGTCCTGAACCGAACCGAGTGCCATAGCGGCTTCGGCACGAAAGAACGGGTCGTTGTGGTGGAGGAAATCGGTTAGTGCCCGCGTATTTCGGCTGTTTTTAAGTTCGTGAATTTCCCGCATTTCAACGCTGCTCCACTTGCTGTCTTGGGAGGGAGCAAATGCAGGATCGTGTGGTGCGGAGCACGATAGCATGGCGATGAGGACGATAAAAATGGGGTAGCGAAGGGTCATGGACGTGAATTTGAAGTGGCAAATTTCGTGAAAAGTACCGCAACGCTACTGGTCTTTGAAATGCGTCTGAGAAAAGGCCGATAATCTGTGATGACAATCCAAAGCTTTTAGCTGAATGACCGACTGCGTTGATGTTAATGAACAGCGTGAGGGATTGAAGCGGCATCCTTTTGCGCTATGGAAAATAGGCGTTGCGATGGCCACTGATTTGATTTATTGACCGGGTTTATCTCCGGGTTTTGATTGCGCAAAAGATAGAGCGGAAAGCCCGACCCAGCCGCAACCCATTCGTCGTTTTTATGCTGCGGCGGGGGCACGCCCAAAAAGAAAATAAAAAAGGACCAAAGCCGTTGCTCCAGTTCTTTTAGAAAACTTATTTCCCTTTAGTTTACTACCAACCTCGTGCTATATTGATCGGTGGTGTTGTACACTTTGATGAAATACACTCCCGGGCCAACGTCTTGTAAATTAAACGTGTTGCTGCGCAGGACAAAGTTATTTTTAAAGAAATAGGTTTTGATGGACACGCCTTTTATGTCGAATATTTGGACTATCAGGTCCTTCATATTTTCTTTGAGTGCCAGATTAAAGGTGCCGCTGTTTGGGTTGGGAAACAGCTCGATTTGATTCAGATTTTCGACTTGGTGATGATGGGTGGAAACGACATTTAACACGGTGTTTGATTTATAGATTGCGTAGCCACCAATGCGATAGTGTGGGTTGTAGCCGTCGTTGCAATCGGGGCAGGTTTGTCCAGTAACGCAGTTTGGATTATTGGGGTGACAGTGGTCTTGATAGCTGGGTTGAAACTCGTAATCGAATGTAAAGGCGCTGGAAATATGTGGGGTTAAATCATAGGTGTATGGACTTGGGATGGTTCCCGGGCACCATCCGGCGCGATCGTGCTGCCAGGTTCCAAATTGTGGCGAACAACCGTCGGGGTTGGGGTTGCAAATCACTTTCATGTTCTGGGTAAAGGTGTTGGCACCATCTACTTTGAGCCGGTGCGTGGCGAAGTAAAATTCAGCAGCATTTCCAGTGTTATTTTGCCCCCATCCGTGGCCGGTGGTAACGAGTCTGAATGTTGCGATTTCGGTGTTGTCGGGCGCATCAATGGTGCGTTGTGGCATGGGCTGCAGATTGGCTGGATCGCCAAAGTTGTAGGTTCCGTGCCACACCTCTTGTATAGCGGTGTAGGTATATTCGGGAGTTCCGGCTTGGTAGGTGAGGTTAAGGTCCATTTTCCAGCCGCCGGTTCCCCAGGTTTCGATATACACCCTGAATTCGACTTGGCCTTGCAGCACCGATTCGTAATCGGTGACGTCGATGCTGTGGCTGCAGGCCCGACCAAATGGGGTGATGTAGCGAAACAGCTCAATCCAGTTGCCGTCTCTGTTTTTTATTTGAACGTAGGCCAGTCGGTCCCAGTCGTCGCAACCGCCGGGCACGCCGGGGCAGGTGACAATAAAGTCGGCCATGATTGACTCGAACGCGCCCACCGATTGAGGCAGTTGGTAGGTGCCATAATACCATTGCGACCCGATGGTTCCCCAGTCGATAACTGCGTTTTGAAGGGTGGGGGCGGTGGTGGTTTCAATGGCGTTTGATACCGTTAGATTTTTTTCCATTTGCGATTGCATCCCATTGCTTGATGTGGCTGTGATGACGATGTTATGCTCACCGTATTCTGAGGGAGTCCACCATGCGGAGTAGTAGCCGTCGTTGTTGATCGACTCCAACAAATCACCATTCACCGAAAAGCTGATGTGGGTAATGTTCAGCGCCTCACTCTCCTCGGTTTGCGCGCTTGCATAGAGTTTGTACGGCATCAATTCGGGCATCAACACCGGACTTGACTCCAGCAGGCCGGTGTGCACTTCAGGCATAACGGTGCTCAGGTCTACCACTTCAAAGCTTTGCGTTGCTGTGGCGGCGTAGTATTCAGCATTTCCTTCCTGAATGGCCGAAACGACAACGCTTCCAGATTCACCGGTAAAACTGAGAACATCACCGTTGAGGATTGCCGGACCGCTATCCAAGACATAAGTGATCGGCAGCTCGGTGTTGGCGCTTGCGTTGAGCACAAGGTCTTCACTATCGGTATATTGTTTTGCAATGGGGTCGAATGAAATGATCTGATTGTTTTGGCCGGTGGCGGTGCATCCATCCGAACCGTCTACGGCTACTGCGTAAATTTCAGAAATGGCGCTATGTGGTCCGTTGTCGTAGGCCGAGTGAAAGACCAATTTAAAATACTTCGCGGTGACCGGCGCAAAATTAAAACCGGTTTCCTGCCCACTTGCTGCGGGGTTGTCGTATTGCAGCGTTCCGGCCGATTGAACCAATCCCCAATCCACGCCATCGGTGCTTAGAAAAAGCTCGTAGTCTTTGGGTTTGGTTTGGTTATTATCGAAACGGGAGGTGAAAGAAACGCCTGAAATGTCGTATTCCGCACCCATATCTACCGCGATAAAGTGCGGATATTGGGCGGTAAAATTTTGCCAGCGGGTATGCCAAAAAGTACTGTTGTTTCCGTCTATGGTGTGGATGGCTCTGCCGTTATTCGGTCCTTCGCCGGTGGTTTCTTCGGTATCGAATGAGTGGATAGACCACGTGCTGCGATCAATTTCGACGGTAGGGCACTGTGCCATCAGACTTCCGCCCACCAGTAGTGAGCATATCAAAATGTAAACAGTCTTCATGTTTTTGCAGGTTTTATGGTACTAATGTCGAGGCTAATTTATGCCAATTCCGATCGTAAAAAAAATGAATTGGTTTAGCGTATTACTTCTCAACCACGGAATAACACCTTCATTGAGTATCAAAAACACCCCTCAATTATTAAACAGCTCACCTGACCACTATATGCAGGAACCAATCGGGTGGCACGAAAGGATTTAGAAAATACTGGCATAAGTTTTCAAGTCATTCTTAAGTCTAAAACTGGTTTACAAATCAAAGCGGCGTACAAGTACATATTGAAAGGAGGGTTGGCGAAATGATTCGGGAAAATGAAAAAGAAAAACAACCTCAGTGTCCTGTTCGAGTGACACCGGGGGAATAGCTATAGGGCGTGCCCCTGCGGGTCGGGCTATTCGTTGCAAGTCCTCGCTGCGCTGTGGGCTTTTCACTGCTATCCCTCACGCAGATTTGTTCAGGCAATTTCCTTCAAGCGCACCGAATAAAGAAAGTAGTAGCCTTTTGCCAACTGGCACTGCGTTTTCAGCGTTGCCGTTTCGTTCAAAATGTCCATTGAATGAATGTCTTTACTTCTTCACAAACTTAAACCGCGCTTTTGGCTGTCCATCCTTTAGCAGGTGACCGAAGTACATTCCGGAAGAAAGAAATGTAACATCCAGCTGATGACGCGTTCCGGAAAGCGATTGATTATATACCGGTTTGCCGGTAATATCATAAACAGTCACAGCATCGGTATTTTCTGCATTGAACCGCAACTGATCATTTGCCGGGACGGGATAAACTGACACTTCAGAAAGTTCGGACAATTCCCTGACGCTCAAAATTTCACTCACATCGGGAACATAACCAAACTCTTCGGTTCCTTTGCGGTAGCCAACCATGGTGGCCATCGAATGGTTTAAACCCGAGTATGTTGCAACACTCAACACGCCCAATCCTTCACCGAAAGCAGTGGCAGAAGAAATATTAGCACAATAAGCTGAAGAAAATTCCATAGTAGTAGTATCTCCAATATGAAGAGCGGAACTAAAATTGAAGCCCTGGGTATTAAAAAACTGCTGAAAAACTACTTCGTTCTCAGGATAGCCTGCCGACATGTCATTTCCAAAGTTTTCTGCCGCGGCGATCAGCGCAGGTGAAAATGCATCACTCCCTCCGATCATCTTGACGGCTCTGGAATTTAAGGTATCAATATAAACGTTTTTATGATAGCCCGGCCAGCCAAAATCAGACGAAAGCCACAGCAAGTTTTCTTCTTCCATTTCTTCAGCCAAAAAGTAGCTGCCGGGTACAGCGTCGGCTATATGAGCTTCTTCAATATTGAGTGCTACACTATATGTTCCTGCGCCAAAAAAAGGAGCGGTTTCAACCAAAATATAATTTCCGGAGAAATTCTGTAGTTCCCATGTTCTTCGATAGCTGGCACGGTGAAAATCAATATTGATGACTCCATCCCCACTCTCAGTTACACTGGTAATTTCAATCCGCTGCAATGTCTTTATATACTCATCGCTTGTTGCACTATAATTTTTATAATACACAAACACATCTCCCACTTCAAAATCAAAAATTTCGTGGCGGCCAAGGGGATAGGTACCCACTTGCCGATCGGAAATTCCGCTTAAGCTAAAGTCATCTCCCTCGGTTGATTCAAAAGCGATCAAGCCATGATTTTGACTCAATTGAACTGTTCGGTCATCGCTAAGCCCAATCATTTTTACACTATCGGGTTGGCCCAATACTTCAGTATAAACGATATCCGAAACGGTAGCGGTAATCGTTTCTTCACCTGTTTCGGCAAAAACCCACGATGCACCGACTGGCGCGAGGGTGTGAATCGAAAAAGTGTCGGGGTTCTGAAACTGAAAGACGCCGTCTTCGGATGGAATGACTTCAAACTGCAAAAAGCCGGCTTCTAAAATGGCTGTCTCCGCATCCGGTTCAGAACAAAATATAGACTCTGCCGGTATTTCCGGGTGAATTTCAGCAAACAGGTTGGTATACCAAACCGTATCCCCTTCTACCATCGCCACAGAATCTACCCGAATCCCTGTCAAATCCGCTCCGCCGGAATCGAAATAAAAAGTTTCATCGACATTCAATGGACTCCAGTTTTGAGCGCTGAGGACATTACCAATTAAAAGGGAAAACAGGAAAAGGATAAAATTAGTTTTCATAATTGTTTGGTTGAAGTCTTTAAATATAGGACTTAAAGATATAAACCTCTCCAATTATTTTATCTTAACCATGATTCCTAATTAGCATCTACTCCACCATAACTTTTGCTTTCGCGGTGCGCAACTGCAAAGATTGAGGAAGAACTGAGTATTTCCGCAATTTCTTTTTCTTCTACTCTTTTGTCTTGGAAACAAAAGAGCCAAAAATTCCCAGGACGCACCTCGTCACTGCTTTCGATCTTTGCGCAGGATAAGTTCGTTCGGACAAGCTCCCGTGTCGCTTTTCGAACTCTCTAATCCTCCGCTTCGATCTCTTTTGTTCCGAGCTGGGTCCGGGCGCAATCCGCCAGCGTATATTGAAATTATCCAGGGGGCCAGCGTAAATTTTTCCAGACATCAGTTTTATTTACCTTTCACTACCTTTCCACTCCAAACCACCTCACTACCCGTTACACACCGCAGCACATACATGCCCGCAGGCAGGTGGCCCATTTGCAGGATATAGGTGGTGGCGCCGAAATTGACTGCTGTAGTGCTGTGGCGGCGGCCGTGCAAATCATACAGCTCCAGTTGTGCACCACGCGGCATCGGGCCGGATTTGAGGTGTACGCTCAACAGGTCTTGCACGGGGTTGGGATACATGCTTACCAGCACTTCTTCTTCGTGAACTTCTACGTTATCTATCAAGTGACACCCGGGCACCAAACAGCCCATGCTATCGGCGCGGAATACCCAAAGGTCCTGACCTGGAATAGAATCCCAAGGTGGGCTGAATATCCAGCCGGTACCTACAAACCAGCCTTCATCGTCTGCAATCACATCATAAGCCAACTGATGTCCGACTTCTGTAATTGTTGGTGCAATTATGTCGCGCAACCACAATTCGTTTCCATCGGAATCAGTCATTAGCAAATAAGCATCCAAACCATTATCGCCAAATCCAGTCGCCAATAAATTGCCATTGGGCATTTCAACCACCTTTCGCAGGTTAGCATAAACCAAAGGCTCTTCCAAATATTCACGCTCCCAGATTAATTCACCGTCCTGGTCAAGTTTGGCCATATACATTTTACTAAAATTGAATTCAGATGATTGAGAATAATGTGTCCAGCAACCGCAAAACACATAATTGCTATCGGCGGTTTGTATCACTTTTGCCGGACAATCATCAAACTCTGACCCAAATACCTCCATCCACTCCTGGTTACCGGCGCTGTCTGTTTTTACAATGTAGTGATCCCATTTATTCAATGTGCCATAAGACTTGGTATAGCCACCAAGGATGTAGCCGCCGTCGAAGGTGGGGTAAATAGAAAATAAATGTTCGGACGTACTCCCACCATATTCGTTGAAAGCCAATTCATTTCCATTGCTATCTGTAATGAGCAGAAACCCTTGTGTATCCCCAGAAATACCTGTTGATTTCCCCCCAACCGCAGCCATATTCCCGTTGAACTGTTGTGCCGCAGCCCGACCTATCGTTTGATTTAAAGAATCTCCATAAAACCTAATCCATTCCATCTCTCCACTTGCATCATATCGACAAAGGGAAATTAAACTTTCAATCCCCACAGAAGAAGGCCAGGCTCTTGAGCCCGAACTCACAAAACCACCATCGTGGGTTTTAAAACTGGTGTTGGAATAACCTGTGTATAAGTGACTGTCATCATAGGAGGTTATATAATTATCTACTACTTCGCCTTGTGGATTGACAACAGTTCTTCCTAATATCAAATGATCGCCTGACTCTGCCCAAGTTCCTATGAACACCAAATAATTACCATCCTCCATTTGTTCTATGGAGAAACCATTTTCATATTCATCAAAGTCCATGAAATCGATCCTCAGGTTGAAGTACTGCGCTTCAACCACAGGTGAAAAGAGAAATAAAAAAAGCAGGAATGTTCCTGCCGCTTTTATACCTATACTACTTAAAAACTTCAAACTTCTCATTGTGCAGTTTGATTTGCTCATGTTGTAATTGATAGATGTAAAGTCCGGAAGCCCATTGTGAGATATTAATTTCCTGAATTCCTACCTGACCATTTAGCCGCTGCGAGTATAGTCTTACACCTTGTGCATTGTATACCACAAGTTCAACTTTTTCGGCTATGATTTCTTCTGGTAATCGCCAGTTTAAATAAACGGCATTTTTTGCAGGGTTTGGATGAACAGAAGCTATCGAATTTGGATTCCGTTCCTTTTTGAGCTTATCCTTTTCCAAACTTTTATACCTCATCCCAGGAAGTACTATATCATGTTCAAATTCTGCCAGTCCATAAGTTTCCAATAATGATTGGGCCAGAAAAGCTTCCGTTGTGGATTTCGAAGCAACATCCATCAATCTACCCTGATGGCGGGCTACTATGGAATCCGGACGAATGGTGTTCTGCAACGCGTCCAGTGCAACCGTCATCACGCCAACATAGTCATTGCTCCACCGCATATTCGGCGCTTCATTCAGCAAGTCTTCGGCTTTTTGCCATTGCTTCCGCTTCAAGTGATAAGCCATCAGCATTTTTAATTGTTCACCGCTGGCACCATCCGATAGATAATGAATTATGCTATCGTTTAGGACCAGCAGGCTGTCTTGTCGGATTGCCTGCCTTAGGTAGTCAGCCCGTGCAGCTTCCATTAAGCCTCCGAAATGCGACAGTTCCATCTCCATCAAGGTAGTATTCGTCATTCCTCCATTCTGTCCGTCTTCTACCAGTTCGCGATAATACGATGTAACATCTGAATGAGCCAGTGTGTTCATCACCCGCTGAGTCAATGGGCTATTGGCTAATAAAACCTGTGCCAAATGCCATTGGTTCATTTCGGGATCACGATTGATGGCTTCGATCATTACCTGGTCGGTGACCCTCGGGGAAGCCAGCAACAGTTCGTTCCGCAGATCAAAACTAGAAACGAAAGGATCATCGATCAAGTCGAGCAGGAATTTCGTATCTCCTCCATTAACGATGTTGCTGTATACATCATAAAGACCGCTCATGATGTCTTGGTTAAGCTCATACTTTCCGTTATGCTCACCCAGCACGCCACCGGAGGAGAGATTGCTGGGGCAATGATTTTCATAAATAAATTCATATGGAGAAACTGGCACTGCCACCATCGTGCTGGTATTACAATCGGGGCGGGTTTCGTCGTCAGCGAAAGGAATGTATAGCACCGAACTAACAGGTGGAGTATCATCACCAACATAAAATTCATTTTCTGTTGTAAATGGTGGGCAGAGCGGTAAAAAGACATTTCCGGCTCCCCCATCATCCACACCCAGTACCCCCTGGTAATGCTGTACTTCACCCTTATTGGTGAGCGCAATGCTGTAGTTGAGCGGTTCACTGCCCGAACCCAATTTATTGCATTTAAACACTAAACCGTCATATATTCCAGGACCGCGGTTATCGCGCATGGCAACGATACCTGCTTCGAGGTTGTTGAATTCATTTCTGTATATTTCATTATGTACATCTCCTGAAGCCATAATAGCAATACCGACGTTTTCTCCAAAGCCGGTTCCTTCATAGCTATTTTCTTCCACTTCATATCCTGTACAAGCAGCCATGTACATTCCGCGAGGTACGATAGTAGCTGCACCGTCCAAATTGAGTTCAGAAGCCATTGGTATTTCAAAATTGTTTTGAACAACCTCAACTAAACCTGTGTTACGCAAATGAACTCCTTCGAAGTTTCTTTTGAAATCAGATCCTGTGATTTCTATATCACCCAGGCTTATTGAGCGTGCACTAACTCCCCAATATAGATCTTCGAAAGTGCAGTTTTTTACTTTGATATCACTATTGGAAGCATGAATTCCACGACCTGCATGCAGAATAGGGAAATAATCAGTACGTGTATTTCGGAAAATACAATTTTGAAAGACAATTTTACCAACTCCACTTAGGTACACTTGATTGGAAGGGTTCTGTCCACTTTTCAGCTCGTCATTAATTTCAAATGTGGTGTCATGAAATTTTGTGAGGTTGTAGCCTGAAAAATTATAGGGAATTGCTCTTACAGCGGTTTTGCAATTGATAAATTTTGCTCCGGTAGAACAAACAATATATCCACCAGATGTCGAATAATCGGGGGGGGCACTTTCGGCATATTTACCTAAACTAACGCCATATTCAGCGTTTTCGACTGAACCTCCATTTTTCATAAATACCCTTCCCTGCATATTAGGATATTGCATTGCATCGGGATTTCCGATCACTTCAATTCCGCGCCACATACCATCGCAAGCAGCAGTAATTTCACCTCCATTCACAATCAACGTGGCATTAGGTTCTACTTGAATTATAGTTTGCGCTGCCATTTGCACCACACCTGTTATAGTTAATGTAGCCCCGGCCAAAACATGAATGTCATTTCTATACCTTCTGAAATCATCCCACGTCTCATCATCTGTAATTTCTATCGGTGTATTTAATTTATCACAAGGAAGATCATTCTCCCAAACGCCTCTTCCAACCGTGGCGACACGAACTTTATTGGAGGCATAATTCACTTCCATGCGATTAATGCTACAAAAGGGGAAATTTTCACCATAGGCTAACCACACTTCTTCATTGGCTGCCATTAATTCCTCATTAGAATAAAAAACGCCCATATCAGTAGCCACAAAGAAATCCCGGCTCCCCGGAATGACAACTAATTTCGAGGCACTTAAATTGGGGAAGTCGAAAGTCAAATCCTCAATAGTAAAACCTTCAGCCTCGATGGTCGCAGGTGAATCTAACAATAAATTATCTCCGTTATAAATGTATTTCGCCACTTTGTGAGATAAACCAGTAGATCCATTTAACGGAGCATAACCTGCTAATGCATAAAAAATATTATGATCGTCCGGATCTGAAACCACACTTGAAAACCATAGGTCGAGACCTGAAATAGGTTGAGGAATACGGAACCATGAATTTTGCGCTTCTGAAGCACTGCCCATTGCTTTATTACATCCGAACAAGTCCCTGGTATTTGTAGCCCCACCTACTTGATTATCGATCCCTAATGCTAAAGAAAACACAAGGTTTTCATCTACATCAGAAGGGAAGTTGAGGTATACTCTATCATATTCTTTTGTTCCTATGTCGAAATCACCAGAGGTTATATTTGTCAAATTGAACCATGGACTTCCTGCATCTCCTCTATTATCATGGCGCCACAAATCTGTTTTGGCTACATAAATCGAGGAACTATTGAATGGGTTTTGCTCTAAATTAACGTACCAGCTATACGATCCAGCTGGTGGATTTACTGAACTTACAGAAGTATTACTCCAGCCATCGACATTCTTCTTTGGGGATGCACCTTGTGTTGTAACATAGCTTATGTCAGGATTCTCAGAATCAATGAGACATTCTTGCCCATCACCACCACGAACAGTTTTCCAATCCGGCACCCAGTCAGGTCCAGTTATGCCACTGCCATATATAGAGCCATCATGGTATGTACCAATTAGCAAACGATCTGGATTTGTTTTAGAAGAAGAAAACCCAAGAACTTCTGCATTCCCAATCCCATCCATCTTGTCCTGCCAAACGGCTGTTGCGATGTCGTAAACAAATGGTCCGCCGTGAGTGGCAAGCCACACCTGGCTACCGTCAGGACTATATTCTATGTCTTCTATATCTACATGAAAATTTCCAGCACCACAAATTATTTGAAATGATTCACCTCCGTCACCAGTATATTGCAAATGAATTGATTGAGTGACATAGGACTCTTCTTCATCATTCGGAGATATAGCAAATGCCGGTTCTTTCCCTCCCCAAACCAAATCTCCATCTCCATTATTGCTGAAATCCAGATTATTTATCCAAGTATTGGTATTAAAATTATAACTGCATATCCTCCCATTTGATCCACCAACACAATCGCTTCCGCCGGGATAACTCCCATGCACAAAAAGCAATTCTGGATTGGCCGGTGTCGTTCTTAAAGCAAGTCTCCTGAGATCATAATATCCGACTGGTGTTGCAGCAAGATTTATCATGATCCAGGTATTACCCTGATCATTACTTACATACACAAAAGAAATTTGCCTTTCATTATCATTAGAATCTTTATATACAGGTGAACATGACATAATAAGTTTATCTGTGTCAATGCCGCTATTATCATAACCCCAGGTTAAGTCATATGCGTATATCTCTATGTGCTGCTCACCCGTATTGCTCGGATCATAATCGGCCAGCGTATAAGTAATACCATCTATGACGTATGAGGTGGGTACATCATTATAATCAAACACTCTTTCCCATTCCATATTATCGGTCAAGGTTGGTGAACTGGCATTAACATTCCCCAAGGCATTGTTTGTGCGATACACTCCATTATAATCAGTTACAAACAATTGCAAGGCAGAATTTCCAGTCTCAGGGTTCAATAAAAGTTTTCTTAATTCCCAATAGTAATAATTCCATCCACCTGGCTCTGTGGCCCCTCCAAAATCCCAGGGTGCACCAATCATATCCCAATTCTGCCCCCTGTCAGTTGTACGAAAAAGCCCTGTACTTCTGGTTCCGGGTTTGTTTTTTGAACCTCTCCCATCACCCGTAGTAATGAACCAAATGTCTTCATCCGTATGACTACTAATACCATCCGCAGTCGATATAGGTGGTGGCAGTTGATCAGTCCCGCCGTTTTGCCATGTTTCACCTCCATCTTCAGAAAACCACAAACCTGAACTCCAGCCACCTGTAAACATGAGCTGAGTAGTTGCAAAATTCGGATCAAAACTAATCCAACTAACCGGTCCTATCCCATTACGCCCCCCTCCACAAGAATGACACCCCCCGATATTATCATTTCCCGCAGGCTTGCTGTACGGCCCTAACTCATGCCAGTTTCCGGCACTTTCATAACTGCTTTTGAGGTTGGTTGCATACTCTTGTTTCATGAGTATATAATCCAAAAGCGTCCCCTCTGGATGAACTCGATGCTCCATTGCAGTCCTCCATTTTAAAAAAGATTTAAAGGATTTGTCGGAATTTGCCAATTCTACTTCAGTTAAGTTTTCCAACTGAGGAGCATAACTATCCATCACATGTTGCATATATTCTTTCATGGTTGGTGGATTAGGTTCTCCTGGAGGAGGAATCTGTTGGTATTGGGCGAAAGATCCGCCATGACACGTAACAGCCAAAGCTAGAACAATAAGAAATTTCCAAAAACAGTAGGGTAATATTTTCCTGATTTCCATATAAGAAAGAATTAGGTTGGTTAACAAAAATATTATCGACGGCTAAAATAGAAAACTTTTCTTATATAAAATTTTATTATCGATATAATTAGACATCGTTAAAAATATATCACCTATTAAAACACATGGGACACCTACTAATAATTTTGTTTTTGTAGACATTCAGAACAAATTAAACGCATCCATACTTTATGGTATGCTGTAAGATTAGCTCCTTTTCCGCCAATGTGTATTTTTGCTCCGGTGAGTGAAGATGAAAGTATAGCGGCAGCTTAACAAACCACGTGCTGCTTAACGGGCTAAATGGAATGAGCAAAAACCTGAATATATCGGTAATTGGCGGCGGAAGCTGGGCCACGGCTTTGGTGAAAATGCTCACCGAAAACGTGGATGAGGTGACCTGGTGGATGCGCAGCAACAGCAAAATCACCTACCTGAAAGAGTTTGGCCGAAACCCGCGCTACCTGCCTTCGGTGAAATTCGATACCGACCGGATCGAGCTCACCAACGACCTTTCCTACGCCATGAAAAAAGGGGACATCATCATCATGGCTACTCCGTCGGCATTCGTGTACGATCTTTTTAAAGACTTTGACTGCACAGGATACGAAAATAAAATCATCGTTTCGGCCATCAAGGGAATCATCGCGGCTTATCACTCCATTCCGGCGCGCTATTTCCACAAGCAATTCAATGTGCCCTACGATTCGATTGCAATGATCAGCGGCCCGTGTCACGCCGAAGAAGTGGCTATGGAACGCCTTTCCTACCTCACCATTGCCTGCCAGGATCTGGATAAGGCCGAAGTAGTGGCCAAACTGCTCGCCACGCGCTACATCCACACCCACACCTCGGACGATCTTTTTGGCACCGAGCTCTCCGCGGTGATGAAAAACATTTTTGCGGTGGCCAGTGGAATTTGTCACGGACTGGGTTATGGCGATAACTTTCAGGCGGTGTTGATGTCAAATTCTATTCTCGAAATCGAGCGGTTTGTGGACAAAGTAAACCCCATTCACCGCGATGTAAAAACGTCGGCCTACCTGGGCGACCTACTCGTTACCAGCTATTCTCAGTTTAGCCGAAACCGCAACTTCGGAAGTATGATCGGCAAGGGCTACTCGGTGAAGTCGGCCATGATGGAAATGAATATGGTGGCAGAGGGTTATTACGCCGCCAAATCAATTATGGCCATGAATGAGCGCTTTGAAGTTGATCTTCCGATTTGCGAAGCCGTTTATAATATCGTTTACGACAACATCGCCCCGGCCATCGAAATGAGTATCCTGTCAGACAAACTGGTCTGAGCTGGTTTGATAACGCATAAGCAAAAACCTTAGTTTTGTGTCAAACTAAATTACCAATATGTCTGACACCATTCCAACTGTTACGCTGCTCGATTGCACCCTTCGCGACGGTGGCTATTACACCAACTGGGATTTTCCGAAAGAACTCACCGATACCTATTTTGCCGCATTTAACTCCTTGCCCGTAGCCTATCTCGAAATCGGCTATCGCAGCAACCCAATGAAAGATTATCTGGGCGAATATTTTTACTGTCCGGAATACGTGCTGCGCAATGCCCGGCAAAAATCAAATAAAAAACTGGCCGTCATCCTCAACGAAAAGGATGTCCGCGCGGAACATGTTCCCAACCTGCTCGGGTCGTGCACCGAATACATCGACATGGTGCGCATGGCGGTGGATCCGGCCAACCTGCAACGCGCTGTGAACTTGGCCGAAGCGGTTAAAAAACTGGGCTACGAGGTGGCATTCAACGTTATGTACATGTCTACCTGGAAAGACCGCAATGGGTTTCGTGAAACGCTGAGTGCCGTGAATGACGTGGCCGATTATTTTTACCTCGTAGATTCATTTGGCGGCGTATATCCCGACGATGTGAAACAAACCATGGATCTGGTGCGCCAACGCGTGGAGGTGAAACTGGGTTTTCACGGTCACAACAACCTGGAGCTGGGGTTGATCAACACGCTTACCGCGATAGAAAACGGCGCGTCGATAGTTGATACCACCATCACTGGAATGGGTCGTGGTGCCGGAAATCTCAAAACCGAATTGCTGCTCACCGCGCTGAATGCAAAACATGGACTGCAAGTAGACTTTAATAACCTGAGCTCGGTGGTAGACGGATTCGAAGCGCTTCAAAAGCAATACGGCTGGGGAACGAATTTGCCATACATGGTGTCAGGCGCCAACTCTTTGCCACAAAAGGATGTGATGGAGTGGGTTTCTAAAAGATACTACTCATTCAACAGCATTATCCGCGCGCTACAAAACCAAAAAGAAGGCGTGAAAGACAACCGCAGGCTGCCTTTGTTCGATCCACGGAAAAAATTTAAACAAGCCATTATTATCGGCGGCGGCCCCTCAGCAAACCAACACGCCACTGCTATCCGTGCAATGATTGAAAAAAGCGATGACGCTTGTGTGATTCACGCCAGCTCGCGCAATTCGGGACATTATCTGGAACTTCCGGTGCCACAGTTTTATGCGCTGGTCGGAAACGAGGGACACCGACTGGAAAAACAATTTGCCGGTTTCAACACCTTTGAGGGCACCTGTCTGTTGCCGCCCTATCCGCGAAAAATGGGAACCTATATCCCCGACAAAGTAGCCGCCAACACTTTTGAACTTCCGTCGATTGGTGCGGAAGGCGTTCCGGCCGATTCGCCAACCGTTATCGCTATTGAAACGGCACTGCAACTCGGAGCACAAGAGATATACATTACAGGCTACGACGGCTATTCTGATATGATGATGGGCGAAAAAGAACAGGCGTTGTTTCTCGAAAACAACCATATTTTCGCGCACTACTCCCGGCAAAACATTTCGCTGTTTGCCATCACGCCAACCAAATACAACGCGTTGCAGGTGCAATCACTCTATGGTTTGTTGTTATGAAAAACACGTTTATCATCGTTATTCCGGCGCGACTGCAATCTTCGCGGCTGCCCGAAAAACCGCTGATCGATCTGCTCGGCAAGTCGATGATTCAGCGCACTTATGAGCAGTGCAAAAAAGCAGTCGACGCAGATAAAATTTATGTAGCCACAGATTCACAGAAAATTTTTGACCACTGCACTGCACTGAATATAAATGTGCTAATGACCTCGGAGAATTGCCTCACCGGAACCGACCGCGTGGCTGAAGTGGCCCAGCAAATCGACGCAGATTATTATATCAATGTGCAGGGCGACGAACCGCTATTTAACCCCGAGGACATCCACAAAACCATTGCATTACTGGACAAACACGCTGGTGAAATCATCAATGGATATTCCACCATTCGGCGCGAAGAAGACTACCGGAGCGCATCTGTTCCGAAAGTGGTTTTACGTCCCGACGGAAGATTGCTTTACATGTCGCGCAGTCCGATTCCGGGAAATAAAAATGGCCAGTTTGTGCTGGCTCAGCGGCAAATCTGCATTTATGCTTTTCCGAAAAAGGCACTGCTGGCTTTTGCCAACCAACAGGAAAAAACACCCCTGGAACAGCAGGAGGATATTGAAATTTTACGATTTCTGGAACTGGGTTTTGAAGTGCGCATGGTGCAATTGTCGGATGAATCTGTTGCCGTTGATCACCCCGAAGATGCCGAGCGCGTTCGTCAAATTTTAAAACGTATCGAATCATGATCAATCATCCGCAAATGTGGGCTAAATACAAGGTGCTGTTTTGGGATTTCGACGGGGTTATCCTCGACTCGATGGATGTGCGCGACAAGGGTTTTGAAATCACACTCGCCGACTTTCCAGATGATCTAGTCCAAGAGCTGATTCGCTATCACCGAAAAAACGGTGGACTATCGCGCTATGTGAAGTTTAGGTATTTCTATGAGGAGCTTTTAAACGAACCGCTCAGCGACAACCAACTTCAGCAACTCGCCAACAGGTTTTCTGAAATTATGCTCAACGAGTTGGGCAATAAAAACCTGCTCATCAATGATGCGGTGCGCTTTCTCGAAAACCTTCCGCAGCCTTTTAAAATGCACATCGTTTCGGGGTCGGACCAAAACGAATTGAGGGAGCTGTGTCGCCGGCTGGAGGTGACCCGTTTTTTCGATTCCATTCACGGATCGCCAAAGCCCAAAACAGAATGGGTGGCCGAGCTCATCGAAGCCCATCACTACGAAACCAAAAAGGCTGCACTCATCGGCGATTCGATCAACGACCTGGAAGCCGCACGCGACAACGGAATTGAATTTATCGGTTACAATAACGAGGCGCTGCGATCCAACAGCGACTACTATATCGACACTTTTATTTCAAGCCACCAGAAATGAAAAAGCCCGAAGTTTCGGAACGGTTTTTTCAGTCATTCGACGATCCGTCCATCTTCGACTGCAATCGTTTTAATTTGCTGAAAGTAGCTCAAGACGCGCTGATACGCGAAAGTGGGAAAAAAGGGTTTTTCGCCACTTACTTCGATAAGCCCAACTGGTTTTTGAGACTGATCTTCAAATTAAAATCCGCCAGAAAAGGCCATTCGACAACGAAAACCCCCGAAAGCCTGATTAACCGTAAATTACTGATTATCATTCCACCGCGTTTTATACCTAGTGAAAACGGAGAGCCTAAACTGATGTATTTTGAAAATTTACGGCCGCATCTGACCCGTGAAAACCACGTGTTGATGTACCTACACACACGCACTGAGGTACATGAGCATCCTGATCTCACGCTGCAAGAATTCATGCAGCAGTACGATGCATTTTCCCCTAACAAGGAGGAATTTCAGTTTTTATCAAACCTCCGCAAATGCTATCGGCGAATTCAAACCAACGGCCGTTTTTCGACGGAGGAGCTCAATCATATCAAAACGGGATTTGACGAATTTTGGCGACAATATCGCGCGCTGAAACGAGGGTTTGCACACTTCAAATTCAAAAAGGCGGTGCTCATTCCTGGATACTACACCGAATATCTGATCGCAGCACTCAAAGTCAACAACATTGAAGTAATAGAAATTCAACACGGTGTGATTGCTCCGGCGTCACATTTTTACATTTATCCACCCCAAGTGAAAGCGGTTGTGCATAAAGCACTTTTTGCCGATCGCATTTGGGTATTTGGAGATTTCTGGAAACAGCAATTGTTAAAAGGATCGGAATTCACGGCAGATAAAATCAGCGTTTTAGGCGATTATTTTTTTCGTAAGGAAACACCCCCATCCACTCCACATCAGTTGGAAAGTTTTGCCGCACAATTTCCGCGTTTATTGCTGATTGGAACCCAAACCAAACGGCATCAACAATTCATTGAACTGATCAATGGCCTGTCGGAGAAATATCTTCGAGAAAAGACTGAGTTCGGAATCGTATTAAAACCCCACCCTGCCGAAGATCCTGAACTGTACGCAGAAGTAAGCGGACTTTCGAATGTGTTGCTGACCGACGCGAGTCTGGATTTTCTGTATCCAAAATGCGAAGCGTATGTGAGTATGTATTCAAATACCTTATTTGAGGCTACGCGGTTTCCAGCTTTATCTAGATTTGTTTTGTGGACCGAAGAAACGTCCGCATTGTCCGAAGCGATAGCCGCAAGTGGTGTGGCAAAACAGCTAAAGAATGATCAGGATCCGATGGAGCATATCGCTTCGGTCGACAGTATATCACCAACCGATTTATATACCGAATTGAATGTTCAGTTGATTCAGTCCTTGGACGATTAGCGCTCGTTGGTTTCGGATTTCTCCTTCAAAAACCGCTGAATCTGCAATGCTTTTTGCTTGCCAACTACCTCAACAACCGCTTCGAATGGTGCTTCTGTCAATCGCTTCACCGACTTGAATCGGGTCAGGAGTTTGGCGGCCAGTTTGGGTCCAATTCCTGGAATATCGGTGAGCGAGGTGCCCACGGCAGCTTTGCTTCTTTTATTTCGATGATGCGTAATGCCAAACCGGTGTGCCTCGTTGCGCAGGTGCTGAATAATTTTCAAGGTTTCGGAAGTTTTATTGAGATACAGCGGCACCGGATCGTCGGGATAATAAATTTCCTCCAACCGCTTGGCAATGCCAATGATGGCAACTTTTCCGATTAGACCGAGCTGTTCGAGACTCTCTACCGCCGCACTGAGCTGTCCTTTTCCTCCGTCGATCACAATCAACTGCGGCAGCGACTCACCCTCCTGAATCATCCGGCGATAGCGACGGTACACCACTTCGCGCATCGAAGCGTAGTCGTCGGGACCGATAACTGATTTGATATTGAAATGCCGGTATTCTTTTTTCGCAGGCTTGGCATCGCGAAAAACAACGCAGGCTGCCACCGGATTGGTGCCCTGAATATTGGAGTTGTCGAAACATTCAATATGTCGCGGTGGTTCGGTCAATCGCAAATCGATTTTCATTTGATCGAGCACGCGGTTTTTGAATTTGTCGGGATCGGTAAACCGCTCCTGCCGGTGCTGATCGAGCATAAAATACTTTGCATTGCGTTCGCTCAAATCGAGCAATTTCCGTTTGTCGCCCCGCTGCGGAACGACAAACTTCACCCCGGGCAATTCCATTTCCGGATCAAAAGCCACTAAAATTTCTTTGGCATTGCTGGCAAATCGCTGGCGGATTTCGGCCATGCCCATCAACAGCAAATCGCGGTGCGACTCGTCGAGTTTTTTCTTGATCTGCAGGGTGTGCCCCTGAATAACGGCTCCGTTGGCAACTTTTAGAAAGTTCACATAACCCGCATTCTGGTCGCTCACCACCGTAAACACATCCACGTTGTGAATGGAAGGATTGACCACGGTAGATTTACTCTTAAACTTTTCGAGGGCTTCGAGCTTTTCCTTGATCTCCTGTGCCGCCTCGAATTTCATTTCATCGGCCAGCATTTTCATTTTTTTTCGCAGATGAACCGCTACTGATTGGGCATCGCCTTTCAGAATATCAATCACCTCGGCAATATTCTCGTTGTAGTGATCTTCGCTCTGCAAGCCCTCACACGGTCCGAGGCAATTGCCAATATGATATTCCAAACACACGCGGTAGCGCCGGGCTTTCACGTTTTTTTCCGACAAATCGTAGCTGCACGTGCGCAGCGGATACAACTGCTTGATGATATCGAGCACGGTATGCATGGACTTTACCGATGCATAAGGTCCGAAATACTGCGAGCCGTCTTTTTTTAACTGGCGCGTTGCAAATACACGCGGAAAGCGCTCGTTTTTGACGCAAATCCATGGGTAGGTTTTGTCGTCTTTGAGCATCACGTTGTATCGCGGCTGATGCTTTTTGATCAGGTTGTTTTCGAGCAGTAGGGCATCGTATTCGTTGTCTACCACGATAAAGCGAATATCGGCAATGCGCCTCACCATCATCCGCGTTTTACCGCTGTGTCCGCCGGCTTTGTTGAAATACGACGCCACGCGGCTGCGCAGGTTCACCGCCTTTCCGATATAAAGAATTTTACCCGCTTCGTCGTAAAACTGATAGACGCCCGGGTTTTTTGGAATGGCACTGATTTTAACAGTAAGTGGCATGGTGCAAAGTTACACATTGCCTACCCGATAGCCACCTTTCACAAAGGAGCGCCGAAGCCGGTGTGCAGCGCCGATTCATTTTTTTGCACGATTATTTTCGGTTTCCGCATAAATATCTTTAACTTCAAGTAGATGGAAATAGAAAGGCAAAGTTAACGCACCATTTCTGCCTGATTTCCATCTTAGAAAAAAACAGCCACAGGGGTTTAATACGGCTTAACATCAAAAACAGAAAACCAATGGAATCGAATTTTAACGAAGAAGTAGTTGACGCTCAGCAGTCATTAAAGAGTTTTGCCTACCGGTTTACCGGAAATGAAGAAGAGGCCAAGGATCTGCTTCAAGAAACCATGCTCAAGGCCATTTCATACCGCACCAAGTTTCGCGCAGGCACCAACCTCAAGGCGTGGTTATATACCATTATGAAAAACACCTTCATCAACAAGTACCGCAAATCAATGCGGGCCAATGTGATGGTGGACACGACCGATGAAAACTATTTCATCAACCAAACGCAAGCCGTGAATGACGACCATCCCGAAGCGATGTACAATCATCAGGAGTTGCAGCAGGTGGTGGAAGAACTCGACGAAACCTACCGCGTGCCCTTTATGATGTATTTCAACGGCTTTCGTTACAAGGAAATTTCGCAGGATCTGGATCTTCCCATCGGCACAGTAAAGAGTCGTATTTTTCTGGCGCGGCGCAAACTAATGCTATCTTTGCCGCAGTACCAGATGCATGAGCAAAAGTAAAAAAGCAGTAGTAATCGGCGCTGGGTTTGCCGGTCTGTCGGTGGCGTCATACCTGGCCAAACAGGGATATCAGGTAACCTTGTTGGAAAAGTTGTCCGAACCGGGCGGGCGCGCAAGGTTGTATCAGGAAAAAGGCTTCACCTTTGACATGGGGCCAAGCTGGTACTGGATGCCCGAAATATTTGAGCAGTTTTTTGCCGACTTCGGACACCGCGTTTCTGATTTCTACGATTTGATTCAACTGGATCCGGCCTATCGCGTGTTTTTTAACAAAACAGATCAAATCGACGTTCCTGCCGATCAGCACGCTCAAGAGGCTTTGTTTGAAAGCATCGAACCCGGAAGCGGACCAAAACTGCGCGCCTTTCTCGACGATGCCGCATTCAAATACAAAACCGGAATTGGCGAGTTTGTGCACAAGCCCGGCTTGTCGATCATGGAGTTTGCTGAGCTGCGTTTGCTCAAGGCAGCGTTTAAGCTGGATATTTTTAGCTCCATCAGCAAGGAAATCAAAAAGAAATTTACCCACGAACGCCTGATTCAACTGCTCGAGTTTCCGGTGCTTTTTCTCGGTGCCAAGCCGGAAGATACGCCTGCCCTATACAGCCTGATGAACTATGCCGACCTGCGTTTGGGCACCTGGTATCCACTGGGCGGAATGCACCTGGTGGCCAAGGGAATGGCTGCCGTAGCCACCAGTCAGGGTGCTGATTTGCGCTACAACGAGCTGGTGAAAAAGATTGTGGTGAAAAACGGACAGGCTGTTTCGGTGGAAACCGATCGCGGCAGTTACCCGTGCGACGTAGTGGTTTCGGGTGGAGATTACCACCACACCGAGCAGCAACTGCTGGAGCAGAAATACCGCAATTACAGCGAAAAATACTGGGAAAGCCGCGTGATGGCGCCGTCAAGTCTGCTGTTCTATGTGGGTGTGAACAAGCGCATCGAGAAGCTGCTGCATCACAATTTGATCTTCGATGAGAAATTCGATCAGCACGCAGTAGAAATTTACGACACGCCGCAATGGCCCACGCGTCCGTTGCTTTACGTATCCTGCGCATCGAAAAAAGACCCCAATGTGGCACCAGAAGGTGGAGACAACCTGGTGATTTTGATTCCGGTGGCCGTTGACCTCAAGGATACTCCGGAGGTGCGCGAAAAGTATTACAACTATGCGCTAGACAAGTTGGAAGCACTGTGCGGAGCCGAAATCCGGCAGCACGTGATCGTGAAAAAATCGTATGCCCACAACGACTTTATCGACGACTACCACTCGTTTAAGGGCAATGCATACGGACTGGCCAACACGCTGATGCAAACCGCCATATTGAAGCCATCACTGCGCAACAAAAAGGTGAAAAACCTCTACTATGCTGGTCAACTCACAGTGCCCGGACCGGGCGTTCCACCCACCATCATTTCGGGCAAAGTCGTTGCGGGACAGATCGCCCGGGATCATTAATCGCAGTTGTCATAAAACTCTCTATTTTTGCGCAATGAACCGAGAGCGAAATCTATACGATAACGTATGTCTGCGCTGCAGTAAGCTAACGACTAACAGCTATAGCACGTCGTTTTCGCTCGGCATCCGGTTTTTGCACCGCGACTTTCACATGCCCATCTATGCGATTTACGGCTTTGTTCGCTTTGCCGACGAAATAGTAGATACTTTTCACGAGCACAACAAATCCGAGCTGCTGGCGCGCTTCAAAGCCGACACCTATCAGGCAATCGAAGAAAAAATCAGCTTGAACCCCATACTGCACAGCTTTCAGTACGTGGTCAATAAATACCATATCGAGCGCGAACTGATCGACACCTTTTTGTACAGCATGGAGCTCGACCTTAAGGAGAAGAAATACGACCAAGAGGGATACGAAGAATACATCGACGGCTCGGCCGAGGTTGTGGGTTTGATGTGCCTGCGCGTTTTTCTGGACGGCGACGACGAGGCATACAACGAGCTGAAATATTACGCGCGTCGGTTGGGTTCGGCATTTCAGAAGATCAATTTTCTGCGCGACTTGAAAGCCGATTATCAGATGATGGGGCGCACCTATTTTCCGGGAATAGAGATGAGCCGATTCGACGACCGGACAAAGGCAGCCATCGAAATTGATATTCAAAAGGACTTTGACGACGGTTTGACCGGAATCAAAAAACTACCGGTGAAATCGCGATTTGGGGTGTATGTGGCCTACGTGTACTACCAATCGCTGTTTAACAAGGTGAAAAAAACGCCTGCCGCGGTGATTCTCAATAAGCGCATCCGAATTCCGGATAATCAGAAATACGTTTTGTTTTTGCAATGTTATTTAAAACACCGCTTAAACGCCATTTAAATCGAGGCCATAATAGTTGCGGCGTCTGCTCGACAGACTTAATTTTTAAATTTGTCCAAAATCGCTATCTGTGCTATATGCTCTTATCATAATTGCCACTTTCTGCACCATGGAAATCGTTGCTTGGGCTGCGCACAAATACGTGATGCACGGTTTTTTATGGATGCTTCACGAAGATCATCATGTTCGCGACGATAAACCCTTCGAGAAAAACGATTTGTTCTTTTTGATTTTCGCTATCCCAAGTTGGCTGTGCATTATGCTGGGCAACATTTACGGATCGGATGTGGCGGCTGCCATTGGCTGGGGAATTCTGGTTTACGGCATTGCCTATACCTTTATTCACGAAATTGTCATTCACCAGCGCATCAAATGGTTTTCGCGAACCGACAATGTTTATCTGCGCGCGATTCGCAAAGCGCATAAGGTACACCACAAGAAGTTGAATAAAGAAGATGGCGAATGTTTCGGAATGTTAATCGTTCCGTGGAGATACTTTAAAGAAGCCATTGAATACAATCGCCGGAAAAAAGCCACCGGCAAACCCTAACGATGTATACCTATATTACTGTTCTTTTGCTCTCTGCGATCGTTCCTGTGATTCGCTCGTTCGAAAAAAAGCATATTCACTATGCTGGCAAATTCCGGTTTTTATTTCCCGCTATGTTCATCACCGCTGCGGTTTTTGTAACGTGGGATGTGATTTTTACATCTTGGGGAGTCTGGGGGTTTAACGATGATTTCGTACTCGGACTCTACCTTTTCGGGCTTCCGATAGAAGAGTGGCTGTTCTTTTTGGTGATTCCTTATGTCTGTCTGTTTTCGTATGAGGTGCTGAATTACTTCGTGAAAAAGGATTTATTCGGTCCGATTGCCCTGTGGATCACCCTTGCAATCATTGGGTTGATGAGCTGGTTGCTGATTCAACACCACCACCTGGAGTATCCGCTGTGGATCGGAATTTTTAATATCGTGTTGCTGGCCGTTGTTGGACTGCTGTGGAGGCCGGTTTGGCTTGGGCGGTTTTACTTTATGTTTACCATTATTCTCATTCCGTTTTTGCTGGTAGACGGCGTGCTAACCGGCTCCTTCTTTGACCGGGTTATTGTGTGGTATAGTCCTGAAAAAACCCTGGATATCCGGATCCTCACCATTCCGCTTGAAGACGCTTATTACGCACTGGGAATGCTGCTCATGAACACTGCCATTTACGAATGGTTTAAGAAAAGAAGTGGCCAATCGCCGTGGCAGGAATTAAAATCTTGAGGACACCACGCAGCTCCGCTTATACCCGTGGGTATATCCGTCGGCCGAGAACACCTCGAAATAGATAATGTGGATTCCCATACGGGTACGCTCGCCATTATCGGTAAGGCCGTCCCACGAAATTTGCCCCTCGGTTCCAACAAAACCATTGCGCATCAATCGCCGGATCTCCCGTCCGTTTGAATCGTAAATGGTGATGTTTCCGGTGAGTCCGCTACGGTCGAAACGATAACTCAGCGTCAGCACATCCTGATATCCGTCGTTATCGGGCGAGAAAATTTCTGGATAAACGGTCACTTCACCGTCTTGCTCCACCGGAAGTTGAAACTGTGAATTCTCGAATCCAGGCGTTGCCCAATTAAATTGCTCTGAGGCCGAAATCCAGTTGGTCGGGTCGTCCGAGGGACGGTCAAAACTGATCCGTTCGAGCGACACGCCTTTCACCACATCAAGCAGTGCAAAGTGCATTTTTTCGTTGTAGTCAAACCGATCAACCTCCTCACCTTGGGGATCAATTAACCCCACCTGTCCGTCAGAATTGTTATACGTGGGGATACTCTCGGCCTCAAAAACCCCCGATTCGGGCGCAAACGGATACTCGGCCAAAATGTTTGCTTTGTTGTTCGTCACCGCAAGATATTCACCGGGTAGCAAAATAAATGGTTCATCGGTAATGAGCCGCAACTGGTTGTTACTGTAATTTGCCAGCACCCAACCGCTAAGGCTGACAATCGCATCGCTGTGATTATAGATTTCCACAAAATCAGCTCCGCCCGTTCGCTGGTTAAAAAGCACTTCGTTGATGATTAGGCGGCCCGCAGTAATAGCTCCGGGACGCCCAAAAATGGCATCGTCGGTGTTTTCATATTCGTTGCCAGAACAATCGGTCAACCCATAAATATTGATGGTATGCACCTGATTGGGCTGTAGGGTTTCTGCAAAAGTCAGCACCACACGCTTATTGTCGGGCGACACCAGTTGGATGTCAAACACGGTAAGCTCCGGCTCAAATGCATACCCCGCAGAAATAACCATATCGCTGTCGAGCACTTCGTTAAATACGAGTTCGATGGTCACCGAATCGAGTACCAGTATCGAGTTCAGTTTCGGGCCAATTTGATCGGGCGTTGTGTCGTAAACCGAGTTTTGCGCTCCTGGAGTTCCGCCAGCCACTGCTACCGAGGCCCGCCAGTTATCGCCTGCGCGACAAGGCTCTTCCGGGTTGATGCGCTCAATACTCCAACCCCCATCGGTTTTGGCCGGATCGTGATACCAGCTCAAGTCATAAACCATCCGGTCGATGATGGTTCCATCTGTGCCTACCAGCACCAACTCACGCCCAGAATTGGTCAGGAAAGTAGACGACATTCCCGTTTCCACTACCGGCCAATCAAAATCTACCGCTGCGCCTGAGGATACCAGTACCAAATATCCCAGAGGTTGAATATGTGTGTTGGCCGGCAATACCACTCCCGAAATCGCACTTCCCGACAGATCAAACAGCTTTTCGGTAGGATTGTACAACTCGATAAATTCATGCGCTGGCAATCCGACAACAGGCGTTGGGTCAGGGAGAATTTCATTGAATAGTACTTCCCATTTCCCAGGTTGGTAGCCGATAATGAAAGTGATGCTGTTGTTGTCTGAAATGGTATTTCCAACGCAATCGGTCACGCCGTTTACGGTAACGGTATAGGTCACCGCAGTATCGATGGCAGCTTCAAGTTCCAAGAGCAGCTCGTTGGCAGCATTCAGAGAAACGGTGGAGACACCCATTTCGGGTTCAATGCTAATCTGGGCATCTGCAACACTTTCTTCAGCGAGATCTTCACTAAAACCAAGCACCAGACTTTGGGTTCCGGTGATGGCGTAATTCACCAAGTATGGAGGCTCGGTGTCGGGCGTTGTGTCGTAAACCGAGTTTTGCGCTCCGGGAGTTCCGCCCGAAGGATGGACTGATGCAGCCCAGTTTTGAATGTCGCTGCACGGTGTATCGGGGTTGATCAATTCCAAGCTCCAGCCGCCATCGGTTTTGTTAGAGTCACCATACCAGGCGGTGGTGTACGATACGATGTCGATGATTTCTCCTGATGGATTTTTTAATGTAAGACTGTCCGCAGCATTGGCCAGGGCCACGAAAGATGGAATTCCGATAACCGGTCCATACAATTCAAACTGCGAAACATGATTTTGGTGACAAAGAATGACAAAACCACCCGGTTCGAGCTGGTACTCTGAAAGGGTGCGCTCGGTAGTGGTATTCACCAACACCCAGTTCTGCAACTGAATGTGTTTATCGGATGCGTTGTACAATTCGAGGTATTCCTCCTCTGGCAAGTTGCTGACAACAGGCGTCGGATCGGCCATTATTTCGTTAAATACCACGTCTTTGTAAACAGCTATTTCGGGAACGACATACAGGAAGGTAACTGTTTCGACATCCATCGCATTTCCGCTCAGGTCTTCGACTCCGTTCACGGAAAGTTGGTAGTTCGTGCCACTCACCATTTCATCTGCAAACGTCAGGGTGACACTGGTTCCGGCACCTCCATCCAACACCGCACTTGCAGGCTGACCCAAACCGGGAGCGAGGTTGTAGTGGCTCACCTCAACCGCAGAGGTCTCATCGAGTGGCTCCGAAAAATGAACGGCTACTTGATTGGCGTCGGTAGCTTCGGCAGCAACAAGCACTGGCGGAATGGTATCGGGCAAAATGATCGCAATTTCCACATCGTCGAACCAGTGTGAATTCACCGGGCTGCTTGCTGCAGACTGGACAATCGCAATTCCAAAAGCTTCTGTAGCGGTGATATCGGCGTCGTTAATACTACCCAGAATAACCGGGTTTCCACCCGCATCGGAATCAACCGAAATCACCCAAAAGCCGTTTTCGTCACGTGTGGTTTTTACAAAAAACGGGTTATTGGAAGAACTTCCCACCTGTCCGGCAGGCCCTTCAATAAGCAGGGTCTCGTTGCCCGCCACGCGCTTCCAGAAAGTGATATCATCGGTAACTCTTCCAAAGCGAATAAAATAGGCGTTTTGCGCATTGAGCAAGTTGGCATCGTCCGCTACGAGATAAACGTCGGCGTAGTTAACACCCGAGGTTGCGAAACGAAGATTGATAAAAAATTCCCAAGAGGTTTCTTCCAATAAATTGTTGACGGTAGAAAGATAATATGTTGCTGCGCCCGGGCTGTTGCTGCGAAGCATCAGGTTATCGGGATCCAGATCATAGGGTGCGACCGTAAACAAATCCGTATTTCCGATCCATTCAGGGTTGGCCGAAAAATCACCATCCGAGAAGTCATCCAACACCTGAGCCTGCAACGGCAGTATCATAACGAAAGCCAAAAAAATGCTAATAGGGGTACAATACTTGCTCACAAAATATATTTTTGAAAAGGTAAATATACCTAATTTTAAAAGCTAAGATAACAGACAACATTTATGCGAGTAGCTATAATTGGAGCGACTGGAATGGTAGGGAAAGTAATCATTCAGGTTTTGGAAAGCAGAAGGTTTCCGGTGACAGAATTACTGCCCGTGGCCAGTGAAAACTCCGAAGGATCAACGATTGTTTTTAAAGGGAAACCCTTGCGTGTAAGCACCATAGATGATGCGCTGCAACGTGCTCCCGATATCGCTTTGTTTTCGGCTGGTGCTGAAATTTCATACGAATGGGCTCCTAAATTTGCCGCCCGTGGATCGCTCGTCATCGACAATTCCTCTGCCTGGCGCATGGATCCGGGGGTGAAGTTAATTGTTCCCGAGGTCAACGCACACTTGTTACAGCCAGAAGACCGCATCATTGCGAATCCCAATTGTTCAACCATACAGCTTGCGGTGGTGCTGAAACCGCTTCAGAAAAAGTACGGCATCAAACGCGTGGTTGTCAGTACTTATCAATCGGTGACGGGAACAGGAAAAGCTGCGGTGGAGCAACTGGAAAACGAGCGCAACAACAAGCAGGGCAAAATGGCTTATCCCTATCCCATTGATAAAAACTGCATTCCTCACTGCGACGACTTTCTGGAAACCGGCTACACACAGGAAGAGATGAAGCTGGTGAATGAAACACCAAAAATTTTGAGCGACGAATCGATCGCCATCACTGCAACGGCCGTGCGTGTACCGGTGATGGGCGGACATTCCGAGTCGGTGAATATTGAATTCAACAACGATTTTGACCTCAAAGAGCTGACCCGGCTTTTGGCCGAGTCGAAAGGGATTATGGTTCAGGATAACACAACGATGAACGTCTATCCAATGCCCTTGACCGCCTCGGGAAAAGATGATGTATTTGTGGGGCGAATTCGCCGCGATGAATCCCAACCGCGCACCCTTAACCTGTGGATTGTGGCCGACAATCTTCGCAAAGGAGCCGCCACCAACGCCGTGCAGATTGCAGAGCATTGGGTGAAACACCTGGCAAAGGTGGAAGACCACGCCTGATGAAATTGCATCGCGCCACCGGTAGTGTACTGGTTCTGTTTTTAATTTTGGCAGTTGTTCCCCTCATGGCGCAGCCGTCGTTTGTTTATGAAGGCCGCAACTGGAGGCCCTCCAATATCATTTGCAACATCTGGAATGGAGTGCTGATCGAGGGCGAATACCAACACATGACCATGGCTGTGGTGCGCAATGACGGCCGACACATTTATAAGGGCTCCAGCACTTCTGCTTTTGATATTCTCTACACAATTCGCGACAATAAACTCTACCTCGGCGATAGTCGGTTTACGAGCGATGTGGTTTGTACTTTTTCCGGCCAGCATATCTACCGCGGCGACAGCAACTTTGCGCTCGATCTGGCATACACTTATCGCGACGGTTATATTTTTGAAGGCGACGGCATCAGCATAAACGATGTGGTGTTTACCGTGAATCCGCCACTCAGCAACATGGTGGATGTGGCCATGTTGCTGGTAGCGCTGGATTTGTTGTAGAGAACGAAGAACTGATCATCATGCCAAAACAGAAAACACCCCTTTTAACCGCTTTATGCTTCCCACCATTAACCTTACTAAACTTATTGAGGGGGATGCGGAATTGAAAATAAAATAACAACCCTACTTTTTTTCTTCTTCAGGAGTGTCGTTTTCCAAAACGGGCTCAACCTGCTGCTCCTTAAAAAAAGCCTTCTGCCGCACCACGATGATTCCAAGGCCTACGCTGATGGCCGTGTCGGCGACGTTAAAAACAGGACGGAAAAACTGCAATTGTTCGCCACCAAAATACGGCACCCATTCGGGCCAGTATGTATCTACAATGGGAAAATAAAGCATGTCAACTACATAACCGTGCAGCCAGGAAGAGTAGCCGCCCTCTGGGGGTAGAAACCGCGCGGTTTCGATACTAAAGTAGGGGCTTTCACTGAATATAACTCCGTAAAATACGCTGTCGATAATGTTGCCCAACGCTCCGGCAAGAACCAACGCCACACTCAAAATGAGTCCTTTGTGCGCGCCTTCCTTAATCAGTTTCAGCAAATACCAGATAAAACCCGCTGCAGCAAACAGCCGAAAAACCGACAGCAGCAACTTGCCATTTTCGCCCCAGAATTCCATTCCGAAGGCCATTCCCGGATTTTCGATAAAGTGGATATAAAACCAATCGTCAAAAACCGGAATAGATTCGTTGATGTGCATGTTGAGTTTAACCCACACCTTGCTTGCCTGATCTATAAATAGGACGGCAAATATGGTTACTAAGGATTTACGCAACAAGGTGTATCAGGAGTTCTGAGCGTTCTTTGCTTCAATGCTGAGGGTGGCGTGCGGCACCAATCGCAGTCGCTCTTTTCGGATCAACTTTCCGGTGACACGGCAAACGCCATAGGTTTTATTCTCAATTCTGATCAGCGCATCCTCCAGGTGCTTAATAAATTTCTCCTGTCGGGCGGCCAGTTGAGCGGTCTCCTCACGCGAAAGTGTTTCCGAACCGTCTTCCATCATTTTAAAAGTTGATGCGGTATCGTGCGTGCTGTTATCGTCTTCGTGTGAAAGCGATTTTCTCAATAATGTTAAATCCTCACGGGCTTCGGCCAGCTTTCCTTCGATGAGCGCCTTGAACTCAACAAGTTCATCATCAGAATATCTTGTTTTCTCAGTCATTGTAATCAAATTCAAAATTTATTGATCGCTATTTGCGTTGCGATTCCTTCTTCTATTTCAACAACAGCAGCATCAGATTCCATGTTTTCTACGATGTCTACCGACCCTGCCAGCGTTTCGGCGCAAATATAGTCTAAATTATCCTGAATTGCAGGGTTGATGGCTTCATGCGATTTTATCTGAAGTGCAATTCGATCAGTCACTTCGTAGCCGCTGTCTTTCCTGAGATTCTGAATTCGGTTCACCAGCTCGCGGGCAATCCCTTCCAGCTTCAGGTTCTCGCTAATATTTACGTCAAGTGCAACGGTAACAAGCCCTTCGGTAGCCACCAGCCATCCGGGAATATCCTGCGTGCTGATCTCCACTTCATCCAGATTCAGCACATGGTTCTCACCGTCTACAATTAAAGTTAATGCTTCGTTGCTTTCGGCAGTTCTGATTTCTTCCTGACTTAATTGTGCCACAGCAGCGGCAACTTGTTTCATTTTTGGTCCAAATCGTTTGCCGAGCAGCTTAAAGTTGGGTTTAATGGTTTTAACGAGCACATTATTGTCTTCTGTCAAAAACGCCATTTCCTTGACATTCACTTCGGACAATATCAGCGATTTCACCGCCTCCAGGCGTTTGCTAAAAGTATTATTGGTCAACGGAATCAGCACTTTGGCTAAGGGCTGACGCACTTTGATTTGCTCTTTTTTGCGCAAACTAAGCACCATTGACGACACCTTCTGCGCCAATTGCATCCTTTGCTCAAGATCCGAATCGATTTGTGTTTCATCCACTTGAGGGAAAAGTGCCAAATGGACTGATTCTGATTCTGCTTTTCCGGTAACGTTGTTCAGGTCGCGGAAAAGCTGATCGGCATAAAACGGCGATATCGGTGACATCATAATGGCCACCTTTTCGAGGCATTCGTACAGCGTTTGGTAGGCTGCGATTTTATCTGTTGTGTAGTCGCCTTTCCAGAAACGACGACGGCAGAGTCGCACATACCAGTTGCTGAGATGGTCGGTTACAAACTCCTGAATCATCCGGCCGGCACGTGTCGGTTCGTAATCGTTATACGCCTGATCAACGGCCTTGACCAGCGAGTTTAGCTGTGAGATAATCCAGCGATCAATCTCCGGACGCGCGCTCAATGCAACCCGATCCTCACTAAAATTAAAACCATCAATATTGGCGTATAGCGCAAAAAATGAATAGGTGTTGTAGAGCGTTCCGAAAAACCTTCGTCGCACTTCATCCACTCCGGCCAAATCAAATTTAAGATTATCCCAGGGCTGCGCGTTGGTCACCATGTACCAGCGAACGGCGTCGGGACTGTATTGCTCCAGTGCCTTAAAAGGCTCGACGGCATTGCCCAGCCGTTTCGACATTTTCTGGCCCTTTTTATCGAGCACCAACCCATTAGAAACCACGTTTTTAAAAGCTACCGAATCGAAACATAGTGTGCTTATGGCGTGCAGGGTAAAAAACCAACCGCGGGTCTGGTCCACCCCTTCTGCGATGAAATCAGCCGGAAAAACTTCTCCGTTGTCAACCGCCGTTTTGTTCTCAAACGGATAGTGCCATTGCGCATAGGGCATGGCTCCCGAATCGAACCAGACATCAATCAAGTCGGCTTCGCGGTGCATGGGTTTTCCGGTTGAAGAGGCCAATACCACTTTATCCATTTCGCTTTTGTGCAGGTCAAAGAGGTGGTAGTTCTCTTCAGAGAAATTCCCTGGATTGAAATCTTCCAATGGATTAATGTTGATCAACCCCTGCTCCACGGCTTTGTCACATTCTGCTTTTAACTCGGCTACTGAACCAATGCATTTGCTTTCCGATCCATCTTCAGTGCGCCAGATCGGAATGGGAATTCCCCAGAAGCGAGAACGCGAGAGGTTCCAGTCGTTGAGGTTTTCAAGCCAGTTTCCAAATCGGCCTTCGCCGGTGGCTTTCGGCTTCCAGTTGATGGTTTTATTCAATTCTATGAGCCGGTCTTTCATGGCGGTTGTTTTCACAAACCACGAATCAAGCGGGTAGTACAAAACCGGTTTATCTGTTCGCCAGCAGTGCGGATAACTGTGTTCGTATTTCTCGACTTTAAACGCCCGATTCTCGATTTTGAGCCTTACAGAAATCAACACGTCCACTGATTTATCTGGGACAGCGTCCTCAGCATAGTACTCGTTTTTGACGTACATTCCGGCCAGATCGCCCATTTGCGAAACAAACCTTCCCTGCAAATCGACCAGCGGCACCGGGTTTCCGTTTTCATCAGCGATGAGCATTGGCGGCACCCCAGCTTCTTTGGCCACTTTCATGTCATCGGCTCCGAAAGTAGGCGCAATATGCACAATACCTGTTCCGTCTTCGGTAGTGACAAAATCACCAGAAATCACGCGAAAGGCCTGATCGGGATTTTCCATCGGTTGTGTATATGGCAATAGCTGATGATAGCGCAGTCCCACCAAATCCTTTCCTTTAATATCTTCGATAACCAAATAGGGAATTTTCTTGTCGCCTTCGGAGTATTGTAGTTCATCTGTTGACTCCACGCGAGCATATTTACCACTAAATTGATCGTCGACCAATGCCTTGGCCAGCAAAACGGTAATGGGCTGGTGGGTGTACTGGTTGTAGCTCTGCACCTGCACGTAATCAATTTCAGGACCGACGGCCAGCGCAGTATTCGAGGGCAGGGTCCAGGGGGTGGTGGTCCAGGCCAGTAGAAAAGCCTCACCATGATCTTTTTCCAAAAGCGTTTTCTCCAACGGATGGCCCGATGGATGAATCAAAAATTGCGCTACTGCGGAAGTATCTCTCACGTCGCGATAACACCCCGGCTGGTTCAGCTCATGTGTGCTCAACCCTGTGCCTGCAGCGGGAGAATAAGGTTGAATCGTGTAGCCTTTGTAGAGCAGATTTTTGTCATAAAGCCGCCTTAGCAGCCACCACACCGTCTCGATGTATTTGTTTTCGTAGGTTACGTAGGGTTCGCTCATATCCACCCAATAGCCCATTTTTTCGGTCAGCTCATTCCACACGTCAGTATAGCGCATAACTGCTTCCTTGCAGGCTTTGTTGTAATCTTCAACGGAAATTTTTGTACCGATATCTTCTTTGGTAATGCCGAGCTCTTTTTCCACTCCGAGTTCTACTGGCAAGCCATGGGTATCCCAGCCCGCTTTGCGATTAACCCGAAAACCTTTGAGCGTTTTATATCGGCAAAACAGGTCTTTAATAGTGCGACCCATCACGTGGTGAATACCCGGCATTCCATTGGCCGATGGCGGACCTTCGTAAAAGATAAAAGGTTTGTTTGCGTCGCGGCTGTCGATGCTTTGTTGAAAGGTATTTTCTGTCTTCCAGATTTCGAGCAGCTCTGTGGCTGTTTCGGAAAGGTCTAATCCTTTGTATTCTCGATATTTACTACTCATGCGTTCACCTCGGTTTTAAAGCACGCGAATTTACGGATTTTGCAGTTGACCGCTGTCTTAGCGCAACACTACCGATTGAAAGTTAATGATGTGCTATTCGAGCGATGCCACACACTTGAGTTCGATGGCAATGGGCGTGGGCAGACTGCTCACCTCAACGGTGGTCCGACACGGCTGGTTGTCTTTGAAGTATTCACCGTAGATGCGGTTGAATGTGTGAAAATCGCGTTTCATATTCACCAGAAAAACGGTTACATCCACCAGTTGATTCCATGAAGAACCCGATGCTTCGAGAATGGATTTTACATTTTTGAACACCGAGTGCACTTGGGCTTCAAAATCGAAAGAGGTGAAATTGCCGTTGTGATCGGTTTCCAATCCCGGCACGTGCGAATCATTGGTATCCGAGCCTGCGGTGCGTGGGCCTACGCCAGACAAAAACAACAATTGCCCAGCCTTGCGTGCGTGTGGATACAGCCCGACGGGTTTGGGCGCGTTGTGGGTATTTACTTTTTCGTGACTCATCTTTTCTTCGAATTGTTCAAAGATAACGTTTCGAATGTGGATTCGCGCAGTGGTCGAATCGAGTGAACGTTCAAGCAAAGGCTTTAAGACAGGATTTCACCTGCGCCAGATACCCCGCGCCAAACAAATTCACGTGTACCAGCAGGGGGTATAACTGTGCCAGTGCAACACGATCACGCCAGTCGTTCTCGAGTGGGAAAATGCGGTGGTAATGTTCGTAAAAGTCACTGTCGAATCCGCCGAAGAGTTTGGTCATGGCCAGATCCATTTCGCGGTGGCCATAATAAACCGCCGGATCGAAAATGGTGGCCTTTCCGGTGACGTGACACAGGTAGTTGCCACTCCACAGATCACCGTGAATCAGGGCAGGTTCCTCCTTGGGGAACAAATCTTCGAGCCGGTTAAAAAGCCGTTCAAAAGCACGAACAACGGTAATCCCCGCCAGTCCTTTATCAATGACTAAGCGCAATTGCGGTTCGAGCCGCTTGGTGACATAAAACGCTGCCCAGGAATCGCTGTGGTCGTTTTGCTGGGGCAGCGACCCGATATAATTGTTGTGGTTCAGGCCAAATTGGTCGGCCGAATGACGGTGCATTTCGGCCAGTGAACCGGCAAAGTCCTCCCAGAAATCATTGCCCGGGACACCCTTTTCCAACCATTCCATGACCAAATAAGCATCATTATCTATCTTACCCGTAGCCAAGATTTCCGGAATATAAAAGGATGAGTGTTCTTTGAGCATTTCCAGCCCCCGCGCTTCTGCTTCGAACATTTCCGGAAACTCATCGGCCTTATTGATTTTAACAAAGAAGCTACGATCTCCTGAAGTCAGGCGGTAGCTTTGGTTGATGCTCCCTCCGGCTATACTTTTCCATTGCAATGAAGAAACGTTGAGATGATCTTCAATTTGCTTTTGAATCTCATTTTGGGTGTTGGGTGTTATCATTGATTAAAGATTTACGAAACAAAGATCAAAATTCCCTACATTTGCATCCGGTTTCGGCAAAATGTTGTCAACTAAAAACCAAAGATAACTTATTGGGGGATTAGCTCAGCTGGCTAGAGCGCTTGCATGGCATGCAAGAGGTCACCGGT
>CAZARI010000008.1:0-61874 GCA_964487545.1 uncultured Cryomorphaceae bacterium
AAACACTGGCACTAACACACCGAAATAGGTGGCACTATTTGAACCGAATTAACCAGCAGCGACTCGTTGTCATTGAATTCCGGAAAACGCCACCCTTATCAAACAGCTCGTGTTTAAATTCTTCGATTAACTCCACATCCCACTCCACATTTCTGTTCACCGCCAGGTTGCACCAACTGATAATCGGGCTGTATTTCCGCACCTCATCTGTCGTACACGGAAAAAACGCACACGCCCGAATCAACAAATACTTGTGGTGCTTGAGAAGGAAGCGGGATTTGGGGAAATGGAGAGTGGGCATAGTGGTTTTGGCAATGGGGGTGGCTAAAAATAGAAATTTTAAGGGCTGCTGGGTTTGGTTGGTTCGGTAGGCGGGAAGGCCGGAACCATAACGGGATTCAATGCTTAATGAGGGAGGGTAATCATACAAACCCTCAGATCAAATGAAAAAGGCAAGAGCATAGTTGATTTCTACAGGAATAATCTCAATGAAACGGAATCAGAAATAAGAAAACATTCAATCTGATGATGATTACCATATATCTTTTTTTTATGAGAGTTTTGGTGAAAAGAATCTAAAGAAACGGTAACGCAAGTCATCAATTGCAGCCGCATGGGGAACTATATTGTCTCCTGAATTGTATTTTTGAACCCTCAGAGCTCCCGTGTCATAAACCTGAGTACCAACTTGTTGCTGTAAAAAATTACTTAAGTCCCAGTCCTGCCGAAGAATTGATTGAAATTCACTTGCGGCATATCTGCCCTGCATTGACCCTGGAAATGCTTTGTTCAGCATTTGTGATTTCTCGAAATAGTCATTTGTTATTACGTTATCTGCATCATCAATGGGAACCAAAAACCAAAACAGAAGTTCCGTTCCTGCAGGAGGAAATAAATTAAATCCAAATTTTTCGAAATCATCTTGACTTTTGTTTGCAACTCCATACTTGTACACCTTAGTATTGAACGCTTTTTCAATTTTGCCAGCAATAGCCTCAGCGATAACGGCTATCTTCAAATCAGAAAAAGATGGTTGGATCATGGTATGTCTAGAATCCTCCTTTATGCCCTGATATTCATTTATGTCCTCTCTGTGATAGGTTTTAATGAAATCCAATAATCTATTAATCTCCGACTCGTATAGCACCAATTCTTCGAGTGGAGTTATTTGATTTTGTGCTCGATATTCAATAGCACATAATCTAGCTTTCACCACAGTTTCATAAGAGGTCTGTATATTCTTTAAATAGAGATAACCTGCAGCTAAGAAGTAAAGTAACTGAGCTTCGTGAATATTACCGGCAGCGAGAGAATCATTTGTCTCTTTGAGCAGCTGTATGGCCTCCTTAGTTGTTACAAGATCTTTTCTTCGTAACAAATCATGTGCTCTTTCTATGGCAAACGCTACATTCAGTTTCAATGGTATTTCAACAATTTATTTTTTTTCCGCTTCTTGGCAAATTCTTTTACTTGGGTATCCGAAGCAGAGCGTCGCGGTTACCCCCGCTCCATCGAGAATCCTTTCGCGTAGGTTGGATAAATATACACAAAACCAAAATACCCACCCCACTTCCCATCAATCCCCTCCACCCGATGGCAGATTGTCAACACGAATGGAGTCGCGCAGTAGCGGGAACTTCAGCAACAAAACCCAATTCAATCTTCCTATCAACAGAATCAGGAGAGTGGGCCAACGAAATTATTTATGATTATTACAAGCTACGTTGGGGGATTAGTTTAAAAACCCGCCACTATCACTTTATCCCAAACAGTTTCTGATGCCATTTGATGCTTTTCAGTCTTTCACCCTCCTGCTCAAGTTCTTTTATCCGTTTATCAGCTTCGATAATCTTCTTTTCAAAAACCCGCAATTGCTCCTCTGTTACAGCTTGTTTCTGTGCAATCTGAACTATGCGATTATTCAATAAATCATTCTTTGCACTTAATTCCGTTCTCAACTCACTTTCGGTATTCAGTTGCTTAGAGAGATTTTCTTTATTTAAATTGAGATTATTCATTTCATATTCCTTCCTCGAAATTCTGACTTCCAAAACACCTATGGACTTCTTAAGTTCAGTTTCCGATTTCTTCAGCGCTGATATTTGGTTTGACGTATTATTTAAATTCCTTTTTGCTTGAAAAAACGATTTGAGTTTCACTAACATGTAACGCGCAAGCTCAGGAGATTCGAGATCGTTCCGGTATTTCAAAGCAGATTTGAAATTTTGAAATGCACTTTCGAAAAAGCCCTGCTCAAATTCTGATTTGGCCAATTGATAGTAATAGTCTGCCTTTCCTGTATTTAATTGTTCCTTTATTAATGTATCGGGAATTTCATTTTGTGCAAACTCAATGACTCGCCGATCAGTCTGAATGGCGCCAGAGTGCAATTTTGAGCTTAAAACCAATCCATTTAATGCGGTACATCTACTCAGAGCAACGTATACCTGACCTGGTGAGAACGATCCTGCCAAATCGGCCACAACTTTGTTGAATGTTAGCCCTTGACTTTTGTGAACAGTAATTGCCCAAGCTAATTTTACTGGAAATTGAGTGAATTCGCCAATTACCTCCTTTTCAATTCTGCCTTCAGCAGAATTATAAGTGTACTTTATATTGAGCCATTTAGCGCGTCCAATGGAAACTGATTCATCGTCTTCAAATCCAATTACTATTTCATTTTCGGCCAAGCTTTCAACTTTACCTATTTTTCCGTTGTGATATTTTTTAGGACGACCTTCATCATTTAGAACAAACATGACTTGGGCACCCACCTTTAACACTAACTCCTTCTCTGTCGGCATATTACCAACCGGAAAGACATCCTTGATAGTCGCTTGGTAATTAAACGCTTCAGAATCCAATTCCTGAAGTCTTTGCAAATTGGTCTGAGAAACATTGGCTTTATGCGTTGACAACGTAATGTGCTCACTGTCCTTTGCGTCGAAAATTGGATTGAATTTTCTTTCAAATAACTCATAGTCAGACGCTATCAATTTATTTTCACGAACACGATTCAACAAATCAATGAATTCAAGTTCTGACTGTCGATATATCTTTTTAAGCTCGATATACACTGGTGTATTCGATTTTATAACTGTTGAGCTGAAAAAGTATGGAGTCTCGTAAAACTCCTTAAGTATGTTCCAATCATCAACTTTCGCAATGGGAGGGAGTTGAAACGTATCTCCGATTAGTAGGACCTGCACCCCCCCGAAAGGAACTTTCAGTTGTCGCCTGAACACCCGGAGTAATCGATCTATGACGTCCAACATATCGCATCTGACCATCGAAATCTCGTCGATAATCAGTAGCTCAAGATTCTCAATAATGGCCCTCTTATCGGTGTTGTATTGAAATTGGTTGAAGATGGTTTCTTCTCCAGTACCATTTCTTGTATGCGTGCGCAATCGGGTATCATTGGGAACAAAAGGACCAAATGGAACCTGAAAAAAAGAGTTGATTGTCACACCGCCAGCATTAATTGCCGCAACACCTGTAGGTGCAAGGATTACATGTTTTTTTTCAGTGGTTTTGCTGATGTACTTCAGAAAGGTTGTTTTACCAGCACCCGCCTTACCAGTAAGATAAATATGGCTATTTGTGCTGTGGACAAATTCAACAGCGCGGTTAAATTCTCCATTTTCCGGATCTAATTCAATGCCGTCAACAATTCTTTTTTCCATCACCGTAAATCTATACAATCCATTAAGGCAGCGACTAAAGTAGTGATGAAATTTGAAAGGTTGCTTTCTTGATGAATAAGAAGCGTTTTAGCCTACGCGAAAAGATTTGCGCAGCTGCGGGGGTAACAATATCAAACTTTTACATTAAGGAACCCTGGATATCTTCGATAGTGCAAAAAATATTGATTTAGCGATTGTATTGATTCCGATTCTTCCGGACTAAGTTGAAAGGGTAAATCTTTATGAATACCCTCAATATCTTTAGAATAAAATAATGACTCAATATGCAATCTTTCTTTTACCGTGAGATGTGGCACATTAATATCTGAAAATTCAATTTCATTGTGAGGAAAGTAATCCCAAACACCATCTATCTTCTTTCGTTCTTCTTCCAAAGTATTAGTTCTAACAATTTTTATTGTATAAGTGAGCATGGTGTGTTCACTGTCTTTGTAAGTAAATATAGACACTGGTATTTTACTGACATTAGTACGTTTCTCAATTCCATATTTGGCAGCCTTATCGACCGCTTTACATAAAGCAGTAACAAATCCTCCCGAAGTAATATTCTCTTGTGACAAATCATTGGTTGCGAATGGGCCAAGCTTGCTTTTTAAATTATTCAATCTTCTCTTATAAAAGTCAGTTCTTGATTCGGAATTGCGAATTGACCCTCCCAGTGTATTCGGATTCGCGTTTAATGTAATTTTCACTACATCGCCGTGGTTCAGCGATCCAACAAGTGTAGAAAATTCGGTAAGTTGTTCGAGCCGGTTTTTTGGTGAAGCATAATCCAACCAAACTATAAAGTTTTTATCGGGATAATTTAGCTCTATTTCATCAAAATTATCTACAAGTTGTTGCGAAGTCAACTGCTCACACTTAATGCAGCTTGGGCGAACATTGAATAATTGTCTTTTAAAAACTAATTCGTCTGATTCAATTGAGATAAGATTGTTGAAACCTAAGTCAAAATGAGCAGATAATTGATCAGCTAATTGAGGCCCTCCCATTGATATATAAACATAGTTTTCAGGATGTTCTGGACATATTAATTTCAATAACTCGAAAAACAAAACCCTTTCTACATGTTTGTTAGGCCTAATGTTATATGATACGCTTCCTCCTGTCATATCTTCTTTGCTCTTAATTCAATTTCGTCAAGTGCTTGATCAAAACACCAGCTACCGAGATCACTTGGGGTCTTTTCATCCTCCTCGAAATAAAATTCGTTTAATTTCTTTACGTCTGCTTTCTTCTTTTGAAATGCAATTCGGATGGAATCTGAATGAAATTCCGGTTTCGGTAAGTTTGGATGGTATTGATATTCATCTTCAGTCCTCGGAACTTTCCTCAAATTTGTTTCGACTTTGTGATCAATAAAATCCAATGTATTCGTAGACTTTGCATTCATAAAAGCTTGCGTAACCTCCTTTTCACGACCTTTCCAATGGTTGGTAAAATCCGTAAATTTTTTGAGTCCTTTCCTAATGTATTCAAGTGCATGCCAATAGACGTCTGAACCGAGATCAATCCCTCTCTTCGTAGTAGTTAAAGGTAGCTCATTTGAATCATGGCTTGAAAAAATTACGATACCCGCAATACTGATGAACTGATTGTGGAAAGACGGTACTCCTGCTACCCCCCAACCCGTCTTCTTGTCTTTATTTTTATACAAAATAACTCGATCATTACAAATAACTGTAATACCTGCATTTTCTCTTTTACTCTCTACACTTCCACTTTCCTCAATTTCCGACAAAGACGCTAGTGGTCTATAAAATCCGATTGCTAATTTAACATCAACAGCGCCAACCTTCCCCTTATATACATACGGTGAAATGGCCGCCTCTCCATTTTCTGATAAATCTTCTACAGACAATAAGTCTAATGAAACAGGGGATATTTCATCATTGTTAATAAATATTCTAAACCCTTTATTCATTATCAATGAGAAAGTATGGCTTATACTGTTTTTAAGATCATCGATAAAATTAGACTCACTACTGTCAAATTGTTTGCTAATAGATGGGTACAACTTACTAACAGTTATGGTAGTTCCATCTTCGCCAGCAACGTATTCCTCCTCATTCAATTCTAATTTCCAATTATCTTCATCATGAAACAACCAATCCTCGGTGATTTCTACATAATACCTGTGTGGTTTATGAGAACTTTTCACAAAAGCAGTCTTTCCCATTTTAAACATTGCCCTTTTCATTCCTATACCGTACATTCCTACGGTTGGTAAGTTTTCATCAGTATCGTGGTCACCTGATCGTCCAAACTTAAAAGCCTGACGCAATGCCTTATCCAATGGAATTCCACCACAATTATCAATTATTTCAAATTGTTCTGCGTTTAACGTCAGGTGAGCTTCAAAGCCTTGGTACGGGTTAGAACTATTTCCTTCTCCTTTTAATTTATTTGTTCTCATTATTCCGTCAACACAATTATCTAATAAATCTAAAATAGCATCTTCTAAGTTTATATCTCTGGTGAGACTATTTACAAAGAATCGTTTGGTTGGATTAGCTTCGACAGTTTGTTTCATAACTAAAATATTTTTGTAACCTCTCTCGCAACTGCTTGAGCTAGCAATGGAGGAACAGAATTTCCAATTTGCATTTGGCCGTACCACTTTGTATTGTAAAATTCAAACCAATCCGGAAACGAGTGCAATCTCGCCGCTTCTCGCACAGTAATACATCTTGGTTTCTCTGGGTGAATTGGCCGCGCTGCCATAAATTGACCTCGAGCTCTAGTTGTACCAGCCCTCAAGGTAGGGGCTATACCATCCCATTTAAGTCTCATAAATAGACTTACAGGCTCTCTATTTCCAGGTTCAGTATTATTAAACCTATCAATAACATCTTCATTATGTGTTGTTAAAGAGAAGCCGCCAATTCCGTTAGAACCTAGCTTTGTTTGTTGATTTTTCGGGCGATCAAATTGCGAATTAATGTGGGTAACATATCTCGATTGTCCTATCAGTTTTCCAAAGTAACGATCAGAATTCAAGGATTCTGTTTTAATTTTATTTAAATCAAATATCGCATCCTTTACAGTCGGATTCGGTACGCCATCATTTGCTATTTTAGCTTGAGGTGCTATCTCAAATTCACTTTCTAACGATGCTACAAAAAACACTCTCTTTCTATTTTGTGGGACGCCGAAATCCCTTGCATTCAGAACCAAAGGATAGTCAGACATTATGTACCCAATTTTCTTGGCCTTAGCTTTAAACAATGCAATTGTATTTTTATGCGTTTTGCTTAAGATACCATTGACATTTTCCATAAGAAATATCTTAGGCTTCAATATTTCTATGACATCAAGAAAAGAAAATATCAACGAATTTCGCCCGTCATTTGGATCATTTTTACCTCCTACTGAAAATCCTTGACAGGGCGGCCCTCCGAATACAATGTCTATCTTAGGTGAAGATCCTACAAAGTCAATCAGCAACTCTTCATTTAATGTTGAAATATCTACACAATGTGCAGCTACATTGGGGAAATTCAACTTATACGTCTCGACATGACGTTTATCAAAATCAAATGCCGCTACGACATTTACACCTTCTTGCTCAAAACCGAGAGAAAGACCTCCAACCCCACAAAATAAATCTACAGCATTCATATACTGAATTTTCGCATATCATTCTCATTTGAGATGGCTCTCGTTTTCTCCTGCAAGATATATAAGTTAAATTAACTTACCTCAACACCCCCGCTTCCGCGACAATCCTTTCACGTGGGCTCTAATCTATGTGTCTCAATACCCACTCCCCATTCCGCCAATTACCTCGATCGGGTGCCAGGTGGTTTTGATCTCCTGGGTGTCCATGATCAGGTAATCGTTTTAAACCATCGCAGTTCGTAATCATTTCCCTCTTTTCTTTTCCCCACGCTCCATTTCCTTTTTCTTTTTCTCAAAAAGGTCCAATATATCAATTGGCGGAAAGTAAGCAATAAGCTAATTGCGCCAACATTTTTTTTTCAACATCATTTGTTAAAATTCAGCACATATCATGCTCTGAGGAGAGATTAATGGAACGCGAAAGGATTAACTGCGTCGAATTTCATTTCGCGCACCAAAGGGGAGGCGACATTGGTTTTGAACCTTCAAATTAAGGCTCCATGTGTTTCTGTAAAACATACAATCGAAGATTGATCATTCGCTTTGCCGGGTTGTTGCTATTAACTCAACTTGACGTACAGTTTTCACTTGCACGTTCATACATTCCATATTGTCACTATCGAATACCACTATATTCCTGCCACCTTCTCTGACTGAACTCTCAAATTGAATTCCATGTGCCCCTGTGTAAGTCTTAATAAACTCACAGATAAATTGAGTAGGTATATATTCCAGTTCGGAATCATACTTACGCATGGGCTTGGATAAATCGCTACTGATTCGCTTCTTGAGCAATGTCGACTTAATGGTATCAGCAATTGAATTTTCATCGGCTGAAAATAAGGGATTTGTAACGATGAAGTCAACTATTTTTATCTCATCGACCCCTTCTTTCAACCGGAACTCACCTATGCTGACATCATCCAAAAGTGTTGCCCGAACTTCATACAAAGGCGTTTCCTCATCAGCGGAGAGATACAAAAAAGGAATTCCGATCGGATTTGCTCTACCATTGCCCACCACTTCTCGGGGAGGAGCGCTCATTTGTTCAGGTGGATAAGCATCCATCTCAGCGCTGGGATGAATGCGCGCACGGTAAAGCGAAACATTCTTTTGAAGGTAGAACTGTTTCCAGAAAAAAGAATCCCAGCCTAATCTATTTTCAGTGAGGTATTCAATGTTGGTCAAAAAGCGCTTAGACCATTTGATTTCATCCTTTAAAGTATTCCAATAATTAACATTTTCAAGGATATCGGGTGAGAAGTCAACCTTAATTTTTGAAGATAAAACGGCGCCTCCAATTTGACCCAACACCTCGTCCAAAATTGCACTACCAGTTTTGGGGTTGTAAAAGAAATCCCACTCATATTGCAAGTGTTCAAGTAGTGGTAATCCGTCTTCGCGAGGTACAAAGTTTTGAATCAACTCCGTGAAAAAATCCATTAACTCCTTGAGTGGTATTATTTTTACAGACTCACTCTCACAAACGTCACAAGAGCCTGTCGTGCCACTTGAGCTCAAGTATGCCTTTAGCTCAGTTTCCTTAAAGCAATTAGCGCACACATTCATGAACCTGATATATCATTCAAATATCCTGCGACAACAAGGATATGATTTTTGATCGACAACTTCTTGACCACACCAAGGCCGGGGTAATGCTGGTTGTGATAGAAATCTCTCAGCTCATCCAAGGCTGAATTATGCAGATTCCTTTCATCGCAATAAATAACTGCCTTCTGAGCAGCTTCGGCAAACTTTCCTTGAACATTAGAGCCGGAGTCGTTTGTCGTAGAGGTGAAATGCCGGATCCATATCTCACCATTTTCATGGAGGTAAGTAAGGTGGATAACTACCGCATAAGGGGTAGACCCTCCTTCGGAAAATGCGCTGGGAAGAGCCGTGTAGTCAGAAAATCCACTAAAACCTTCATCCGAAAAATAAAGATGTTCTTCACTGAATCGATTCTCATGGATCGGAAGAAAATCACTATTCCTTTTCTGACTCTGGAACAAATCATCAAACCGAATTACGGGCTTCCCTGTTTTCTTTAATGCGCGTACAAAACCTCTGCTTCTGCCTGGGTCGTGTATACTAACGACTTCTACTCTGGGATGATTTGCCAGTTCTCTAAAAGCGGCAGCTTCATAGTCAATCTCGCTTTTACAAATGAGAAGGCAATTGGATAGATCAAATTCTTGTATGTACTGTAGAATTGTACTGCCTACATTTTGAGAATCGTCGTAATGAAATGCTGGCCGATAAATTGAACATTCTTCGTTCTTCGCCTTGATGTAGGATGCGATGTTGTGGTGATCACTTTCATTGATAGCATGCCCAACCTGACTATTGACAATGACATAAGCAGGTTGTCGAATTAGAGAAAATTCGGCGAAAGCTAAATCAAAACTATTGAAAGAATCTTTTACCGGCTCGATGATTGGCAATACCACGCCATTGAGAGCCCCTTCTTTGGCCAACTCTCTGAGTGCAATGAGTTCAAACTGTCGTCCGCGTAAATAAGGATAGTACATCGTTGTGACTTTAGGCTATCGGCATTTTTAAATGGTCGAAATAAGTACGCCTTTGCTTTTCATTCCAGTTCATGGCCAGGATGAGTTGGTTAAACTCCGCATAATACCGCGTCGATAGCTTGGCGCGATTTATTCGGTTCTTGAGAGTTGATAAATACAAAGCTGTGAAGCTGCTCTCATCTATATCCATAATTCGCTCAAAACAAATATCATACTGCGTGAAGCTCGTCATGCGCGGAAGTGAACCATAATAAGTTTGCACCAGCTGCTTGTATTCTTTAGAATGTAACAGCGTCATCACCGTTTTCCTGCACAGCCTTTTTCTAATGTGGCTTTCACGTTCCTTTTTAAATCCATCATTCCAAAATGAAATCAATCCCACGGTGTCATCAATTGTAGAAGCGTACTTTTTCAAATGCGCTTCAGGCACTACCACATACACTTCATGGAATGCCTTGACGTAGTTCCTCAACTGATTGTTGAGCCGTGCAGGGCTATCGTATTCAGATTTTATCTCAAAAGCCCTAGCAGAACCATTAAACATGACTAGGTCTGCCTTGGCAGTACCGACTTTGAACTCACTGTATATCTCTGAATGCGAAGATCCGATATGATCTTTTAACCAGTCATTTAAAAGTTCATTCTTAAGGATATACTCATTCCTATAGTTCTCATTCAAGATGCGATAAACCTTTTGAAGGTATTCGTGATAAGACTTATTGCTACTACTCCACACTGCATCATACCGCTCTATTTTATGCTTAATCTTATCCATATTCCCGGACAACACTTCAGAGGCCACCTGCCTTGAAAACAAGGTGGCGTAATCTCTCAAGCGGTTTAAAGTCGGATGAATTGATAAAAGCATAGGGCGAAGTTATAAATTTGAAAACTATTCCTCCCGCTTCCGCGCGAATCCTTTCGCGTGCATTCTAAAGTCCACAAAACTTCAATACCCACTCCCCATTTCACCTCGGGTGTCATGTGGTGTATAAATTAAACCTCATTTGTTCTATCAATTAAAACATCATGGAAGCGGTCAAAACGTTCCCTTTTAAGTTGAGACCATTCTGCCTTGGAATAAGTTAGAATATAATTTGTTTCGTGCTGCAATACTTTAATGTAGCCCGGCTCCACATCCAAATTATCCAATTGAGATTCATCAGACACTTCAGCCATCAACTTTATACTTTGGTCAATTTCCGGAGCCAGATATTCCTCATTTAAGAAGCTAATAATATTTACAATGGAATTTAACTCCTGCTCAAACTTATTCTCGTTAACTAAGAATACATATTCATTCTCGCCATCAATTTTAAGTGCCAGAACATTTGCATCTAAAAAACCATGCTTGAAGAGAAAACTCTCATTATTCTTGTCTATGAGTAAGCTGTTATTGCCCAAATATTCCCATTTAGCTTTTTCTACTCTACCATTGAGTGACACTAAAAGCTCTCCATTCTTTCTGAAAATGTAAACGCTTTTTGAACTGGCTGAACCGTCTATTGCTACCCAATGCTGTTTGGTCAGTAAAGTAAGGTCATCGAGTTTTCTAGAAAATCTCTGAATTTTCGGAATGATATCCGCGAGATAAGTTTTCATCCATATTTATTTAATTCGATAGTTGTAAATTTCTATCGGAATATCTTGAAACAAATAAAGACAAATTTTCAACACCACCTAATACCCACTCCCCATTCCACCAATCACCTCGATCGGGTGCCAGGTGGTTTTGATTTCCTGGGTGTCCATGATCAGGTAGGGGTGCTGGGAGTCGTCGTCGGACCAGTCGGAGTCGCGCAGGTAAAAGCGCTTCAGGTTGTCGGTGCATTGCTCCTGGATGGTGGCGGCATCGGCTGCCGGAGCGTCGTCTACCACGAGGGCGTGTACACCCATGTGGCCGGCCATGTGTTTCGAAAGCTCGGCGCGCTGGCCGGTGAGGATGTTCACCACGCCACCGGGAACGTCAGAATCGTTGATTACCTCGGCAAGCGTGATGGAACTCAGCGGGTATTTCTCCGAAGCGAGCACCACGGCCGTGTTTCCGCCCGCAATGGCAGGCAGCAAATTGGAGAGCAGGCTCAGCAACGCGGTGTCGTTGGCAACGAGCATCGTCACCACACCCATCGGTTCGGGAACAGAAAAGTTGAAATGCGGAGAAGCCACCGGGTTCACCGAAGAGAAAATCTGCTGGAATTTGTCGCACCAGCCAGCGTAATACACCATGCGGTCGATGCACTGCTCCACTTCTGCCATGGCGCGGGGTTTCGAATAACCCATCTGAACCATCTCTTCCACGAAAAGCGGCGCCCGCTGCTCGAGCATCTCGGCCATGCGGTACAGAATCTGGCTGCGGTTGTAGGCCGTGCGACCACTCCACCCAGGCAATGCCTTTCCAGCGGCACTGACCGCGTTGCGAAAGTCTTTTCTCGAGGCGCGGCAAACGTTGGCCAAGATCTCACCCTTCGCGTTCGGAAACTTGGTATACCGCCCACTTTCGGTACGCGGAAACGCCCCGCCGATGTACAGTTTATAGGTTTTCAATACGCCAATTCGTGCAGCGGTTTCCTTTGCCTTGCCGTTGCTTGCTTCTGCGGCTGATTTCTTCTTTGCCATTGATTCTGCCATGACTAATTCATTTTAAGATAACCCGATAACCCGTGTAATCCGCCTTCTCGACCGAAACCACTTTCTTTGTATCCGCCAAACGGCGCCGTTGGGTCAAATTTATTGAAGGTGTTGGCCCAGATAATTCCGGCCTTCATTTGGGAGGTGATGTTGAAAATCTTCGAGCCTTTGTCGGTCCACACCCCGGCAGACAAACCATAGGGCGTGTTGTTGGCTTTGGTGATCACTTCCTTCACCGTACGAAAAGTCTGGATGGCCAGTACCGGTCCGAAAATTTCTTCGCGCGCAATGGTGTGGCTCTGCGAAACCTGCTCGAACAACGTCGGGCGGCACCAATAACCTTTTGCAGGAAGGTTGCACGAACTCTGGTGCATCACCGCGCCTTCTTTCTGGCCGAGCTCGATATACTTTTTAATCGTCTGCAACTGGCTTTTGCTGTTGATGGCGCCGATGTCGGTGTTCTTGTCCATCGGATCGCCGACAATGAGCGTTTCAATGCGGTGCTTCAGTTTCTCGAGCACTTCGTCGTACACCGATTCCTGCACAAACAACCGCGAACCGGCGCAGCAAACGTGACCCTGGTTGAAGTAAATTCCGTTGATGATGCCCTCCACGGCCTGGTCGATGGCAGCGTCTTCGAAAATGATGTTCGCCGCTTTTCCGCCGAGTTCGAGGGTTACTTTTTTGTCTGTTCCGCTCACAGAGCGCTGAATGAGTTTTCCGACTCCGGTGCTTCCGGTAAAGGCCACTTTGTCGATGTCGCTATGGTTGACCAACGCGGCTCCGGTTGGTCCGGCTCCGGTGATGATGTTGACGACACCTTCGGGGAGACCAGCTTCCTGAAAAACTTCGGCGAGTTTAAGCGCAGTCAGCGGAGTGGTTTCGGCCGGTTTCAGCACAACGGTATTTCCGGTGGCCAATGCCGGAGCGATTTTCCACGCAGCCATCAGCAGCGGAAAGTTCCACGGAATAATTTGCCCGGCTACTCCGAGTGATTTCGGCTTGCGGTTCGGAAACGCGTATTCAAGTTTATCGGCCCAGCCAGCGTGGTAGAAAAAGTGGTTGGCGGCAATCGGCACGTCCACATCCCGCGATTCGCGGATCGGTTTTCCACCGTCGAGCGATTCGATGACGGCAAATTCCCGTGCGCGCTCCTGAATGATGCGCGCAATGCGGAAAATGTACTTCCCGCGCTCTGCTGCCGGCATTTTCGACCAGACATTGCCGTACGCTTTTCGGGCCGCTTTCACCGCACGATCGACATCAGCTTCTCCGGCTTCGGCCACCGATGCCAGTTTCTGTTCGTTGGCCGGATTGATCGTTTCGAAAGTCTTTCCCGATTGAGCCGGTTCAAAACGTCCGTTAATAAACAGCCCGTATTCTTTTTTGATCTCTACGTGATCGGCACTTTCGGGAGCGGGTGCCAAGTCCCAGCTTGTATCTTTTTTGCTCTTCGCCATAACTTAGTCGATTGAAAAGTAATCTGCTGATTGATAAACCCCGGTTTTTTGCTTCATGAGCTGCATGAGCACATCGTTGGCGAGGCTGCTGGCCCCAAAGCGGAACCATTCGTTGGTCAGCCAATCGTCACCCAGTACTTCCTTCACCATGATGAGGTAGTGCAGCGCCAGTTTGGAATTGGAAATTCCCCCGGCGGGTTTCATGCCCACCATTTGACCGGTTTTCTGGTGAAAATCTCGAATGGCTTGCAACATGACCAGCGTGACTGGCATCGTAGCCGCAGGTTGAATTTTGCCGGTGGAAGTTTTGATGAAATCGGCTCCGGCATACATCGCAATGTCGCTGGCGCGTCGGACGGTGTCGTAGGTATCGAGTTCGCCCGTTTCGAGGATCACTTTCAGCCGCGCTTTTCCGCAAGCCTCTTTAATCGCTGCGATCTCGTCGAAAACAAATGGGTAGTCACCAGCGAGCAATTTTCCGCGCGAAATCACCATGTCGATCTCGTCGGCTCCGGCGTCCACGGCCATTTTGGTGTCGGCGAGTTTGATTTCTAGTGACGACTGTCCCGAAGGAAATGCTGTGGCCACCGAAGCAATTTTAATCGGCGACTTGGCACCGAGTGCTTTTCGAGCCACCTCCACCATCGACGGATAAACACACACCGCAGCTACTGTCGGAAGTCCGAGATAAGCATCGTGCAAATGCTCTGCCTTGTAGCACATTTGCTGCACTTTTCCAGGCGTGTCCTGACCTTCTAGCGTAGTGAGGTCGATCATATTGAGCACCTTCTTCAGGCCCTCAATCTTGGTTTCGTTTTTTATACTGCGTGTTTGGAAACGCTTGGCGCGCTCTTCCACGCCCACCTGATCCACCCGCGGTGATAAGCGAAAGTCAGGAAGTAAAATCTGTTCTTTTTGTTTTGTTGCCATACTGCGAAAAAATCAATCAAAGGTAACGAATAATGGGGAGGAATTTCGGAGCGACTGGTTGGGACTACCTATCTGCAAGGTATGCTTGCTGATTTTTTCGAGGATTGCGAATCGTTCACCCATTACCGCATATGCCTATTGATTTCACCCATAAAAAACTCCGTTTCGAAATATCGAAACGGAGCAGGTTCTTTCCAAATAATGATCGCGTCATCCCTTCTTCAGCGCTGCGGCATCGGATTGGGTGGGTTGCTTTTCGTCCTTCTTTTCTCTTGCATCGGCGCAGCAAGTCTTTTCTTTACCAGGCTTGCAACACACTTTTACGGATTCAGACTTTTCGGTTGCTTGTGCAGAATTGCTCGCAGAAGCGGATGCTCCGGCTTTACCAGCACACGATTTCTCACCGCCTGATTTTGCACAACAGGCTTTTTTGGCAGGGGCAACGGTCTCGCTTTTCGCGGTGACTTTTTCAGCAGGAGCCGATTGCACAGCGTTATCTTGAGCAAATGCGGTATTGCACACTGCAAAGAATGCCAAGGCAATGGTTAAGGTGATCAGTTTTTTCATGGTGTTCATTTTTTATTGAAATAATGTGCTTTATGATTTTAAGCACACTTCAAAAGAACGAAAAAAACACAAAGGTTTGTCAATTAATATGGCTCACCCTTTGTTTTTAAACATTTTCCCAAAAACCACCCTTCCATTCCGATCGGACAAGGCTGCCCGGCAAACTGTTTCCGGTGCTTCATTTTCCTATATTTGCACCTTTAATGAAAGCAGGTAAAAATATATTTCCGTTGGGCGACGAGATGTTGCAACGTCAGGCCAAAGAAACCCTGCTCAACCAGCGGGGAGTGGCCATCTGGATGACCGGTCTGTCAGGCTCAGGAAAAAGCACCATTGGGGTATTGCTGGAAAAAATGCTGTACGATCGCGGTGTTTTAACCCAGTTGCTCGATGGCGATAATGTGCGCGCAGGCATTAACAACAACCTCGGTTTTTCGGGAGCCGACCGCACCGAAAACATCCGCCGCATTGCCGAAGTCAACAAACTTTTTATCGATTGCGCAGTGGTGACGATCAACTGTTTTGTGAGTCCCACCCAAGCCATTCGCCAACAGGCTCGCGACATCATCGGCGAGGCTGATTTTGTAGAAGTGTTTGTAAATACCCCTCTCGAAATCTGCGAACAGCGCGATGTAAAAGGACTGTACAAAAAAGCACGGGCAGGTGAAATACCCGATTTTACTGGAATCAGCGCACCATTTGAAGCACCCAAAGATCCGGAGGTGACATTAATCACGCCGGGAAAGTCGCCCGAAGAAAACGCTGCAGAACTGCTGACCGCGATCGAGAAACGGATAAAACTCAATTAACAATATGAAGACATACCAGCTCAGCCATATGCAGGAGCTTGAATCAGAATCGATTTATGTATTGCGCGAAGTGGCGGCACAGTTCGAGAACCCAGCGATGATGTTCTCTGGAGGAAAAGATTCGATTGTGATGTTTCACCTGGCGCGAAAAGCCTTTTGGCCGGGGCGTGTTCCGTTTCCGTTATTACACGTTGATACGGGTCACAACTTCGAAGAAACGATTGCCTTTCGCGACAACCTGGTTAAAAAATACAATGCCGAGCTTATTGTGGCATCCGTTCAAGAGTCGATAGATAAAGGCATGGTGGCCGAGGAAAAAGGACCCAACGCCAGCCGAAATTCACTTCAAACCGTATCGCTGCTCGACGCGATAGAAAAACACAAATTTGATTGTGCGCTTGGTGGTGGCCGACGCGATGAAGAAAAGGCCCGCGCCAAGGAGCGCTTCTTTTCGCACCGCGACGAATTTGGCCAATGGGATCCAAAGAATCAGCGCGCCGAATTGTGGAACCTGTTTAATGGCAGGAAACAAATTGGTGAGCACTTCCGCGTATTTCCGATCAGTAACTGGACCGAGCTCGACGTGTGGCAATACATTCTGGCCGAAGGCATCGAAATCCCGTCGCTCTACTTGGCGCATGAAAGGGAATGTATCGAGCGCGATGGCATTTTACTGGCACATACCGATGTGGTTGCGCCACGCCAGAACGAAACACCCAAAGCAGTTCAGGTCAGATTCCGCACCATTGGCGATATGACCTGCACCGGAGCGGTGGAGTCGTCGGCGAGCACCATTGAGGACATTATCGAAGAAGTTGCCGCCTCACGCAATACAGAACGCGGCGGACGATCGGACGATAAACGATCGGAAGCCGCAATGGAAGACCGTAAAAAGGAGGGTTATTTTTAATGGAAAATCAAGAGAATTATTTCGATATGGATCTGCTGCGCTTCACGACTGCGGGCAGTGTTGACGATGGAAAAAGCACCTTGATCGGTCGCTTGCTATACGACAGCAAATCCATTTTTCAAGATCAACTCGAAGCCATTGAGCGCGCGAGTAAAAACATTGCCGAAGACGGGGTGAACTTTGCGCTGCTCACCGACGGACTGCGCTCAGAGCGTGAACAGGGCATCACCATTGATGTGGCCTACCGCTATTTTGCAACGCCCAAACGCAAATTCATTATTGCCGACACACCGGGACATATTCAGTACACACGAAATATGGTGACCGGCGCATCTACGGCCAACCTGGCCATTATTCTGGTTGACGCCCGCAATGGACTGATCGAGCAAACCGCGCGTCACTCGTTTATTGCGTCGTTGCTCGGTATTCCGCACGTGGTGTATTGCATCAACAAAATGGACTTGGTAGACTACAGCGAAAAGGTTTTCGAGAAAATTAAAAACGACCTGGTTGCTTTCAGCTCCAAACTCGACACCAGGGACATTCGCTTTATTCCTATCAGTGCACTGAAAGGCGACAACGTGGTGCATCGTTCCGAAAACATGCCGTGGTATCAGGGGCCAACGTTGATGTACACTTTGGAAAATGTGCACATATCGAGCGACCTTAACCACATCGACTGCCGCTTTCCCGTGCAAGGTGTCATTCGTCCACAAACTACTGAGTTTCACGACTACCGCGGATATTCGGGTAGAATTGCCAGCGGTGTGTTCAAACCCGGCGATGAGGTAACGCTGCTTCCATCGGGCTTTAATTCCAAAATTGCAGGAATTGATCACAACGGTAAAGAGATTGACCAGGCTTTTGCACCGATGTCGGTGACCATTCGCATCGAAAACGATCTGGATCTGGGACGCGGCGATATGATTGTGCGCACCAACAACCAACCCACCGTTTCGCAGGACATCGATCTAATGGTTTGCTGGTTGAGCGAAAAACCATTACAACTCAACGGAAAGTATGCCATAAAGCACACCACACGCGATGCACGATGCATCATCAAAGAGGTGCAGTACAAAATTGACATCAACACGCTGCACCGCATTGAAGACGACCTGAGCATCGGCATGAACGACATTGGTCGAATCCGGATGCGCACCACTCAGCCGCTATTTGTTGACAGTTACAAACGAAACCGCAACACCGGGAGTTTGATTATTATCGACGAGGCCACCAACAAAACTGTGGGCGCCGGAATGGTGATCTGAGCTATTTTTATTCTTTAGACTGGACGGCAACTTGTTTTACCTGTTCCCAGTCCAATTCAAATGGAATACTGACAAAATCGCTGGCCAGCTCGTATTCGAACGACGCTTTGATGCGCGAGCTGGTGGCAGGATGTGTCATCAACAGTTCAAAATGTTCTGCTGACTTGTACTTTGATTCCATCCTCCTGAAGAGGGTGCCGAGTGCCCGCGGGTTGATCTGACTCCGGTGAAGCAATTCGAGCGCGAAGGCATCGGCTTCCTGTTCATGTCGTCGGCTAAAGAAGGTAGCGGTCATGGTGCGCGATATTTCCGAAAGCACCACCATATCACCACCGGTGAGCGCCCCAAAAATCACCTGCAATCCAAACTCTTTGATCAGCCCATCGATGACGTGGCGCTTTTCGACATGGGCCATTTCGTGAGCAAGTACCGCTGCCAATTCGTCGGCATTCTCAGTGAATTCGATCAGACCGGATAGCACGACAATATTTCCACCGGGAAACGCAAAGGCATTTACGCTCGGGTTATCCACCACCACAAAACGGTAGTCGTATGGTGACAACCCCATGCTGTCTTTGAGGCGGCTCGAAATCACCCATATTGCCGAATCCACAACCGCAGAATGAAGTGGCGCAAATTGCGGGTCATTTTCAAGCATAAAGTCAATCATCAAATCGCCCAACTGCACTTCCTGTTCAACCGGTACTTTCAGGGAAACATCGTCGGGAAACCACGGAATATAAACGAGCGCAGCCCAAATGCCTCCGAAAAGGAGAACCAACAGCAGCAAATCGCGCCAGAGCTTTTTCATATCATCTGGGTGGACGATTAACAACCGACTCGCCGGCAGTATCCTCCGGACGAACGGCAAATGCATGCTGATACGACAAACGTCCAAAGAAAATGAAATAATACATTTTTCCTTCGCGGGCTTTTATGGCGCCGACAATAGAGAAGATAAAATACAGCAAATTCACAATAACCACCATTCCGAGGTAGCCAAAATAGGTGTCGGTAAAGTCCTTATCTCGAAGAACGACGTTGCGGACCGTCCAGTAAAAAAGCACGGCGTTGAGCAAAGACGTGGGCAACTGCGACCACAAAGATTGCAGACAGTGAAACCGCACGAATCGGCTTTTCTTTTTGTGTACCACCCAGTAGATAAGGCTCGCCAGCAAATTGATAGTTGGCAATGGCAAGCCCGCTGCAATTCCAGCAAACATCATCAAGTAGGCGCCCATCGCGTCTTCTCGTTCGCGCTTTTCTATCTCATCTGGTTGGGGAATGGGATGGTACTGCTCCATATCAACTTTATTAAACCGCTGCGATAGGTTCTGTTGGCGCAGGTTCGGGAGAAGGTGCTTGGTCCGACCCGCCGCTAAATGGCGGATAATCGTCGGTCATTAAACTGAGGTAAAGGTTTAGCCGCAGCGACCACCGCAGGGTTCCGACGTTGAATCGGTGCCAGCTTTCGGGATATTGCCCGGTGAACAGCACCACCCAAAAGGCCAGAAACTGCAACACCATTGAGCCGATCATCCTGAAGAACAACGCAAAAGCATGCGGCAACGCGCAATAAAGCCATCCAAAAAACACTTTCAGCAACAAATGTCCACGGCTCAGTCGTTCGGGATACGGTACTTCGAGTGTGACATAATCGTCATCAGCCGAAAACCCAAAGGCCGGGTAGCCATCGCAAAGGTTCCACATACGGGCGTTGACACGTGTGCTCCATCGCATCACCTTAACCTGAAACTCATAAAAACTTTCGGGATAACTTCCGGTAAACAGGATTACCCAAAAAGCGATAAATGACAATACCTGACTGGCGATACCAACAAACAGTAACAAAAAGGTGTGTGGCAATACAATATAAATCCAGCCCAAAAAGGCGCGTAGCAACAGTTCTCCACGAGAGTACTGCTCCTGTCTGGTAATAGCTAAATACATAGGTTTATAGTTTGGTTAGGGGTGTAAAGTAAAGTTTTTCATTTTGCCACAAAACAAATCAACCCATTACCTATTAAATAGTTATGAACAGCTCCGGCATTTATGCGTTCCTCCTTACCGTCGAAGGGTAAACCGAATAAGCATATTATACTGCACACGATAAGAGTAGTCCAAGTACTATAAACGCAGGTTTTTTACGCTCAATATCGAGTTGCCGTTCTTTTTTGGTTTGCATGGCGTTTGGTTTTAGATTCGTAATCAACCTGAAAACGCTGGCCATAACTTGCCATTGTGATAACGAACGGGGAATCAACGGACACGTTCATTTTCGATTGAAATCTGATCACAAGTGGTGGGTATAGCGGGCTTTTACGAAAGTGACAGGAAACAAAAAGCCGCCCGAAGGCGGCTAAAAAAACATGAACAAATAATATTATCGAAGGGAGAATCTTATCGGCAGGTTGTAGCTTACACGAACCGCTTTACCTCTTTGTTTTCCGGGTGACCATGACGGCATGTTCTTCACCACTCGAATCGCTTCTTCGTCAGCTCCACCCCCTATACCGCGAAGTACTTTAACGTCGGTGATTTTTCCGTCGGTGCCCACCACAAAATTGACATAAACCACTCCGGAAATTCCCGCTTCACGTGCAATCTGTGGATACCTAATGTTCTGTCCCAAGTATTCAAACATCTTGGCTTCACCACCAGGAAATGAGGGCATTTCTTCAACAATGGTAAAAATCTCTTCTTCCACCACTTCCTCCACCACTTCTTCGATATACTCGATTTCGGTTTCTTGTGTCACCTCCATGTCTTCAATCACCAACTCTTGTTCAACCTCTTCTTCGTCATCCACAATTTCAATCACTGTGGTTGGCGCGGGAGGCGGCGGTGGTGGTGGTGGTCGCTGAATACTTTGAGGAATAATTTCTTCCTCTATCATGTCAAGTTCAAGATCGGTAGAAACCACCACGCGCTCTTCAAATATTTTCCATTCGAAAGCGACAAGTACCAAGGCCAGGGCAAATATCATCCCTATCCACATAAAAGACGATTTGCGTTTCTCGAGATCTACTTCAGGATTCTTTTTTATTTCCATTATATGCTATGGCTTAACGCGGCTAAGTTAAAAAGTTTTTCGGTAAGTATTCGTCCGTTTATGACGTGAGAAATACCGCTCGTAAATTATCCATCCTGTCACTGCTCCTGCGGAATTTGCTACAAAATCATACACATCTGCGTATCGGTCGGTTAAAAATGCCTGTTGATAAACTTCGGTGAGTGCGCCGTATGCAACAACAGCGATAAGCCAAAACCACCGGCCATCCCATCGTGTTTCTGGCGGATAGTGGCTTCGAATTACCCATAAAACGAGAACCATTTGAATTCCAAAAAGCGTGAAATGAACCCATTTATCCAGGCTCACCACCTGCATCCAACCCGCAGTGGGAATGTCCTTTCCGGGAATGGAACACAGCAAAAGAATAAAAATGGCCCAGGCCACGGGCAAAAGGAACTTCACAGACGCATTTACTACGATACCATATCGGTATAATCCGCGGCCGACATCAACGCATCAACCTCTGAAGCATTGCTAAGTTCTACTTTAATCATCCATCCCTTATTGTAAGGATCCTGGTTGACTAGCTCAGGGCTGTCCTCCAGATCAGGGTTCACTTCCAGCACCTTGCCCGACACCGGCATAAATAAATCTGATACGGTTTTTACAGCCTCTACAGATCCGAAAATTTCATCCTGGTCGAGGTCCTCACCGTCGGTTTCGATTTCTACAAAAACGATATCTCCCAATTCGCTTTGTGCAAAATCGGTGATGCCGATGGTTGCAATATTGCCCTCCACACGAACCCATTCGTGATCTTTACTGTACTTCAAATTGTCCGGAATATTCATGTTTCAAAGATTTATGTTTAGCAAATATAAATTGAATTTTATTGAGATAGCGTAAAGCGCAGACTAAGTCCTGCATTGATGTTTGAAGTGGGGAAGGTGATGGTGGTGCGTGGGCGGTTGAGCTGCTGATCGTAAAACGCGCGAACCGTAAGTGCGCGGGTGAGCATGTAATCGGCTGCTACTTTAATCGAAATAACTTTCTGCCCCGAAGTAATCTGGTTGGTCAATTCTACCATTTTTCGGGTGATCATCAGGTTGTCGCGAATAGACAAATCGGCACGCAGTGTGAGGTCACTTTCAGGTCGTCGGCCACCGATCTCAATCGGAAATTTCATCTTTTGGAAAGTGTATCCCAGTCCCACCACGTACTCTTCGCCTTTCACTTCTGTTACCTGATAGTTGGCAGTACTGAGGGCCACATTGCGGTCTTTTCTCCACTCAATTTTTGCCGAAAGCGAATTGTTCAACGTCACATCAAAACCAACAAGTGGCGCAAACTGTTCGGTAATGGCCACCATGTTGATCTGCGTTTCGTGAACAAAGTTTTTGTCGGGACTCTTGTCGCGAATAGGTGCACCGTTGGGTGTGGTTTCATACGCCGGATTGGAGGTGAACCCGCCAACCGACATGTTTGCCCGATAGGCGTGATTCAGGGTAACCGTACGGAAAAACTTGCGAAGTGCCTGAATCTTTGACAACCCGTCGTAGCTAAAAGTCCAGTTCGGGTTTTTAATGGCATCTAAGATAGAATACTCCAGAACGTTAAGCGGAACATCTTCTACTCCCACTCCACGATATGCCGACAAAAATGCGGGAATCACCACATCCTGCTGTGTGGCGCCATAGCCATCGGGAAATTCAGCACGATCAGTTACCGGGTCGGAAAATGGGCTGTTGGCCGCGAGTTCATTGGCCACCTCCCACCGGTTGACCAAAAACTGGTCGAACACATCGTTTTGGAAGTTGTCGCCATCGCGCACAAAAGCTGTACGTATAGGCAAATAGGTCATGCTAAATGTTCCGGTGCGCTGGTAAGAGTCGCTGAGGTAATCTTGCAAATCGCGATTAAAGCGGTATTTCTGCGACACGCTCTCTGTTTCAACACGACTCATATTCAGCTCAATACGCATATTTGGCAGAGGTTCGAGATTGACCCGCATCGAAAAGTCTTCGTTGTAGTTGGTAGTGGTGGGCTGCTGAACATAGGGATTCTGAACCAACCAGCCCTGACGACCCGCATTTTCAATAAATGATGGATCCTGCAACCCGAGAACAAATCCGGCCCCGGGAGCGTTCCAATGCCGATCCATTCCAAACAATTGCGTTTCGTGGCTGTAGCCGGGTAGGTAGGTTCCTTCGGTTTGGGCGTATCGTACATTCACGTTTTTGACAATCATCAGCAACTTGGCCCCATAGTCCCACGGCCTGATGCGATTCGGATCTTTCTCTCCATCGGCTCTTTCTTGTTGTTGCTGCGGGCGGCTACCCGGACGGGGCGGAGCATTTCTGTTTCCCCCCTGAGATCGGAATTTCTGGTTGACCTTTTTAAAATAGCCGATCTTATTATAAAGTGCTAAAAAATTGAACTGATGATTGATCGATAAATTCATCGAGTTCTGAATATTGTGTCCGAGGGTATCTTGAGCAAGCGGTGCGCGCTGCCAGTTGTAGGTACCGGTATATCGCAAATCAGACGACATCCAGTCCGTGATGGGCAGCTTGTCGAGGGGCAGTTTGTAAGACAGGTTTACACTCTGATTAAAGTCCATGGTCTGCCCAAAGTTCTGCACGCTGCTCCACACACTATCACGCCAAAGCTTATACTCATCTTCGTAATCGGAATTCACACGTCCGGGTGTTTCTCCGATAATTGACCGGTTATTTGCCGTGTAGGTAAACCGGAGTTTGCTCGTAATATCATACTGAAAATCATAACTGCGTAACCAGTTAAATGTCTTGGTGTAAAGCTCCGGCTGTGGGAAGTTCTCAATCTGCGTATTGTTTCTGAGAAGCATTTCGTTGTACGAGCGGTCAATGTCGGTTCGGAAACCGAGCTGCTTGGGTCCGAGATTGATGTTAAAGTCTTTTACCAACGCAAGAAACGGCGATGAACGGAAAAACTTTGATGCGGCAAACGGTTTCCAATTGGTGGGTTGATTCGAAAACGCATAAGACAGTGATCCCCGGTGATTTCGCGTGGTGTTGTGCTGCACGTTGGCCGAGCGCATAAAAATCTCATTGTAACTGTAGGTAAGGCTCAGGTTTTCTACGTCGTATACCTGCGGTTTCCGATCAGAATCAGAACTTCTTTCTTTGCGCACGTTGGTGAAATTGATGCTTCGCCGCTGCACATAGTCCTGCACCCGTTTGCGCCTGTCACGGGCGGCATCCCTATCCAGTGTCGATGCAATATCAGACTGTTCGATATCGGGCGACAAGGGATCGAAGCGCGGATCACTCACTTGTTCAGAGTAGCCGAGATACAATGGAATTTTAATATTGCTTTCGTCCGGCAGAAACTTGCCAAGCTCCAGATTGGTAGAGATATCAAATCCGCGGGTAGTTTCCTGCTGGCGTTCCTGTACACGACTTTCCAGCCCACCAAATCCTGGGGTGCTGTAATTCGCCGCTACGGCCACGTTACCAAAATCGGCCAACTTGGCGCTCACCCTACCCAACGCGGCCCATCCGCCGGCATTGTCAAAGTCAGTCATTCTCAATTCGTTGACCCACACAATGGCACATTTCTCATCACCAAGGTCCGTTTTCCACGGGTTGGAACGCGTGCCGTCCTTTTTGGGGTTGCGCACCCCGATCATAATAACCCGAACATTGCTCAGCACCGGATTACCAACCACGGCCATTCGCCGGTCACCATCGGTTCCGTAATACGGACGGTTGTTGCCCAAATGCGAACCAGTATTTACCGCGTGATCTCGGTCGAGCTTCAGGTTGTGCAACAACTCCAGCTTGATGTCCATGTTGTTATGCTCCTTCCAAATTTCGGAAGGACTGGTTTGTGGTGAACCACCGGGAACAAAATCGGTTGGATCCACAGGCACTTCGTATTCGTAATAGTTCTGGTCGAAATCAGAACCCAAGCGGATAAAAACACTGATGTCGCCATACTCGAGCATATTGTCGATGTCAGCACTTTCGGCATGAATAAACATCTGCAAGCGCTTATACATGCGCATATCTACCTGGGTGTTGCGGAATCCCGCACGGGCCTCCCCATCGGCAAGTCCGCACACAGACAGCGATAACGATTGCTCATTGAGGTTGCGCAGGTTGGCCGAACCCACATCCACCTGCTGCTGAATTCCCGGAGGGAGGACATAATTTACCGGAATGCGGTCGCCGTTCTCTTCGATGTTTACCGCTCCGATATCAAAGCTCGTTTCCGGTTCTTCTGTTCCGAATCCTTCACCACCTTCGGTGATGGTTTGGGTGTAGCGGCGCCACTCTCCGCGAAGCAACTCCATCCGAGCAAACCGGAGAACTGCGGGATTCTCCCATTCACGCATCACCATTCGGATAAATCGAATTGAACGGAAGTCCTGAATATTTACCCGGCTTGAAAATTCAGTGACCGGAATCTTAAACTGATACCACACCACCTGACGACCATCCGTGGTTTGGCCAATTACACGATCGGTAATAAAATTTTGACCTACCTGCATTGAAGGGTGCGACTGATCTTCGAACTGAACTTCATACTCAAAATACGATTCAGAACCGTCGAGCGTCAAATCCTGGTTCACGTCTTCTGTTGATGGCAACGTGGTGGATTGGGAAGGGTAGTTGGGCGCATTGGGATCTGAAGCTGAAATGGAGTTTCCTTCTAGTCCGTTGAAACGCTTGTACCGCTCCAGAATATCGAGCTGAAGGCCGTCGTATTCCGCATCTCTAAAGTAGTTGTAATTGTCGTTGGCAGGATCTTGCTCAATTCGGCTTCGTGCCTCGGGTGTGAGCGATCCGAGCTGATTGAGGTAATTGCTGAAGTGTGATCTTTCATCAGGAAATCCGTCACGCGAGTCCGGAAGTCCGTCCAATCCCACGTCCTGCGCCGCGTTTGAATTAGATGTGTTGTCAAAGGCATTCACAATAGACTGTGTTAATGGCACACGTCCCCAATTGGTATAAGTGGTGATTAACCCAGCTCCGTCGTCGGTTCCGTCGGGTGGCAAGCCGTTTTCAAAGGCCATCAACCCGTCGCGCAGAATGTCCTCCGACACGTTTCCCAGGTGCACATAGAGCTTACCCCCGCCGGTAGTTCCAAGATCGTTTTGCGAATCATCGTTCAGTGGGTCCATCACCCAAAACTGAATGAATTCTACGTTGGCCTGCTCAAAGTCGGTGGTGGTTAAGCTACGCATGATTCCTCCCCAACGCGACACCGGATCGACTAGATTTCCATTGACATCCAGACCGGAAGAATAAGCCGATCCACCGGGCACATCAAAGTTATACTGGCCTCGCTCACTGGGATAGAATGCCATGTCGAACGTGGGAATATTGGTTGGTGTTCCTGCGGGTAGCTGACGGTTGGGAAACACCTCTGCTTCGAGCACCTGACGTTGATAATGTTTGCTGGGGTTGATGTTGTCGGGCGTACTGGGATCGTTGCGGTAAAACAACGGGTCGATAATGCGCCATGCCATATGAGCACGGTTGTAGTTGGTTACCAAACTATCGACGTACATCGATTCGGGAAATTTATCATTATACTGCGGCGGACTCGCAATGGTCCAGTTCACAAAATTTCGCAAATCAATCCGCGACTGGCTGCCTTCAAAATCGTCGATGTAGGCGTTACCGGCGTTGCCGATAGCACGAGAGTGTCCGGGAATCAGGTGGGCAAATTCTCCGGAAACATTAATGGTAGAAACTTCTTTGGTGTTGATCAGGGGAATGGCGTCAATCAACTTGGTGAGCATATTAGACTCGGTGCTGTAGTTTCCGTCGAGCCCCCAAATGGTGTTGCGCACGGGTTCGTCGCCGATATTTACTTTTTGAGTCAGCGGACGCTCGTACATGTGCATGATGGTTCCGCCAATGTTAAAGTTATCGTTAAAACGATATTCCAATCGCTGACCAAGCAAAGTTTTGGTTTGAATACTGAACAGCGAATTACTTTCGAGCGAAATTTTGATCGGTGTTTGCGATTCGAGCAGGCCACTGTTGAGAATCCGCACGCGGCCCATGTTGTAATCGACGGTATAGTCAACGTTCTCCTGCAACTGCACACCACCGGCAGTAACCGTTACCGAACCTTCGGGGATGTTCAGGGCGTTGAGCGAAATTTCATCCGACGAAGAGGATTGATATGAACCCTGAATTTTAAATCGGTTTAGACTCGGAACGAGTGTCGCTGCTGTTTTGGTTGAATCGTATAATGCGCTAAACACCACCTGCTGTCTGATGGTTTCGCTCACCCCGTTATCGGCCAGTACTTGATCTAGGTAACCACCAAAGGGTTCGGTCGTGGTGAAGTAGATTCGTCCGTTGGATGCCTGAATGGTTCCTCCGCGGGTTGCGGCCAAATCCACAAAATCGAAGCGCCCATCGGGTTGGGCGGCACCATTTTGATCTAGTCGGTCGAGTCCGAGCAGTTGAACCAGCGGAATATCTTCAACGCCATTGTGTGGAATAAACGGAATATCAATCCCTTCGGTTGGGTCGTTATACCAGATGTTCAGGATGAAATCCTTAGGGTTTACCTGAAAAGCTCCGAGCGAATAAACGTTTTTCATCATCAGGTCCCATAGTGGAATGGTAACGTTGGTGAGCGAGGCCTTAAGTAATTTTGCGAAAATCGAATTGGTGCCGGTAATACCGTCGGTAGATAAATCACCCACCTGATAGCGCTGTCCGTCGAGGAAGAACTCGTAAGAAACCGCCAGTCGCTCGTCGTTATTCAGGGCCTGATTAAGCGAAATAAAACCCAACTTTTCGTTGTAAGTATACTCGCTTTCAGTAAGCCTGCGTGCGTTGGCAATCCGCTCAAAGTGCATCGCTTCCTGCATTCCGAGTGCTCCCAGTGCAACAGGTGAGGTGTTAAAATTTCGCACCTGATCGATGTCGATCTGGTTGTAGAGGCCGTTGCGGTCGTTTGAAGGAATATTTCCGGGAAAAACCGACCAATTGTTTTGGCCCTGTTCGGTCATTCCGTCGAAGTTCTCACCGAGATCACTGAAAGCAAGGACGTTTCGCGTGTCTTCAACATTAGCGCGATAGTTCACCACCCAAACTTCAATTCTGGTGATTTGAACATCTGAGTTGACAACGGGCAAACTGCGCAGCGCTTGGTTATAACGATCGCGGAAAAATTTACTCAGAAAGAAGTGGCGATTGGCTTCGTAATTATCGGCCGAAATCAGAAACTCCTGCTGTTGCGCTCCACCCTCAACATTGATTTCTTTTCGCTCGCCGCGCTGTTGCGAAAACAGGGTGGTTGAATACAGCTTTCCGAATTGTAATTCTGCCTTTAAACCAAAAAGACTCTGGCTTCCACTGATTAGCGAACCACCGAGAGGCATACTCACGTTTCCCGCTTCAATTTTTTTGATGATTTCGTCTTCATAGCCGGTGTACTCCAGCTTCATCTGATTTTCGAAATCGAAGGTTGCCTGGGTGTTGTAGTTGGTGGTGAGCTTCATTTTGTCACCGATATTTCCAACGATATTCATCTGAATATTCTGGTCGAAATCAAAAGTGGTGATGCGCCGTTGCCGCTCAGGAATTTGTGGGTTTTCGTTTTTGTTGATGTTGAGACCGAAAATCAATTCGGCCGTACCTTGCGGGCGGATGTCGATGGTATTCCCTCCAAAAATGCGATCAAAGGCTTCGGATTCAACCCGGAGTCTCGGCGCAAAGCCACCGCCACCCTCCTCTTCGCCTTCCTGGGCCATCGACTGCATGGTCTCTTTTTCGCGCCAGTAGTCCTCCAAGGACTGTTGCATGTCGTAGTTCATGTACTCCTCAAAAGACATGACCGTGGGGTTTCGGTAGTCGATCTGACCGCCGATGCGCTGGTAGATGTAGTAGTTTCCGGTGGCTGGATCGAATTCTACAATGCTCTCGATGTTGGATGGGTCCTGCAGGTTGATGCCGCCGGCTTGTTCGCCCGGATTGAGGTTGTCCTGAATAGGGAAAGGCAGGTCGACATCGGGAGTGTCGGGCTGCTGTAGGTTATAGGCAAACAGGATGTGGTCTTCGTCCAGCAGATCAGAGCCGGCCAATGCACCTATAGCTCTTCCCGCTGAAGAAAACACCAAAAAGAGTACGAGAATATTCTTTAACCGTAAACTCAACTTTTCAGATCCTAATCTCTACATCAATCGAAGAGAATGCTTTATCAACTCTTCTACCGGCAAATCATTCCCCTTATCTGCCAGCACTTTTTCTATTGCCTTAATCGCTTTCGCACGGTCCAATCCCAATGAACACAGGGCTACTAACGCCTCACTTTTTGCTGTATTGTGCGGGGCCGCTAAATTATCAAAATTTACTGCTGCTGCGAGTTTTTTATCCTGTAATTCAGCAACAATACGCTGGGCCATTTTAGGTCCAATTCCTTTAACGCTTTTCAGACGTGCCACATCGCCCATATTCACCGCGTCGACCAGTTCATTTGGAGAAAGAAACGACAGAATGGTTCGGGCCAAGGTTGCGCTTACACCCGAAATGGTGATGAGCGTGCGAAAAATATCGCGTTCGCTGCTGCTGGTAAACCCGATGAGCTGGTGCAAACTGGCTCCCGAACGCACATCCACAGAAACCGCATAATGAATCAGCAATTTACACGCCTCTTCGTCTTTGATCTGATCGTAAGTATGCAGCGATATGAGTACTTCATAACCCACGCCGCCACATTCAATAATCACAAATGAAGGCTTCTTTTCTACCAGCCTTCCGTTGAGCTGAGCTATCATAATTTATTTAGATTGAGCATCTACCACGGCAATACGAACCATGTTTACAATTTCGCGCACCGAGCTGTTGAGCTGCAGCACGTGAAAGGATTTATCCATTCCCATTAATATCGGACCGATGGCTTCAATCTGGCCGACTTCCTGCATCAGTTTATAGGCAATGTTGCCCGAAGAAAGGTCTGGAAAAATAAGTGTATTTACTTTTTTCTGATGCAACAACGAGAACGAAAACACTTCAGACATCATATCCTTGTTGAGGGCAAAGTTGGCCTGCACCTCGCCATCTACTATAATATCAGGGTATTTTTCGTGAAGCGATTCAACGGCGCGTTGCATCTTAACGGCCAGTTCGTCGCGCGAGGATCCGAAGTTGGAATAGGACAACAAGGCCAACACCGGTTGAATTTTGAACCGACGAACCGTGCGGTTGGCCAAACGGGCAATTTCTACAATGGTTTCTTCATCGGGCACTCGGTTTACGGTGGTATCCGCAAAAAACAGTGGGCCTTTATTTTTGGTCATCATAATGTACATGCCAGCCACTACCTTGGCATTTTCTTCTTTTCCGATGATTTGAAGCGCCGGCCGAATGACTTCGGCATAATTTCTCGACGCGCCCGAAATCAGTGCATCGGCAAAGCCCTGCTTCACGAGCATGGCACCAAAGTAGTTTCGGTGCAACATCAACTGGTGCGCTTCGTAGTGCGTTAAGCCCTTTCGTTGCCGCATTTCATAAAACAACTCAGCAAAGTCGTGCAGGCGTGTTTGCTCTTGTGCACTTTGTGGGTCGATAATTTCTACCCCATCCAGCTCGAGGTTGTATTGCTCGATGAGCTTTTGGATTTTTTCGTGCTTTCCGAGCAGCACAGGAAATGCAATTCCCTCTTCACGGGCAATCTGTGCGGCCTTCAGCACACGGTAGTTATCGCCTTCTGCAAAAACCACCCGTTTGGGGTCCTGCTTTGCTTTTTGGGTGATTCCTTTAATGAGTTTGTTGTCGAAGCCCAACCTGCGCGAAAGTTCTAATTCATACTGATCCCAGTCTGTGATCGGCTTGCGCGCTACGCCAGATTCCATGGCGCCGCGAGCCACTGCACTGGCCACATAAGTTATCAATCGTGGGTCGAGCGGTTTGGGGATGATCATTTCTTTTCCGAAAACGAGGTTTCGCTGACCGTAGGCTTCGTTCACTTCTTCGGGTACCTGCTCGCGCGCCAGTTGGGCAATGGCATGAACCGCGGCCAGTTTCATCTCCTCGTTGATGGCTGTTGCGCGGACATCGAGTGCTCCGCGAAATATATAAGGAAAACCGAGCACGTTGTTCACCTGGTTGGGCGTATCGCTTCTGCCTGTAGCCATGATTACATCGGGCCGGGCACTTACTGCATCGGCATAGGAAATTTCGGGCTCGGGATTGGCCAATGCAAACACAATTGCGTTATCGGCCATTGACTTGACCATGGCTTTGCTCACCACTTTTCCGGTTGACAAACCAAGAAATACATCGGCATTCTTCATGCATTCATCCAGCGAAGTGAATGGCGTGTCGCGAGCAAATGGCGTTTTTATCGGACCCAGATCGTCGCGGTCGGTGCGCAGCACTCCTTTGCTGTCGAGCATGATCATTTTTTGGGGATCGGCACCTAAGGCCATATAAAGTCTGGCACACGAAACTGCGCTTGCACCTGCTCCATTGATCACTATTTGCACCTGATCTATTTTTTTGTCGGCAATTTCCAACGCATTAATCAATGCGGCTGCGCTGATAATGGCCGTGCCATGCTGATCATCGTGCATCACCGGAATATCAAGCTCTTCTTTGAGCCGTCGCTCAATTTCAAATGCCTCGGGCGATTTCAGATCTTCGAGATTGATGCCGCCAAAGGTTGGGGCTATGGCTTTTACCACGCTTACAAAGTGCTCTACATCAGTGGCATCCACCTCTATATCAAAAACATCGATGTCGGCAAAAATCTTAAACAGCAAACCTTTGCCTTCCATCACCGGCTTGGAGGCCAATGCACCTTGATCGCCCAAACCCAGCACTGCGGTTCCATTCGAAATCACGGCCACTAAGTTTCCTTTGGCGGTATATCGATAGGCATCGTCGGGGTTGGCAGCAATGGCTTTTACCGGTTCGGCCACTCCGGGAGAGTAGGCGAGCGACAGATCTCGCTGGCTGCTGTACGGTTTGGTTGGAACGACCTGAATTTTGCCCGGCCGACCTTGTTCGTGATATTCAAGTGCTTCTTTGCTTCGTATTTTCACCATACCTCAGAATTAATCCACGAAGGTATAAAATATCAAACGGCACCCATTCGACAGCTCGTAAAAGGCTGGGGCAAAAGCGAAAAAAAAATGCCGACACATTGCCGGCATGATCATTCAGAAATGATGATAAAAAAGTTATTTTTTGATGAGTATATTGCTCGAAACTTGCTGGTTGCTTTTGTTGTACAATCGCGTAACGTAAGTGCCGGTTGACAGCGATGACACATCTATTGCGTTGCTATTGCCGATGGTTACATCCAACACCTGACGACCCGTGAGGCTGAATACCTCAATTCGCTCCACGTCTTTTGCTTCCTGAATAAACACCTGATCAACGGCAGGGTTCGGATATAGGGTGACGGCTTGAGTTAATTGCTCTGGAACAGAAACTGATTGATTAAAATAATAAGTGCCGGATGCCGTAATGGTGGCGTCATCGAGAGAAGTAACCGAAACTTCGATGATTGCCGAGCCAGGAATGCCATTTGGGTAAGCGTGAACATCCAGTGTGCCCGATTCGCCAGCTTCGAGTGTAATTTCCATACTGGAAACCTGAAAATTATGACACATTTCCTTGTCACAGACAGCGCTGTCCCATCCATCGCTAATCGCGATAACATTCCGCTCCCAGACAAAATCACCTGTAGCACCATTGTTAATCACAAATGAATACGCAACGCCTTCAATAGCCGCTGGATGAACACTCACTTCTACCGGACTTGGTGAGATTTCAATCTGTGCCTGAAGATCTATCCAGCCAGCTAACAGAAAGAAAGAAAGTAAGATGCTGATTTTGGTATATGTTCTTTTCATATAGTCATGTTTTGGTTCTCAGCCAGCGTAAACTCTTTACAAAGTCTACCTGATATTAAACCCAGATTCGATTCCAAAGGTAGCCAATCGTTTTAAAGATGGTGCGGTTTTCGAAATCCCGCCGAACGTGTGGGAAAGCAACAATAATCTCGAACTAAGCACTGCCTCCATCACCTTCATTCATCTGAAAACATACCACTTAGCGCCCCACACAACAAAACACACTCAATGTTTTAACCTACACAGCAGTTCAATAATTATTCAATTCGATCTGTACATCTACGCGTGCTGCATCTAAAACTTAGATCTTATTCTGCAACTTTGGATACATTTACCAAACTATAAATCCAAACATTTATTTAGCCATGAAAAGACTATACATTCTATTGACCCTTTCCTTTATTATTGTTTGGGGTCAAAACACACATGCTCAATCTCAGCGAATGGTACTGATTGAGAAAGGAACCAACGCTTCATGCGGGCCATGTGCTGCGCAGAACCCTGGATTTCATTCCATGTTAAACAGCGTAGACAACAAACACGTTGCGATAAGTTACCAATGGTACTTTCCGGGTTATGACCCGATGAATGAGCACAATCCTGGAGAGGCTAATGCTCGCTTTGCTAATTATTACGGCAACAGCGGTGTACCAACAGCCATGATCGACGGGGTTATTCCCAATGGTTCATATCCCGGCTTCAATGGAAGTGCCTATGATGGAGCTCCTGGGGGGTACTCCGCGTCTATGATTAACAATCGGTATAACGTGTCTTCACCATTTGACATTGATATTACTTATTCGGTATCGCCCACTACCATTACTGCCAACGTAACCGTAACCTGCACGGAAGCCATCACCGCAAATAACCTTCGGCTGCGTATTGCTGTTGTAGAGCGGCTCATCTCCTTTGATTCACCTCCGGGTGCAAACGGAGAAACCACCTTCTACAATGTTATGAAGAAGTTCTTGCCCAACACAACCGGCAGTAACCTACAAAACTCTTGGAGCGTTAGTGACAGCCAGTCATTTAGTTATTCATGGAACCATCAAAATGTGTACGACTTTAACCAGTTGGCCATCGTTGCTTTTGTGCAAAACGATGCGAATAAACAAGTGCTTCAGGCAGCTCGGGGCGACAATGCAGAATTTGAATCAAATCTCGACAATGGTGCTACCCTTTTAAACGTAGTTGCCCCTACTGAAATCTGTAGCGGCAGCAACACGATTGCTCCACAGTTTACGCTGCGCAATACCGGCAATACCAACCTAACGTCCTGTGACATTATCGCCGAAATTAATGGTGTAGAGTCAATCGTAAACTGGACAGGTAACCTGCCTTTAATGGGCGAAGAGACCATCACAATGGATGCCTTTTCTTTCGTAACTCAGCCCGGCACAAATGAACTTTCCATAACGGTTGCCAATACCAACAACGAAACAAATGAAGATGAAGCCGATGTTACAGCTATATCAATACAAGCCGCTCCGGATGGTGGAAATGCGGTATTGGTAACCATTGTAACCGACAACTATGCCAATGAAACCTATTGGCGGATTGTGGATGAGACGGGAGTTAAGATAGCCCAAGGGGGTAATTCTAACGTAGAGAACAACTACGGCACTGGTAATTTCCCAGCCCCTGCCGGTTCAGGCACTTATGGCAATGGACAAACCTATAACCATGAGGTTCAACTTCCCGACGACGGCTGTTATACTTTTGAAATATTTGATTACTACGGCGACGGAATGTGCTGTTCATATGGAAACGGGTCGTTCAAGGTGCGCAACATGACCACTAACCAAATAATCATTCAAGGTGCAGAATATATGGCGATGAGCGATGCTAAATTTCAAGGCACTGTTACCAGTTCTATTCATGAAAACACGCTTGAAAGTTCATTGAGCATCTTTCCAAATCCAGTGGTAGATCAAGTCACCATTCAGACAACACTTAACGAGTCTGCCCCGATGAGCATCGAAGTAATCGACCTGACCGGAAAGGTGGTTTTTACCGAAAGCTACGGCACACAACCCGCCGGACAGTTTGTTAAACAATTGGATTTTGAATCACTCAACACCGGTATTTATCTGCTGAATATCCGGGCAGGAGATGTTTCGGTGATCAGGAAGCTCGCTGTGAGTAAATAAAATTATGCTTGACATACAGAATCAGCAGCTTAATGGCTAACCCCTATTTTGCTGCTGATTCTTTTTAAACCCACTTAAAAAGATAGATTGCACCGGCTCTGACTGGCAAGGTTTTTTCTTCACCTGCAATATTTTGAACCCAAAAAAACCAAAACATGAAAATCTGGATCTCTACCCTCACCCTGCTGTTTTGCAGCGCAGTAGCCTCTGCTCAATTCGGAGAAATGGAAGTTCCTGCAGTGACCATTAAAGACTTAAACGGCACGTCGGTCAATACCAGAACCTTCGACAACGACGGAAAACCCTACATCATTAACTTTTGGGCAACGTGGTGCATGCCTTGCAAACGCGAGCTCAACAACATCGCCGAAGTATATCCCGACTGGGTGGATGAAACGGGCGTGAAACTCATTGCCGTTTCAATCGATGACGCCCGAAGCGTATCGCGCGTGGTGCCGTATGTAAATGGTGCCGATTGGGATTACGAGGTGTATATTGATTCCAATGCCGATTTTAAACGCGCCATGAACGTGAATAATGTTCCGCACACTTTTCTGGTCGATGCCAATGGAAAAATTGTGTGGCAACACAACAACTACGCGCCAGGAGACGAGCACGAACTGTATAAAAAAATCAAGGAACTCGTTAACTAAACCACGGCAGCGTGTTCAAAAAGCTTTTACCTCAAATTCTTTTGTTTGCATTAATCGCCTTGCAAACCACTGCACAGCAAGATCAGAAATTCGATCTGGGATCTATTCACGGCAATATTCAACTCGACGGGCAGTACTACCAAAACGACAGCGTGATCAACGCCGAACGTCCGCCCGAGCACATGGGACTCATGGGCTTTGCCAATTTACTTTATACCCGCGGCAACCTCTCGGCCGGGGTACGCTTCGAAACCTACACTCCTGCCCTTCTCGGCTACCCCGCCAGTCCTGACCTGCCGTGGACCGGAACTGGTATCGGATATCGTTTTGCACGCTATCAACACGATATGTTCGATGTCACCATTGGAAATATCTACGAGCAATTCGGAACGGGTATGGTGCTCCGCTTTTTTGAAGAACGTGGACTGGGCATCGACAACTCACTGGATGGTTTCCGCCTTAAAGTAACCCCGCACCGCAGCCTCGAAATAACCGGCCTGTATGGCAGACAGCGCCGTCATTTCGATAATGGTTTTACCAAAGGCGATGGAATTGTGAGAGGCATTAACGCCGATTTGGATGTAGTGGCTTTGTGGGACAGTGCCGGAACAGCCAAAACGCGAATTTTTATCGGTGGAAGTTTTGTCAGCAAATATCAGGAAGACAAAAATCCACTTTACAATCTGCCGGAAAACGTTGGCGCCTGGGCCGGTCGACTTAGACTGACCAACGGCGGGTTTTCGATTAGCGGAGAATACGTTTATAAGCACAACGACCCCAGCAGACAAAATGCACTGATTGTTCCCGATGCCGAAATTGCACCTGGACTCGGGCTGTATAAATCGGGGCAGGGATTGATTGTCAACACCAGCTACTCTACCCGCGGTTTGGGGGTGTCGCTTTCTGCAAAGTCACTCGATAACATGTCGTTTCAATCCGACCGAAACGCCGGTCCTTTTGATCTTCACATCAACTACAATCCGGCGCTCACCGTGCAGCACACCTACAACCTGCCGGCTACGCTATACCCTTACGCTACCCAGCCCAACGGCGAAGTGGCTTTTATGGGAGAAATTTTTTACACCATTAAACGCGGATCGAAAATCGGCGGAAGATATGGCACGCGCATCGAAGCCAACTACTCGGTAGCTTTTAGCCCAGACACCACCCAACTCAATGACATGGACACCCAGCGCTACGGCTACCGCAGCGACTTATTTGCCATCGGAAAGGAGCATTACTTTCAGGATTTTAACATCTCCATTTCGCGCAAAATAAACCGGATATTCAAAATCAAGTACATGTATTTGAACATGCTGTACAACAACGATGTGATTCAAGGCGCATACGGCTACGATGGCGAAAAAGCGTCTGGAACCATTTACTCTGACATCCACCTGGTGGACATGGACTTCATGCTGGGAAGGAATAACCTGCGTGTGGAGTTTCAGCACCTCAGCACCAATCAACACCTACAAAACTGGATGACGGGTCTGATTGAGTACACCGTTTCGCCACACTGGTTTTTTACGATTATGAATCAGTGGAATTATGGCAATGTAAATCCGGAACAACGATTTCACTTTCCATTTGGAGCTGTAGGATATATTCACGGCGGAAGTCGTGTGACCGTCAGTTACGGTCGACAACGTGCGGGAGTTTTCTGCGTTGGTGGAATTTGCCGAACGGTGCCCGCTTCAAATGGGCTTTCCGTGCAATTTACCAGTACTTTTTAAAATTGAATTCCATGAAAAGTCTTTTCATCTTTTTCCTTTTTGTTCTCGGTGGGGTGTTTACTGCCTGCGACAAAGTGGACGATCCATTTGACAGCAACCATCCGGGATCGGGCAACGGAGGAAATGCCGACCAGTCGAATACTCAGCGCATACTCCTCGAAGATCTTACCGGATTTCGCTGCACTAACTGTCCGGATGCGCACAACACTGCAAAAAACCTGACAAACATATACGGCGACCAGCTCATCGTAGTAAATATTCACGGCTCGGCTCAGTTTTCTACTCCCAACGGGGCCGGATCGCCTTCGTTTACTACCGATTTCAGAACAACCGAAGCAATCGAATACTATAACAACTTTTTTGAAATGCCCCCTTTGCCCAATGGTAGTATCAACCGAAAAATGTTCGACAATTCACGATTAGTTCCACATGCGCAGTGGGCTCAAAGGATTGCAGAGCTGATTGATGAAACACCAACGGTACGGATTGATGTCAACATCAATAATTACGACAACGCCACGCGCACTGTTGATGTGGACATCGACATGGAAATTACGCAGGAGCTGGAGCCGGGAGAATATTTTATGGTTGCCTATCTGGTAGAAGACAGTATCTATGACTGGCAGGTGCACGGTGTAAACCACATCGAAAACTATCTGCACCAACATGTCCTGCGCGATAACCTCAACGGCACCTGGGGTTCGCTGGCTTTCTCTTCGGGAGCTGCGGGACAGCAAAAAACCACCTCGTTTCAGTACAGCCTGAACGAGGCTTGGAAAGAACAGCACTGCGAAATTGTGGCGTATCTCTACCAAGCCGATTCACGCGAGATTTTGCAAGTCAACAAAGCGCTGATTCTAAACGGGCAATAATTTAGTGCTACCTATGGCTTATTGAAAGGCCGTTCCCACCAACAATTTTCGCAAAGCTTAATGTTGATAAATACTCAGCTCATTCTACAATGTTCTATGATGCTGAACGTTCTGTTGGCAGCATGAATGAAACGATGGAAACTTCGCGCTTATTTAACAAATTCAAACTTTTTTGACTGTCAATAAATGCCTAACTTAAACCTCGAATTAATCACCAAATAATTTTCGATTATGTTGGAACTAAGCAAGAAGATTTTGTCAAAAGTTAGTTTTGACAAAAGACTTTTTCGTAAGGAACTGAGAAAAGCAGTGAATTGGGTACACAAAGACGAGCTGGTTTTATTGCGCGCTTGGTGTATCGCAAGTTTCGGTCATGTTTATGCCGAAGTTATTGCAGAAGTCTTCGACCAACAGATTAGTGCTGTTTGAGGAGAACAGATTAATTAAATTAAAAATTAAACAACTGCCCCTGATCATTCGGGGGCATTTTTTTGAAATGTAAATACGCCGCAGGAGTTACCTGTCTTCCTCTCGGTGTTCTGGCAAGATATCCTTCCTGAATCAAAAACGGCTCATACACCTCCTCTATCGTGCCTGCATCTTCTCCTACTGCGGTTGCAATCGTTGAAATTCCAACCGGTCCTCCACCAAATTTTTCGATAATCGTGCTCAAAATCCGGTTGTCCATTTCGTCCAGTCCACGCTGATCTACATTGAGTGCATTCAAAGCGTGCTGTGCAATTTTGTTGTCGATGGTTCCGTCACCTTTGATCTGGGCGAAATCGCGAACCCGGCGCAACAAGGCATTTGCGATACGCGGTGTGCCTCTACTGCGCGAAGATATTTCGATAGCGGCCTCGTCCGAAATGGGGATGTCAAGCAGCGCTGCCGACCGCTGCACAATATGCATCAAAGTTTCCGTGTCGTAATATGAAAGTCGCGAGTTGATTCCGAAGCGCGCACGAAGCGGCGCGGTGAGCAACCCTGAACGGGTGGTAGCGCCAATCAGCGTAAACGGATTAAGTGCAATTTGAACGGTTCGCGCATTGGGTCCTGAGTCGATGAGAATGTCGATTTTGTAATCCTCCATCGCCGAATAAAGATACTCTTCAATCACCGGACTCAGGCGGTGAATTTCATCGATAAACAGCACGTCGTTCTCATCAAGGTTGGTGAGCAGCCCAGCCAGATCACCGGGCTTGTCGAGCACTGGGCCAGAGGTGATACGAATACCAACCCCCATTTCATTGGCGATAATATTGGCCAATGTGGTTTTACCCAACCCGGGGGGACCGTGCAGCAAAACATGGTCGAGCGACTCCTCGCGTTTGAGCGCGGCCGCTACAAAAATCTTAAGATTGTCCGTTACGCTGCGCTGTCCGGCAAAATCGTCAAAAATCTTGGGACGCAACACGCGGTCAATCTCACGATCGGTTTGTTGCTCTTCCCGAAAATCAAAATGTTCGCTTTCACTCATGGCTCACAAATTTAGCAATTAGACCAGCACGCTCTCATGTCTTCTGCATTATCAGAGACTATCGCGGTGTTAGCGAAATCGGGTCGTTTTTTCTACCACCTTGTGAATGATTCCATCGAGCTCATCGGTTTGGGTCAGAATGTGTTTCAGCAATTGTTCGTTTTCTGGATTGGCTGGAAACTCAGTGTCCAATGCGTCGACAAGGCCTTTGATATTCACAACAGGCCTTCTCATTTCGTGTGCCTGAATCCAGGTGATTTCTTTCAAAGCCGCGTTTTGATATTGCATTTCCTCCTGTACCTTCTTCATATCCGAAATATCGTGGCCAAAACAAGCTACCATAATCACGTTTCCTTTTTTATCGGCTACCGGAAAAAGATGAAACGCAACCGTGATCGGATTGCTTTCTTCACAAGAAATCGCGGCTTCGTGGCTCACTTCTTCGCCACTGAATGCGCGTTGGTACAAATCTTTCCATTTACTGCGGAGTGCTTCGGTTGAGGCCATCGACAACACATCTTGATTGACCAATGATTCTTCAGACGATTTTTTGAAGGTGTCCGAAAAAGTGGTGTTGGCCAATAGAATTTTAAAATTCAGGTCGATCAGCCACAGTAAATCGTGTGTGTTATTAACCACCGTATTCAGCAGATGGGTCTTCTCTTCCAATCGGCGATGAAATTTTTTGAGCACAAAGTAGAGTATGATGGCGGTGACCAAAAAAAACAAGATGCCTTTGATCATGCTCGCGCTCATTACAGGCTCAATGGTGTTTTGGTGATAATAGGCCAGTAAAAAGTCACTAAGGGTGATGTAGCCGGCTCCAGCAAAAAAATAACCTAAGGCGATTCTGAGGGCTAATGACATATCAAAACAAAATTTGAATTACTTATTTTTTTTTGCTCGATTAGCAAATACTGCAAGCAGCGTTGTAAAAAAAATCGATCTTTAGCACACTAAAGCAACTAAGATGAAGTGGGTTTCCTATCCGATAGCGGTATTTACATTCCTCATATTGAGTAGCAATTCCTGTGATTCGAGCCATGAGCCTTGCCCCAAAGATATTATATGCACGATGATATTTACGCAGATTTCGGTGCAGGTGGTGGATGAAAATGATGAACGCGTGGTATTAACAAAAGCAGAAGTCAGCTCCAAACACCTGAACCAGTCGATTGACCCACTGGTTGAGTCTCACGCTGGCGGCCCGTATCTGCTGGTAAATGATGGTCACAAACAATTTCTGAGTCACGCTGAAGACCGCGAATTTATTTTTAAAGGTTGGGTGAACGATGATCTGGTCGTTGATGAAACCTACCTGCTACGCCACGACTGCTGCCACGTGCAGCTTATTGAGGGAAAAGAAAAAGTGACCGTAAATTCTGCTGATTTTTAATTTCTACCTCAGAAAATCTTACTTCAAGTTAAAAGTCTCCAGAAACTTGGTGGTATAGTTTCCTTTTCTAAATTCCTCATCCTGAAACAGTGCTTGGTGAAAGGGGATGGTGGTATACACCCCCTCAATGATATACTCGTCTAAGGCACGCTGCATTTTCAGAATGGCCTCTTCGCGGGTTTGAGCAATGGCAATTAGTTTAGAGATCATCGAGTCGTAGTTGGGCGGAATGACATAGCCCGCATACACGTGGGTATCGACTCTTATTCCGTGGCCACCTGGCGCGTGGTAATCGGTAATTTTTCCGGGTGAAGGTCGAAAACCGTTGTATGGATCCTCGGCATTAATGCGACATTGAATGGCATGCATCCGGGGTTCATAATTCTTGCCAGAGATAGGAATTCCAGCCGCAATTTTAATTTGCTCTTTGACCAGGTCATAGGTAATGACTTCCTCGGTGATGGTATGTTCCACCTGAATCCGGGTATTCATTTCCATAAAGTAGAAGTTGCGGTGTTTATCCACCAGAAACTCTACTGTGCCCACCCCTTCATAATCTACCGCAGAAGCGGCTTTTATCGCAGCTTCTCCCATGGCTTTGCGCAGGGCCTTGGTCATGAATGGCGAGGGCGTTTCTTCTACCAGCTTTTGATGACGTCGTTGTATAGAGCAGTCGCGTTCTGACATGTGGCAGAAAGCCCCAAACTGATCACCGGCAATCTGAATCTCGATATGTCGTGGATCTTCAATAAATTTCTCCATGTACATGCCGGGGTTTCCGAATGCGGCTTCGGCTTCGCGCATGGCTTTGTTGAGTGATTCTTCGAGTTCTTTTTCCTCCCAAATCACTTGCATACCTTTTCCGCCACCTCCGGCCGTGGCTTTAATCATCACCGGATAACCGATTTCTGCGGCCATTACTTTTCCGTGTTTCAGATCGGCAATTAATCCTTCTGAACCAGGAATGGTGGGTACACCGGCCTTTTTCATGGTCATCTTTGCCGATGCTTTATCGCCCATGGCATCGATCATATCACCGCTGGCACCGATAAATTTGATGTTATTTTCGGCACATACCCGAGAGAATTTGGCGTTTTCAGCGAGGAAACCATATCCGGGGTGAATGGCGTCGGAATTGGTGATTTCGGCTGCTGCGATAATATTCGGAATTTTGAGGTAGGACTCCGAACTAGCCGCCGGACCAATACAAACCGCTTCGTCGGCAAACCGCACGTGCAGGCTTTCGGCATCGGCTTTGGAATACACAGCCACGGTTTTAATGCCCATCTCTTTGCAAGTGCGGATAATTCGCAACGCAATTTCGCCTCTATTGGCTATCAGAATTTTTTTGAACATGAACTCAGGCTTTGACTGGCGTTAGCAATTAGGAAGGATCTACAAGAAACAACGGCTGATCATATTCTACCGGTGAGGAGTCATCAACCAGCACTTTAACGATCTTTCCGCTCACTTCGGCTTCAATCTCGTTAAACAGCTTCATGGCTTCGATGATGCAGATGGTCTTTCCAGGCTTGATGGTATCACCAACATTCACAAAGGAATCTTTATCCGGCGACGGTGCGCGGTAGAAAGTTCCGATCATGGGCGACTTGATGGTGATATATTTGGATTCGTTGTCCTCAGTTTTTGCAGGCTCAGCGGCTGGGGGTGTGGAAACTGGCTGTGGAGCTTGTGCCGGCATTTGCTGTCGCATCGGCATCATCTGCGTTGGAACCTGCTGCTGCACCATTTCGCGCCGGGCGCCTCTGGTTTTCTTTTCCTTATCGGACTTGATGATGATCTTAAAATCTTTTTGTTCGATCTGAACTTCACTGACTCCAGATTTGGAGACGAATTTGATCAGGTCCTGAATTTCTTCCAGCTTCATAATATCTTTATTATTCGGATTGTGCTAAAGTTAAAAAAGCTAATTTGAATAGGCCCACTTAACGTAGATGGCGCCCCAAGTAAATCCTCCGCCAAATGCAGACAATATAATATTATCCCCTTTTTTCAGGCGGCTTTCCCACTCCCATAAACAGAGCGGAATTGTTGCGGCCGTGGTATTTCCAAAGCGGCTGATATTGATCATCACCTTGGAGGTATCAAGACCCATTCTGTTGGCCGTTGCTTCAATAATCCGCAGATTAGCCTGATGCGGAACCAGCCACGCCACATCGTCGCTGCTCAGATTATTTCGTTCCATGACCTCTACCGATACGTCTGCCATTCGTGTCACTGCAAATTTAAACACCTGTTTACCTTCTTGATAAACTGAGTGTTCGCCAGCCTCGATGGTTTGATGTGATGCAGGATAGGCCGATCCTCCAGCTTTTTGATGGAGGTGCTCGAAGCCCGATCCGTCACTGTATAGGGCCGAATCGAGCACGCCCAGTTCTTCGGTGTTTGGTTCAAGCAACACGGCTCCGGCTCCATCACCAAAAATGATACAGGTGGAACGGTCATCGTAGTTGATAATCGAAGACATTTTATCTGCGCCAACAATCACCACTTTTTTGTACTGCCCAGACTCAACAAAGCGCCGGCCGGTTTCAAGTGCGTATAAAAAGCCAGAGCAAGCGGCGAGAATATCGAAGCTCCAGGCATTTTTAGCGCCGACCTTATCGCTGATGAGATTGGCGGTAGCAGGAAACTGATGATCGGGGGTAACGGTGGCACAAATAAGCAAATCGATCTCCATTGGGTCGATCCCTCTTTTTTTGCACAAGGCTGAAACTGCTTTGGCTGCCATGTGTGAGGTGCCGAGTCCTTCGCCTTTCAGGATTCTTCTCTCGGAGATACCAGTCCGCGACTTGATCCATTCGTCGCTTGTATCAACCATCTTTTCCAACTCCTGGTTGGTAAGAATATAATCGGGAACGTATCCCTGAACGGCCGTAATGGCAGCGGTCAATTTAGACATAGGCGTTCTAGGTACAGATGCGTTTTTCTCGGAATTTGGCGGCTAAGATATGGCTTAGATTCCAATTCCGGCAATTTGACAACTTTTTCTGCTTCAAAAGTGGAGTATTGATCACACGACCAACATGCGCCGATCTTATACCGACGCACCTCACTGGTTTTGAAATCGCTGAAAGATAATTAAGCAGCAGTCTGATCAATAACCACTTGCCCCTTGTAGTACATTTTTCCTTCGTACCAGTATGCGCGGTGAAACTGGTGAGGCTCACCGGTAACCTTGCATACTGCCACCACAGGTGCAGACGTTTTGTAGTGGGTTCTGCGCTTGTTTCTTCTGGTGGTTGATTGCTTTCGCTTGGGATGTGCCATTTTGGTATTTAATTAATTGTCATTCAAATTTTTTAACTGTCTCAACATGCTCCACCTGGGGTCAATGTTGTCTTTTTCATCACTTTGGGCATTGAGTTTTTTCAGCAGTTCAAGTGCCCGGGGATTACACGCTCCCCGTTTGTGGACATTTTTTGAGGGCATTGCCAGAACGATAAATTCGTAGATATAGGGTGCCACATCAATGTGGTGTGCCGAAGGTGGGATAAACGTTAGCTCGTCGGTAGACTCCTGACCTTCATCGCCATATTTGGCAATCACCCCTTCTTTCAGATTCATGTCCACCGCCAGCGGATCTCCGCAAAGATCACAATCGCAAGTTACCATGCCATTGATGGAAAAATTTAGCTCCATCATGGTGCTCTTTTTATTTAGCTCCAGCGCAACTTTAAGGCTGCCGTGTTCAATTAAACTGCTTTCAAACATCGAAAAGAACGCATCATCTACCTCGAATTCGAAGTGATGCAAATCCTCCTTTAAACCCTCAAAATGAATATAAAACTCACTCCGCTTATCCACAACATTTCAATTTTAGGGCATTTCAAAAGGAGCGCAAAGGTACAATATCGAAATGATTTCAGAAACTTTAGGCGCGATTAATTTATTGTGGCGGTTTTTGGCGTTGAAGCGGGTTGGCCGAAATTTCTCGATAAAGTTTGCGTTGGCGAAAAATATCACAGGCGGCATATACTGCTGCACGGAATGAATCGGGCGAAGCGATGTTTTTTCCAGCGATATCCATGGCCGGTCCGTGATCGGGAGATGTTCGAACAATGGGCAGGCCTGCTGTAAAGTTTACCCCGCTCTCAAAGGCGAGCGCTTTGAACGGAGCCAAACCCTGATCGTGATACATGGCGAGCACTGCATCGAAATGCTTGTACTGCCCGGTACCAAAAAAGCCGTCGGCACCGTATGGCCCAAATACCAACTGCCCTTGATTTCGTGCGTTAGCAATGGCTGGGGCAATAATTTTTTGTTCTTCATCGCCCATCAAACCGTTGTCTCCGGCGTGGGGATTCAGTCCGAGTACAGCTATTTTGGGCTTTTCTACACCAAAATCCTTAATCAACGAAGACTCGAGCAAGTTTAGCTTGTTGTTGATGAGCTGTGCGGTGAGCATTTGCGGCACTGCCGAGAGGGCTATGTGACCGGTAGCCACTGCCACACGCAGGCCATCGCCTATCATCAGCATAAGTGCCTCGCCGGTATTGCTGTAATTGGCCAAAAATTCGGTCTGTCCGGGAAAGTTGAAATCTACTGTCTGGGCATTACTCTTGATAATGGGGGCGGTGACCAACACATCGGTTTTGTTGCTGGCCAGATCTTCGGTAGCGCGAATCAACGACCTAACAGCCAAACGACCGGCGCTGTCTGTGATCTTCCCGAATTCTACAAAAACTTCGTCCTCGGCAACATCAATCAAATTAACCTTTTTTGACTGTGCCTTTCCCGAGTCGGAAATTTCATTGAACGCAAAGTCGGTTAATCCCATGGTCTTGCGGTGATATGCAGCTACTTTGACCGAACCATATAATACCGGTGTACATAACCCCAACATTCGCTGATCCTGAAAAGTTTTCATGATTACCTCCAAGCCAATACCGTTGCAATCACCTACACTGATACCTACTGTAACTTTCTTCGACATATTTGGTTATGCTGTTTATGTCTGGCAAAATTAAACTTTTAGATCGAGCCCTGCACCAGCCTCCCAGGTAGTAAATGCAATCGTCGTCACACAATTCCCCACCCGGCGATTAAACATTTGCCCTACTATAAATGAGAATTATTTACCGCTCGGCATCCCAGCAAAAACGCACTGAAGTGTTAATATTCGTATCTTTATGGCCTTCAAATTAAACGGATGCGTATATTTTTAACTGGTATTTTTCTGATGGTTTTTGCCACAGGAGCATGGGCCACCCATAACCGGGCAGGTGAAATTACCTACGAACACGTTTCGGGAAATACGTACCGCATCATCATCACCACTTATACTAAGCTCAGCGCACCTGCCGACCGCCAGTGGATGCCAATCGACTACGGCGACGGATCGCCCAGAGACAGTATCGAACGAGTGGTTATCCAAGACAACGGGATAGCTGACGTGCGCCACAACATCTATTTCAAGAACCACACCTTTCCAGGGCCGGGTAATTACCGTTTAAGAGCAGAAGACCCCAACCGAAATATAGGCATCCTAAATCTTGGAGATGCGTTGTCGGTAAACCTGGTTTTCACCATCGAATCGCTCCTGATCATCAACCCAATAGGCGGAGTGAATAATTCCGTACAACTGCTCAATCCACCGCTCGACGACGCGTGTATCAACGAGGTTTTTGTTCACAACCCGGCGCCATTCGATCCCGATGGCGATTCGCTTGTTTTCGAGCTGGTGCCATGCCTGGGAGCGGGCGGCGAAGTGCTTCCTATTTATCAGCACCCCGATCAATTTGGTGCAGGACCCAACAACAACATCAGCATCGACCCTGTTACCGGCACCCTCACCTGGGACTCTCCTCAATTGCAGGGATTGTATAATGTCGCTATATTGATTACCGAATACCGTAGAAACACAACTACTGGACAAGTCATTAGGGTAGGCACCGTGATGCGAGACATGCAGATTACCGTAAAGGCCTGTAGTAACGACCCTCCAGAAATAGAACAACTGCCCGATATGTGTGTGGAAGCAGGCACTCCGCTAAACTTCGACATCACCGCTACCGACCCGAACAACAATATTATCACCCTGTCGGCCTACGGAGGGCCATTTGAATTTAATCAGAACCCTGCTGTGTTCAGCCCCCTTGGCAACGGCGTTGGAAACTTTAGTTGGAACACCACTTGCGATCATGTACGGCTTGCACCTTATCAGGTGGTGATTAAGGCTGTCGACAATGCGCCCTCGGGCAGCTTGAGCTCCTACTCTACCATGAACATTACCGTGGTAGCCCCAGGCCCGGAAAACCCCGAAGCCACTCCGCAAATGGGTGCCATTCAACTGAGTTGGGAAGAGAGTGAATGCAATTCCGCCACGTGTTATAAAATTTATCGCAGGGCCGGAGAATACGGCTTTACGCCCGACCATTGCGAAACCGGCGTTCCTGCTTACACCGGTTATGAGTTGCTCACAACCATCGACGGCATCAGTAACACCACCTATTTCGACGATTACAATATTTCGTTCGGAATGCGCTATTGCTACATGGTGGTGGCCTGCTTTCCCGACGGAGCGGAGAGCTATGCTTCGGCGGAGTTCTGCGCTGAAATAGCGGCAGAAATCCCGCTGATCACCCACAATAGTGTGGGGGCTACCGATGCCGACACGGGTATAGACACCCTGCGCTGGCAACGCCCTTTTGATTTGGACACCCTGGACTTGTTTACCGGCCCATATCAGTATAAAATCTACCGAGGTGACGGCTTTTCAAATGCCACATCGCTTATTTTCACCTCAGAAGAAAACCCGGTGCTTTCTGATCTTCCGGGAGAATTAATTGTAGAAAACCTCAACACAAAAGATCAGTCGAATGTTTATCAGGTAGAGTTGCTCAATAACGGCGTTGGAGTCACCATGTCAAATACGGCTTCGTCGGTATTTGTTTCGCTGGTTCCCGACGACGGGCAAATTACCGTCAACTGGAACCTGAATCAGCCTTGGGTCAACTTCAACTACGCGGTTCAACAGCTCAACAGCAGTGCCGAATGGGAAACCATCGGAGAAACAGCAGAAACTTCATTCGTTCACAACGGATTGGAAAATGGCGAAGAATTTTGCTATCGCATAATTGCCCACGGATCTTATTTCAACTCCGTATTTTCTGACACATTGATTAACTACAGCCAGGAAGTTTGTGGATTTCCGTTTGACAACACCCCTCCTTGCGCACCCGAACTCACGGTATCATGCTACTGCCCCAAAGAGGAAGGAGAAGAACCTACAGGAGACCACGAGGTAAACTTTCTGAGTTGGACCAATCCCAACGAAGCGTGCGAAGACACGGACGATACACAGGTTTATTACCTGTATTTCAAACCAACAGAATCGGATGAATGGATGTTGATCGATTCCATTTTCGGAGCAGAAAACACCACCTACGAACATAATCACAACGGATCGGTAGCAGGATACTACGCCGTGACTGCGCTCGACTATGACGAAATAAACGACCGTCGCAACGAGAGCCTGTTCAGCAACATTGATCACTGTGACAATTGTCCGCTTTATGAACTTCCCGACGTGATTACTCCCAACGGTGATGGACGTAACGATGTGTTTGAACCCTTCCCATATCGGTTTGTTGAAAGAATCGACCTGATAATCTACAACCGGTGGGGACAACCCGTTTTTGAAACTACCGATCCGGATATTCAGTGGGATGCTATTCATAAGGATTCGGGAGAGCGCGTTTCCGATGGCGTGTATTACTACACCTGCATTGTAAACACCATCCGGCTCAGGGGAACCGAGTCGTTTGAACTGACTGGAACCCTCCACATTTTCGATAGTAAAGACAACGTCAATTACAAGTAAAACATGTTTACCGGAATAGTAGAAACGCTCGGCGAAGTATTAGAAATACGCCCGGAAAAAACCAATGTACACTTCAAAATTGCTGCTCCGTTCAGCTCCGAACTTCGGGTAGACCAGAGTGTAGCTCATAATGGTTGCTGCCTCACCGTTACCCAAACCGGCGACGGCTATTACTGGGTTACTGCTGTGGCCGAAACGCTCAATCGGTCTAACTTGGGGCTATTGCGGCCCGGATCAAAAGTGAATTTGGAGCGCTGCCTAAAAGTAACCGATCGATTTGAAGGGCACATCGTGCAGGGACATGTGGACTGTATTGGGGTTTGTACCGATATAATAGATTTAAGCGGAAGTTGGAAATTTCACTTCATGTACGAATCCTCCGAAACGGGTAACATTACGGTTCCTAAGGGATCAATAACCGTGAACGGTACCAGTCTAACCGTTGTTGATTCGGGTGATGAGCATTTTTCGGTGGTGGTGGTTCCTTATACCATGAAACACACCTTGTTTGGCGCCATGCAAATTGGCGATCCGGTAAATCTGGAGTTTGATATTGTCGGCAAATACCTTGCGAAATTGTATCAAAAGCAAACGGTATAATTCCCAAAGTCAGAAAACCTCCGACGCGATTCGCCGGACCACTTCCGATTTTCCCATCGTATAGTAATGCAAAGCTGGTACGCTGTGTTGCATCAGTTCTCTTGACTGCATGATGGCCCATTCTATTCCCACTTCTTTGACTTGCGCATCCGTTTTGCATTTCATCAAATCATCAGCCAGATCATCAGGAAAGTCGATGTGAAATGTTTTCGGTAAAAACTGAATGTGTCGCAGTGCTGTGATGGGCTTGATTCCCGGAATAATCGGAACGTTAATTCCCACCGTTCTGCAATCGGCCACAAACTTAAAATACTTAGCGTTGTCAAAAAACATCTGGGTAGTAATGTATTCCGCCCCGGCATCCACTTTGGCCTTAAGATACTGTAAATCGGTTTTCATATTAAGCGCCTCAAAATGCTTTTCCGGATACCCTGCTGTTCCGATGCAAAACGCCGTGCAATGCGGGCTTTTCGCTTCCTGATGCAAATAAACGCCCTCGTTTAGGTCGGCAACTTGACGAATGAGGTCTATGGCGAATGCATTTCCTTCGGCTTCGGGCACAAATGAAGGCTCTGCTTTTATGGGGTCGCCACGAAGCGCCAGCACGTTATCTATACCTAGAAAACACAAGTCGATTAAGGCACTTTCGGTTTCTTCGCGCGTAAACCCGCCGCAGATCAAATGCGGCACGGCATCCACCTTGTAGTTGTTCATGATGGCCGCACAAATCCCTACCGTGCCCGGTCGGCGGCGCAACGAAACCCGCTTGAGCAAACCATTTGGCATTTTTTTGTAGGCGTGTTCTTCGCGGTGATAAGTCACGTTGATAAATGGAGGGTTGAATTCCATCAGCGGATCAATAGCGTGATATAACGAGGTGATATCATTGCCCTTGAGTGGCGGCAGCACTTCAAACGAAAACAGTGTTTTATCAGCTCGTCTGAGGTGTTCTATTATTTTCATTACTGACGGACATTTTGGGTGAGTGCAAAAATAGCAAAGCGCAACACGATGTGCTGCGCTTTGATTTAAAATAAAGGTAAATTACGATTAATCAGTCGCGCACTATTGTTATGGTGCCCTGAAAAGCCTCGTTGGTTCTTCCTAAAATCAATTCGTAATAATAAACGCCGTCGGCCAATTCAGCGCCGCTTTTATGGTGCGTTCCATTCCAGTATGGCCAACCGTAGTTATCACTTTCGTACACTACCTTTCCCCAGCGATTTAAAACAATGAGGCGGCTATTTTGAAACGAACTGATTCCAGTAATTTCAAACATGTCGTTAACACCGTCGCCGTTGGGCGTAAAAATATCCGGAATAACCACTTCACAATTGATCACATCAAACATCATGGTGGCAGTAGCTGATGGACAGGGGGCTTCGCCCATGACCAACACCGTCACTTCGTAATTATTGTAAGGCACCAGTCCCTCAGCAAAGTTTTGCGTGTTGATCAAAATTTCGCTGTCGTTTACCTGATTAAACAAGCCCAAAGAATCCTGCCAAATGAACTGGTCGGCATAGTTTCCTTCCAGAATCAGCGATGCGGTGGCGGTTTCGCCCATACATATAAAATCGATCGGGGTAATCTCAACCTGCGGAGGCTCCATAAAGTGAAGCTCTGCAAGGGCAGGATCATCCGGACAGCGACTATCCGTCAACTCCACAATATAAAACCCGGGTTGATCTACAGTTACAACTGTTGTCGCGTTGTTGGGTGAGTTAAAAGTCACCTCGTCCGGTCCAGACCAGGTAAAGGAAGCTTCGGCATCAACAGGGTTTGACGACCCGTTGATCTGCATCATCATCAATTCATGGCAAGTCGGATTATAAATTCCCGCATCCACCGTGATCACCTCTACGTGCGTGATAATCAAGCTATCGCAACCCTGAACCGAAGTCAAAAGCACTTCGTAGGTGTTTGCTTCAGAGGCATAGGTTCCGTCGGCAAGCTGAATAGAGTCGTTGCCACATAGGGCAACCTCAACAACTGTTTCATATCCGGTAATTTGGGTCAGAGAAGTAACGATCGTACTATCACATCCTGTGATTACCGATTGAAGCAGTGTCTCATAAACACCGGGAGCCGTCACCACTTGTCCATCGGGCAGGGTGTAGTCTCCGGTAATGCAGATCACATCGTCAACAGCGGTTTCAAACACCGGATTAACTCCTAGCGTGGTCATTACGATGCTATCGCAACCTGTAACAACCGACAGAATGGTTGATTCATAAACGCCCTCCGCACTCACCACCTCGCCATCGGGTAGCGTGTGCGACTCTCCTTCACAGATAAATACTTCCGTTTCTTCTGTAGTGACCGGAGCAATTTCGATACTCAGGGTGGCCGCGTTGGCACACTCACCTTCTCCTACGGTATAGGTATAATCGCCCGAGAGTCCAGTAGCAGGATCAAAGATGTCTACTATCGGATTGTTGTCGGCATCGGTCCAAACACCATTAGCGTCGGGATCGCCGTTGAGGTGAGAGATCATATCGAATGGCTCGTCGTTTTCGCAGACGGTTATCGCATTATCCAAACCGGCATAAGGAAAATCGGGCAAATCGATGTTAATGTGCACTGAGTCTGTGCATCCAAAGCTATCGACGACAATGATCACGTATTCTCCGGGACACAGACCGGTGAAAGTATTTTCGAGTTGCGGGCCGTCGCCAATATCATAGGTATAGGGCGGGTCGCCTTCTTGCGGATGGATCGTAATAGTAGCATCACAAGGATCGTAGCATGGGGTGGTTTCCACCTCGGTTTCCAGTTGCAGATCGATACCGATATGCACGGTGTCGGTTTCGGCGATTAACGAGCCGTCACAACTGGTATAAAGCACCTCGGCATGATAGAATGTTCCCGTCGGGGGCACACAAACATCCAAGCTCATTCCTGTGCCAATCTGGTTGTTGTCAGAATCAAACCAAGTTACTTCGAAATTAGGGTCGCCATCGGGTAAAAAGCGCCACGCCTCATTTGATGCCGACCAACTTCCGGTTTGCCGCCCAGGCGCCACATAACCTTGGGTACCATTGGCATTCTGAATTCCGATTACAGCATTTCCACTGTTCCAGCTACTACAGGTGGGTTTATCCTTGACATATACCTCTATGATGTTGGTGGTTTCGTAGAGGACAACTTGTGAAGTTGATTTAAGGGAATTACATGAGTAATGACACACATTGTCGAAGTTAAGAACAAACATCCGACAGGGCGCCTCTCCCAGTATAGCGTATCTTGCTGACCCACAAACGCTTGGATCGATATCGTGGTAGATTCCAAATATGCTGTTAACAGGAAGGTTGCTATTCGGAACCGTTTGACTGAACTGCCAATCACAATATCCGTTGGCATAGTTTGTATTAAATGACATCACGCCATTAGACCCCACCACAACCTGATTAAAAGTTCCTCCAAAAAAGCAAAAGTTAAACGGTAGTGTAAGCGCACTACTCCACACATCGTCGGTGCCAATAGAGAAGCCTATTCCTTCATCAAATGGAAAAGGCGGGTCGTAATCAATCGGTTCAACACTATAAGTTGTGGTCAAACCCGTTTCAAGTACATCCGCCTCCAGAGTGACACAATTGTCATGGCACAAAACGTCGAAATCTGGCCCCAGATCAATGCGCGGACAACCCGCTGCGTCTCCCCATACCGGACACTCACCACAGCTTATCTCTGCCTGCCATCCACTTTGATGAAATGAACCATCAGAAGTAAACACAAAGGTTAGGCAGTTGTTGCGGGTGATGCTCCCCGGACCACCATTTCCCGAAAAACTACCGAGTACTGGAGAGCTGGCATTGGGGCCATCATACACGGTAAGGAAATCCCAACCACTCTCCGTTTGAAAAGTCAAAAAATCGATGGTGAGGCATTCGTCGCCATCGGGGCAAAAAGTGACCGTGTAGTTTTCGTTGGCGCTATAATTTCCGCTGGCTCCTCCGCTATCAGTAAAAAGTCCGGAGCAAGTTGTGATGGTTGAGCCATTCAGGGCGCCATTGAGCACGTATGTTTGAGCTTTAATGACGTTGTGACATAGTAGCGTAATTGTAAGTGCAGCAATGGCACCGATTCCATTAAATACCTTCATGAATAAATTTTAATTATCGTCCGCAGCGTGTATTCTTTTGTCGTGAATTTTCCCGTCTTCACCCAGCACCCATTTCCATGGATAAATAAGCTCATCGCCCATCCGATTAAGTAGTTGATGGTCACGAAATCGACCGTACTCTGCTTCCAGTCTTTTGGCTGAATACAAGCGAATCTCCACACCTGACGAAAATTGAATGATGCGATCTTCTTCGATGAGTCGGTGCGGATCCAGATCTTTTTCCATCAACGCCTGATGATATTGGTTCAGGTGCTCTACACTTCCGGTTTTAACAATTTCATAAGATCGTTTAGTTTCTTGGGCAAATGAAGCGTAGGCTCCCAAGGCCACTAAAAAGCAAGCGACGATCAATCCCTTATTCATATTTGTGGGTTTTAAATCCTATTGATAATTACTGGCCGCTGTCGAACAGGTGACGTGTGCGGTTCTCTGATAAAATCTGAATCAACTGATTGCTATCACCGAGACGATAGTAAAAAATATTATTCTTGATATCCAGATCGTAAGCCAGGGGGTTAAAGGTTTCCACGTTGAAGTTATCGGCGGTTACATCAGGAATGTTTGCGTTCTTCTTCAAACTATTCAACGTGGAGATATCAGCCACCGAAGAAAGATCGCCGGTTCGGGTTTGAACAGAAACAGCCCGGTCGGCCATATATTCCAAAAAGGCCAACTCGTTGGGATCCTGCGCCACAATGGCTTCTATCTCTGCTGGGGTGTACGCTTGCTTAATTTTTGAACTCTCCTGTGCCATGGTCACGGCCGGAGCAACGATAAAGAGAGCTAACAGAATGGTTAATTTTTTCATGATTTATAATTTGATGGTATAAGCTGATGACGTAACTTCGATTATTAAGGTTGTAAGAAGTAAGGCGCCTCGCAACAAATTTAACAAAATCACCCAAGCAACAAATATTCTTTTTACTTGTATTCTATATGCGCAGTAGTGTTAACGGCAACTAAAAAGGTATTTTTGCACAGAATTAACGCACCTTAAGTTCTATGGAGCACATCCGCAATTTCTGTATCATCGCCCACATTGACCACGGCAAAAGCACACTCGCCGACCGCTTGCTGCAAGCTACCGACACCATTAGTGCGCGTGACCTTCAGGAACAAACGCTCGACAACATGGATCTGGAGCGCGAGCGGGGCATCACCATTAAGAGTCACGCCGTTCAGATGGATCACGTTCACGAAGGCAAACCCTATGTGTTGAATCTGATCGACACCCCGGGTCACGTGGATTTTTCATACGAGGTTTCGCGGTCGATTGCAGCCTGTGAGGGTGCGCTGCTTATTGTTGATGCCACTCAGGGAATTCAGGCACAAACCATTTCCAACCTGTACCTGGCCCTGGAACACGACCTTGAAATTATTCCGGTGCTCAACAAGATGGATCTGGACAGCGCCATGGCCGAAGAGGTAACCGATCAGATCATCGAGCTCATTGGCTGCAAAGCAGAGGATATTATTCCAGCCAGTGGAAAAACGGGACTGGGAGTAGATGCCATTTTGAAAGCCGTTATCGAAAGGGTTTCGGCCCCGTCTGGCGATCCAGATGCGCCGCTCCAGGCCATGATTTTTGACTCGGTGTACAACCCGTTTCGCGGTGTGGTGGCCTACTATCGCGTGATGAACGGCGTGATGAAAAAAGGAAGCCGCGTTAAATTCTTTAATACGGGCAAACAATATGAAGCCGACGAAGTGGGTATTCTCAAACTTCAGCCTTCGCCACGCAACGAAGTGCGAACCGGAAACGTGGGGTACATCATTTCGGGCATTAAAAGTGCTGCCAACATCAAGGTAGGAGATACCATCACCGACGTTGACCGCCCCTGCGAAAGTGCTGTAAAGGGATTTGAAGATGTGAAGCCGATGGTTTTTGCAGGGATTTACCCGGTGGACACCGAAGACTACGAAGAACTGCGCAATTCGCTCGAAAAATTACAGCTCAACGATGCTTCATTGGTTTTTGAGCCGGAATCTTCTGCGGCCCTGGGCTTTGGCTTCCGCTGCGGATTTCTCGGTATGTTGCACATGGAAATCGTTCAGGAGCGACTCGAACGCGAATTCGACATGACCGTGATCACAACGGTTCCCAACGTTTCCTACGTGTGCCACACCAAAAAAGGTGAAACGCTGATCATCAACAACCCGTCTGACCTGCCCGAACCCAACTACATTGACACGGTTGAAGAACCTTATATCAAAGCACAGGTGATTACCAAATCCGATTACATTGGGGCCGTGATGAGCCTGTGCATCGATAAGCGTGGAGAACTCAAAAATCAGGTGTACCTCACCTCCGATCGGGTGGAGCTCTCGTTTGAAATGCCGCTGGGCGAAATTGTATTCGATTTTTACGATAAGCTCAAAACCGTATCGCGCGGTTATGCCTCATTTGACTATTTTCCGATTGGCAACAAAACTTCGCATCTTGTTAAGCTCGACATTCTGCTCAACGGCGATCAGGTGGATGCACTTTCTGCGCTCATTCACCGCGATAATGCCTACGAATTGGGAAAGAAAATTTGTGCAAAAATGCGCGAATTGATTCCGCGTCAACAGTTCGAAATTGCCATCCAAGCGGCCATCGGAACCAAAGTGATTGCACGCGAATCTGTGCGTGCGCTGCGAAAAGATGTTACGGCAAAATGCTACGGCGGTGATATCACCCGAAAACGAAAACTGTTAGAAAAGCAGAAAAAAGGAAAGAAACGAATGCGGCAGGTGGGCAACGTAGAGGTGCCTCAGGAAGCCTTCCTCACCGTGCTCAAACTCGACTGATTTTTTCTGTGTCTGGCGGTTACAATCGAGCCTAATGATCAAATACAATCGCGAGGCCTCGGCAAGATAAGCCAGCAAGTAAACAAGCGCGAAAAACCTTTTCTGGCAACGATTGTTTATTGACCAACAATAAACGAAACAGACGAGGACGTTTACCCCGTCAACATTAAAATCGACCCATTTGAAGTGCAGCGCAACCGAAGCATCGACCAGTAATAATGCGGCAATCTCTGCTACCCGGTGAGCGTCTCACCAAACACGAAAACCATGAAACATCTCATTGTATTTCTCTCTCTTTTGATCGGCACCAGTGCTTTTGCCCAGCAAGACACGCTTGCTGCACCGGCCGACACCCTAAACATCAGTGAATCGCCCGCAGGAAATGACACCACCATTGTGCGGTTGGGTAATCACCAGTTAAAAATTGTAGAGCGCCCTGGCAAAGACGAAATTCTACTCGAGAAAAAAATAGACGATGAGTGGAGATCGACCAAAGACCTGAAAAATGACAGCGAGTTTCGGGCTTCGGATTGGCAACGCCGCCATTCGCTCACGCATTGGAGTGGCGTAACTTTCGGAATCAACGGCTACGTGGGAAAGAACCAATCGCTCGATCTGCCCGAAGAGTCACAGTTAATGGAAGTAGACTATTCCAAATCTTTCACTTTTTCGATCAACTTTCCGGAGCTAAAATTTCGAATCATCAGCGATTATTTCGGAATCTACACTGGTCTCGGATTGCAATTCAACAGCTACCGGCTGCGGCAAAACACCCACCTGACCTTCGGCAATGAAGTAACCATGGTGGAAGACACCTTGCGCAACCTGACCCGAAATACGCTTCAGGCCACTTATCTGCGCATTCCGCTAATGTTAGAGTTCAATACCAGCCTACGACCAACACGATCGTTTCACTTCGCTGCCGGCGTGGTGGGCGGCTGGCGCATTCACTCTACCTACGTGCAAGAATACAACCTGACTGGTGTGGACTACAACACCAATGTGAAAGGGGTTCCCAATCTCAATCTTTTTTCGGCAGAGGCGATGGTTCGCACAGGATACGGTCCGTTCGTGGTTTACGCCAGTTATTGGCTCACCCCGTTGTTCGACCGGAAAGAAGGCCCCGAACTGTATCCGTTTAGTACCGGAATCGGATTCGCATTCTGACCTGATCTTCTCATTACCAAGAAACCAGTGCTTTGGCCGGTTTTTTTATTCGTACCGCTTAAAGGGTTTTTCGCCAGCCCTGCCATAATTCCTATTTTTACGGCCATTCAACAAGCGCACATGACAGACAAACTGAAAGACCTGGAAGATAAAATCCGCGAAGCCAAGCTGGGTGGCGGCGAAAAGAGAATAGAATCGCAACACGCCAAAGGCAAACTCACCGCTCGCGAGCGCATCGACTTACTGCTCGACAAAGACACCTTCGAAGAGCTTGGCATGTTGGTGACGCACCGCTCGGTGAATTTCGGCTTGGACAAGCAACACTTTTATGGTGATGGTGTAGTGACCGGGTACGGAAAAATCGACAGTCGATTGGTGTATGTTTTCTCGCAGGACTTTACCGTTCTCGGCGGCTCGCTGGCCGAAGCCCACGCAGAGAAAATCTGTCGCATTATGGACCTCGCCATGAAAAACGGTGCGCCGGTAATCGGGCTTAACGACAGTGGGGGTGCCCGAATTCAGGAAGGGGTGGTTTCATTGGGCGGATATGCCGATATTTTTTACCGAAACACGCTTGCTTCGGGCGTTATTCCACAGATTTCGGCCATTATGGGGCCCTGCGCCGGAGGAGCCGTGTACTCTCCTGCCCTCACCGATTTCATCATGATGGTAGAGAAAACCTCCTATATGTTTGTGACCGGGCCCAACGTGGTGAAAACGGTGACCCATGAGGAAGTAACTGCCGAGGAACTCGGTGGTGCATCTACGCATTCCACCAAGTCGGGCGTGACCCATTTTGCCTGTGCCAACGAGGTGGTGTGCATTCAGAACATTCGCCAGTTATTGAGCTACATGCCATCCAACTGCGAAGAACTACCGCCTGCCCTGAATTATGAACCGCAACAAGAGTTGCGACCAAAACTGGACGACATTATTCCGGAAAACGCCAACCAACCCTACGACATCCGTGAGGTAATTGAAGATGTTGCCGACGCGAATAGTTTTCTGGAAGTGCACAAAGACTTTGCAGAAAACATGGTAGTGGGTTTTGCGCGACTGGCCGGAAAAAGCATCGGAATTGTGGCCAATCAACCCGCGTTTATGGCCGGCGTGCTCGACATTAAAGCCTCGAATAAAGCCGCTCGATTTGTACGCTTTTGCGACGCATTTAATATCCCGCTGCTCGTATTTGAAGACGTTCCCGGATTTTTGCCCGGAACCGATCAGGAGTGGAATGCCATCATCTCCAACGGTGCCAAATTGCTCTATGCATTTTGCGAAGCCACAGTGCCGCGCGTAACGGTCATCACCCGAAAAGCATACGGCGGAGCTTACGACGTGATGAACTCCAAACACATTGGTGCCGATATGAACTTTGCCTGGCCCACAGCCGAAATCGCCGTGATGGGGGCCAAAGGGGCCGCTGAAATCATTTTCAAAAAGGAAATTGCTGCTGCCCAGGATCCCGAGGCCAAGCTGAAGGAAAAAGAAGCCGAATATGCCGAAATGTTTGCCCATCCGTATCGGGCTGCCAACCGCGGTTATGTAGATGAGGTGATTCCCGCCTCGCAAACACGGCAAAAACTGATTCGCGCGTTTGAAATGCTCGAAAACAAAGTTGAAAAACTACCCAAGAAAAAGCACGGCAACATTCCGCTGTAAGAGATAGCGGACTTTGCTCAGGCCGACGCTCGGCTGCGGGTAAAATAATATATCGGAATGGAGCTGGTGATAACACCGGTGAGGATCACAATTCCGAATACTGCGAAAAAATCGCCAGATTCCATTTCAATGGGATAGTGATCGACGATGCCGCCCTCGAGTGGAATCAACCCGAAGCGTATTTGGGCCAGACAGAACAAATAGCCAAGCAGCAAACCCACTCCAGCGCCGATCAGATTAATCAGCAGTCCTTCGATAAAAAAGACGGTCCGTATCGTTTGTCGCGACGCGCCCATCGCACCCAGAATAAACACATCTTTCTTTTTGTCGATGATCAGCATCGTGAGCGAGGCGATGATATTGAACGAGGCAATGATCAGAATGAAAGTGAGGATAAAGAAGGTAATCCACTTTTCTGATTGATTGGTTTTGAAGATGATTTCGTTCTTCTGCATGCGCGTTTTCACCTCGTAATCGGAGCCGAGCTCTTCCACCAGCAGTTGTTGCACCCTTTCGGGCCGGGCGTCCGGAGCCAATCCAATTTCTACTGCCGAAATTTCGCTTTCGTAATTGAACAGGTCACTGGCAAATTCAAGGCTGGTGAGAAAGTAGTGACTATCAAAATCGGGGCTGATACTGAACACGCCGCCAATCATCATGTCTTTTCGGTTGAAGGCATTTTCCTGACTCTGGCTAATTTTTTTTCCGCGTATGGGAGCGTACACTTTCAACGGGCGCATGGAGTTCTGATAGATGCTCATGCCCAGTTCGTACTTCAGTCCATAACCCACCACAGCAAAATTCAGGTCTCCATCGCGCAGCACAAAACTTCCGTCAACAATCACCGAATCCATGCCGGTCATTTGGCGATAGCCCTCACCCACGCCCTTAATTCGCGCAATGCGCTGCTTGCTAGCGTAGTCAATCAACACGTTTTCTTCTATGGTGTACACGCAATGCTCCACTTGGGGAAAGCTGCACAAGTCGGCTTCGTCCATCGCCGATTTCTGCATGGTTTTTCCGCGCTGAGGGGTGATGGTAATATCCGGTTCAAAAATACTATAGAGCTGCGACACCAAGCCTTCGATACCGTTAAATGCCGACAGTACAATGATCATCGCCATGGACACCACGGCCACTACCGACAGCGAAATGCCGGAAATGACGTTGATGATGTTGTGTGATTTTTTGGAAAACAGGTAGCGCCGGGCGATATAAAACGGAAATTTCACGCCGTGCTATTACTTGAGCAATTGGTTGATTTGTTCGGAATATTCGAGTGAATCGTCGAGGTGAAACTGCAAATCGGGAACAATTCGCAGCACTTTGCCAACGGCTTTTCCCAGCAGTCGGCGATAATATCCTTTGTCGGCATTCACCTGATTGATTACCGCTGCTGGTTCGTCGCTGCCCAGCAGACTCAGATAAACCCGCGCAAAGCTCATATCGGGTGTAACGCGAACAATGGTGACCGTCACCATCACATTCGACGGCAGGTGAATTGATTCGCGCAGTAGTATCTGGGCAAGCTCGCGTTGTATTAAACTGGCTATTTTTTCCTGGCGAACCGACATGGCTTACTGGTTTCCGGAGATCACTTTGGGCACCTTAAAATAGTCTGAATCCTTTTTCGGAGCGTTCAGCAAAGCCTCTTCCTTGGTTATTTCTTCTGTGACTTCATCCTCGCGCAGCACATCGGTGGTTTCGGTCATGTGAATGAGCGGTTCCACACCGATGGTGTCTACTTCATTCAGCACTTCTACTAAATCGAGGATGCGCTCCAGATCGCCTTTAATGGCCGCTTTTTCAGACTCCGAAAAACGCAATCTCGCCAGCTTGGCAATGTGATCTATGGTGTTGTCGTCTATTTTCATCGGTCCGATCTGAAGATTGGATGGGCGTTTTAGTATCGCGTTTCCGGAGTCAATATTCCGTCGGGCAAAGTTATTAAATCTTTTGGAGCACGAGACCGATTGGAAATCTACCTGACCTTTCACTTGCGAACGATAATTATCTGAGCACTTTTAAAATGTGTAGATTTATAATACAACCGGACAATTAGTTAAAGCATTTATTAATCCTA
>CAZARI010000008.1:61974-108299 GCA_964487545.1 uncultured Cryomorphaceae bacterium
AATGTGTAGATTTATAATACAACCGGACAATTAGTTAAAGCATTTATTAATCCTATTAGAAAGGCAATTACCTGAGCGCTGATTATTGATATTTCAACTTTTGGAGGCTGCTGGTTACTTTTTGCACATTAAAAGCGAAAAATCGTCATTCGGTGTAAAGATTATTAAGTATTAAGCATTTTTACAGCGCGAGTAAAATCCTAAAGCTCTGCTTCTGCTGCTAAAGCTGTCTTCCTCACATTCGAACTAAATCCAATCCGATCTTCTTATTTTTGTGCGCAAGCGGCCATTGCCGTAATTTTTGCCAAAACAATTAGCATGAAACGCGTACTCACCGGAATTCAAAGCACCGGACAACCTCACTTGGGAAATGTGCTCGGCGCCATGTTGCCCGCCATCGAAATGAGCGACCGGCCCGAAAACGAAGCATTTTTCTTTATTGCCGACCTACACTCGCTGACCACCATTCGAGATCCCCAATTGCTGCACGAGAACACCATGGCCGTTGCGGCGGCTTGGCTCGCATTGGGGCTTGATACTACGAAAAACACGTTTTACCGGCAGAGCGATGTGCCCGAAGTCACCGAATTATCATGGTATCTCAACTGTCTGGCCCCTTACCCGATGCTGGCCAATGCACATTCGTTTAAAGACCGCCAAAATCGCCTGGCCGAAGTAAACGGAGGGCTCTTTACTTATCCGGTATTGATGGCCGCGGATATATTATTGTATGACGCCCATGAAGTTCCGGTGGGAAAAGACCAGAAGCAGCACCTCGAAATTACGCGTGATCTGGCCGATTCGTTTAACCGACACTACGGCGAAAACTTACTGATTGTACCCGATGCCGTAATCAGCGAACAAGTGCAAATTGTGCCCGGTACCGACGGCCAGAAAATGAGCAAATCGTACGATAATTTTATCAGCATTTTCGCCCCCGAAAAAGTGTTGAAAAAGCAAGTGATGGCTGTTGTTACCGACTCCACCCCATTAGAAGAACCGAAAAACCCCGACACGTGCAATGTTTTTAAATTGTATGAACTGGTGGCATCAACGGAAGCGGTAGCAGCCATGCGCAGCAATTACCGCAATGGCGGTTTTGGATACGGACACGCCAAAAAGGCCCTACTGGAAGTCCTGCTCGACCGTTTTTCAACAACGCGAGAAACCTACAACTCATACATGAATGAACCCGGGCGCATCATCGAACAACTCGATTTGGGTGCCGACAAAGCCCGTCTCACGGCAAGTGAAACCCTTAAGCGCGTGCGACGGGTGTTGGGATACAAATTCCAATAAAGCAGCGGTGCGGCTCTTTCTAAAAAACCGCACCGGTAACATTCAACATCAAATCTTTGGTTTTTTCTGAACATCAATCAATGGTGACGTGGCTCCAGTTCTCTCCGTTGCGGATTCGGTTGAGTTGCGTGTGCGTAATACCAAACATTTTGGCAATCATGCTCAACTTGATGTTCTCGTCTTGCAACAACTTCTTGATGCGCTTCACCTTGTTTTCATCGAGCTTGTAGCCCCTGGTACGTCGCTTGCGCGGCTTGGGTGAGTGCTTGCGATGCTCGAACAACTTGCGCCGGTTAACCAGTTCGAGGTTCTCGACGTGGTTGTTGGTTCGGTCGAAATCCTTGTGGATAACAAAAATGTGGTATTCATCCTGGGCCTCCAAAAAGAGATGAGAAACAAGGCGGTGAATGTAACGGTTACGCTGTCGACCGTCGGGATACTTAATCACTGCATACGGATAGCCGGCAATGGACCCTTGATCCATCACGCGAACAACACCATCTTTTTCCAATCTTCGGACTCGGCCGCAATTGGAAACATCATAAATCGGAATGATCTCTTCGCCCTCAACGTGACGCAGCGGTTTCCAATTTTCACCAGGCAAATCATCAACTGTACCTTTCTTTTTCATGGTTTAACGAATTGAATTTTATACTATTTGAGGGCGCCTAATGTAAAAAATATTATTCGGAATGTCCACTTACCACGACATTTTAACATTACTGTTAGGTAGAAAAATCGGATAGGTGGGTATGGCTTTTTGAAAAAGTCTAATTACCGTTGCGCGAAGCGAAGTGAATCACCCAATTGGCTGCCGTATTAACCAATGGGTTAGTTAGTTCCTACCTTAAATTGCTGCAATTCCATTTGCATTTCCATCGCCTCGTTTTCCATCAGAAAGGTGGCGCGGTTATATCTGGGCGGTCCGAAATTCATTTTGGCATTGCCCGAAACGCCAAGCGCTTCTGTAGGAATGCCTTTGCTGTTGGTATCGAGCGAACCGTTGTTGTTCTCGTCGTGAAAAACCACAATCACGTATTCACCAAAAGCAATGTCGCGAAAAACGATCTCCATCGAATCGCCTTCCACTTTTTTAGAAGTATACTGCACGCTTTGCTCAATTTCACTTGGAAAACCGTCGGGAGAGTCGAAGACTGCGGCGCGAAGTTTCCCTTCAACTGAGGGAATGTTATTGACCATAACTTTTATTTCGCCCGATTGTGCCATTGCACCATAGGTTGAAACGAAAATCAAAAATGGAAGAAGAAAAGTAGTTTTCATACCACGCATCAAACAATATAGATACCAAACCCGTTACGGAAGGATTTTTTTCACTACCCACATTTTGTAACCTACAATCGCTTTTTCCCACGAGCGCAGCGCACGCAGGTCGCGTTTGTAGTATTTTGGCAACATAAGCCTATTGATCTGTGCTAGCATTTTAAAAAATCGCACCTTCATCCATCGAAATTAATATTCTCCACCCGATTAAAGAAATAAACCGACAAGCGCGCAATCAAACCACTGATCCTAAAAGTAACCTCATATTTGTCCGTCACTGTTAATTTTGGAACAATTCCATCGTAATGAAAAAATTCTACCTCCTAATTATTACTGCTGTTTTCAGCCCTTCCGTTTTTGCACAGGCCCAACAACCCGTTGTTAAGGCATATACCGATCTGAATAATGTAACCAACAACCGACTTTCGGTTCAGGTAATGCCACCCGCCCACGACGCCGATCAACTGGTATACGCCATGCCGAAGATCATTCCAGGCACTTACAACATCAGCGATTTTGGCAAACTGGTTTACGATTTCCGTGCGCTCGACGCAACGGGCAACGAGCTACCGGCCGAACAGCTCGACGACAACCGCTGGCAAATTTCCAATGCAAAAAAGCTTCAACAGATTCAATACGAAATTGGCGCCACGTTTACCGATCCGGCCGGACGACACATCTTTGAACCTTCGGGCACACGATTCGAAAAGGACAAAAACTTTCTGCTGAACTCCTACGGACTGATTGGCTATTTTGAGGGTAATGACCGCGCCGATTATCATTTCGAAATCATTCGTCCCATCGATTTTTACGGAGCCAGCGCACTGCCACGAACGCAACTCAACGACTCCACCGATGTGTTTACCGCCACTGGATACTTCGCATTTCACGACAGTCCAATTATGTACAGCCATCCCGACACCGCTTCGTTTGCCGTAGGCGATAGCAAGATTGAGATTGCGGTTTATTCTCCGGGCAAAACCATCGATGCACGCTATCTCAGAAATCAACTCAGCGACATCATGCACGGTGCTGCAGAATACCTCGGCGGAACGCTGCCGGTCGAAAAATATGTAGTGCTCGTTAATCTACTGGAAGGCATGGGAAACTCTGGCGGCTTTGGTGCACTCGAACACAGCTATTCTACGGTATTGGTGATGCCGGAAATGGGGCGCGATTTTTTGAGTAGGAATATCCGTGATATTGTTGCACACGAGTTTTTTCATATTGTAACGCCGCTAAACGTCCACTCGGAACACATTCACAACTACGACTTCAACAACCCGTCGATGTCCAAACACCTGTGGCTATACGAAGGCGTTACCGAATACAGCGCCCATCACATGCAGGCAAAAGAAGGCCTCATTTCGGCCGATGATTTTCTGAGCATCATTCGGCAAAAAATTGCGCAGTCGGCCGCGTTTAACGACACCTTGTCATTTACCCAACTCAGCAAAGGAGTGCTGGATGAATATCAGGATCAGTTTATGAATGTATACACCAAGGGCGCGCTCATTGGTATGTGTCTCGATTTGCTGCTGTGCGACTTGTCGGAAGGCACCTACAATTTGCCCGAATTGATGCTCGACCTATCCCAAAAGTTCGGGACCGACGAGCCGTTTAAAGACGATGCACTTTTTGATATCATCGCCTCGATGACCTATCCCGAGGTGCGCACTTTTTTCCACAAATATGTAGAAGTATCTGAACCGCTCCCCTTGGAAGAATACCTCGAAAAAGCCGGAGTTGTGCTTCAGCGAAACACCACCATTGCAGAGCTCACATTGGGCGGGTTTTTGCCCGGATTGAACAAAGAACGAAACCTAATGGAAGTGGTGACCACTGTAGGCATGAATAGTTTTGGAAAAGAGCTTGGTATTCAAAAGGGCGACCTGCTAGTGAGCATCAATGATATCGAGCTGAGTCCAGAAATATTTCCGCAAAGTATTAACCGCTTCAAAGAAAAATTCAATGCGGGAGACGCGGTGGAGCTGATCGTGGAGCGACAAAATAAAGACGGCGAGTGGAAACAAGAAAAACTAGAGGGAACAGCCCACGAGGTAACCCGTCAGGTTTCTCTTCGGATGAGCTTTGTGCCCGATCCGTCACCCCAACAACTTCAGGTACGACAAGCTTGGATCAACTATTGAGACCATGAAAACCTTTCCCGATCGCTACCTGATCAACAGCGAAATGATTGACCACACCGTGCAGCAAATTAAAAAAGACCTGCGGTTAGAAGCATTTCCAACGTTGATTCCCGATCCCGAAAAGACGCCTTACGAGCAAATTTTTGCAGCTTTAATGCCCGAAGTCGAGCACCTAATCTCGTGTAACATTGCCGATCTACCACAAATGATCTATCAGGTTGACCTTCCCGAAAATGAAATAAACCACTTGATGAGCGCTGAAAATGCTTCAGAAAAAATCACAGACTCAATTATTAAGCGCTGTTTTCAAAAAGTGGTAACCCGTCGATTATACAGCGTTAAGCGCAAACCGTGAAACCTTTTTTTTGAACAGCTCCATCCCATAGTAAAATCTTAACTTTGTCCCGCAATACGATTCATTCAGAATGGATAAATTTTCATACCTAGGAAACGCTGATGTTTCATCCATAGAAGCGCAATTTCAGGAGTTCCTGAAAAATCCTGAAAATGTGGATGACAGCTGGAGACACTTCTTCGAAGGCTTTGAGTTTGCGCAAAAGCATTACGATGTAGACGGTAAGGTTCACGAAAACGTGTACCTCGAATTCAAAGTGCTCAATCTGATTAACGATTACCGCACCCGCGGTCACTTGTTTACCCGCACCAACCCGGTTCGCGAAAGACGAAAATACACCCCGGCACTCGACATCGAAAACTACGGTTTAAGTGAGGCCGACCTCAGTAAAGCGTTCGAAGCCGGTGAAGAAATTGGCATCGGCAAAGCCACCCTGCGCGAAATCATCGAACACCTCGAAGACACTTATTGCCGATCTATCGGAATTGAGTACAGCTACATCCGTGACCCCGAACGAACGCACTGGATCAGAAAAAAGATAGAGCTCGAAAACCGGCCCAAGTTTACCGCTGAAGATAAGCTTCGCATCTTTGAAAAACTCAACCAGGCCACAGTCTATGAGCAATACCTGCAACGAAAGTTTGTGGGACAAAAACGATTCTCTGTAGAAGGGGGCGAAGCGCTGATTCCGGCAGTAGACGCCATCATCGAGCACGGTGCCACACTGGGCATAAAGGAAGTGGTGATGGGAATGGCTCACCGCGGACGACTAAATATGCTCGCCAATATTTTCCACAAACCATTCGAAGATATTTTTAGCGAGTTTGAAGGAAAAGAGTTTCAGGATCAGGGAAAGCGCATCGAAGGCGATGTGAAATACCACCTGGGACAATCACGACGCGTTGAAACCAGAAGCGGGCATCATGTACACCTCACACTGGCGCCCAACCCCTCGCATCTCGAATCGGTTGACCCGGTGGTAGGCGGAATAACACGCGCCAAAATTGACGGCTACCTTGAAGACGAATCCCAGATCATTCCGATTCTAATTCATGGAGATGCAGCCATTTCGGCACAAGGAGTGGTCTACGAGGTGATTCAAATGGCCGAGTTAGATGGATACCGCATTGGCGGAACCATTCATATCGTGGTCAACAATCAGGTAGGCTTCACCACCAATTACCTTGACGGCCGCTCCAGTACTTATTGCACCGATGTGGCCAAGGTTACGCTGAGTCCGGTATTTCACGTCAATGGCGACGATGTGGAAGCCATGGTACAAACCGTTATGATTGCTACCGAATACCGCCAGCGCTACAAACGCGACGTGTTTATCGATCTGCTCTGCTACCGAAAATACGGCCACAATGAGGGCGACGAACCCAAATTTACCCAACCCCGCCTGTACGATATCATTGCGAAACACCCCAATCCGCGCGAAATATATGCCCGCCAACTCATGAAAGAGAACATCCTGTCGAAAGAACAGGATGAACAGATGAGAGGAGACTTCGAAGCCGAGTTAGACAAAGCACTTGAAGCCTCAAAGAAAGTGGCCAAAGCAAGTGTATCGCAGTTTTTGGGTGACACTTGGGAAGGGCTGCGCATGGATGAACCGGGAGAAATGGAAACCTCGCCCGATACGAGCTACGATCTGAAAAAACTGAAAGATCTCGCCATCCAGATTTCGACCCTGCCTAAAGACAAAAAATTCTTTCGCAAAATTGTCAAGCTAATGGACGATCGGCTGACAATGATCGACAACGACCGCCTCGACTGGGCTTTGGGCGAACTGCTGGGCTACGCCACGTTGCTCACCGAAGGACATAACGTTCGATTGTCGGGACAAGACGTGGAGCGCGGAACTTTCTCACACCGACACGCTGTAATTCTTTCAGAGGATGCCGAAGAAGAATACCTTCCACTGAATAACCTCTCGGACGATCAGGGCAACTTCTATATCTACAACTCGCTACTTTCTGAGTATGCGGTGCTGGGTTACGACTACGGATACGCCTTTGCCAGCCCACACGGACTCACCCTTTGGGAAGCACAGTTCGGTGACTTTAACAACGGGGCACAAATTATCATCGACCAGTTTATCAGTGCTGCCGAAGACAAATGGCGCACAATGAATGGTATTGTGATGCTGCTGCCACACGGCTACGAGGGCATGGGCTCCGAACACTCCAGCGGACGTCTGGAGCGCTTTCTGGCATTGTGTGCAGAAAATAACATGCAGGTGTGTAACGCCACCACCCCAGCCAACTATTTCCACTTGCTGCGAAGGCAACTCAACCGCCCATTCCGCAAACCGCTGATTGTTTTCACACCCAAGAAACTACTGCGGTACCCCAAGGCTGTGTCATCTATTAAGGAAATGGCCACTGGCTCATTCCTCGAGGTGATCGATGATGCACAGGTAAAACCCGAAAATGTGGACACCTTGGTTTTCTGCAGCGGAAAGGTTTACTACGATGTCCTGGAAAAACGAGAAACGCTAAACAAAGGACACAATATGGCGTTGGTAAGACTTGAACAGCTCTACCCACTTCCCGAAAAGCAGATTCGCGCCATCATGAAAAAATACAATAAGGCAGCGCAAATCATCTGGCTGCAGGAAGAACCCGAAAACATGGGTGCGTGGTCGTTTATGGCACGCCGCTTACGCGATATTCCGCTGATTTATATAGGACGAGCCGAAAGCGCCAGTCCAGCCGGTGGTTCACCGCTCATTCACAACTTCCGCCAAGAAGCCCTGCTGGCTCGTTTATTCGAATATGCCAAAGAAACTAAAACAACAAAGAAAAGCGCCGTTTCATGAAACTAGAAATGAAAGTGCCCAGTCCCGGAGAGTCGATCTCTGAAGTAGAAATAGCATCCTGGCTGGTAGAAGACGGAGATTATGTTGAAAAAGACCAGGCGATCGCTGAGATCGATTCTGACAAGGCCACGCTTGAGCTCCCCGCCGAAGAAAGTGGCATCATCAGCCTGATTGCCAAAGAGGGCGACACCATTGCCGTTGGCGAAGTGGTTTGTATCATCGACACCGACGCCGAAAGACCGGCTGGTAGCGAAAAATCCAAAAAAGAAGCCGAGCCAGCTAAAGAAGAAGAGAAACCAGCCGCACCACAGCCCGAACCCACTTCAAAAAAATCAGCAGAAAAAGCCGCTGCTCACGCCGAAGGACATCCTTCACCTGCAGCCCGCAAGCTGATGAACGAAAATAAAATCGCTGCAACTCAGGTCAAAGCCAGTGGCAAAGACGGCCGCATTACCAAAAATGATGTTGTGCTGGCAATGGCCGGTGGATTCAGTGCGGACACCGCCGCCGGATGGGGTGGCACCCGCGAACAGCGCCGTGAAAAAATGTCGATGCTGCGCCGTCGAATCAGCGAAAGGCTCGTTGCCGTGAAAAACGAAACGGCCATGCTCACCACCTTCAACGAGGTGAACATGAAACCAATTATGGATCTTCGAAACCAGTATAAAAACGAGTTCAAAGAGCAATTTGGTGTGGGGCTGGGATTCATGTCGTTTTTTACGAAAGCTGTTACAGAAGCACTCCACGCGTTTCCGGGAATTAACGCCCAACTCGATGGAAGCGAAATTATTTTCCACGACTACGCCGACATCGGGATTGCGGTCAGCTCGCCAAAAGGACTGATGGTACCGGTGTTGCGAAATGCCGAACAACTTTCACTGGCCGAAATTGAAGCCGGTATTAAAGAATTGGCTATTAAAGCACGCGATGCTAAACTGAGCATTGATGAGATGACGGGAGGCACCTTTACCATTACCAATGGTGGCGTTTTCGGTTCCATGTTGAGCACCCCAATTATCAACCCGCCACAAAGCGCCATTTTGGGAATGCACAATATCGTTGAGCGCCCAGTTGTCGAAAACGGTGAGATCGTAATTCGCCCCATGATGTATGTGGCGCTCTCGTACGACCATCGCATTGTTGACGGAAAAGAATCGGTGAGCTTCCTGTACATGATTAAAGAAATGCTCGAAAATCCTACAGCAATGCTCTTCGGCGGAAAGTCGCCAGAGAAGATTTTGCTCGGATTGTAATCGACATTATCAGAAAGCTGAAGTACAACAGTTTTATCAGTACAATTACGACGGCGATTTTTGCGTTAGGAGCTTTGGAATGCTTTTTGACTTTACTCAAGCATGAAAAAGATATTGCTCTTACCCGCATTTGTCCTTGCTCTGATCGCCTCGGGGTACGCGCAAAAAAATCATCCGCCAACTGTAGCACTCGACACGCTAACCAAAGTTGAGCAATTGCCCGTTGTATACCACAATGCCTTTAGTCCAGGTGAAAAGCTGACCTACCGCGTGCGCTACGGTTTTCTCGACGCAGGAGAAGCGACCATTGAAGTGAAACCCTCTAATCGCACTTTTAGCGGCAGAAAAGTTCACCACGTGGTGGGAATCGGCCGCACGATCTCGGCATTCAACTGGTTTTACAAAGTTCACGATGTGTACGAATCGTATATCGACGCCCAAGGGGTTTTTCCATGGCAATTTGAGCGCGATGTGAACGAAGGCAGCTACTCGTTTCAGCAGAACTATCGCTTTTATCAGGAAAAGAATGCGGTAAAGACGCACAAGGATCAAACTTTTGCTACTCCCAGTGGTGTTCAGGATATGATTTCTGCATTTTACTACGCCCGCACATTCGATTTTTCGAATGCCACACCGGGCCAAATTTTCACTGTAAAATCGTTTGTTGACGAAGAGATTTTCGATCTGCAGGTGCGTTATCTCGGCCGTGAAACGGTTCGCACCAAGCTCGGCACTTTCCGTTGTTTAAAGTTTGTTCCACATGTGCAGGAAGGCCGCGTTTTCAAAAAAGATGAAAGCGTAGTGATCTGGGTTTCTGACGACGCCAACAAAATTCCAATTATGGCCAAAGCCGATATTCTAATCGGATCAATTAAAATGGAGCTCACCGATTATCAGGGAATCTCCAACCCATTGGCACAGCTTCGCTAAGCTTTTTTGCGGCAAATGTGCACCTGGTATTTATGGAATGCTGGTAACAGGCTGCGCACCACATTGAAAGGAGTCCACCAACCTTTTAGCGGGTAATGCGACACCCGGTCAATGTGAATAATATCGAATCCGGTGCGCTCAAGAAAAACCTTTACCTGCACCACGGTATATTCGCGCACATGTCCCATGTGACCGATTGTTTCCAGCTTTTCGAATTCCGAATAGGGATTGTCGAAACCGCGTCCGAGCATCAGTTGAATAATGTTTCGGATGCTGTATAAATTCGGAGTTGATAAAACCAAAACCCCATCGGGATGCAACACGCGCTGTATTTCTCGCAGTGTCTGAATCGGGTTGATTCTGAGGTGTTCAAATATTTCGTTAAAAATGATGTAATGAAAGCTGTTGTCGGCAAATGGCAACACCTCCCTTTCGATATTGCACCGGACAATATTCAGCTCGGCGGCACGGATAAAATCCATCTGCCTGGACGGATCGATGTCAACCCCCTGCACTGGACGTCCCGATTGCTGAATTAAATAGGTGAGGTGATAAGGCGCCGACCCTACTTCGAGAATATCTCCGGCAGAATAATGCCGATCAAGATTCTTCAGATCATAATCGTATCTGCGCTGATGATGGTTAAAATAGTTCCTACTCCAATCGGCCAGTTCGCTTGTATCGGCAGCGATCAACCGGTTTAGTGAGCTGAAATTATTTTGGGGAGTCATATTTCGGTTCTTTTCGGCAAAGTATTAAATCGAATATAGGCTACCAAAAAACCATTAAAATCCCCAACCCACTTTTACGCCGATTATTGGAATTAACTCCTGGCTTTTTCTGGGTTCGGTGTAATAGATGGATCCCGGTTCATCAAACTCGCGCTTCACGGCCACACCCGATACAAAGCCGTATCCCACTCCTAGATACACATCGTAGAAAAAATTGCTATTGTAGCTTAGTCGTTGCAATCCTATAGTCAGATTCACTTCCATTACCTCACGCTGGTCGGTGAAATCACGTCCAGTGAGCTCTCCGGTTGAATCCATTTCAGCGAAATTCTTTTTAAAAACCCGCCAGGCCACTTGTGGCATAATGTACAGACCATTTAACTCGGGGCTCTCAGCAAAATAATAGCGCAATCCAGCCCTGATGGCCGGTTGGGTTTGTATGGTAATATTTCGGCGCAGATCATCGACATCATTATGGAACAAGGAATAGGTCCAGCTTCTTCGGGTGATTCCCGCACCGAGTTCTATACTAAATCGGTTGGATATACGTCGTTCGTAAAAAACGGCAACTTCGCCCCGAACAATTTGCAGCGGATCAATTTTTAGTGCGTTGTGAACCTCAACCAATGTATCGGGAATGTAGGCCTCATCCGAAAAATCATTCAGTCCTAAATCCGTGTGCAAAGAATCCTGTTGGCCGAATAAAATAGACGGAATCATCAGCAGGAATAATACAACCAAAAAGTTCTGCACGATATTGGGTAATTTCGGGAGCGATTTCTTGCACCACCGACGAAATTAGTTGTATTTTTTATGACTTTAATGAATATTCTGAAATCAATCATAACGTTTGTTGTAGTTATACTGGCCATTGCTTCGGGTGTTGCTCAGTCGCTGGAAGTGAAATGGAGCGACGAAAGCGAAACGTCGCGCATTACGGCTTCCGAACTGATTGGCAGAGATACCGCTGGATTTTATATCTACCGACAAAACCGGCGCACCGACAATTTTTTCATTCTCGACTATTACACTTACGAAGGTTACAAGCGGTTGAGCTCTGTAAATGTCGAGCTTCCGAGGGTGGGCCAACGCGCTACGGTGCTCGAAAAAATATTTCTGATTGACAACCATTTTCTGGTGTTCACCTCCTTTTACGACAAAAGCAACGATCAGAATACCGCCTATGCCACCCTGCTCGACACCCGCGGCCAAGTGATTAAACCCATTTTTGAAATTGACCGAATCGATCAGGTGACGAGCAAAAAAAATACCGGCAACTTTGCCTTCCGCCTGTCGCCCGATAGTAGCTATGTAATGGCTTTTCACAACACCCCTTTCAGACAAAATCAAAACGCCAGATTTTCGGTAAAGCTATTCGATGATCAACTGAATGCATTGTGGCATCGAAAATTCAGGCTGCCCTATTCAGATCAAGACTTTGAGGTAATCAATGCGCTGGCCGATAACAACCAAAACATATTTATCATTTGCCGGCTCTACGGTCAGGGCATGATCAGAATCAACGAAATGACAGCCAACAGGCATTACACCCTGTTTCACTACAACCACAAAAACCGAAAACTCACTGAGTACGAAATTAATGTAGACAACAAGTGGATTCATTCGGCCCGCTTCAGTCTGGTTAACGACACCACCCTTATTGCCGGCGGTTTGTATTCTGGTTCGGGACAGGGAAATCTGGCCGGCGCATTCTACATCCGCTTCAACACCAAAACCGGTGAGTTGGTGAATCACGGGTTTGAAAAACTTCCACGCGATGTGATTCAGACAATCAGTTACAACGACGACCTTATTTTTGGCGGTTTGGCATCGTTTGAACTGCGCAAAATGATTGTGAGGGCTGACGAAAGCGCGGTGCTGGTGTTAGAAAAAGACTACGTTAGCACCACCACTCATTTTGATCCGTACATGGGTCATCGCATCACGACATACAACTATCACCACGATGATTTGATGGCCATTAGCATGTCGCCAGAGGGAGCGATGGAATGGGCAACGGTAGTTCCAAAAACGCAAACTTCATCAACATCTGCCGATCGCCATGCCTCGGTAGCCATTCATCTCAGCAGCGATCAGCTCTATTTGCTCTATAACGATCACTCCGTGAATGTAGCTGACGGCCGTGAAGCAGGTGAGACCCGCACCATCAGTAATTTCAACAAATCAGTTGCCGTTGCCGCTAAAATCAACCGGCTTGGGCAATTATCCACCGCCCCACTTTTCATCGCAACAGACTTCAATACCATACTGCGTCCGGCATTTAGCAACGAAGTGTACTCTCGGCGACAATTAATCTATGGAGAACAAAACGGAAAGGATAAATTTGGAGAAATTTTTTATCCGGAAGATTGAGCACCATATCTAAAATAAAATCGCCTATTTCTGAAGAGCTCAGTGTTTTTGAGCAAAAATTCAGAGCAGCCCTCAAAACCGATGTCGCCCTGCTCAACAATGTGGTTCACTACATTGTGAAGCGAAAAGGCAAGCAGATGCGCCCGATGTTTGTGTTTTTATCGGCCAACCTTTTTGCACCCACCAACGATTCGACTTACCACGCAGCTTCGCTAATAGAATTGCTGCACACCGCCACGCTGGTTCACGACGATGTGGTGGACGATTCGAATTTGCGCCGTGGGTTTTTCTCGCTCAACGCACTGTGGAAAAATAAAATTGCCGTTCTCGTAGGCGACTACCTGCTGAGTACCGGATTGATGCTGGCGGTAAATAACGACGAGTTCCGATTGTTGAAGGTGGTATCCGAAGCCGTGCAAAAAATGAGCGAGGGCGAGCTGCTGCAAATGGAAAAGGCGCGCAAAATGGATATTGACGAGGCCACCTACTACACCATTATTGAAAATAAAACCGCTGCCCTGATTGCTGCCTGCTGCGAAGCCGGTTCAATCTCGGCTGGTGCCGATGAAGAATCGGTGCAGCAAATGAAACGATTTGGACATCATGTGGGCATTGCGTTTCAAATTAAAGATGATTTGTTTGACTACGGCGATGGAATGGGGATTGGAAAACCAACTGGCATCGACATCAAAGAACGCAAAATCACGCTGCCGTTAATTCACGCCATCAGCACCGCCAGCAAGGAAGACCGTCGTTGGCTGATCAAAACCGTGAAGCACCACCACAACAAACCGCAAAAGGTGAAGCAGGTGGTTGATTTTGTGCTAAAAACCGATGGTATACAAAAGGCCGTTGACGCCATGAACGAACACAAAGAAAAAGCACTTCAAATTTTAAATAACTTCGCTTCCTCTCCGGCAAGAACCGCACTGGAAGAGCTGGTGAAATTTTCGACCGAAAGAAAAAAATAACCATGCAAATCACGCCAAACTTTTCTCTTTTTGTTGCACTAATTGTTGTTGCTGTCGCCTGTACAGAAACGGGCAACGAGCCAGCGCAAAATCAACAAGAGCCTACCCATCACGCCGAGCACACCGACGCTAAAGATTACGTGGAATATCACCCCAATGGCATGGTGAAGTTTCGCGGAAAAAAAGTAAACGGAAAACGCGAAGGCCTCTGGGTTTCGTTTTACGAAGACGGCAAAAAATGGAGCGAAACTACCTTTCGCAATGGGCTCAAGTCAGGAATTACCCGCACCTATTACGAGAATGGCATGATGCGCTATTCGGGTGAATACACCAACGACGAAAGATCCCATATCTGGAAGTTCTATACCGAGGAAGGTGATCTGGACCGAACGGTTAATATGTCGGAAGAAAACGCAGACTTGCCATAATTTGCCCAGCAGATTCTGTCACTGCAAGCCGATTTTCGTAACTTTAATATTTCATTCCCGCGCCGTTGATACCAAAAGAAACAGTTGATAGAATATTTGATGCTGCCCGAGTAGAGGAGGTTATTGGCGAATTTGTACAACTTAAAAAAGCCGGCGCCAACTACAAAGGCTTCAGCCCGTTTAACAACGAAAAAACACCTTCTTTCACGGTATCTCCGGCCAAAAACATCTGGAAAGACTTTAGCTCTGGAAAGGGAGGGACAGCCGTCACTTTTTTGATGGAGCACGAGCACCTCACCTACCCTGAGGCGCTGCGTTGGTTGGCCAAAAAGTACCAGATCGAAATTCCCGAAGCCCGCGAACGCACACCCGAAGAAATAGCGGCAACCAACGAGCGCGAAAGCCTGATGCTCGTCAACAGCTTTGGACGCGACTATTTTTCAGCGCAACTGCACCAAACCGACGAAGGCAAAAGCATAGGGCTAGGCTACCTCAAGGAGCGTGGATTCGATAGCAAAACCATCGAGAAATTTGAACTCGGTTATTGTCCCAATACCGGAAGCGCCTTTAGCATGGCAGCCATCGAAAAAGGTTACCAGCTCAAATACCTCGAGACCACCGGACTGACACGTGTGCGCAACAATGAGCCTTTCGATTTCTTTCGCGGACGCATAATGTTTCCGATTCATAGCATCAGCGGTGCTGTGCTCGGTTTTGGTGGGCGCACCATGCAAAGTGGAAGTAAAATCGCTAAGTACTTCAACTCGCCCGAAAGTCCGGTTTATCACAAAAGCAAGATTCTTTACGGCATCCATCAGGCCAAACCGGCAATTGTTAAAACCGATAATTGCTATCTGGTTGAAGGTTATACCGATGTAATTTCACTACATCAAGCCGGAATTGAAAACACCGTAGCCGCGTCAGGAACCGCACTCACCACCGAACAGGTACAACTCATCCGGCGCTACACATCAAACATCACCATACTTTTTGACAGCGACCCCGCAGGAATTAAGGCTTCATTTCGCGGAATTGATCTGATTCTTGCCGAAAGTATGAACGTGCGGGTGGTGCTGCTTCCCGATGAGCACGATCCGGACTCATTTGCCCGTGCACACAGCTACAACCAACTAAAGGCTTACCTCGATAAGCACGCACGCGATTTTGTGGTTTTTAAAACAGAAGTGATGATGGCCGAGGCCGGCAACGACCCGATAAAAAAAGCCGGAGTTATCAAAGATATCGTGAATAGCATAGCACTCATCCCCGATCACATTACCCGATCGGTGTATATCCAATCATGTAGCAGCCGGTTGGATATTGAAGAGATTGCGCTAAAAAACGAATTAGACAAAATTCTGCGGAAAGCTTTCCGAAAATCGCATCAGATTGACGAAAGAACGGTGCCCGAAGCCGAATCAATTGCACCAAAACAAACGGATGCCAAGGTGGACAGTTTGGCGCCTCAGGAAACCGAACTGATCCGACTTCTGCTCAACTACGGAGGAGAAGAAGTTGAGATTTCGGTAGCACAATCAGAAGAAGACAAAGAATCAGAAACCGAAAAGGTGCTGATTGCTGAGCTGATCATTAGTGAAATGCTAACCGATGATTTGAACTTTGAGAACTTCCTGTATCAACGGATTCTGAACGAGTTTATCGATTTTAGGGAACGCAATGAAATACCTGAACCCGATTATTTTACCCGACACGAAGATCAACTCCTAAGCAGAATTGCCATCGACCTGATGTCGACACCTTACGTGTTGAGTGACAGGTGGGAAGAGAAATACAAAATTTTTACATTAACCGAAGAAAAAAATCTGAAAAACGCTGTTCTCGATGGCATATACACCTTTAAGCTGCGCCGTGTTTTAAGAATGATTGCCAAAGACGAAGAAGCACTGAAAAATGCCGATGCTGACTTTGACTACACCCCGATACTTGAACGCAAAAAACGGCTCGACCAAATCAAAATGAAGTTAGCCCAATTCTCAGGAAGCACAATTCTATGATGGAGTGGTTCAAATTTATATTTCTGGAGCCGTTCTTCACCACCGGCGATTTTGAGTTTAACTTACTTAAGCTGCTATTGCTGATTGCCGTTGTGGTGCTCACTACCAAAACGCTGTCTTTTTACCGCCAATTCATCGACCGGCAATTTCACAAGAATGAGCGACCCGAGGATGAACGAGCGCGTTTTCTCAGGCAATACGGCACCTACCTGATTGTTACGCTATCGGCGCTGGTCGTTTTTGCCGGCCTTGGATTATGGAATCTTATTGAAGCTTTTATGGGCTTTACCTTTTACGAAAGCCGTGAAACCAAATTTAAATTTTCGGTCGGGAACATTTTCATCATCCTGCTCATTTTCCTTATTGCTGGTTTTATATCGCGCATGACGCGGATTGTAATCAGAAAAAACTTTTCAAGCCGCGCCTGGATCGACCAGGGTAAAGAGTTTACCATTCGGAAACTACTCACCTATTTCATTTATCTGGTTGCTTTTCTGGTGGCCATTGAATCGATCGGGGCCGATTTATCGTCGCTGCTGATTGCTTCTGCAGCACTATTGGTGGGGGTTGGTATTGGTTTGCAGCACATTTTTAGCGACTTGGTTTCTGGCTTCATTTTGCTGTTTGAGGGGACTTTTAAAGTGGGCGACATCATTGAGTATAACACACTTGTAGCGCGCGTGGACCGAATTGATATCCGCACCTCCAAAGTGGTGACCCGCGACGGTAAGTACATCATTATTCCCAATTCGCTGCTCACCAAAGACAATATCATCAACTGGAGTCACAGCACCGACATTACCCGTTTTCAAATTAAAGTGCGAGTGGCATACGGAAGTGATACGCAAAAAGTACGGCAAATTCTACATCAGGTAGCTGAAAGTCACCCCGAGGTTTCAAACAAAAGACCCATCATTGTGCGCTTTGCCGATTTCGCTGACTTCGGCTTGCAGTTTGAACTTTTCTTTTGGGCCGCCCAAACCTGGACCATTGAAACCATTATGAGCGATATTCGCTTTGAAATTGATCGGGTTTTCAGAGAAGAAGGCATTCAAACGCCCATTAATCAACACGACATATACCTGCATCAACCCACCAAAGGATATGGCACCCCCCCGGCAACAACCGACTAATAAACCGCAGGCTTTCAGCTAAAACAATTTCAGTAAAAAAAGCAGCTGTGAAACAACAAAACGCTACGGTTCTGCTTACCACAGCTGCTTCGTTTCTACCTCTCCGCGGCTACATCACTTGCCCGGATTTTTATCCTTAGCAATCAGGTTGTTTATTTTTTGTTGCCACTCTTCACCGATTCTGGGCTGATCACTCAGGCTCGGGTCGGTATCGGCGTCATATAATTTCATTCTCGCCACAACATCTTTGGATTGCTTGCTTTCGAACTGCAGCCAGATGCGATCAATTACGCGAATCGAATCACCGCCATCCTTTACGGTATGGCCCTCTGTTGAAACCCTGCAATTGGAAACTTCTGCCAGATCCTGCTTCATATACGGCGATTCCTGGTTATAGGTATTGGCATAAAACACCATTTTTCCATCCACGTCAGTGGCAAGAAAATAACTGTCGGTTAAAACCGTGACTTCCGCAAGCTCCTTTCCCGAGCTTTTGGCAAATTCATGAAATGCGGTGAGTACTTTTTTCTTTTTCCTTTTTCCCGATTGTACAAGAAAGTAAACGGGAGCCATGAACACGACCAGCATGCCCAGACCCATTAGAACGGTATCCAGATCCATTTTTTAAATAATAAAGTAAATAAGTGATTGAATTAACCAGCTTTAGCCAGTTTTAAAAAAATCAATGACTTACCAGAAAAAATGAAATGGATAAAGCGCGGTTCTGATATTAAGCGCGGGGACAATTAATCCTGAAATTAAAAGGTGAGCCTCTACCGCTGCACCAATTACCAATTCACGTGCTGTATGACCGGTAACCACCGTTTTGTACAACTGATAAATTTTCCCTCCCCCAGAATGAGAAGAACTGAACCGTTCAGTTGCGATGGGAGAAGGAGGTTTGTGGGTGAGGATAAAACTGCCAGGATGACTGTTCTGTAGCACCGCTCCATCCCTATCTACAACCAGCTCTGTGCGCGGGGCGATATCACCTGCAAAGAATAAAATCAGTGCGGTGAGAATTGCCGATATTTTCAAGGTGCGCTTCACACCACAAAATTAAGCAACAAATCGACACTTGATTCGCTTAAGCGTTTGGTCTCAGCAACTGGCTCAAAAGTTGATTTCTGCGCCATGTACTTTTTATACCGTAGCGATCGTTTTAACATTCCACTGGTTGAAAGTACACAGCAACATTCAAAAAACGGACTTTTTACTTGTCATCTTTGTTGGTAATGGCCAAAAAAATCAAACGCATATTGCTCTGGTTTGCTGCCGCTATATTCTTGCTGCTTGCGGTAGGCATCACGCTCGGTTTTCTCTACGAAGATGAGGTGAAGCAGCAAATTGTCCATGAGGTAAATCACGGTTTGAACACCGAAATATCGGTCGATGAGATTTCCTTTACTGTGCTGAAAAAATTTCCGAACGCAGCATTGCATTTTCACAACCTGATGGCACTCGACGCCATTGAAACCACCGCGCCAAAAGACACGCTGCTCTATGCCCAAGACCTGTTTTTGGAGTTTAATCTGCTCGATATTTTCACCCGAAATTACACCATCCGCAAGGTGGAGGTGAGCCATGCTGTTTTAAGACTAAAGGTGGATGATTCGGGCAAAGACAATTTTCATTTTTGGAAAGCAGCATCAGATACCTCAACCGCCAAAGTAGCCTTTAAGCTGGCGGAAGTGGGTTTTCGCCATGTTGATTTTTCGTACCGGAATGTGCAAAACGGATTTCATCTCAACACGCAAATCGACCGGCTTAATTTGAGCGGAAACTTTCAGGAGGCCGTGTTCGACTTGGACGCCAGCAGTAGGTTGTTAGTGCAAACCTTACAGATTGGCGACACCGAATACCTGCGTAACCAATACACTGAGTTGGCTGTAATTACACGCATCGACACCCGAAACAAGCGCTACGAAGTGGAAGATGGCGCCGTGGATTTCGATGGGATGGAGTTCCGACTCAGTGGATATTTTCAGGAGGGTGAAGACCAGTATCTGGTGCTTGATCTCAACGGTGATCGGCTCGATATTCCAGAAATTCTCTCCTTTATTCCGAAAAAATTTACCACACGATTTGACGGCTACGACCCGCGCGGACTCATGACTTTCGGGCTTCATCTGGAAGGAAACCCCAGTGCAACCCAGCAAACGATGGCACTCACAGCAGAGTTCAACGTGGCCAATGCGGGTGTAAAGCACCTCAAAAGCGGATTGAGCTTTAAAGATTTTTCGGCAACGGGAAGATTCCAAAACAACGGCAACCAACCCGATCATATTGAGCTCGATCAGTTTCGTTTTAAACTCAAAGATGGCTTTATTGCTGGCAATGGCTCGATAACCGATTTTTCTCGTCCGCTGATTCACTTCGAGCTAAAAGGAGAGGCACAACTATCCGATTTGCAGGAAATTCTAGAAATCAAAACCATCGAGAATATTTCGGGTGGCATAACCCTGGAATGCCGTTTTAGCGGAGTCGTTTCCAACCCAGATGCACTGAGTGTAAAAGACCTTCAAAAAGCGGAAATTTCTGGAAAGCTGGCTTTTTCCAACACCACATTTAAAATTCGCAATCACGATCAAAAATACCACCAGATCAGCGGAGCGTTTCACCTTAATGGCAACGATGCCGCTGTGAAAAAACTTCGCGGAAACATTCACACTTCAGACATTGCGCTGGACGGAGTCTTTATCAACTTCGTTCCCTTTGTGCTGATCGAAAACGAACGCATGACCATTCAGGCCAGTTTGCATTCGAATTACATCAACTTGGCAGAGCTGCTTGCCACAGATGCCGCTGCCCCGCGCGATTCTAGCTTTAACTTTCAACTGCCGCCATATGTCGATATAAATGTGAACTCCAGCATTGATCAACTCGTTTTCCGAACCTTTACCGCAACAGATATCAATGGGCAAGTGCGCATTAATCAATCGGGCATCACTGCGCAACCGCTCACATTCCATACCAGCCAGGGTCAGTTTCAGTCGGAAATGACCGTTAAACCATCCGGTCCACAGCAATTTATGATCGAGTCGAACACCAAAATCAGCCACATTGATATTCAACAACTGTTTACCGAATTTGGCAATTTTGGTCAGGACTTTATCACCGACAATCACCTGCGTGGAACGGCCAATGCCGATGTCGTGTTTCGCACACAGATCAACAACGAGCTGAAAATTGCAGAAAAAAGCATCTACAGTTTGATCGATATCGATATCACCAATGGCCAACTGATTGGGCTGAATTCGCTGGCCGAGATTGCAGACTACATTCGCCAAAACAAGCTGCTCAACCCGCTGGTTAAAACCAACGAACTCAAAAGCAAATTGCAGCATGTGGAGTTTGCCCGGCTCAACAATCAAATTGAGATAAAAAACGGGCAGGTGCTCATTCCTGAGATGCAGCTCGAATCGTCGGCCATGAATCTTACCGTTTCTGGAAATCACGCTTTTAACAGCATAGTCGATTACCGCATTCGATTCAGACTCACCGAACTACTCACCAATCCTACCCATACCGAATTTGGCGACATTAAAGACGACGGTTCGGGCGGATCATTTTTTTTACGGATGAACGGCCCGCTCAACAACCTCTCATTTACATACGACCGCAATGCAGCCCGCGAGCAGCGCAGAAACTATTTTCAACAGGAAAAAGAAACCCTCAAAGATTTGATTCGCGACGAATTTGGCTTTGGCAAAAATAAAAACGAATCGCGGAAAGCGCCCGCCTCGCCCGAGCCCAAAAAGACCGATGAACCCGTGATCGAAGTCACCACTCCATCGGACGAATCCGACAAAAAGAAAGAAAAAAACTTTTGGGACGCGCTCGAAGATGACGACGATTTTTAATATTTACCGCTCAACCTGCGGCCGTTATAGTTGAAAAGCGCGCAAAACTGCCTGAATGGCCCACCCATCACAATTACATTTGCACCTACAGCACCACTAACTTTTCTATCTTTAAAGCCACAATCATCGTACTCGCCTATTCGATCCAACCACTACCCAACGCTTAGAAGCCGCATTTTATGAGTCTTTATTCGCAAAAGCAGCGATGGAAGCTGATATTGCTAAGCATGGCCGTGGTGATCGTGGCCATGTCACTTTGGTATTCCAACATGATTGTGAGCAACGTCCGCAAGGATGAGCGCGATAAAATTGAGCTGTGGTCGCAAGCCATTGAACAGCGCGCCGTTTTGGTGAATTACACCAACCAACTGTTCAACAACCTTCGCAACGAAGAGCGCAAGAAGATGGACACCTGGGCCAAAGCCACCGCTCGGATTATCAACGTGACAGGAAATGATGAACTCACTTTTCTGGTCGACATCATTACCAAAAACACAACGATTCCGATTATTATCACCAATGCACAAGGCGATATCGTAGATGATCACAATATCGATTACGTAGGAACCCCCGACGAAGCCCTGCTGAAAAAGGAGTTGGCGTTGATGAAGGAACAGTACGCACCGATTGAGATTGATGTATACGACGATGTAAAACAATACCTGTACTTCCGCGACTCGCGCATCATTACCGATCTGGAAGATGTGCTCGGCGACATCATCAACTCATTTATTGAAGAAACCGTTATCAATGCCGCATCAGTACCGGTTATTCTGACCGACTCTTCCCAAACCCATGTGCTAAATATTGGCAACATGGACAGCCTGATTTTTTTGGACTCCACTTTATTACAGCAGAAAATTGCAACGATGGCTGCTGGCAATAATCCCATTACGGTGAATCTGGGAAACCGCCGTCACTATATTTTTTACGAAGATTCGGTCATTCTCACGCAATTGAAATACTATCCAATTGTTCAGTTCATCATTATTGGATTGTTTTTATTCATCGCCTATCTGTTGTTTAGCACTTTCAGAAAAGCCGAGCAAAATCAGGTTTGGGTGGGCATGGCAAAGGAAACGGCGCATCAACTCGGCACACCGCTCAGTTCGCTAATGGCCTGGATTGAGTTGCTCGAAGCCAAAGGCGTGGACAACACCACCCTTACCGAAATACAAAAAGATATCGACCGGCTGGCAACAGTTACTGAGCGGTTTTCAAAAATCGGATCCAAGCCCGATCTGACATCAGAAAATGTGGAAGAAGTCATTCAACACACCATCCGCTATCTACGACCGCGGATTTCTTCGAAAGTACTGTTCGAAGTGGAAGCACCCGAAGAGATCACCACGGCGCAGATCAACGTTCCGCTGTTTAGCTGGGTCATTGAAAATCTGTGCAAAAATGCGATCGATGCCATGAACGGCCAAGGCAACATCAAAGTAGAAATTAGCGACGAAATTCAATCGGTTTATATTGACATCACCGACACCGGAAAAGGCATTTCAAGAACGAATATCAGTGCGGTTTTTAAACCGGGATACACCACCAAACAACGCGGCTGGGGACTTGGACTTTCGTTGTCAAAGCGGATAATTGAAAACTACCACCTCGGAAAAATTTTCGTGAAAAAGTCGGAGGTGAAAAAAGGCACTACCTTTCGCATCGTGCTTCGAAAATAATGGCCGGAATTTATCTGCATATCCCCTACTGTAAACAAGCTTGTACTTATTGCGACTTTCACTTTTCAACCAATGTGAAAACCAGTGCGGCCATGGTAGAAGCCATGCTGGCCGAAATGGAATTGCGAAAAGATTTTTTGACTGAAACCGAAATTCGAACCATTTATTTTGGCGGAGGCACTCCGAGCATTTTAGAAATCAGTGCCCTGTCGGCGCTCATGGATAAAATACGTTCGCTATGGAAAGTAATTCCCGAGGTGGAAATTACCCTTGAGGCCAACCCCGACGACTTGACCCTACCTACGCTACACAAACTCCAGTCTGCCGGAGTGAACCGGCTGAGCATTGGAATTCAGTCATTTTTTCAGGAGCACCTGGAGTGGATGAACCGCGGACACAATGCCTCACAAGCCGAAAACTGTATTGACCACGCTCGCGAAGCCGGATTCAGCAACTTCACCATCGATCTCATATACGGCTTTCCGCTGCTAACAGACCAGCAATGGCGCAGCAATATCAATAGGGCCATTGAACTGCAAGTGCCACATATTTCGTGCTACAGCCTAACGGTTGAATCGGGCACGGCCTTGGATAAATTCATTCGTGCAGGACGACAGGCACCTCCAGACGATAAACAATCGGCCCGGCAGTTTCAAATGCTGATCGACATCCTGACCGCCGCTGGATATGAGCATTATGAAGTATCGAATTTTGCATTGCGGGGACATCTTTCACAACACAATTACTCTTACTGGACCGGCAACAGCTATCTGGGAATCGGCCCTTCTGCGCACAGCTTCAATGGCCGTGAGCGCTGCTGGAATATTCGCAACAACCCATTATACATCCGGAGCATTCGCGATCATTCCTTTTCTCCCGAATGCGAAACCATCGACCAGCAAACGGCCTACAACGAGTATATTTTGACCCGCTTGAGAACCAGCAGCGGCATCAACACCAACACCATACAAAATGAATTTGGCGTGGATTTTAATGCTAAATTTAATCCACAATTGAACACATTAAACAGCGAAGGGAAAATAGAAATTAATGGTCCGCTAATAAAGCTCACCTCTGCGGGCTTTTTGTGGGCCGACGATATTGCTGCCAGATTTTTTATTATTTAAACCATGATCCTTACTTTTTCAATCGGCTCGCAAATCTGGACCGCAAATCTCAGCAATGGTTTTGACCTCTCTCTCGGCGTTGCTCCCATCGGACCCAAAGCGTGGTACGTCGATGCACCACATATTGCTCCGGTAACGAACGAACAGCTTATTGGTAGTGTTGCACAAGGCGGATCAGTTAACTTCTACGATGTAACTTTTAATCCACACGGTCATGGCACACACACCGAATGCCTGGGTCATATCACCAAAGAAAAGCAATCGGTTAATCAGCTTTTTAACCAATGGTTTTTGCCCGCCCAACTTATATCGATAGCACCAGAAGTGCTCACTGCCGACCGATCGGAATGGGTGCGCAAAGGCGACCGCGTAATTACCGCTGAACAAATTGAGCTCGTCACCGGCACACTTCCGGTCAAGGCGCTGATAATAAGAACGACTCCTAATCATCCCCAAAAAAAACAACACAATTATTCGTCAACGAACCCGCCTTACTTGCTGCCTGAAACTATCGACTGGCTCAATCATTTTGGCATTGAACACCTGTTGGTTGATTTACCTTCGGTTGATCGCGAAGCAGACGGTGGGCTTCTGGCCGCACACCACCGCTTTTGGAAGGTGCCCGAATCACCGCAAGCACACAAAACCATCACCGAGTTAATTTATGCCCCCGACGAAATTCCCGACGGAACCTACCTGCTAAACCTGCAAATGGCCGCTATTGAAAACGACGCATCGCCCAGCAGACCGGTCATTTTTACAGCTACACCCCAATGAATATCGAAGACTTAAGGGCGTATTGCCTCAACCGAAAAGGAGTAAGCGAGTCATTTCCATTTGGACCAGAAACACTGGTTTTTAAGGTGATGGGAAAAATATTTTTATTGGTAGATATCGATGCTTTTGAGAGCTTTAATGTTAAGTGCGACCCTGAGCGGGCCGTAGCGCTTCGCGAACAATATTCAGGAATTATGCCCGGCTATCATATGAATAAAAAGCACTGGAACACCATTTTAACCGACGGTACTGTTCCCGACGCATTGATAAAAGAACTGATTGATCACAGTTATGCGCTGGTGTTTGCAGGCTTGTCGAAATCTGTCAGGGATTCTATATAAATTGACGCATGAACAAAAAAGATTTAGCAAGAAGAGTCGCCTCGTACTTCTTTCAGGGGCTGTTGGTTACCGTGCCGATGGCCATCGTAGGCTATGTTATATACGCCCTGTTTGGATTCCTCGATCGGCTCATTCCGTTTGAAATCCCCGGTTTGGGTTTGCTGACCCTGCTGGTGATCATCACGGTGTTGGGCTATCTCGCCTCTACCATTGTTGCGCAGCCGTTTAGATGGTGGTTTGAAGAGCTTCTCAAACGCATCCCGCTTTTAAAAACATTATATACCAGCGTTTCGGATTTAATGTCGGCGCTCATTGGCTCCAAACGCCGGTTTGATAAGCCCGTGATGGTTAGAGTGAGCAGCACAAATATGTTTAAACTCGGATTTATCACTGAAGAAGATCTCAGCTCACTGGGTATCGACGAGGGAATGGTGGCCGTATATTTCCCGCACTCGTACAACTTTTCGGGAAACCTCTTTATCGTTCCTCGGGCCAATGTGGTTCGGCTGGAAATTAAATCGGTTGAACTGATGAAGTTTATTGTTTCGGGAGGCGTTGCTGAACTTGATGGCGATGAAGAAGACCACCACTGGTAACCTAATCCTTTTACATTTCATAGTATTTATTTTCGGCTTCACCGGAATTCTTGGGAAGTTGATTACCATTGACAGCGGCTCACTGGTTTGGTGGAGAATAGCGATCGCTCTGGTGGGTATCTCGGTATTTATAAAGCTGAGTAAAATCACCCTGCGACTTCCCCAACGTGCCATTGTTAACCTAATGACTACCGGGGTGATAACTGCTGTTCACTGGATTACCTTTTTCGAAGCCATTAAAGTGGCCAACGTTTCGGTGGCTCTGGCCTGTTTGAGTACTTCGGCATTTTTTACTGCGCTGATTGAACCCATCTTTTTCCGGCGAAAAATTAGCAGTACGGAATTGTTGCTCGGGTTGGGAATCATTGTCGGCCTTACTTTAATCTTTTCGTTCGAAACACAATACACCCTGGGAATTATTCTGGCGCTGATTGCCGCCTTTCTTGCCGCGGTTTTCACGGTGCTCAATGGCATTTTTATTCGAAGCCATAAACCTTCGCAAATTTCATTTTACGAAATGCTGGGTGGCCTGATTGCCGTTTCGCTGTATTTGCTGTGGCGAAACGATGTGGGCCTTGAAAATCTAAAGCTCATCACCGATGATATCATCTGGTTGTTAATACTCGGTTTGGTGTGTACGGCATTTGCTTTTGTTGCCAGTGTTAAGGTGATGGAAACCATCCGTCCGTTTACGGTTGCGCTGAGCATTAATCTGGAGCCGGTTTACGGTATTATTCTGGCCTGGTTGATATTTGGTGAATCAGAAAAGATGTCCGTTGGCTTTTATTCGGGAGCGTTTGTTATTTTAGCCATCTTGATTTTCAATGCCTACTGGCAAAAAAAGACGAAAAAGAAACCATGGCACATCAATCCGTCTGTTTGATTTTATTGTTGCTGTTGACAACCACATCAGCCGTTGCGCAAGTTCAGGCCACCCATTTCGATTCCCAAAATAAAATGAATCGGGCTACCACCACTCCGCTTACTGCGCCAACAGAAACATCAACCGAGCGAGAAGAATACATTCCCCGAAACGTTGATTTTCACCTTTACCTCACCGACAATAATCAGCAGCTAAAAGTGCGCATTAACCATCCCACTCACGGAAAACTTCAACTCACGCTGGCCGACACCCACGGAGAGATGTTTTACGAATCAAAAATCGATTTGTATTACCAGAGCGTCATCAACATCAGCATTCCCTATCTCACTTCCGGAAAGTACGTTGTCGATCTTAAAGGCAATGATTTTGATGAACAGAAAACCTTCGACTTACCTTAGCCTCGTTCATTTGTTTACCTTTGCTGTGGCAGGCTGAATTCAGGTCACAGCCAGTAACTAAAGTCCTTTTTATGAGTACCATTTCGGAGAAGCAGTACTGTCCGGATTTATTTTCCTACCAGCGTTTTGTCACCCGCGAAGTAAAAATCGGAAACATTGGAATCGGCGGATCGCATCCGATCCGCATTCAGTCGATGACCACCACCGACACGATGGACACCGAAAAAACGGTTGCCGAATCGGTGCGTATGATCGATGCGGGCTGCGAGTTGGTTCGCATCACTGCACCGAGCAAAAAAGACGCTGCAAACCTGGCACCGATTAAAAATCGGTTGCGCGAAATGGGACACCAAACCCCGCTGGTTGCCGATATTCACTTTACCCCCAATGCCGCCGAAGTTGCCGCTCGTATAGTTGAAAAGGTGCGTGTAAACCCGGGGAACTACGCCGATAAAAAAAAATTCGAAAACATTGACTACACCGACGATTCGTACGACGTAGAACTGGCGCGCATCCGCGAGCGCTTTGCTCCGCTGGTAGCCATCTGCAAGGAAAACGGAACCGCTATGCGCATCGGCACCAACCACGGTTCGCTGTCCGACCGGATTTTGAGCCGCTATGGTGATACACCACTGGGAATGGTGGAATCGGCAATGGAATTTCTGCGCATTTGCCGCGAAATGGACTACCATGATGTGGTGCTATCGATGAAAGCCAGCAACCCGCAAGTTATGGTTCAGGCCTACCGCCTATTGGTGCGCCACATGATCAAAGAAGGAATGAATTATCCCTTACACCTCGGTGTGACCGAGGCGGGCGATGGAGAAGATGGCAGAATTAAATCTGCTGTTGGGATTGGGGCGTTGCTTGAGGATGGTCTGGGCGATACCATTCGTGTGTCACTGACCGAAGCACCCGAAGCAGAAATTCCGGTAGCACAAAAGCTGACCGCCCGCTATGCCAACCGCTCAGCAACTCGGGTAGAACCGGCACCAGTATCCATAGACCCATTTAGCTACTCGCGTCGCAAAACCCAAGAAGTGCTCAACTTTGGCGATAAAAATGTGCCGCGCGTAATTCACGACCTCAGTGCACGCCAAAACATTACACCCGCTTTGCTCTTTAGCTGCGGATACAACTACTCGGTACAGCTCGATAAGTGGAATTTGGCCGACAACGCCTGCGATTACATCTATACCGGACAAAATCCGGTGGACTTTGAGCTGCCCGGAACGCTTTCTGTATTGCACAATTTTGAAACCTGGCAGCAACAAAAAAAGCGTGATCGTCGATACCCAGTTGTCACGCTGGCCGAATGGCATCTCAATAAATCCAAACTAACGGACACCACTTCTTTTGTGCGCATCCATCTGGCCGATATCAATGAGTCAACGCTGAACGAACTAAAAGCTATGCAGGTAGTGCTGATACTGGATGAGTCCGGAGAAAATAGTTTTAAAGCCCAGCGTGCTTCCTTTTTCAAACTGATGAATGCGGGTTGCGATTTGCCCGTGGTCATTGCCCGAAAATATTTGCTTGCCGACGAGGAAACCTTCATGCTTTATAGTGCTACAGATGTCGGTGCACTTCTGCTGGACGGACTCGGCGACGGCGTGTGGATCAGTGCTCCTGAAGTACCGCTGTTGCGTCGCAATCAAACGGCATTTGGAATTCTGCAAGCCACGCGCACCCGTATTTCGCGCACCGAATATATTTCGTGCCCTTCGTGTGGTCGCACCCTGTTCGATTTGCAGGAAACCACCGCTAAAATCCGCAGCCGTACCAACCACCTCAAGGGCGTTAAAATCGGCATTATGGGCTGTATAGTGAACGGCCCGGGTGAAATGGCCGATGCCGATTATGGATATGTGGGTACTGGTCCGGGAAAAATCACGCTGTACAAGGAAAAAGAAGTAGTGAAGCGCAATGTATCGGCCGAACACGCCGTGGATGAACTCATCGAATTAATCAAAAAACATGGCGACTGGGTAGAACCGGTTGTACAAGATTAAAACAAACTTGCCTTTGGCGGGTTGAATTATTGATTTGGAAAATCTACAAAATACCCGCACTGCCTTGATTGCCGGAGCCACAGGTTTGGTTGGTTCGGCCTGTTTGCAACTGCTGCTCGATAGCGAGAAATATGACCATGTAGTGGCCATTGGGCGCAAAGAATCCGGACTACAGCACCCCAAACTGAAAAACATCATTGTCGATTTTGAACAACTCGACAAACTGAATCCCGACAAGCCCATCCATGATGTGTACTGCTGTTTGGGAACCACCATAAAAAAAGCAGGTTCGCCAGAAAACTTTCGCAAAGTAGATTACGATTTCGTGATGAATGTAGCGCGATGGGCGGATTCACACGGTGCCAAACGCCTAATGCTGGTGAGTGCCATTGGAGCCGATGCCAGTTCACGGATTTTTTATAGTAAAGTAAAAGGGGAGGTGGAGCGCGATGTAGCAAAACTGAATATTTCCGAAATCCACATCTTTCAACCATCGCTGTTGCTCGGCAACCGCAACGAATTCCGATTTGGCGAAAGTGTAGGAGCCGCAATGATGGCTTTATTAAAACCCTTTTTGCGCGGAAAATTGGCTAAATACCACCCCATTAAGGGAGCGGATTTGGCTCGCGCCATGTACGCTGCGGCGTTCCAAAAAAAAGAGGGGATTCATCGGTATGATTATCCCCTCATTTCGTTGTTGGTTAAAACTAATGATTGATGTTTAGCAAAAAGCCTTCATCAGTTTAAAATTCCGGTAGAAACGACCGGAGGCGTCGGTTAATTTTAAGATATAGCTGGGTGAGTCGAATTCGGGCAATTCTAACCGGTAACATCCGGATTGGCGCCGTTCCGACAGGCTAAGCACATTCTTTGCCTGCACGTCTTGAAGGTCGATTTTCAGATCTACTTCTTCTTTAAAATTCAGACTGATCATTACCGCGTTATCTGTAGGATGAATATCCACGTCGATATCATAGTTTTTTAGTGCGGCACAGTCAAGTGGAAAAATAGCGTACATAGGCGTTTCTTTCAAACACCCCTAAAACGGCCTGTTTAGCAATGGTTGCTTATATTTCGACATCAACCAATAACTCAGGCACTTGCTCGACAAAACGTAGGCGCGGCAAAAGTGAGTCGAGATGCTGTTGAAAGCGCTGCTGGTTGTCAGGAAAAATAGGCTCGGAGGGTGGAAACTCTTCTTGCCGATGATCTACTTGTTCGCCGTTTTTCCAAAAGCGGAAACAAACGTGTGGACCGGTGGCCAGTCCTGTACTACCTACCAATCCGATGGTTTGTCCCTGCCGAACATATTCACCTACTTTTACATTTCGCTTGCTCATGTGCAGGTACTGCGTGGTGTAGGTGCTGTTATGCCGGATTTTAACGTAATTGCCGTTGTATTGCTTAAACGCCGATTCAACCACCACACCGTCACCCACAGCCAAGATCGGAGTACCCGTTGGTGCGGCATAGTCGGTACCCAGGTGGGCTTTGAATCGTTTCTGCACTGGGTGAAATCTGCGTTTGGTAAATCCACTCGTCAAACGACCATATTGAAGTGGCATTTTCAAAAACGCCTTTCTCAGACTGTTTCCTTCGTTGTCAAAAAAATCAGGTATGCTGTCTTGTGCGAATTGAAAAGCATAAAACTCGCGGTTGTTGTGCACAAAATTGGCGGCTGTGATCTCTCCCAGACCCGCACGATCGTCGCCAACATATCTCTCTTCGTAGATCACTTTCACCTTATCGCCTTTCTGAATACGGTAGAAATCGATCGTCCACGCGTATAGCGAGGCGAGTTTTAGCGCCAGCTCGGTAGGTGCACCACCGTCTTGCAACGTCATGTAAAGCGATGAATTTATTTCTCCTTCAAAAACGCGCTCTCGGATTTCTACGGGCTTGGTGCCTGCATATACCCGCATAGAATCACACAGCTCATAAACCACATAGTTGACCAAATCGGGCTGATAAATAAAATAAGCGGCTTTTTGGGTGCTGTCGCGTCGACAAAGCAAGGTGTATCGCTTTCCCTCGGCAATTCTACGCACATCAAAAATACGCTTTGCCGCCTGTGCTACCCTTTCTATTTCGGGATAGCTCACAAAGTGTGGAAGCAGGATATCTGCCAGAAACTGATTCCGTGCAATTTGCCCTTGATAGACCATAAAAGAGTCGAGATTAAATCCAAACTCTAGGTTTTCTATCACTATTGAATCCTCCTGATGAGTGGTGTCAATCACTTCAACTGTTTGAACAGCAGGCGCGCTACATGCTATCGCCAACACACTGCTCACCAGCCCTATCCCCATCCATTTTATCATAATCCCTAATTTTATGATTGTGCTGAAAAATAACATTAATGTCAAGTCACTTTTGCACTGCGCTCCTCTTTTTCTACCCAACTTTTTCCCAATTACTCATTTCTTCCTTTCTCCGTAATTACCTCTAAAACATTTCGAAACTCACTTTAGTGTACCCCAACAATTTGATTACGTAATTTCGAAAATTTCGTTCGGAATCGGAGAGCGGAAGTTTTGAAAAACTGCCATTGTGTAATTCCATAACCTGACGGAATAAGCCATAAATTTACACAATGCCTTTACTTCTGAGTCCAGATACAGGTCGTGTTTAGCGCAGCAAAAAGCCGGCAACCAACCATACAATCTACAATTGACGGTGGTGCCGGCGTTATTCAATCCGGTGATTAAAAAAAGAGACTTTTCGACGAATCAGTCGTTATCCACTACAAAAGAGATTTTTGCGATAACACCGTACGATGCGATTTCGTTGTTTTCGACATTGGCCTTCATTTCTTTGACATAAACTGATTTGATGTTATTGACCGACTTTGACGCTTCTTTGCACGCATTTCTAACTGCGTCGTCAAAACTTTTTTCGGAACTTGCGATAACTTCAATAATTTTTACAATTGCCATAGCGTTGCGTTTTTATGTTTCTGTTCATTTAAATTACGCATTAATGAACAGGCTGCCAAAACATTGTGGAATAACCTTCTTTTTCCTGTTGCAAACACTTTCTACTGGCAATTCTTTTTTCAGTTCGCTATTTCGGCGCCGGAAATTGGTTGGTTGCAAGGTGATCTAAAATTCATGTGCGATGGAAGCATTCGTTCCACGAAATTGATCAATCGTTAAAACAGGTTTGCCGATTACTCGCTCAGAACAAGAATTTTGCTTGGCCAATAGCTGGTGCAAGTCTTATCTTGCCGCACAAAAAAAAAGCCTCCGAAAATATCGGAGGCTCGCGTGTTTTAGTTGCCCGACCAGGGCTCGAACCTGGACTCTTCTGAACCAAAATCAGACGTGTTGCCAGTTACACCATCGGGCAATTTCAAACCTTAAAGGTCTGAAAAGCGCGGCAAAGTTAACACTTTTTACATTGCTCCCAAACGTTACTATTGTCTTTTCTAAAATCCGCTGTGTTTTTATTTTTTAAATTCGCAACCACTAAACCGTCATCGAGCATGAACTATAAGCTTATCAATAATTTATCCGGCTGGATGGTATTCCTGCTGGCTACCTTCGTCTATGTCACAACCATAGAGCCGACGACCAGCTTCTGGGATACCGGAGAATTTATTGCAACGGCTTATAAACTAGAGATCGGCCACCCGCCCGGAGCGCCGTTGTTTATGTTGATTGGGCGATTCTTTTCAGCCTTCGTGTCACCAGAATATGCAGCCGCCGCCGTCAATATACTTTCAGCGCTCTGCAGCTCGTTCACCATTTTATTTTTATTCTGGACCATTACGGCGTTCGGTCTTAAGCTGGCACTGCGCACAGGTGAGATGAGCACCAGCAAGCTCATCGCTATTATGGGAAGCGGTGCAATTGGTGGATTGGCTTTTACTTTTTCTGACTCATTCTGGTTTTCGGCGGTTGAAGGTGAGGTATACGCCATGTCTTCATTATTTACGGCGGTTGTTTTTTGGGCAATCATGAAGTGGGATGCTCTGGAGGATCGAAATCACGAAACACGATGGCTGGTTTTCATTGCCTACATGATGGGGTTGTCGATTGGTGTTCACCTACTAAACCTGCTCACCATCCCTGCCATTGCGCTGGTTTTTTACTTCCGCAATTACCAACCGACTATCAAAGGAGTAGCTTCAGCATTAGTCATTTCGGTATTTATGCTCGGTTTCATTCAGTGGATGATTATTCCGGGGGTGATGAAGCTTGCTGGCGGGTTTGAGGTTTTCTTTACCAATTCGCTCGGAATGCCGTTCAACTCGGGTTCGGTTTACTTTGGACTGCTCACCGTGGCATTTATTGCACTCAGCCTTTACCACTCACAATTTCCTAAGCCAAAAACAGCACTTGTTATATACGGAATCCTCGGTGCATTTCTCTTGCCACTTATTTTTAGCGGATATCTTTCAGTCATGGCCAAATTTACCACCGCGTTGTTTGTCGGTGCGCTGGTCTATGCCATTCATCGCGTTAAGCAACCCGATGCTGTGCTCAACACCGCCATCCTCAGCATTATGGCCATTCTGATCGGCTATTCAACATTCGCAACGATTTTAATCCGGTCATCCGAAAATCCACCTATGGATGAGAATAATCCGGAAAACGTAATGACGCTGCTGAGCTACCTGAACCGCGAACAATACGGATCAGCACCACTGCTTTACGGGCCGTATTATTCTGCTCCAATAGATCTGGAAAATCCGCGAAAGGACGGAAGCCCGACTTGGATTAAAGCCTATTTGGTAAAAGATGGGAATCAGCAGGTGAAATCGTTTAATGACCAATGGTTTGCCAAGCAGTTTAAGGCTGAAAACAGCGACAAAAACTATACGATCGAATCGCAATACATCATTTCGGATCCGAAGAAAGACGCGGAATACAACTACAATCCGCAGTTTAAAGGGGTTTTTCCAAGAATGTACAGCACCCAGCAGCACCACATCACCGAATATGAAAAATGGTCGCAGTTTAAAGGAACACCTGTTCGGGCACGTGGAAACGACGGCACAATGCAAGTTATTCACAAGCCGACTTTTACCGAAAATATTCGCTTCTTCACCAGCTATCAAATTAACTGGATGTACTGGCGCTACTTTATGTGGAATTTTGCCGGCCGGCAGAACGACGTGCAGGGACACGGAAGCATTGTTGATGGGAACTGGTTAAGCGGCGTAAAAGCCATCGACAAAGAACGACTGGGCAATCAAGATCACCTTCCCCCTACTATCACCGAAAACAAAGCCTATAACAGATACTATTTGCTTCCGCTCATTCTTGGAGTCATTGGTCTGGTTTATCAATTTGCCCGTCACCGAAATGACGCTTTCATTGTCACCATGTTGTTTTTGCTCACCGGATTGGCCATTGTGGTTTATCTGAATCAGACGCCAATGCAACCCCGAGAACGCGATTATGCTTATGCCGGATCGTTCTATGCCTTTGCCATTTGGATTGGTTTGGGCGTTTATGCGCTATTTGACATCGCGCGGAATATTACCATGCGGGAATTACAACGCGTTGGCGTAGTTGCTCTTGGAGCCGGAATACTGTTTTTCGTTTTGGAGTCGTTTGGCGACAGTTATGCCCTGTCCTTTACGATGCTCTATATTGCCGTTGTCGGATTACTGGCTGCACTGCTGATGTTTTTCCTCGGCAAAGCTGTCAAAAACTCAACGGTAGCCGCCGTAGCTGCTGTATTGATAGCCCTGCCTGTGCCAGTTTTGATGGGCGCAGAAGGTTGGGATGACCACAACCGATCTCACCGCTACACCGCACGAGATTTCGCAATCAACTATCTGGAAAGCTGCGAACCCAACGCCATTATTTTTACCAATGGCGATAACGATACTTTTCCGCTTTGGTATGCCCAGGAAGTGGAAGGCGTGCGGACTGATGTACGGGTGTGTAATCTGAGTCTTCTCAACACCGATTGGTATGTCGATCAGATGAAACGCAAAGCTTACGAATCGGAACCGCTACCCATCAGCATCTATGAAGAAGATTACCGCCAAGGCACCCGCGATATTGTTTATCTGGACCCTTCGCGCAACCCAAATGAAATATTCGTGAGCACGTCTCAGGCGGTTCAGTTTGCCTTACAAAAGGACAATGTGCTGCGCCTGAGCGGAGGCGAACAAATTCATTATATGCCTACCAAAACTTTTTCGCTGCCGGTTGATTCGGCACGTGTGATGGAACTCGGTGTGGTTCGCCCCGAACAAGCAGACGAGATTGTATCGGCAGTGGAGTGGCGAATCAACCGCTCCTACCTACTCAAAAACCAGTTTATCGTGCTCGATATTCTGGCGAACAACAACTGGGAGCGGCCAATCTACTATGCGGTAACCACCGGGCCTGACAGTTATCTCGGACTGCAGAATTATTTCCAGCTCGAAGGCTTGGCCTATCGCCTGGTGCCGGTGAAAGCACAAAAAAGTACAAATCCAAATCTCACCGGACAGATTCACCCCGACAAGATGTATGATGTGCTGATGAATAAATTTCGTTGGGGCGGAATGGACAGCGATAGGGAAATTTATCTCGACGAAAACAACATGCGCATGATCACTAATCTACGCATGCAGTTCAGCAACCTGGCCGACGAGTTGATTACGCTTGGACGCGAGGATGAGGCACAGGAGGTGCTCATGAAAGCCCTTGAAGTAATGCCTGAACACAACGTGCCATACAACCGCGTAATGCTTCCGATTACCGAATCGTTGTACAAAATCAATGAGGACGAAATCGCAAACAAAATTGCCGTTAAGCTCTTTGATCGCTATGCGGCCGAAATGAACTATTACCTCAGCCTCGACGCCAAACATGCACAAACCCTTCAACAGGATATGCAGATAGGAATGTACGTGATGCAGCGACTGGAAACACTCGTCAATACCATCTATCCGCAGGACGAACAAATCGGCAACGCGTTTACTGAGCAGTTTAATGAATTTCAGGCACGCTTTGAAACGGCTATCGAGGAAATCGAGCTGCGTAAAATGAGATCGAGCAAAGCGCGGTTTTAACTATGTACTTTCACAAAACACCAGACCTGCTCAAAAGCTTTTATTCTGATCTAGTGTGGAGTATTCCATCGAATGAGAAAACGATTTATCTCACTTTCGACGACGGACCCGTGCCTGAGGCTACGCCGTTTGTGCTCGATGTAATGAAAGATTTTGGCGCAAAAGCCACCTTTTTCTGCATTGGCGACAATGTGCGAAAGCACCCCGAAATATTTGAACGCATCATACGCGACGGCCACTGCGTGGGAAACCATTCGATGAACCATCTCAATGGTTGGAATCACGGAGATTTTGGCTACCTGAAAAATGTGCTTGAAGCCGCCCGATTCATTCCAGAAAACCTTTTTCGCCCGCCGTATGGAAAAATTACCCGCTCGCAGGCAGTGGCACTTCGCCAACGTTATTCCATTATCATGTGGGACGTACTCAGTGGTGATTTCGATGTGAGAATTTCTGGAGAAAAATGTTTGGAAAACGTGACAAAAAATGTTGTTTCGGGATCCATCGTCGTTTTTCACGACAGCATCAAAGCCTATCCCCGCATGTCGTATGCGCTGCCACGGTCGCTCGAATATCTCCAATCATTCGGCTACACCTTTGAATCCATACCCAACCCCTTTCGGCACTAACACTGATTTTGGGGTCTAACTGTGGCCTTCTATCGCTTTTTGCAATACCGATAGTGGCATGGCACCAGACTGCCTCCAGCGAATTTGACCCTCTTTAAAAAGTATAAAGGTAGGTACGCCCTGCACCTGAAATTTTTGCGCTGCATGAGGGTTCTTATCGACATCAACCTTGATAATCTTGACCTTATCGCCCATGTTAGTGGCGAGCTCCTGCAGCACAGGTGACATGGTTTTGCACGGTTCACACCACTCCGCAAAAAAGTCAACCAGCACCGGCTGATTGCCATTAATCATTTCATTGAATTTTGACATGAATGCTGAATTTGATTTGTCAATTGGGTATCAGTGAATTCTGAGCACAGATTAATGCGGGCAGAATCCTTCGATATAAAAGATAAGGATAAAAGATGGGTTATTGTGCCAACGATTCGTTGAATTGAACCACCCACATTCCGCGGAGATCGTTTGTGATAAATCCGGTGGCTTCATCGAGGGGATAGTGCATTTTAATGAGCGAATCGGTTTCAAACGTCATGGTTTCGCCTAGAGTTCCATGACAAACCTGACAGAAATCATTGAGCGTAATCGGCGCGTAGTACACCGGTTGATGGCCATCAGCAAATTGCAGTATGGGCTTTGGGGTATGCATTGTAGCCATTTTCGTAAACACTTCCATCTCCGGAGCGGTCGGTTTATTCTTTTCATTTCGCGTTCGCAAAGCCGTGCGTTTGATCTCCACGTTGTAGTGCCGAGCCAAAGAATCGGTAATGGGAAGCGCATTCAACCGGCAATAATCAATGGCTCCTTCTACCCCGCCCTCACCCATTTTTTGCTGCACGGTAGATAACAGGGTTTTTCCAACAGCAGCCGTTATTTCAGCTCCGGCATCCATCCAGTCCGACTTGGCAGTTGGCGCCTCCTCACTTACTTCAGTAGCTGTTTGTGATTGACAATTCCACAGTAAAATAGTCAGAAAAACAATTGAAACAACGGCTCTGTTCTTCATTTTTCTGGTATTACAATGGGCAAATTCTGATCTTCCCACTTGTAAATTCCACCCGTCATATTATACACGCTATTAAATCCAGATTCGATGAAAACATCTGCGGCATCGCTGCTTCGGCCCCCTGATGCACAATACAAATACACCGGCACATTTCGGTCAAAGCGATTGATGGTTTCTCCGAAATCATCATCAAACAAATCTTTTTGAATGGCTCCATCGATCATGCCTTCAGCCGTTTCTTGAGGAGTGCGCACATCGAGTACAACACCCGGTTTGTTGGCAATCATCTGCTGCATTTGTTCGGGAGTAATGTGTTGAACAATGGGTGCGTCGGAAGATTTCTGCGCGAGGGCAACCAATGGCAGAGACAATAAAGCAACAAATAAAAATCTTAACATTTTCATTATGCTAGAATATGATCGTTGGTTTTTGAAGTAATTGGCAGACGGGTATTTTGCAACGCATCAAATCCGCCAGAGATGTTGTAAAGGTCGTCAATCCCTGCACGTTTAAGCAACGAACAGGCAATCATTGACCGGTAGCCGCTTTTGCAATGAATGAAATATCGATCTGATGGGTCAAAACTACTGAGGTTATCAGGCAATAAATCCAATGGGCTAAATTGGCAGGATTCCAAATGACCCGCTTCGTATTCTCCGGGTTTTCGAACATCTATAATTTTTCCGAGGTTTGGTGCCTGCTCAAGCAAACGGGCATTGACCTCTTCAATTGTTGCCATTTCACGTTTGGTCCATCCGCGCATTTCCTTTGTCAGATAGCCCTGCACGCCATCAAAACCAACGCGTGCCAGCCGGAGAATAGCCTCGCGATGTCGTTTGGTAGGTGCCACCAACACAATCGGCTGGTGCAGGTCTTTGATAAGCGTGGCCGCCCAAATAGCAAACTGGCCGTCGAGACCGATAAAGACCGCACCGGGAATATGACCTGCGGCAAACTCCATCGGTGTTCGACAGTCAATCACCATGGCGCCGTTGTCGATGAGCACCTCTACCTCATGGGCCGAAAGTCGTTTTGCACACTCTGTAATCAACTCGTCGAGCTGCTCATAGCCGTGCTTATTCATCATTGCATTTTGGGCAAAGTAAGCTGGAGCGGGCATAATGCCAGTGGTCACTTCTGCAATAAACTCCTGCTTCGAAATATCGCGTAGCGCGTAGTTATGCAGCTTTTGATGACCGAGTGTAGCAAAGGTTTCTGAACTGATGTTTTTTCCACATGCCGATCCCGCTCCATGAGCGGGGTAAACCATCACCTCATCGGGGAGCGGCATTATTCTATTCCGCAGTGAGTCATAGAGCATACCTGCGAGGTCTCTTTCAGTAAGAGCGCTTGATACCGCAAGATCCGGTCGGCCAACATCTCCGATAAACAGCGTGTCACCAGAAAACAATGAATGGGGTTTTCCACTCTCGTCATATAACAAATAGCAGCACGACTCCGGCGTGTGACCTGGCGTATGTAATACCTCGATGTGAATCTTCCCGATGCGAATAATTTCACCATCCTCAGCTATATGCGCCTTATATGATGTTTCAGCTCCCGGGCCAAATACAATGGTTGCTTGAACGCGCTCTGCCAGATCTAGATGCCCTGAAACAAAATCGGCGTGAAAATGAGTTTCAAGCACATACCTGATTCGTGCTCCCCGCTCTTCAGCCTTGCGCAGATAGGGAGCCGTGTCGCGAATGGGGTCAATAACAACAGCCTCTCCTTCTGATTCAATATAGTAGGCCGCTTCGGCAAGACAACCGGTATATATCTGTTCTATGTACATGATCGCAAAAGTTTTATGCAAAGTTAGCGGTTTTGTGCTACCATCATAGCACGATATCTCCACCTCCGCTAAAGCATTAATCTACAGCATTGCTTGAAGGTTTCTCTACCTTTTTGTTGAGTCTGATTCCAACCAATACTTCATGCGACCCTGTGGAATAGTTTTTAAGATTATTAGTAAGAATGTCATAGGAATAGCCAAAGAATAAAAAGTCTTTGTGGGTGTAGCCTATCGCCGGAGCAAAGGCTTCACCGGTGCGGTAATTCAATCCAGCCCAAATCATATTTTTGTAGTGAACCCGAACGGTAAGATCCATCTTGAGCGGAGCGGGGTTGACATACTTAAACAGCAAAGAGGGCTCTACCATCCAGTCGTCATTGATATCATAGCGGTATCCCGCCATCAGCATAAAATGTGGAACCAGCCGGTTTTCAATGGAGTTGGCTTCATAAAGGTTTAGCCGGTTTTGAATCAGGTTGGGTATGGTTAAGCCAGCGTAAAACTTCGGAGTGTAGAAGTAAACCGCAAACTTGGCATCGGGGTGAAGCTCCGATTCAAAAGTATTGGCCAGACTCGGATCTCCTTCATCGCGCAAATCGAGCTTGCTGCCGTCCAGCGCATAATGCAATAGCCCCAACGAGGCCGAAAACGACAGTCGGGCTGTTTCGCTAAACGCCAGGTGATAGGCATACGAAGCCTGAAATCCAGTTCGGCGGGTAGGGCCAACAATATCGGTGAAAGCATAAGCACCGACACCCATTTTATCGGTAAACAACGGCCCGTGCACCGACAAGGTATAGGTTCGCGGGGCGTCGGTAATTCCCACCCATTGGTGTCGCTGTGAAGTGCGCACGTCAAAGACATTATCACGACCGGCAACAGCAGGGTTGATCACATATTCGTTAAAATAATACTGGGTGAGTTGTGGCAGTTGCTGCGCCTGAGTTACCGTAGCGCAAACCAACAAAAAGAACAGTATATATAGTTTTTTCATGGCGCTATCTAAATATCGTTAGTGGTCCGGTATAGGGCTCGGGAAATCGTTCATCGTTGAGTTCAATCACGTAGTAATAGGTTCCCACCGGAAGCATTTTTCCGTTGTAGTATCCTTCCCATGGCTCTTGATTATTATAACCCTCAGCACGATAAAGTAAATCGCCCCATCGGTTGTATATCTCGACCACATTGTTCGGAAAATCCTCGATGTGATCGATAATCCAGGTGTCATTGTAGCCGTCGCCGTTGGGTGAAATACCGGTAGAAATACCGATATCAGGACGCACCGTAATAACCACATAATCATTGTTGACGCAGCCGTTTGAATCGGTTACCACTACTTCATATGTCGTAGTGGTCAGGGGTCTGTCGGTGGGATTTGCGGCAGTAGAGTCGCTGATGCTGACATTTGGGTTCCATAAATAGGCCTCGGCAGTTAAGCTGGTAGGCGATCCTCCGAGCGTCACTTCCTCTCCTTCTATTATGGTCTGATCTTCCCCTGCATCAACATCAGGTAGCGCGTATACCGTCACCGTCACCGAATCGACATCATTACACAATCCGTTGCTGACATGGTAGTAGTAGGTATAGGATCCCGGAAGCTTCAATACAGAAACGGTATCGGCATGGTTCAACAACTCGCCATCGGGACCGACCCACCAAGTTGAATCTGCGTTTAACGGTGTTCCGATGAGCACAATCGGTTGAATGTTCTCGCAAAGTGCTACATCAGCTCCGGCGTTGGCATCCACTTCAAAGGTGAAACTCACCTCAGCAACAAAGGTGGCTTGACACCCGTTACTGTCAGAAACCGTCAGGAAGTAGTTTCCAGGGAAGAGATCACTGATATTCTGATCTTCGGCCGAAAAATCATTAGGCCCGGTCCACTCATAAGCCAACGGAGCCGTTCCGCCACTCACTTCCACTTGAATTGCACCGGAATTATCGGCGCTGCAAAGGGCGTCGTACAGCGCAATGAGGGTGATTTCAAGTGAATCGGGTTGGGTGATACTCACGTCAACTTCATTGATACATCCCAGGCTATCGGTCACGATCAGCGTATAATCGCCGGGAATTAATCCGGTGATTTCGGTAGCGTTGGAAGTAAAACCTTCCGGACCATTCCACAACAAATCGTATGGTTCGGTTCCGCCCGCAATGTTTGCAGATATCGCACCGTCGGCAGCACCAAAACAAGATACATTGGAGGTTTCCACCTCGCTCAGCAATTGATCCGGTTGAATTAATTCTACATCCATAATCACCTCGCAACCAACGCTATCAACCACCGTCAGTTGATACCATCCGGCAACAAGGTCTGTAATGATGGAATCGGTTGCAGCGAATCCGTCGGGTCCGGTCCATAAGACATCAAAAGGCGGGGTCCCACCCGAAATCGCAGCAACAATACTTCCCGTATTATCACCAAAACAGCTCACAGATGCGATCTCTATATCTACCGAAATGGCCGATGTGCTCTCGACAACTGCTACAAACTGAGCGGTACATCCCACTGAATCCGTCACCAACACCTCGTACATCCCAGAAGCCAGGTCCGTAGGATTTTGCGTGGTGCTCTCAAATCCATCGGGACCAATCCATTGGTATTGATATGGCAATTGACCTCCGGTGACTGTGATGATAATTGCGCCGGTGGTATCATCGCTACATAGGTTGTGGGCAATATCAAGTTGCGCATCCAGCGGTGCAGGTTCGGTAATTTCGATTTGCGCCGTTGCCACACACAGCGCAGAGTCGATGACGCTTACGGTGTAAATTCCAGCAGCCAGATCTATGAGCACACTATCTGAAGCAGCAAATCCTCCTGGCCCTTCCCACTGCACATTGTAGGGTGCTGTTCCGTTGTTGATCGTCATCACAATTGATCCGTCGGTGTCTCCGTTGCAATTAATCTGAGTTACCGCAAAACTGAGTTGCACACTTTCCGGAATATCCAATTCAAATGACTCAACAAACACGCAGCCCGAACTGTCGGTTACTTCCACGGTGTAAATTCCAGGCAACAATCCGGAGATGTTCTGATCAACAGAAGTGAAGCCATCCGGTCCGAGCCAGTTAAAAGTATAGGGTTCTGTCCCTCCTGTCACGCTAATATCAATGGCGCCATCGTCACCCTGAGCACACGAAGGTGCAGTAATTGTTGCTTCTATTGCTCCTTCGGTGTCAGAGATAATCACCATTTCGGATACCGAACAACCGTTATCGTCGGTCACGGTCACCGTATATATGCCCGGAGCCAGATTCTCGATTACCGCAGTGGTATCTACGATCTGGCCATCAACATTGAGCCATAACCATTGATAATTGCCGTCAATCGCTCCGCCCGATGCAGTAGCCACTGCACTGCCATTGTGATTTCCACAGGTAGAGTTAATGCTTTCGGCTTCCACAATTAGCTCATCCGGTTGTTCAATAAAAACACCGTCCATGATCTCACAGCCGCTGGCATCGGTCACCAACACTTCGTAAAAGCCCGGAACAAGGTCGTTGATTGAAGCAGAATCGGTGATATATCCCTCCGGGCCAATCCACTGGTAGGAATAGTCGGGTAACCCACCCGTGACTGTGGCAACAATGGAACCATCATTCTCACCAAAGCAAGTAATGTCTGTGGTAGCGAATGTAATGGCCAAGGGTTCGAGTGCAGACACCACAAAAGTCATGGAATCTGTACATCCGGCAGCATCTGTTATAACTATCAGATAATCTCCTGCGGACAAACCTGAAATGACTGCTGTATCCGCGCTGAATCCGTCGGGACCACTCCACACAAATTCATAAGGTGCTGTTCCACCTGCGACCGAAACGGAAATTGCGCCGTCTGCTCCAAAGCAAGAGATTCCGGTGATTTCAGAAGAAATGGTTATTTCTTCGGGCTGACCAATCACAAAAGAATCAACATAAATGCAGCCCACGGAATCATCTACAACGAGGAAGTACTCGCCCGCGGCAACATCAACGATATCCGGTGTGGCAGCGGCAAAGCCCGCAGCATTACTCCAGGTGAATTGAAGGGGCTCAGTGGCATTCAAAACTGTGGTGGCAATGGCTCCGTCGGTGGCTCCAAAACACGAAGCGTCGGTGATGTCGGCAAGGATTTCACCGCCCACATCCGACATCGCAATGCCATCTGTAATCTCGCATCCATTGGCATCGGTCACCGTTAAAAAGTACAATCCGGCAGACAAACCAACCGTGAGCGAATCGGTAGAAATAACCATTCCGGAATCGTTCACCAAAGTGTAGGTATAAGGTTGACCTCCACCTTGCACCACGACTTCTACTTCACCGTTCGCCTCAAGACAAAGCGGTGGTGTAATAATGGTTTGCAACTGGAGCATCATGGGCTCGCTAATGGAAATTATCGTATCGTACGTACAGCCAGCAGAATCGAGCAAAGCGAATTGGTAATCACCTGGCTGTAGACTGTCGATGGCGTTTGCGTTTGAGGTAAATCCATCTGGCCCAGTCCAGACAATCGAATAATCCGGTGTGCCACCAACAATCATTGCGGTTATCTCACCGTCGGCTGTTCCGTTACAACTAACCTGAGAGACCACAAACGACGAACTGATCGGGGTGGGAGCAGTAATTTCAAATGTGGTATCAATACTACAGAAATTGATGTCGGTTAAGTTGAGCGCGTACGTTCCGGCATTCAAATGAGTTAGAGATGTGTCTGACGATACAAAACCATTTGGCCCGGTCCAATTCACGGTATAGGCTCCCGTGCCTCCGATTATGGAAATGGAGATGCTTCCGGTAGAATCTCCGGCACAAAGCACGTGCTCAAGTGCTGCCGATACGACCAATGGAGCTGGTGCCTGCAGCGTTACTTCGGCCTGTGCCTCACATCCTGCCGAATCCGTAATCTGTACATTATATGTTCCTTCGCTCAGATCAGCCAGATTTTGTGCTGTAGAGGTATATCCATTCGGCCCACTCCACGAAAATTGATAACCGGGGGTTCCCCCTGAAACTCCGGTGAGAATGGTTCCGTTTGAATCACCTGCACACAGTGGATCCACAGCATTCAGGGTAACAAGTATTGAGTCCGGTGCAGTGATGGTAAACTCCTCAATGGCTGTACAGTTCAGCGAGTCGGTTACCGTGAGCGTGTACGTGCCGGCAATCAGATTAAAAATATTCTCGTCGGTAGAGGCAAATCCTTCGGGACCGCTCCAGTTGATGGTGTACGGTGGTGCGCCGCCGGTGATGGTCACTTCAATCGATCCGTCGGTGTCGCCAGAGCAATTCAGATCGGTGACAATGCCTACGATCGATATATCCGTCTCGCTCAACTCGATGCTCTGCGATACCGTACATCCGTTTTCATCGGCTACTGTCACCGTGTAGGTTCCAATGGGCAGGCCCGTGATCTGACTACTCGAACCGATAATGTTATTGGCCGCATCGGTCCACAGGTACGTGTAATCGCCGGTGCCACCAGATACCACAGCGATGGCCTGGCCGTTGCTCAATCCGCAAGATGGGTTGGTCGACAGCAGCGACAAATCCAGTGCGGGAGGTGCGCTGATCGTGAAAACGGCTTCTGTCAGGCAGTTTAGCGTGTCGGTCACCGCAAGGGTGTAGTTGCCCGGTGACAGGTTATCGATGTCCAGATCGGTAGAGCTAAATCCACCCGGACCGCTCCAAATTGTGGTCACCGGACCTTGAGCACCTGTCATGGTGATGTCGATGGCGCCGGTGGTCTCGCCGGCACACAAGGGATGCGTCACGGTGCCCTCGATTTCAATTCCAGAGGGGTTGTTCACCGTAACACTCATCTCTACATAGCAATCGTGTGAGTCCGACGCGTAGAGGGTATATGTGCCGGCTTCAAGATCGGTAAGGGTTAGCGTGGTGCCAACAAATCCATTGGGACCGGCCCAGAAAATAGAATATGGTGGGTTGCCGCCCCATACTGTGGCGACGATCATTCCATTGTTGGTATCGCAACTGGCGTCGGTCACTTCGGCATCGGCCATCACTCCTTCGCCTGCGCCAACCGTAAAGTTTATGTTGGCAGTGCATCCCAGCGAGTCGGTGACCAGCACCGTGTAGTTGCCCAGGTTCAGTCCGGTAATATCGGCAGCGGTGGAGGAAAATCCTCCCGGACCAGACCACTGGTAGGTGTAGGGCGCAGTGCCCCCGGTGACGGTAAGATCAATCGCTCCGTCAAACACACCGTTGCATGTAACGTCGGTTACATCGGCTGATAGATCCAGGGGAAGCGGATCTTGCAGCTCAACAACAACCGTGGTAAAACAGTCGTTGGCATCGGTGACAGTCAATGTGTAACTTCCCGCAGCAAGGTCGGTGATGGTGGCGGTGGTGGCAGAAAAACCGTCGGGACCAACCCACGAATAACTGTAATCGGGCGTGCCGCCGCTTACCGATACGGAGATGCTGCCGTCGGAATTGCCGGTGCAGGAAAT
>CAZARI010000009.1:0-88137 GCA_964487545.1 uncultured Cryomorphaceae bacterium
AGCTGGAAATATCCGTTCTCCATCCCTTCACATCTGCCACTGGCTGGTATTTAAACAAGTTGGAACAAGTGTTTCCGGCGGTTCTTGTAAACACAGAAAACATGTTGGCTGAAGCCACCCCGAAATGAGTGATTTCTCCATTGACGGCCCGCTTGTAATATGCTCCTGCAACAAAAGCTGCTTCTGGGTTTTGCCGAAATAATTCCACTTGATGTTTTATTTTATCAGGATATAGAATATCATCGGCATCCAGAAACTGGAGGTATTCTCCGTGGGCATGTTGTAAGCCAAGATTTCGTGCTGCATTGGCTCCTTTGTTAGGTTGTTGAATGCTAAATACACGCAAATCGCGATGATGATCAATCCAACGGTTAACTGTTTGAAAAGTGTCATCAGCGCTTCCGTCATCAACACAAATAATTTCCAGGTTTGGATAAGATTGCTCAGCCACCGAATTCAGCGTATCAATGACATATTGCTGCACATTATAGCAAGGTATAATCACAGAAACTAATGGCTGGTTATTGTTCATTTGAAACGCACATCCTTATTTATTTTGAGCAAAATCGGTCAAAGATACAACCTTACTGCTGACCTTAGTTCGTCTCACAACGCCCACTTCAAGGTGGTGTGATTTTGCTTGAGTTGCTATCCAACAAAAAAGCACAAATTCTGATAAAGTGCTCTGGGCCTTATTCACTGTAGGCTAACCGAAAACCGAATTCCTCCAGCAGCAAGCTATCCACAAAGGCATCAATCTCCCGCAGCGGGTTGTCTGCCTCCAAAGTCTCATCAGGGCAATGCGTGTTGATCTTGGATTGGCAAGATCGCAATTAAACACTGCATCTAACCGTACATTCCTCAACTTATCAATAAAATGATGAAACCCAGGCTTTGTCGGCTGTTACGGAGTTTTTTTTAAGTGTATTATTTTCAAATATCACTTTCTGCCCGCTTGCTTTTAGCTATTGTTGGCAACTGGCTTTTTTACTTATTGCGTTTGATTTTTTCTGGATATTGTCTGGTGTCAAAAATATCTGCGATTTTTACAAACCCGTTTTCTTGGTCAACCGAATAAATGATTTTGTGATTCTTACAAATTAAATATCGATAAGTTATTGTCCTATCTTGGAGCAATTCCTCTATTTGTCCTATAACTGGATTATTAGTCAATATTTTAGATTCGTTCAATAGATTTTTAATCAGTCTCCTTGCAACTTTCGTACTTGCTTTTTCATTATAGTATTCAAATATTTCATCAAGCTGTTTTTCGGCAAAATCCGACCAAATGACTTCTAGTTTCATTACTCGTATTTTGCCAAAAGTTCTGAAGTCCGTTTATATCGATTATTCTTAAAATCAGATTCTGATTGGTCAATTCGTTCGTTTAATTCATTTTCCGTCATTGGCTTAAAGTGCTCATCGATGTCGGTTTTCTTTTCCTTTTTCAACAAATCTTCAAGTTTGGTAATTGCCTCTTCGCTTTGAAGTTTTAAAAATTCTTGAACGAACTTTATTTTCCTAGTTTGTAGATCCATTTTGCTCAGCTTTTTATCAAAGATACGGAATACCAAATTTATTGCCGTTTTTTTTAGCATGTTGCTAACGGCAGTTCGTCTCACAACGCCCACTTCAAGGTCGTGTGATTTTGCTTGAGTTGCTATCCAACAAAAAAGCACAAATTCTGATAAAGTGCTCTGGGCCTTATTCACTGTAGGCTAACCGAAAACCGAATTCCTCCAGCAGCAAGCTATCCACAAAGGCATCAATCTCCCGCAGCGGGTTGTCTATATAATGCGAAAATTGATTAAATTAAAATCCATGATCCGCAACTTCAGTTATAACAATCAACAAATTAAAGCTGAAACTGACCGTGAAGTAGGTATTGCTTTCGGCTGGTTTCAACGAATAAAAATGGGTGGAATTGGTTCGAAAAGAATGCAGATTCTCGAGTCCTCGCAAGCGTTGTGGGAATTGCTCAGCTACCAGCGCTCCACAAAATATTGTTATATCGAACTGCGACCTAAAGGAATCATCATTCACTTCCGTTCCATTCTTGAAACTATCGGTTGGGTTATTCCTTTCCGGCATCTGAATTTTAAATTAGCAGGAAAAAAATACCTGATTCGCGATGGAGAAAACTTCATAAGTATTGGAGGAGTGAATCAAGCACCACCCGATCATCCGTTTTTTCAGAAACTTCAGCAGTTAATGGAAGATCAGAAGGGAAATTAAAACCTGTTTTCCTTGAGTCAACCCTTTTTACGAAAGGCACTCATGGCACATTAGAAGTTTCGTTTATCGACTAATGCAATAAAAAGCATTAGCACTTTCAATGGTATTATTTCAATACCACTTTGTGTTGTGAAACATCGCCACGGGCAGAAGTCAACCGCAGAAAATAAAGGCCACGTGGAAATGCAGCAACATCAATTCGAACGTCATCCGATGCAAACACTTCATTCAATACCAGCTTTCCGGTGATGCTGATCAACTGTGCCTGCTGGATTTTATGCCCATCAATAAACAACTCGTGTTCGGCGGGGTTGGGATAGACATTAACGGGTTGCACTTCCGCTTCATTGGCCACCGCCGACACCACATCACACAAGTGTTCATTTAAAAAAATGGCAATTTCTGCGTCGAGCTGCACCAGATCGTGCACATCGTGCTCATTTCCGTCATACAGATGAAAAACCGCATTTTCGGATGAGAAGCCCAATTGCTGGGTTTTGGCTTGAATGGCACATGAGCCGTCAACCACGGGGTTATTGGTATCGGGGAAGTCGGCCCAATACGGTTTGTTGCGATGGCAGGCCACCACCGGATCGCCAGTTTGGTGATAGGCATAAACGGGAACATCATCCGCGCCGGCAATTAGACTGGTATCGCGCATGCCACCAAAAATGTTGACTACTGCCTGCACATCGGTACTGTGGCCGTTCAGGTTCATGGTTCCTTCGATGGGTCCGAGGTCAGGACGTTCGATAAACAAGATCGGGTCGATGGCAAAGGCACTTGGGCTTTTCTCTTCGGGCAGGTTTTCGTATGCGGAGTGCAGTGCGATGAATCCACCGGCACTGGCGCCGATCAGTCCCACGCGGTGAATATCCGTTGAGTCCAAATCGGCACGTTGTTTTAAAAACCGGATGGCTCCGCGGGTGTCCTGCATACCGCGATAATTGGCCCGCAGTAACTCGTGGTGATCCCAAGCAACAATCGGATGAATAACATGGTGCAAACCCAGGCGATAGCTGATGGTGGCGGTAACATATCCGCGCATGGCATACCAGCGGCAGAGTTCGTTAAAATCATCGCGGTTACCCTCGGTAAATCCACCGCCGTGAATGAATATCAACAGCGGGCGTTGGCTGTTGTCGTCGCCCACCGGTTTAAACAAATTGAGTTGAAGCGATACGTTATTTCCTTCGTAGTCAACGGCCGATCCGTAAGTGATATTAAGCTCTTCGGTATAACCATATTGCATGGCCGTGTAAAAATTGCACGATTGACCAAAGGCGGAATAATATCCCGCTCCAACAATAAATAAAATCAATAATAAGCGCATAATAATCTGGTTGGTGATGCCAAATGTAAGCAATCTATGCGCTCGATACGAATGCTTTACTTCAGTGAGCTGATTTTTTCTTCAATCATTCGGATTTTTTCCTCTGCGTCGGCCTGTTTTCTGCGCTCGGCGGCCACCACATTTTCGGGAGCACTGCCCACAAATTTTTCATTGCTGAGTTTTCGCATCACCGACTGCAAAAATCCACGGGCATATTCCAGTTCCTTTTCGAGCTTTTCAATTTCTTGTTCTACATCCACAAGCTCATTACTCAGCGGAATAAAATACTCGTTTCCTTTTACCAGAAACGTCAGGGCCTGATCGATTTTTTGATCGGTGTATTCAATTTTGCTGAGGTTGCAGAGGTGTATGATAACCGGATCGAAATCGCGAGACAACTCCTGATTGGCGCGCACAAAAAGTTCGAGTTTTTGCTTGTATGGAATACTGCTTCGTTTGCGGGCATTTCGGATGGAGGAGATCACTTCTGAAGCCACTTCAAATTGTCGCAACACCGCTTTTTTCGGTTCGCCTTCAGCCGGCCACGATGCCACAATCAGTGCGTCATTTTTATCCTTTCTTTCGTCGAGACGCTGCCAGATTTCCTCTGAAATAAATGGCATAAACGGATGGAGCAGTTTCAAAATTCCTTCGAAAAATCCGAGTGTCGATTCATAGGTGTCTTCGTCCATTTTTTCACCGAATGGCGGCTTCACCATTTCGAGGTACCACGAACAGAAATCGTCCCAGATTAATTTGTAGGTGGTCATCAACGCTTCGGACAATCGAAAGCGATCAAAGCTCGCGTCGATTTCGAGTAGTGCCTCGCTAAACCTTGCATTCATCCATGCCACGGCCTGTTTTGCTGATGCGGGTTGTTCCATTTTTTGGATTTCCCAACCTTTCACCAGCCTGAACGCATTCCATATTTTGTTCGAAAAATTGCGTCCCTGCTCACACAGCTTCGGGTCAAAAGGCAGATCATTTCCTGCCGGAGCGGTCAACAGCAATCCCGCGCGAACGCCATCGGCACCATACTGATTCATCAGCTCAATGGGGTCGGGAGAGTTTCCGAGTTGTTTACTCATCTTTCGTCCCTGCGCATCGCGAACAATTCCGGTGAAATAGACATTGTTAAACGGGCGTTCGTTGCGGTAATGATATCCGGCCATAATCATGCGTGCCACCCAAAAGAAAATAATATCCGGACCGGTTACCAGGTCATTGGTCGGGTAGTAATAATCCACTTCCTCCTCGCTTTCAAATCCATCAAACACCGCTATGGGCCACAGCCACGACGAAAACCAGGTATCGAGCACATCTTCATCCTGTTTAAGATCGGCCATTTGCAGGGTGTGGTTATTTGATTTCTGCCGCGCCTGCTGAAGGGCTTCTTCATCCGTTTTAGCAACCACAAAATCGTTATCACCCTGACCGTAATAATACGCCGGAATGCGATGTCCCCACCACAACTGGCGGCTAATGCACCAATCGCGAATATTGACCATCCAGTGGCGATAGGTGTTCGCGAATTTTTCGGGCACAAAACCCACTTCGCCCTCTTCCACCGCTTTCAAGGCGGGTTCGGCAAATGCTTTCATACTCACCCACCATTGCATTGAAAGGCGTGGCTCGATCACCACGTTGGTGCGTTCTGAATAACCGACCTTGTTTTGGTAATCTTCCTGTTTCACCAAATAGCCGGCATCATGAAGGTCGGTGGCAATTTTTTGGCGCACGTCAAAGCGGTCTGCTCCGACATACAGTTGTGCGGCTTCGCTCATGGTTCCGTCGTCATTCATGACATCCACCACCTGAAGACCGTGTTTTTCGCCCAGCACATAATCGTTGGGGTCGTGTGCCGGGGTAACTTTTAGGCATCCTGTTCCGAATTCCATATCCACATATTCGTCGAGAATAACTGGCACCGATCGGCCGATGAGGGGAACAATGACGCGTTTACCGTGCAAGTGAACGTACCGTTCGTCATCCGGATGAATACAAATGGCCGTATCTCCCAGGATGGTTTCGGGTCGGGTGGTTGCAATGGTAATCCACACGTTTTCTTCACCTTCCACCTGATAGCGGATGTGATACAGTTTTGACTGCTCTTCGCGGTGAATCACTTCTTCGTCGCTCAGGGCGGTTTTTGCCGAAGGATCCCAGTTGATCATTCGCGCTCCGCGGTAAATCAATCCTTTGTGGTGCAGATCGATAAAAGTATTGATTACGCTGTTGTAGTATCCATCATCGAGCGTAAAGCGGGTGCGGCTCCAATCGCAGCTTGCGCCGAGTTTTTTTAATTGGTCGAGGATAACACCACCGTGCTCGTTGGTCCAGCTCCATGCGTGTTCCATGAACTCATCGCGCTTAAGATCACCTTTGCGAATGCCCTGCTCGCGGAGTTTGCGCACCACTTTGGCTTCGGTGGCAATGGATGCGTGGTCGGTGCCTGGAACCCAGCAGGCATTTTTCCCCATCATGCGTGCCCGTCGCACCAATACATCCTGAATGGTGTTGTTGAGCATGTGCCCCATGTGCAACACTCCGGTAACATTTGGCGGAGGAATCACCACAGTGTATGGTTCGCGGCTGTCGGGAACCGAATTGAAGTATTGGTTTTTAAGCCAGAACTCGTACCACCTTGATTCGCATTCGGCGGGATTATATTGTTTTGGAATCTCCATGGATAAAATGCCAGATTAATAAGGATAAGTTAGCGCAAACGATCCAGTGATCGCACCAGTTCTTCGTCTTTCTTAATAGATCGGTTGGCCAGAAAAACAAAAGCCACTGCAGCTACAGGAAAATAAACCCCTGCACCATAGCGCAGTTCATCTGTAGCCACCACTAATTGTGTCATTTGATCGGCAGCAAAATACACCAAAACCACAAATCCAAGAATCAACAAATAGGAAACACGGCCAATGGTCATCTGCGTTTTGCGGTTTCTAAACATCAGCAACTGCACCAACAGAACGGCGATAATTAATAAGGTATAAACATAAAGAGGGATGGCTAAGATGGGCAGATTAAGCGCCGCATCGGCCAAAGTAACACCGTAGATGGTTAAAACAACTTCACCTTCCGCTGAATTCACACCTGCCACTTTAAAAGCAAACATCAATGCCATGGATAATAGGGCCAAGGCCAGATAAACACTTTGAATTCGCTGTATCATTGCAATAGATTTGGCGCAAATATAACAATCTGAAAAACGCCTGTGGCTACGCATGGGGCACGTAAAAAAAATAAAAATGGACTTGTGTAAATGAAATTTGTCGTAATATTGCACCACAGTTCCGGCATTCATCTTCAAAACATTATCCGAAGCTCCGGAAACTTCCAAACCATTTCCTTGAAAATCAAGAATTCTCAGAATCCAATTTGATGTACGACATTATTGAACTTAACAGTAAGAAAGTTACTGAACTCCGTGATTTAGCTAAAGCGCTGAAAATCACTAAAACTGAGTCCTTAAAGAAGCAAGAGCTCATCTACAAAATTCTGGACGAACAGGCAGTGAACCCACAAGCGGTAACTTCCACTAAGCCAGCGGCCAAAAGCGAGGTTCCTCAAAAACCAGCTTCTCCCGAGCGTCCACGACGTTCCCGATCAAGTGCACCGGCCAAGGCCGAACCCATTGCTTCCTCTAACAAGGAGCATGTAAAGCCTACAGAAACCAGCACCGAAAAAAATCAAACTACTCAGGAGCCGGCCCCTGCGCCCACTCCACCTCGCGACTCCGCACCACAGCCCAAACCAGAAACCCGCACCTCTCCTCCCCAGCGCGATTCAAAATATGATAATCGCAGCGACCACCGAAACCGCAGCGATCAGCAAAACGGGGACAAAAAGGTGTCGCGAAACGATCAAAATCAAAAAAGCGGTAACGACGATAAGCCCGCAACCGACAATAAGCCGACTCACGGCAAACCGCCACACAGCAAACCGCCACACGGAAATCGCAATGAGCAACGCGGCGAGCAACGAAAAGAAACCGACCAGCCCGGGCGCAAACAAGAACCGCGCGAAGAACAACGACAAAAGGAAAAAGCGCCTGATTATTTCTTTGACAATGTGGTGAAAACCGAAGGCGTTATTGAAGTGATGCCCGACGGCTACGGCTTTTTGCGCTCCTCGGATTACAATTATATGAACTCACCCGACGATGTATACATCTCGCAATCGCAGATTAAACTTTTTGGGCTTAAAACAGGAGATACTGTCAATGGCGAAGTACGTCCGCCGCGCGAAGGCGAAAAGTATTTCCCGCTGGTAAAAGTGCTTGAAATTAACGGACGTGATCCAGACTTTGTGCGCGATCGGGTACCGTTTAAATACCTCACTCCACTGTTTCCCGACGAGCGTTTTAACCTGACCGGAAAGCAAAGCAACCTTTCTACCCGCGTGGTCGATTTGTTTGCTCCGATCGGAAAAGGACAACGCGGATTGATTGTGGCGCAACCCAAAACCGGTAAAACCATTTTATTGCAGGACGTGGCCAACGCCATTGCAGCGAACCATCCGGAGGTATATCTGATCATTCTGCTCATTGACGAACGTCCGGAAGAGGTTACCGACATGAAGCGCAATGTTAATGCAGAAGTGATTGCTTCTACCTTTGATGAGCCGGCCGACCGACACGTGAAAATTGCCAACCTGGTGCTCGAAAAAGCCAAGCGAATGGTTGAATGCGGACACGATGTAGTGATTCTGCTCGACTCGATTACCCGACTGGCAAGGGCTTACAATACCGTGTCGCCAGCTTCTGGAAAAGTATTGACCGGAGGAGTGGATGCCAATGCCCTGCAAAAGCCGAAACGATTTTTCGGAGCGGCGCGAAAAATTGAAAACGGCGGTTCGCTTTCGATTCTGGCCACTGCCCTCACCGAAACCGGATCTAAAATGGACGAGGTGATTTTCGAAGAGTTTAAAGGAACCGGTAATATGGAACTGCAACTCGACCGCAAGATTTCTAACCGACGAATCTACCCCGCTATTGATGTAACCGCATCGGGAACACGCCGCGAAGATTTACTTTACGACAAAGACACCCTGCAACGCATGTGGATTTTGCGTAAGCACCTTGCCGACATGAACCCGCTCGAAGCCATGGAATTTATCAAGGATAAGTTGGGCCGAACCAAAAGCAATGAAGAGTTTTTGATTTCGATGAACGGCTGATTTGGAATCCCCTATTTGAGCTGCAAACAGCAACAACAAGAATACCGCTTCAGAAATGGAGCGGTTTTTTTTGTGAAAAAAACTTGTCAGATTGGCCCATTGTTGGTTATTTGCATTAAACACGTCGAATTGGCAATTTTATTGGGCATTTCGTACATTGCCCTGAATGAAGAACCAGGCCTACTTTTCTGTTAATACTGCATACAAATCGTTTTATTTGCATGCCTAATTACAGCACATCAAATCCATGCAGCAATTAATATTACGGGTAATGCGCTACAAAGAAATGTATTTACATTTATTGCTTATTTCCAAAAAACTATACTAACAGGGTATGCTCTTCAACTCGCTGGATTTTGCGGTTTTTCTCCCTATCGTTTTTGTAATTTATTGGTTTGTTACCGCGCGTAACCTTAAGCAACAAAACCTGCTTGTAGTTGTTGCGAGCTACGTCTTCTATGGCTGGTGGGATTGGCGCTTTCTTGCCCTTATTTTGTTCAGCACCCTTACTGATTATTGGATAGGGATAACCATGGATACCCAAAAAAAGCAAAGCAACAGGAAGGTTTTGTTATGGATAAGTATTGTAGTAAATCTCGGATTTTTAGGGTTTTTCAAATACTACAACTTTTTTGTTGAAAATTTTGTTGCTGCATTTTCACTATTTGGCAATGAAATCAGCCCGAACACCCTAAACATTATCCTGCCAGTCGGAATCAGCTTCTACACCTTTCAGACGCTGAGCTACACGATAGATATTTATAAAGGCAAGCTGAAACCAACCCGTGATTTTATTGCTTTTGCGGCCTTTGTGTGTTTCTTTCCACAACTAATGGCGGGTCCAATTGAACGGGCTACCAACCTCTTAAAGCAGTTTGAAAATAAACGACATTTCGATTACAGGGAGGCTGTGGACGGACTCCGGCAAATCCTGTGGGGTCTGTTTAAGAAGGTAGTCATTGCTGATAATGCGGCGACGTTTGCCAACATGATTTTCAACAGTCCGGAAAGTTATCCCGGCAGCGTATTGTTTTTAGGCGCTGTGTTTTTTGCCATCCAGATTTATGGAGATTTCTCAGGATACTCTGATATCGCCATCGGAACGTCACGTTTGTTTGGAATCTCCCTGATGCGCAATTTTGCTTTCCCCTATTTCTCTCGTGATATTGCAGAGTTCTGGCGAAGATGGCACATCTCGCTTTCCACCTGGTTTCGCGATTACCTCTACATTCCTCTTGGAGGCAGCAAGGGGTCGCTCAGAAAAAAGATCCGAAATACGTTTATCATCTTCATTGTAAGTGGCTTTTGGCATGGAGCAAACTGGACTTTCATTGTTTGGGGCACCCTAAATGCGCTTTACTTTCTGCCGCTACTGCTGTCTAACCGAAATCGAAAAAACATTGATACAGTTGCCCAAGGACGCTTATTTCCTACTGTTAAGGAATTGGTTCAAATGGCATCGACCTTTGCCATAACGGTGCTGGCATGGGTGTTTTTTCGGGCCGAAAGCGTTAGTCACGCTATAGAATATTTAAAGGGCACACTTTCTTATTCCTTTTTTACACTACCACAAGGCCATCATTTTATCGGGTCAGGAATTCATCCCATCGCAATGTTCACCCTTATAGCGTTCTTTATATCAATAGAATGGATAGGCCGAACGCGCGAATATGCCATTGAAAAAATGCTAATTAAACAACATACAACCTGGCGGTGGTCGTTTTACGCTTTCGTGATATTTTTGATAGGCGTATTTGCTCAAACCAGTGAAACACCATTTATTTATTTTCAATTTTAAGGAATGAGCACGCAAATAATTCGCCTTTTCCGAAAGTTGTTGAAGTTCGCTGTTTTCGCGGTGATCGGGTACTTGTTGCTTTTAATTATTATCACCACATGGGCTCCCGAACCTTTCAAGCAAAATATCTATTTCAATATGGATGCGTACGGATATATGCACACCCGCATTAAAGAAGTGCGCAACACCGAGAATGTTGATCTATTGTTTTTAGGTTCCTCACACACCTATCGGGGCTTCGACACCAGAATTTTTGAAGCCGAAGGGTGGAAAGTATTTAACTTGGGGTCAAGCGCTCAATCGCCTGTTCAAACGCAAGCGCTTCTTAAACGTTATTTGGATCAACTTAATCCTAAACTCGTGATTTATGAAGTATACCCCGGCAACCTTAATACCGATGGAATAGAATCGTCAGTTGACCTGCTGTCGAGTGATGTTGTTGATAAGCACAGTCTGGCTTTGGCACTCAAAACTCCTGGCTTAAAGGTTTTTAACACGCTGATACCTTCAATTTGGTTTGACCTTACCGGACAAAAGAACAAATATGTTCAGCATCCAATCGATGGAAAAGATGAATACATTTCTGGAGGTTATGTTGAAATGGAGCTGGAGCATTACCGTACGGTAAGAAACACAACTCCCAGAGAATGGCAATGGAAAGAAAATCAACTGCTGACTTTCGAGCAAAACCTAAAATTATTAAATGACTCAGGCATAAAAACCATTCTGGTCTTTGCACCAATACCCCCTGGACATTATCGCAACTACACCAATTCTGCTGAGTATGACCGCTTGATGGAATCGTATGGATCATACCTCAATTTCAATCACCTGATTATACTCAACGATTCACTTCATTTTTACGATTCACACCACTTAAACCAAGAAGGGGTTCGGTTATTCAACGAAGAATTTATTAAAATCCTAAAGGCAGAATATTCAAACTAACCCTGCTTCTCCCCGCCCACCCATTTCTACAAAACCCATTCTGCACCACGGGTTATATTCAGTAACTTTGCACCTCAACTCGTTTAAACATGTCGAAACAAGTCGAAAACACACTGACTCCTACCACAGCTATATCTTCAGAAGTACTAATTAAGGCCTGGCAACTGATGTGTACGGCTCGTGCCATGTCAGATCTGTACGAGGCAAATGCCAAGGTCACCAGCAAATACGTTCATGCTACCTCGCGCGGTCACGAAGCCATTCAACTGGCACTCGGAATGCAGCTCAATCCTCAGGATTTTGTTTCTCCTTATTACCGCGACGACTCCATCCTGCTTTCCATCGGAATGACGCCTTACGAACTCATGCTGCAACTGCTCGCCAAACGAGACGACCCCTTTAGCGGTGGAAGAACCTACTATTCCCATCCGAGCCTAAAGCGAGAAGATCAGCCCAAAATCATTCACCAAAGCTCAGCAACAGGAATGCAGGCCATTCCCACCACTGGAGTTGCTATGGGTTTGCAGTATCTCGAAACACAAAACCTGGCACAATACAACGGAGCAGATAAACCTGTTGCCGTGTGTTCTCTCGGTGATGCTTCAGTAACCGAGGGCGAAGTAGCCGAAGCCTTTCAAATGGCCGGACTCAAGCAGTTTCCAATTCTGTATTTGGTTCAGGACAACGAATGGGACATCAGCGCAACGGCTGCCGAAACACGGGCTCAAAATGCATACGAATACATTCAGGGTTTTCATGGCATCAAAGCCAAAAGCATCGAAGGAAACGATTTTGCCGAAAGCTATCTGGCCATTGAGGAGGCGCTGAACTACATTCGCACCGAAAGAAAACCATACTTATTACATGCCAAGGTGCCGTTGCTCGGTCATCACACTTCTGGTGTGCGTCGTGAGTGGTATCGCCACGATCTGGAAGAACACCAACTGCGCGATCCACTGCCTCGACTGCGACAACTTTTGTTGGATAACGGATTTCACGAAGACACCCTCAACAAGGAAAATCAGATCGTTATAGATAGGGTACAAGCCGATTACGAAAAGGCACAGAAAGCCGAAGATCCGCGACCCGAAGACTTGCTTTCACATGTGTTTGCGCCCACGCCCATCACTGAAGAAAAAGGGGAACGCGAGCCCGCTGACAAGGAAATAACCCTGATGGTTGACTGCGGATTGTTTGCCGTGCAGGAAATCCTGGCCAAGCACCCCGAAAGTCTGTTGTACGGACAGGATGTGGGCGGCCGGCTCGGAGGGGTGTTTCGCGAAGCGGCCACTTTGGCTCAAAAATTCGGCGACAGTCGCGTGTTTAATACGGCCATTCAAGAGGCCTTCATTATCGGAAGCACTGTTGGAATGGCGGCCACAGGCTGTAAGCCAGTGGTAGAGGTTCAATTTGCCGATTACATCTGGCCGGGGCTCAACCAACTCTTCACCGAAGTGAGTCGTTCGTATTACTTAAGCAATGGCAAATGGCCGGTGAGTTCAGTGATTCGCGTTCCGATTGGTGCCTACGGAAGCGGCGGGCCCTACCACTCTTCGAGCGTAGAGTCTGTGTTGACTAATATTCAAGGAATTAAAGTGGCCTACCCCAGTAATGGTGCCGATTTGAAAGGCCTGATGAAATCTGCTTTTTACGATCCAAACCCCGTGGTGATGCTCGAACACAAAGGGCTTTACTGGAGTAAAATTGAGGGAACCGAACCCGCAAAGTGCATCGAACCATCCGAAGATTATGTTATTCCTTTCGGCAAAGGACGCCAGATTTTGGCAGCAGATCATGAAGCCGTCGAAAAAGGAACATCTGCCGTTATCATCACCTACGGAATGGGAGTCTACTGGAGCCTCACTGCATCGAAAAAGTTTGCAGGTAAAGTTGAAATCATCGATCTCCGAACCCTGGCTCCGTGGGACGAAGAAATGGTTTTTGCTGCTGTCAGTAAACACGGAAAATGTTTGGTGGTAACGGAGGAACCCGTCAACAACGGCTTTTCACAAAGCATTGCTTCGCGCATTCAGCAAAGTTGCTTTCAGCAGCTCGACGCTCCGGTGATGGTTATTGGTTCTGAAAATGTACCGGCTATTCCGTTGAATTCCACACTCGAAAAAACCATGATACCGAATGCCGATAAGGTGGCAGATCGCCTCGGGACGTTGCTGAATTACTAATCCATTAATAAGTTTTAATCATTTGCAATTACACGCGGCCTGGACAATTGATAGCGTTGGCAGGCCTCGAAGAAATGCTAATTTTGCACCCAAATTATAAGCATGTCTCGATTTCATTCACTCAAGATAAAAGAAGTTAGACGCGAAACGCCCGAAGCTGTTTCCATCGAACTCGATATTCCGGATAATCTGAAAGACACTTTTCGATTCAAACACGGACAGTACATTACGTTCAAACTAAATATTGACGGTGAAGAGCTGCGACGCTCCTACTCCATTTGCTCCAGCCCGCTCGAAAATTCCCTTCGCGTGGCTGTCAAGGAAGTTCCGCAAGGCCGTGTTTCCGGATATTTCAACCAGAAAAGCCGCGCCGGCGAAACCGTAGAGGTGATGCCTCCGCTCGGAAATTTCAATACGGAGCTCAGCCCTTCCAATCGTAAATCTTATGTTGCCTTTGCTGCCGGAAGTGGCATTACGCCCATCATGTCGATACTGAAAACGGTTCTCGGAACAGAATCGGGCAGCAATTTCACCTTATTCTACGGAAATAAAGACACGCAGTCGGTTATTTTCAAGGACGCTATTGAACAACTACAAACCCAGTATTCCGACCGTTTTAAAGCACACATTCTGTACAGTCGCCAGCCCAGTTCAGATCCGCTGTTTGAAGGGCGTATTGGCCGCGAAAAAATCGAAGCCATCGCTGCTCAGTATCCGCAGGTTTTGCAGGCCAATGAATATTTTCTCTGCGGTCCGCTGGAGATGATTGAATCGGCATCAGAAATTTTGCAAAACAAGAATATCGCAAAAGAACGCATTCACTTTGAACTGTTTACTACTGCACTTCCTTCGGAAGCGGCAAGTGCTGCCGAAAAAACGGAAAGCCCAGAAACCGGAGGTTCACAAGTGCGCATCATCCTCGACGGCGACGAAACCGAGATCACTGTAGATCCGGGAATCACCATCCTCGACGCTGCCATTGATGCAGGCCTCGACGTTCCCTACGCCTGCACCGGCGGATCCTGCTGCACCTGTCGCGCAAAAATCATTGAAGGAGAAGCAGAGATGGAAGTGAACTATGCATTGACAGATAAAGAAGTAAAAGACGGCTATATCCTCACCTGCCAATCGCATCCCCAAACACCGCGGATGGTTGTGGATTACGACGCATCGTAGCAAAACTTTTTCTGCCTTTTTCTTGCGCGGCATTCTAACCCTAAATCCGTAACTTGTAGGGTAAAATCCGCAAATATTTGAAGATGATCAGAATAATTGTGCTCTTGCTTTTCCTCTCCCCGGCATTCATTTCGTGTGCCCAGCAATCACCAAAGCAGCCACAAAAAAGTGCGGTTGCCCAAGAATCTGCCGAATGGAACTTAACCGATGAAGAATGGAAAGCCCGGTTGACACAGGATGAGTTCGAAGTGCTTTGCGGTGGCGCCACCGAGCCCCCGTTCACTGGTCAATACTGGGATCTTAAAGACGAAGGCACTTATTTTTGTGCCGGTTGTGGACTCAGATTATTCGATTCAGAAACCAAGTACGAATCGGGTTCGGGTTGGCCGAGTTTCTACTCGCCAGCAAACACAGATCACATCGAAAAAGTGGACGACCACTCGCACGGAATGAAGCGTACCGAAATTATCTGCTCACGCTGCAAAAGCCATCTCGGTCACCTGTTCAACGACGGGCCGAGGCCCACAGGACTGCGTTATTGTGTCAACTCGATTTCGCTGAAATTTGAACCTGCCCCGGAAAACTAGCACGGCATGAAAAACATTCCGGCTCTGCTCCCCAAACTTGGATTCCCTTGCGCTGTTTTTAGCCGGAAACTTTGGGCATTTGGACTCTTAATTTCTGCTTTCATCACCACCACACAGGGTCAAGAAGATTTTCGATTTCAGTTTGTCGACGGTCAAACCCACCAAAACCTTGACAGTGTTTTTATCGAAACCAAAGTCACCGGTGGTAAATACCAAAGCGACCGTTTTGGCCGGTTGATTCTGCACGGAAATATCGCTGCTGGAGATACGATATTGGTTACGCGTCTGGATTACATTCCGCGAAAAATCATTCTCGATTCCTCGGGCAACCAATACATCCGGCTCACACGTAAAGCCATCGAACTTCGCGATGTTGAAATCGTTGCCTACACGCAGGAAACCCGACGCTTTGAATCTCCAAAGACAATCAGCACCATCGAATCGGGCGATTTTGAACGCCATTCAGCGGCTTCCATTCAATCTACCCTCAATACCATTCCAGGCGTTTTGATGGAATCGCGCGGCGACGGCGGTTCGCGGCGTTTGTCCATTCGAGGCAGCCTGATGCGATCGCCGTTCGGGGTCAGAAACCTGCAGATTTACTGGAACGAAATCCCACTTACCTTGGCTGACGGTTCGAGTGCGTTAGAGCTGATCGACCCCGAAGAAATTGGACATGTGGATGTGTTGAAAGGGCCACAGGGAAGTATTTACGGCGAAGGTCATGGCGGTGCCATATTGTTTCGCAGTAAAACCGCACCTTACGGAAAAATGAATGCCTCGGCCAACCTACAACTGGGATCGTACGGCATGCAGAAACAAACTATTTCGCTGCTCACTGCTTCAAAAAAAACAGCCATTTCGCTGCATTATTTTAGATTTCGCCACGACGGCTACCGAGAGCAGGAACAAGTTCGGAAAGACCAGCTCAATTTGGTGGCGCGATTCCGGCCCGAAAGTCACCGCGAAACCAAGCTTATGCTGATGTATTACGACGGCTCGTGGGGTTTGCCGGGCGAAATCGACTCGCTCACCATGGCTACCAATCCGCGTTCGGCCGTGCCATACGCTGTTGAAAACAACACCCGCGTGGACCGGAAATGGCTGCGTTTGGGTTTATCGCATAAAATCCACATCACTGATCATTTCTATAATTTTTCGACCGTATTTTTGCACACCTCCACCAAACTCAATCCGTTTGGAACGTCGCAATTTTACAACGGACTAAAAGACGAAGGCGCTACAGCCTATGGAGCGCGTACCTTGTTTGGCTTTGAAGCCGACCATGACGATGCTGGTGTGAATATCATCCTCGGTGGAGAGTTTCAACGCGATCTCAACGCATTGGCAGAGTTTGACCTCGTTGATGGTGATGCCGGTGATCTTCGATACAGCGACGAAACATTGAGCCGTTATATTAACCTGTTTTTAAACACTAAAATTCACTTCCGCAGAAAGCTGCAAATCGACGCGTCGCTCGGATTGATGGCCAATTATTTTGATCGCGAAAATATGCTAGAGGATCCCGCTATGGGCAATCCTTCGTTGCGCCGCCATTTTGAGCCGCAATGGCTGCCACAGATTTCAATGCGGTATTCGCTGACCAATAAGTATTTGGTTTATGCGCTGGCCAGCCGCGGCTTCTCTACGCCAACGCTGTGGGAAATTCAGATGAGTCCGCAAGTGCAGCCCGAACAAAGCAGACATTTTGAATTGGGCGTTCGCGGAAGTTTATTGCTCGATAAATTTTACATCACGCTCAACGGCTATGTCACCCGAATCGAAAATGCCATTACCGAAAATCCCGATTCACTTGGATTTAGCCGATTTAGCAACCTCGGATCACTTGAACTGCGTGGCTTGGAATCTGAAATAAAGTTCCGACATCAGAATGAGCCACACCGCATGTTGTCGGCCATCAATGTCGGCTTTAACCTCGGTATTCAACATTATACTTTCAACGAGTTTGTATCCCTAAATGAAGATTTCAGCGGAAATGAAATTCCCGGAGTGCCGAAAGTGACCTATAGCCTGTTGGGAGATATTCTACTGAGAAACCGATTCAGCATCCGCACGAGCTACCGGTTTTTTGATCCCGTTTCGCTGAACTATGCCAACACCGCTTGGTCGCAATCCTATGGGCTGCTCGACTTGCGCCTGGGATACCAACTACCAATCGGGCAACGCTACCTGATCGATCTCTATGTGGGAAGCGAAAATCTGATGGATGAACAGTATTCGTCGTTTTACCGTCTGAACGGGCTCAACGGGCGCTATTTTAACCCCCAAGCCGGACGGACTTTTTACGTTGGAATGAAATTCACCTTTGAAAAAGGCATGGCCAACATTGAGTAAAGTCTTCATTTTTACCGCACTATTTATATCTTCAACAGATGAAAACGTCTACACTTCTCGCTTTTCCGTTGATTTTTCTGGTATTTGCTTCGGGGCTATGTTATCCACCGGCCATTCCGATAAAATCTGACATCAATAAACTCGAGCTTCCGGAGGGATTTCGTATCGCTATTTATGCCGAGAACGTGGATAATGCCCGTTCTTTGGCCAAAGCACACGATGGGCTGATTTTCGTCTCGACCCGCAAAAGCGGTAAACTGCACGCGCTGATTGATGAAGACAACGACTTTATTGTCGACCGGCACATCGAGATTGCAAAAGACCTCGATACACCCAACGGCATCACGTTTCACAACGGCGATTTATATGTGGCTTTACTCAACAAAATTGTGGTTTATCGCGATATAGAAAACCGGCTCAATGACGACCACCTGAATTTTGAAATCATTTACGATAACCTACCTACTGAACGGCACCACGGTTGGAAATACATGAATATGGGCCCCGACGAAAAGCTCTACTTTGGTGTGGGTGCGCCCTGCAATCAGTGCCTGAGTGAAGAGGAGATTTTCTCTACCATTTGCCGCGTAAATACCGATGGATCAGGCTTTGAAATTTTTGCCCACGGCGTGCGAAACACCATTGGTTTTGATTGGCATCCTGAAACAAAAGAAATGTGGTTTACCGATAATGGTCGCGACCGCATGGGTGATAACAAGCCTGGCGATGAGCTGAACCGAGCGCCAAAAAAAGGCATGCACTTCGGTTATCCGTTTTGCCATCAGGGCGATATTGTTGACCCCGAATTTAAAGATCACCATTGCGACGACTACACGCCACCCGAACAAGTGATGGGACCACACGTGGCCACATTAGGAATGCGGTTTTATACCGGAGTGCAATTTCCCGATTCTTTGCAAGGAGACATTTTTATTGCTGAACATGGATCATGGAATCGCACCACTCCGATCGGGTATCGGATTACGAGGGTAAAAATGGACGGAGGAAAAGCGATTGCTTGGGAGCCGTTTATCACGGGATGGCTACAAGGAGCTGCTGCATGGGGACGACCGGTAGACTTGTTGATGCTCGACGACGGATCGATGCTCATTTCTGACGATCACGCCAACATGGTTTACCGGCTCTGGTACGAAGGGTAATGCCACTTTCCTTCTACTCCTTTTTCATCTACATTGGCCTTAAGCAGATCGATAAATGACGACCTGCTGATTTCTTCCGCGCCGAGGCTTTGAAGATATGGCGAACTAACCTGACAATCGACAAAGCGGTAGCCTGATTGCTGCAACCAGCGAACAAGCGTTATGAAGCCCACTTTTGAGGCGTTGCTTTGCCGCGAAAACATCGATTCGCCAAAAAAGCACGTCCCCATGGCCAATCCGTATAAACCGCCGACAAGATTTCCAGAACGATCGAACACTTCTACGGAATGTGCCACGCCCCGTTCATGTAATTCGGTGTACACCTGTTTCATCTCCTTTGTAATCCATGTTCCTGCTTGGTCGCTTCGCGGTGTTTCGGCACAGGCGGTAATGACATCGCTGAAGCAAGTGTCAAAATTGACCACAAACTTTTGTTGATTGAGCACATTTCGCGTGCTTTTGCTCACTTTCAATTGATCAGGAAATAGCACCATCCGCGGATTGGGCGACCACCACATGACGGGTTCACCTTCGTTAAACCACGGAAAAATGCCCTCTCGATAGGCAGTCATAATCCAGTCTGGATTAAGCTTTCCGCCCACGGTAAGCAAACCGAATCCATCTGCCAGATATACCGGTGGAAACTGAGGGCGTTTGGTGTTTTTGTTTCGGGTCATACCTACAAAAATAAGGTAACTTTGAATTATGATCGAAGAGTTTGTCGTTAAATTACATGCTGCACTTGCAGGAGAACTGCCGGGTTTTGAAGCACACAGGCACATGATGTCTTATCAACGCCCCAACGCCAAGGAAGCTGAAAAAACCGTTAAAAACGTGCGATACGCCAGTGTATTGATCTCGTTGTACGAACATCGCGGGGAAATTTACACCAGTTTGATGTTGCGACCCAAATACCGGGGAGTGCACAGTGCACAGGTCAGTTTTCCTGGCGGAGCACGCGAAAATGAGGAAACACCCGAAGAAACGGCTTTGCGCGAATCACACGAAGAGCTGGGAATTGTGCCCGAAAAAGTGAAGGTTATCGGGCGGCTGAGTCAGGTATTTATTCCTCCGAGCAGGTATCTCGTCACTCCGGTGGTAGGGTATCTCACTGAGCGTCCCAATTTTGATCTCGATCCTTTTGAAGTTGAGGAGTTAATTGAAGTACCGCTACTCCACTTGTTTGACGACAAGGTGGTGACGCAGCATAAAATTGATATTCCAACCAAACGCATTCGTGTACTGATGCCCTGTTATCTGATTAATCAGCACATCATTTGGGGCGCCACCGCCATGATGGTCAGTGAGTTTAAACAAATTCACCAACAAATTAACCGTATTAATCTCCGGCACGCATAAAGAAGAAGGTGCCGTTTTCATGCCCCATTCCGCTAATCACTCCCAGTCGTGGAGCTTTTACAGGAGAAACCGAGTCGTCTCTCATTTCGAGCACTACCTTTTCAATCGGCATACAGGCATCCGGTTGATGCAACAGTAACTCCGCAAATTTCTGCGATAAGGGCGACTGTCCTGTGGCCTGCTGATAACCCGACGCTGACAGCACCTGCGACGACCGCAGTTTCGTTGCTTCCCAATTATTGCAACTCATAATGCTCAGATCGCTGCGGGTAATATCTGCAAATGAGGGCCCTGCATCACAGGCATCGGTGATCACTAGCGTGTGGGTGATGTATTTAGAATATGATTGCATTCCAGCCTTCAGGTTGTTGATGTTGAAATAGGTAAATTCATCATCGCGGCGTCCGTCAACCGGAATCCAGTAAGCGATATCACTCAGATAGGTGCCATGCCCCGCATACCAAACCAACAAGCTGTTGACACTATTTTGACGAACCAAATCGCGAAGCTCAATCGAAAAGAAGCGCTCCATCTCATTTTTGGTCATGTTTTTCTTGTGCACTACTTTATCAATCCGATATCCGGCAAGGGCGCTTTTCATGGTTGCTACATCTTTGGGCGGGCCGTCAATTTGGGCAAAAGAACTGTATGCCGAATTCTCTATAAATACCACCCACGTTTTTCCCATTGGGTTATCCGCAACAATTTCTGCATCGGTTCGGATAATGGATAACTGTTGCTCACTGACGTTGCCATACAAATCCTCAGCGATAACTGTAAGCCGGTCTTTATTGGTAACATCCACATAAGCCACAAATCGCGGATTGATTTCATCCACCGGGTAACTGGCATTTACGCCTTCAATCTGAACCCTGCGGATTGCACTTTCGTCGGTAATTCTGCCTTCGATTTTAATTTGCTGTGCATCGCGCTGAATATATAATTCGTTGAGATCAGAAACGTAGGGCTCGGTGATGAGGATTTCCGGTTGGTTTGCTTCGGCAAAGAGAATATCATAGGCTACTGCTGCCGTATTGTTATACCAATCGGAGGTTGCAACCACCAGTTTGTTGACTCCTGATATCGGGACAACAATAGAGAATTCGGGATTATTATTGCTCCGGTTAAATTTGGCATTAAACTCATTGACGGTGATAAAACGAATTCTACTTTGATCTTTCACCATTCCATTTACTTCTAATGAATCGGTAGATTGTTTTACCCGGATTTGATTATGCTTATCCAGCTCAGGATGGTGCAGAACGATTACGGGCAGCTCACTTTCGCTGTTCAATTCCAAAATTCTGTCGCGGGCATCGCGATAGGTTATATACTGTTCCGTTTGGGTATCGTGTGACAATCGCATGGCATCCTCAAAAGCTGCCAGAGCTTGATGGTGCTCAAAACTTTTTTCGAGCAACAAGCCTTTTAGATAATGAGCGCGGGCATTAGTTGGATGCGTGCGGATAATGTGATTAAGATCGTTCACCGCATTTTGATGTTGGCCAAACTTGCTGTAATAATTGCTCCGCGCAAAGCGCAAGGCTAAATTATCGCTGTCAATAGCAATGGCTTTTGAAACATCGTCAATGGCTTTCGAATACTCGTGATTGTAGAAATGCACGCGACTTCGCAATACATTCAACTCGTTGAAATCGGGAAAAATCTCCAACCCCGTATTGCATTTCTCATGGGCTTCTTTCAACAGTTCAGCCTGCTGATAAGGAGAAGTTAACTTATCGTATCGTTTGAGCTGAACCGAAATCAACGCGGGATACGCATCGCGGTAGAGGCGATTATCATTGAGAATTTCCTTAAATCGCGCTTCGGCTTCTTCGTAAACTCCGAGACTGTCGTTGGCTACGCCCAGCCAATAAATATTATGCACCGTACGCTTTTGGTTGGCGGCATTGGTGGCACTTTGGTGCGCCCGAACAAAATTACCGGTTTCCAGATATACGCGACAGCGCAATTGCCAAAGCGATAAATCTTTTGAATTGACTTCAGCGAGCTTATCCAGCGCTTGTTCACTTTTTTGGAATTGCTGGGTTTCGAAATAGCGCATGGCGGCATTCAGATAATAGTCTCCCTTTTTTCTTCCTAATGCGGCGGCCTGCATCCAGTCATCTGCGGCTTTTTCTGGTTGCTTTAAAACCTCATAGGCCTTGGCGCGTTCAACATACGCACGCTCATATCCCGGGTCGGCTGCAATGGCTTTGGTAAACCGCGAAACGGCTTCACTGTAATTGTTATCCTTTGCATAATTAACCGCAATTTTATAATACTCCCTTGCAGATTGACCGCTGATATCAGGGCTCGCACAAAAAAAGAGAACGATAAAGATGGCAACAACTGGTTTCATTCGCTTGCCGAATTATTGGTTTCGTGGGTAAAAATACTAATTTCATCGACAATAAGCGCTTATTCATCTTATTTTTATGACTCTAATAGCGATTAGAATCTAATTCCAATCACCAGAATGTCATCAAGTTGGTCTACATCACCCATCCAGTCGTTAAGTGCAGATTCTAAGCGGCTTTGTTGTTCGTGCAGCGGCAATTCAGCAAGCGTTATCAGCAATTTCTTAAACTGCCTCGACTTAAACTTTTTATAATCCGGACCGCCAAATTGATCGACAAAACCATCGGAGAAGACATAAACGCAGTCACCAGGACAGATTTCAGTGCTGTATTTTTCAAATTGTTTCTCATTGTCTGGATCGTAACTTCCAACAGAAAAGCGATCGCCTTTGAACTCGGTCAATTCCCCATTTCGCACCAAGTATAACGGGTTGAATGCCCCTGCAAAATCAAGGGTTTTAGCGCGCTGATCATACACTCCCAAGGCCATGTCCATGCCGTCTTTTGGCATTTTATCATTTTCCTTCTGTCTAAGAAATCGTTCAACACCAAAGCTCATTTCCTGGAGAATTACTTCGGGTTGGGTTTCTTTCAGTTCGATGGCAATTTTATCGAGCAGGCTGTACCCCACCACCGACATAAAAGCACCAGGAACGCCGTGGCCAGTACAATCGGCAGCAGCAAAAAGCACCTTGTCACCAATTTTGTTAAACCAATAAAAATCGCCGCTGACAATGTCCTTGGGTTGATACAAAATAAACGCTTCGATACCGTATGACGCCACCACGGAATGCGGAATTAAAATGGCCTCCTGAATGCGCCGCGCATAATTGATACTGTCGAGGATATCATTATTCTTTTTCTCTAGCTCTTCGCTTTTTTCCACTACCTCTTTAGTGCGTAGACGCACTTTTTCTTCGAGAATTAATTTCTCTCGTTTCAGCGTTCTTTCACGCAGCTTGATGAACAAAACAAGCGAAACGACCCCAAAAATAATGCTGATAACGTAAAACGTAGTGCTGCGATACCAGGGCGGATGAATCTCAAAGTCAACGGCAGCAGCCAGTTCGCGGGTTTCATTCCAACGGTTGCGAACCTCCACATGAAGGCGGTATACTCCTTCGGGCAATCCATTGTATAGTACGCTGCGGTTTTTGGTCCACGCCGTCCAGTTGTCATCGCGTCCTTCCAGTCGGGTGCGATACCAAACGTTTTGCGGGTCGGTTAAACTTACTGCGAGAAAAGAAAACTCAAGCTCATTCTGGTTGTGCTTCAGATCGTGAATTTCCGACAAACCCATGGGTTCATTTTCTACCATCACCTTGTTGATCAGCAGTTCGCCAGGAGCAAACCCTTGTTTTTCGAGGGCAGGACGATTGCGAAAAACGCCATTGGCCGTACCGTACCAAATTTGGTTTCCTTCATTGAGCGATGCCCGCTTTCTGATTTCTACTCCCGAAAAACCCGCCGAGTATTCGAAGTGCTGAATATTCAAATCCTCGGGGTTGAGTTTTGAAATTCCCACCGCTGAGCCAATCCAGATCATGCCCCATTCATCTTGGTCGATGGAGGAAATGGCATTGGATATCAATCCTTCATTTCTGGTCAGGTGAAGATTTTGCTGATTTGGATTGAGAATATGAATTCCCTCACCTTCCATCCCGATCCAGATTGCGCCGGTGTTGTCTTCCATAAATGCTGACGGGGTGCCTGTAGGAACTAAGGTGGTTATCTCTTCGCCTTGAATCTGCAGCGCTCCACGTCCCACCAATCCAACCAGCACATCACCAGAAATGCCCGGAGCCACCGCCGACACGTGATTCGACGGTAGGCCATCACGCTGGCTGAAGCGCTCCAGCGAATTTTGGTCAATTTCAAACTTCAACAGCCCATCAAGCGTACCGATCCAAAGGTTGTTATCTGCATCCACACACAGATCGGTTATTTTATACTGTGTGATGTACTGATTGATGTAATAATGCGATTGAAATGCAGACCGGTCAGGAGAAAAGCTGAACAATCCGCCAAACTCAGTACCAACCCACAGCGTTTCCGATTTGTCAACAGCGATGGCATTGATGTTTGGGTCGCTTAACCCGTGTGACTCGGCAAACCACTCCAATGATTGCCACGACGGGTCGGTTTTAATCAACCCCTTTTCTGTTCCAATCCACAAGCTGCCATCGGTAGTGCGTGTGAGTGCATTGAAACGACGGGCACCGACTTGATCGGGCAAGGGAAAATGCTCAAATTGAAATGATTTAAAAACCAACAATCCATTGTCGTTTGTACCGATAAGGATGTTATTTTCGTGATCTGTTGCCAGACTCTGAATCTTATCATCGGGCAAGCCATTGCTGCTGCTCATGGTTCGGATGCTTCCATTGGGGTTGATTACCGAAATACCGCCGCCGTATGTTCCGGCCCAAATATTCCCTTCGTGATCTTCCTGAAGGCAAAACACAAAATTGTGGGCCAGACCGTCCACCACATCGAAGATCTCGATATCTGAATTTCCAGGTGAATAGCGATAGAGTCCGCCGTTGTGGGTACCAAACCACTGCATTCCGCGACGGTCTTCGAGCATGCATGTGAGTTGAAACATATTGGACATTCCCCCCGGTTGATAGGGTTCAAAGGTGTGGTCATCGATGAGTTTTCGCAAGCCCACATCGGTGACAAAAAACAAATTGCCCGAAAGGGTTTTGGACAGGTCGAACACACGATCGCCGAGGCCTTGTGCACCCATAAACTGATTATATTCGAGATCGTCTGCATCATCGTAAGCATTAGAAATATGGATGGCACCAAAGCCGTTGGATGCAATCCACATCTCCCCTTTCTTCAATTCCAGAAAATCGTAAATATGGCCTTGGCCTTGCAACCCGCTGAGGTGAATCTGTTCGAATTTTCCATTGCGGAACCGTGAAATTCCTCCTTCGAAATGGCCAAACCAGATCGCACCCGACGAATCGCGGTAAGCGGTTCTCACCCCGTCGGGAGCCAGACCGTCGTCGGTAGTGAAATTTTGGAATTGATAACCGTCGAAAAGCGAAACGCCATTGACGGTACCGAGCCATACTTTGCCAGAAACATCTTGCTGAATGCAATAAACCTTGGATGCCGCCAAACCATCGCGAATGCTGTATACCTGAAAAAACAAGTTTTGAGCTGTCGACGAAACAGACAAAATCAACAGCAACAACAGGTACCAATTTCGCTTCTGAACGACTCGCATCAAATTATGGGCTTTTTTTCATAAAAAAGAATGTTCCGCTCTCGTCGCCCATACCGGGGATGACACCAAATTTTGGCGATTGATTGCTCTGCTTCTTCACCACTTCCGAAACCCTTTCCACGATCCTTTCTATCGGCATACACACATCGGGGTTATTGGCGAGCATATTGGCAAAGGTTAGGGTAAATTGCGACTGATCGGATGCCTGCTCATAGCCCGCTGACGAAAATGTCTGCCAAGATTTCAACCCGAGCGCATCGTATTGGCCACACGCTCTTTCACTCAACTCATGTTCGCCGATTTGCGCAAAGGCAGATCCTGTTTCACAGGCGTCGGTTACCACCAGTGTGTGGTTTAAATGGTCTGAATAAGTCAATAAACCGGCTTTTAAAACATTGATGTTGTAAAAACTAAATTCCACATCACGACTGGCATCTACGGGAACCCAATAGCCCGTATCGTTGATGAACTTGCCGTGGCCAGCGTACCAAATCAGCAGGCTGTTGACCTGATTGGCCTCGATTAAATCGCGCAACTCCAACGAAAAAAAGCGCTCCATCGCGGTTTTACTCAGGTTTTTTTTGTGAATAAAATGCTCGATTTGATAATTTTTTAGTGCATTTTTCATCAATGTCACATCTCGTTCAGGACCATCGATCACAGCAAAAGATTCGTAGTGCGAATTCTCAATAAAAACCACCCAAGTACGGCCCATCACCTGATCGGCATGTACAGTAGAAGCATGGTACTGAATCTCGTAAGATGCCGCTGTGGTATTTCCAAAATAATCTGTAGCTGTAATCGATAGTTGGTCCTGATCGGTGCGCTGAACTTCTGCGGAAAATCGAGGGTTGAGTTGCGCGGAATCAAACAATGCACTTACCTCGCCCACGACGATACTGTTGACCGGACTGTCATCGTACACGCGACCCGTCACCTGAAAGCTTTTGGCCGTTGGACTGATTTTTATGGTGTTCTTTTCATCGGCAAAAGGTGAAAGTAAAAGGACTTCGGGTGGGGTTGATTCTGTTATTTTAATCGGGAACAAAATTTCCGTCACATTAGCATATACGTCGATAACCTTAACCCAAATTTCATTTATTCCTGACAACGGTATGCTGTGTTTAAACTGAGGGTTGTGACTGTCGGCAGCAAACTCCACTGCGTGATTGTTGACCGTAATGGATTGGATGAAACTCTCGTCACGAATGTATCCAGAAATCGACAACAGGCTTGCCTCATCTTCAACTTCGATAAAACCCAGCTCATCCACACGCGGAGACTCGATTATTAATTCGGGACGATTGCTTTCGCGATGCTGTTCAAACCTTTTTTCCTGTGCCTGATTTAGCCAAGTCATGACCTGTTCTTGTCCGGGATGAATTCGCAACATTTCCTGATAATCGCGCACCGCACTTTCATAATTACCGATTGCCTCAAAAACCGCGGCACGGTGGTGTAAAGCCGAAAAATCATCGGGATAATGATTAATCAGCGCGGTCCAATCTGCTATTGCCTCCTGAGCCTGGCCCTTTGTGATATATGCCTTGGCACGACTTCGGCGACCTTCAATATGTAATGGATTGGTAGCGAGCACATGTGTTAAATCGTGGATAGCTGCGTCGACATCCCCGGTATGTAAATGCAGGTCGGCACGCATTAAGTAAGCAACGGTCAGGGTGTTGTTGATTTCAATTGCCGAATTGCAATCATCAAGGGCTTGGGCGATTCTACCCATTTTAAACTTTGCATGAGCCCTGCCCACATACGCCTCTGCAAGATTCGGATCAGCTTGGATGGCTCGTGAATAAAATTCCTCAGCAGAAATGTATTGCTGCAGACTGTCGAGTGCCACTGCTTTTAAAAACTGGTAATATGGGTTTTTCTTCTCGCGTCTAATCAGTTCGTCGGCCGTGATCAGGGCATTAGCAGATTGACCGACATGTAATTGCGCCCGAAACAAATGACGTTTCACTTCCTTGTTTTTTCGCCCAAGCGATGCGGCCGTTTTGAGATGGGTTTCTGCTGCATTCCAATCGCCGGTTGCCGTGTATATTTTGCCAAGGAAAAAGTGTGGTTCCCATTTTTTTATCCCGAAAGCAGCGGCGCGTTTAAACTCGTCTATCGCGCGATTTTCCTGATGCTGTTTCATCAGGCATTTGCCCATTCCCAGATAGGCGTCATAGGATTTTGGATCGCGGATTCTGGCTTGATTGTACTGTTCAAAAGCCTCGTGAAACTGCTGCTTTTCATACAGCTTATTGCCAGTTTTTACCAGTTTTCTAACACTCTGCGCTGGCAAGGTTCCGCTGCACACCGCCAGGATTACCATCAACAGCAATGTTCTCATTCGTAAATTCCTTCTGCTATGGGCGGGCGGATGCTTCCAACTCTGAATCGCAGAAAACCTGCGGCTGCCGAAAGCACGGCTTGATCCCTTCGGACAAAGGTGAGCAAATCGCGCGCTGCAACTCCTGCTTCCCAAGTGCCGTTGGCCACCACAAACGTAATTCCAGCCGGGATGCGATGGTTGTAGTTTCCTCCGCCCATATATCCAGCAGAAAGTCGCAGCCATTTTAAGAGGGAATAATCTCCGCCAATGCCGTATACCGGCTTACGGAAACTGCCCGGCGCGTCGTTGAGGGAAAACAAAAAATCTACTCCTACGTGCAGCCTTTCGGTAAAAGCATAAGATGCACCACCTCTGAAATTAGTGGGTAGGGCAATGGTTTCTGAGGCTACTCCTTGTTGTTTGAATACCCCTTTGGAGCCGGCGAAATGCGCTGCCTCGGCAATCACATTCAGCGAGTTCATTCCATCGTTCTCAATATCAATAATAAACTCATCTTCCGCTTGATAAACGTTGCCATCCCATATCACCGAACCGATGTTATTGACAGCCACACCGATGCGCAGTTTTTCCTGGTATTGAAAATTCAGACCGAAATCCAATCCGAATCCAGAACCGACCGCCGAGGGAAGGGACTTATTATTTGGTCTAACCTTCGAGGGGTTATTATCTTCCGCATCGCCATAATCAATCCCGAATGACGGAGAGAAAGCGCCAATGGCAGTGTAATCGCTGTCGGTGACTTCGATATCCAGAAAGGCAATTCCTTGCACATACTTTAATCCAACGCCTGCACCGATCATCCAGTTGTTTCCGGAAATTACTTCCCGTCCATACGATAGACCGAATTCCCGATACCAAAGTGATTTGATGTGGCTGCCACCAAAAATGGTTGACGCCAACCGGCTGCTCGAACTGATTCCCCTCACTACCCGGGCCAACACATCGGGCGACAGGTTTTCGGTATTTTCAATGATCGGCCCGTTCTCACTATCCAGTTGAAGGTGGTCAAAGTAATTGGCGTTCCAGCCGAGAAATAGAATGTCGGTGGCCGCTGAGCTAATTACCGAATTGACGTGAATTCTGTCGCGGATATTCAACGCTAGTGCGCCCCATTTGCGATCGTTAAAATTCAGTGCCAATCCCAACAATTGCATATCTACGTCCATGGAGAGTTCGGTGTTGGCAAACTCACGAGAAAACTCCACTTTTTCGGCCATGGTCATTTCCTGATCAAACCCCAGGATGCGCTCGCGAAACTCTTTTCGTCCCAAGGCTTCGGAATACAGCGAAACTCCACCTTCGGCCAAACCAAACGTTACACGACGCTTGTGTTGATCGGTCCACGCCAGATTGGCCGGATTAATTCCGATGGCTTGATAATCGTGCACAAAGGTGGTTGCAACGCCCCGGCCTGAAGCGGTAAATGCACTGCGCTCAATTTGCGCAACAGCCAGCAGCGGAGCAAGTAAGGAAAACAGTACAAGTGAATACTTTAATCGCGCGATCATGGTTAAATGGTGGTTATTGACCGTGTTAAAGTACTACTTTTCAGAAAGTCGGCAAAGTCATCGTGCAGCCAGCCGGCGCGAAGGGCAGAATCAGAATTTATCCATCACCTCTGTTGTAACGCCTGTAGATGAATAACCACCATCGTGATAGAGGTTTTGCATGGTGACGTAGCGCGTGTAATCAGAAAACATCATCACGCAATAATCGGCACAAGCGGCGGCATCGGCATTTCCAAGTGGACTAAGGGAGTCGGCAAAAGCGAGGAATTTATCAAATCCGCCAACTCCGGTTCCTGCTGTGGTGGGTGTTGGAGATTGAGAAATGGTATTGACCCGCACCTTATTTTTTAGCCCGTAGTGATAACCAAAGCCACGGGTAATGGACTCGAGTAGTGATTTCGCATCGGCCATATCGCTGTAATCGGGATACACACGCTGAGCAGCGATATAGGTTAGTGCAACCACCGATGCCCATTCGTTGAGCGCATCGAGCTTCAGGGCCGATTGCAGGATTTTATGCAGCGAGCCACCCGAAATGTCGAGGGTTTTTTGGTACCAGTCGTAATTCAGATCGGTATAGTGCTTTCCTTTTCTCACGTTGGGTGACATCCCGATGGAATGCAAAACAAAGTCGATTTTTCCGCCAAAATGCGCCATCGACTGATTCAAAAGTGCTTCGATGTCTTCTGTGGATGTTGCATCTGCCGGGATAATCGGGGCATCGCATTTTTCTGAAAGCTCGTTGATTGCACCGAGTCGCATGGCAACCGGAACGTTTGAGAGAACAAATCTAGCACCTTCTGCGTGTGCTTTTTCAGCCACTTTCCAGGCAATTGACTGATCATTGAGCGCGCCGAAAATAATTCCGGTTTTTCCTTTTAACAACTGGTTTGACATACAGATTGAGTTTGTGTGGCCGACAAATATAAAAAATAGCCGGTCAGTTCAGGTGCATCAAGGTACGTGCATTTTCGATTGCTGCGTCGGAGGTGTCAAAACCGCTGAGCATTCCGGCAATTTCGTAGATCCTTCCGTTGTAATCGAGCTTTTCGATGCTGGTAATGGTCACCTCTTTTTGTTCGGCTTTGGAAACTTTAAAGTGCGTTTTTCCGCGTGCGGCAATTTGGGGCAGGTGCGTAATGCAAATAAGCTGACGTCGCTGCCCCATTTCGTGAAGCAAATCAGCCATGGCATTGGCTACCTTTCCTGATACACCACTATCTATCTCGTCAAGAATTAACGTGGGCAGATCTGTTCCTTCCGAACCTACCGATTTTAGCGCGAGCATCACGCGTGACAACTCCCCTCCACTTGCGGCAGCTTCGAGGGGTTTAAAGTCGTGACCTTTGTTGGCTTTTAGTAGAAAGTTAACCGCGTTGATTCCGTTCTGATCGGCGGTTTCATTTTCGATGACTTCCACCGTGATTTGAGCAGACTTCATTTCCAGACGATTGAGAACTTTGGTGAGGGTTTTACTCAGTTGCACTGCTTTCTCCTGTCGGTTTTCGGAAATAAACCGGGCCATACTCAACACTTCTTTGGCGAGTTTCGCTTCCGACTCAAGTAGTTTATCGAGTTCGTTTTCGCGAACGGTGTGACTGCTGAGTTCACGCTCTATTTCACCGGCGATATGAAGCAAGTTTTCTACCGTTGACACGCCGTGTTTTTGCTGAAGCTGATAAATCACATCCAACCTTTCTTCCAGCAGGGTTACCCGATCGGGATGATATTCCAAGTTTTCTCCACTGCTTTCCAGTTCGCGCCCAATATCTTCTATCTCTATCGTTGCACTGCGTAACCGGTCATATAACTGTGAAATCTCTGTGGATTTATCGCGTACCCCATCCAGTGATTGGAGCGCATGTTTCAATATGTTAGTGGCATTCTCATCGGCCGAGTACAGCGCTCCGGCACCATCTAAAAGTGCGGCCTTTATCATTTCAGCACTGTTCAGCAAACTGAGCTCCTGCTCTGCCTGCAGTTGCTCGTCAGTTTGCAATTTGGCATCGAGAATTTCCTGTAATTGAAAGGATTTAAAATCCCTGATTTGCTGTTGTTGCCTGATCTGCTCCTGACGCTTTTGGATATCGGCTTCCATTTGTTTCCACTGCTTGAACTGTTGGCGGTAACGCTGAACCTGCGGAATGATAGAAGCAAAATTGTCGAGCAGGTTGAGCTGAAAGTTGCTGTTGCGAAGCAGTAATGTTTCGTGTTGTGAGTGGATATCCACCAGTCGCTCGCCCAGTTGTTTGAGTTGGGTGAGATTTACCGGTGTATCGTTGATAAATGCCCTCGATTTCCCGCTATTATTAATTTCCCGTCGCAGTGTGGTGATGGTTTCGAAGTCCAGGTCGTTGGTCTCGAAAAACAATTTAACGTCAAATCCCGAAAGATCGAACTGTGCCTCTACCACACATTTACGTGTGGCATCACGCAAGGCCGAAGTGTCTGCCCTTTTACCGAGAATTAACCCCAATGCACCGAGCAGTATGGATTTTCCTGAACCGGTTTCTCCGGTTATGACCGTAAAGTCGTTTGACCATTCGGTTTTGAGCTCATTAATGAGCGCGTAGTTCTGAATAAAAAGTTGCCGGAGCATAGTTTAATATCCTGACCTGTGAATTACCCGCCGGATTTCAGCCTGTTGTATCTCGACAGGTTTCCGGGGTCGAGAATTTCGACAACGCCATACACCTCATTTCGTTCGGGAGCGGGTGCTTTACTAAAAACATTAATAATCTCGGAGTGCTTAGCCAAGAAAAACACCTGTGCGTTATACGACAAAGGTTTGATTTGATGCACCGTGCGAAGTGCCTTTAGGGCGTCAATCACGCTCTCACGTCCTTTGGGAAAATCGTCGTACATCACATCTAAGCCAAGACGATGGTAGGTGTACAACAATTCGCGAAAAGGCCGGAAACTCTGGTGCAACACATTATCTACTAACCAATAACGGTTTCTGCTGTCTTCAAAGGCTTTCCATCCACGAAAGGAAACGTTTTGCGCGTTGTTAACAATTTGCTGGGCCATGGAAAAGTGTCTAGATCCACCTTCGGGGCTATAAGTATCATAGTCGTAGCCCAGAATCATATAGGCGTAATAAGCCAAAACACTGGTGAGATTTTCCTGAAAAAAGTCGGGTGAAAACCGCAGAATGGAATTTTCCTGAAAGGAGAACTCTATGTTTTCATCCACCAAATTAATTACCTGCGACTTGAGGCTGCTGTTATACACCGGGCGGAAGCTTTGTACTTGTAAGGTTCCTTTAAACTCGGTTGAAGTTGGTGTGCCTTCGGTGATGGTCAGCAGCAAATTGCATTCTATTCGTTCGTGCACATTGAAAACGTCGCCGGTCCATTTCTGGTTATTCATGAACTCAAAAATCACGTTTTCGAGGGTTTCAAAAATTCTGGTTTGGGTTCCCTGAATTTGAGGTGCAATAACTTCAACCGTGCAGTTAAGTTCTTGTGCAGATAAGCTAAACTGGAAAATGGTAAAGAGAATAATCAGGAATTTCGGTTTCATGCCATCATTTTTTGAAGGTGCTGCACGAGATCTTCGGCTACCTCGCGTTTTGACTTTAACTCAAAACTAATTGTTTTATTCTCATGCCCGATAAAGTACACTTTATTGGTATCGTGCCCAAATCCGGCTCCGGTATCCTCAAGGGTGTTGAGCACAATCAAATCGAGGTTTTTTGCTTTCAGTTTTTTCTGTGCGTTGGCCTCGGCATTTTCTGATTCAAGCGCAAATCCAACCAAAATCTGTTTTTCGGGTTTGTGCTGTCCAAGCCAATGCAAAATATCGGGATTGCGCACCAATTCAATCGTCATCCCCTCGTGTGCCGCCTTTTTAATTTTTTGTTCGTTTATCGTGGCTGGTCTAAAATCGGATACAGCGGCAGCTTTCACAATAATATCTACTTGTTGGTGCATTTGTTTACAGGCCTCAAACATCTCTTCTGCACTAACCACATCCATTTGCAGAATACGTTCATGGGAAACGGGAACTGACGTTGGTCCGCAAATCAAAATGACTTGTGCTCCTTTTTCGGCAAACGCCTCGGCAATGGCGATGCCCATCTTTCCAGAGGAGAAATTACCAATAAATCGCACCGGATCGATTCTTTCGTAGGTTGGCCCAGCAGTAACCAAAACACGCAGCCCCCCAAGTGGTAATTGTGCCTGAAGGTACTCGTTGATGAAATGCAAAATGTTGATCGGTTCTGCCATTCGGCCCAAGCCTTGTAGTCCGCTGGCGAGTTCACCAGATTCGGACGGAATCAAATGATGCCCAAATCCTATCAGCTTGTCCATATTAACACCTGTGGAACCGTGCTGATACATATCCAGATCCATTGCCGGGGCAAAAAACACCGGACATTTAGCGGAAAGGAATGTAATGAGCAGCAGGTTATCGGATTGCCCACCCACCATTTTGGCCATGGTGTTGGCAGAAGCTGGGGCAATAATCATCAGATCTGCCCACAGGGCAAGTTCTACGTGGTTATTCCAAACACCAAGTAACTCGTCCTGCACCATGTCCGACAACACGGGTTTTCCCGAAAGGGTGGACAGGGTAAGTGGGGTTACAAAAGCTTTGGCGGCATCGGTAATAATAACCTGCACTTCTGCTCCGGCTTTGACGAGTTCACGTAGTAAAAAAACAGATTTGTAGGCAGCTATGCTCCCGGAGATCCCAAGAATTACGCGCTTACCTTTCAGCATGTTTATTTGGAATGGGGGACGGTAGCTTCTGCTTCGTCCGGTCGGCGGAAGTATACTTTTCCATCGACAAACTCTTGAATGGCGATGGCGTGCGGCTTGGCCAATTTTTCGTAGTATTTCGAAATTTCTATCTGTTCGCGGTTCTCAAAAATCTCTTCAAGGTTATCTTGCGATGTAGCAAATTCTTCGAGTTTAGAATTCAATTCTTCTTTAAGTTCTGAACTGATTTGGTTTGCCCGTTTGCCGATAATGGCAATGGCCTCATAGACGTTTCCGGTTTCTGAAACCAGCTCCTTAACATCGCGTGTAATCGTATCTCTGGCGGCTAATGTGTTCTTGTAATTGCTCGACATCGGGTGTAAATTTAAAGATTAAGTTTTTCCAGTTCGCTCACGGTATTGCCGTAAATAGTTTCTGACTGGCGAATTTTTCTGCTGTTGGGATAAGCATCCACAAAGTTATGATAAGATTTTATAGTTGACTCCAGCCTTTCCTGCTTTTTTTCCTGCACACTGCGGGTAGCAAGCTGGTAATTACTGTCGAGAATCAAAAACAAGACATCTTCTCTGAACTGTGAGTTAGGATAATCCTTTAGCACATTATTCAATGCAATCACTGCGGCCTTATACTGTTCTACATTATGATAGAGCAAGGCGTTGTTGTAGGCTTTAGCTTCGAGCTTACTCACCAACGCAGAGATCAGCGCATTGGTCGTGTCTTTTCTCTCGGTTTCGGGATAGCGCTCCATAAAGAGTTGAAACTGATCGATTGCACGTCGTGTGTCTGACTGATCGAGCGATGTACCCGGCGAATTCATAAAGTGGCAGTAGGCCGCCATAAATGCGCATTCCTCAACGTATTCGCTGTTGGGATACGTTTTAGCAAAGGTGTTGAAGTAAAAGCTGGCCAAATAAAAATCGCGCAGACCAAAATAGCAGTATGCATAGTGATAATAGATGACTTCATTTCTCGACGTTCCCCGAGTCAGTGCAATAAGCTCTTCAAACAAAGGCAGTGCACGCTGATAATCCTCTGCGTTGTAGTATTCGAATGCCTTCTGATACTTCAGTTCGACATCCTGACTCTTGAGCAATCGGTTATATTTACTACACGATGAAACACCAACACTCGTGGCTAAAATCAACGCTACAACTAAAATTCTCCAAAACATCCGGCAAAAGTAATACAATACGGGCAATTATCAGATATTGAAATAGGGTAGTCAACAAAATGAAAAAAATTCCTGTATATTGTCCAAATTGACTCACAAAAACACCGGCCAAAAAATAGCTTTTGTCAAATGCGCAAATAACCCTAATTTTGCACCGCTTTTTTTAGCAGGGTATTAACCAAAAATTATCGCTTTGGATATTTTTGAAAAAATCAAAACAAATCGTGGCCCATTGGGTCAGCACAAAGGCCGTTCACACGGTTACTTTACATTCCCGAAATTAGAAGGTGAAATTTCTAACCGGATGATGTTCCGCGGAAAAGAGTGTCTTGTATGGAGCCTCAACAACTATCTGGGCCTTGCCAATCACCCCGAGGTGCGCGAAGCCGACGCTCAGGCATCCAAGGAGTGGGGATTGGGCTATCCGATGGGTGCCCGTATGATGTCGGGACAAACCGGACATCACGAACAACTCGAGCACGACTTGGCTGAGTTCATGCAAAAAGAGGACTGTATTCTATTGAACTACGGCTATCAGGGATGTATGTCAGCAATTGATGCCTTGGTTGACCGAAATGACGTGATTGTCTACGACAGCGAATCACACGCGTGTATTATCGACGGCGTTCGACTACACCAGGGAAAGCGCTTTGTGTTTATGCACAATGATATCGACAACCTCAGAAAGCAGCTCGAGCGTGCCACTAAATTGGTAGCCAAAACCAATGGCGGAATTCTCGTCATCACCGAAGGAGTCTTCGGCATGAGTGGTGATCAGGGTGATCTAAAAGCTATTGCAGCACTCAAAAAGGAATTCGAATTTCGATTGTTTGTTGACGATGCACACGGCTTTGGCACCATCGGCGAAAATGGCCGAGGCGTAGGAGAGGCACAGGGTGTTCAGCACGAAATCGACATTCTATTTGGAACATTTGCCAAGTCAATGGCCAGCATTGGCGCGTTTATCTGTGGCGATGAGCAAATGATTGATTATCTGCGATACAACATGCGGTCGCAGATTTTTGCTAAGTCGCTGCCCATGCCACTGGTGATCGGAGCGCAGAAAAGACTGGAGTTGCTTCGTACGCAACCTGAGCTGCGCGAAAAGCTCTGGACCATTTCCAATACCCTACAAAAGGGACTGGTTGATGCAGGATTCTCGATTGGAAAAACCAATTCTCCGGTCACCCCTGTATTCTTTCAGGGAGAGATAGAAACGGCAGTTAATATGACCGTTGAGCTGCGAGAGAAGTACAACATTTTCTGCTCACTGGTTATTTATCCGGTTGTTCCAAAGGATGTGATCATGCTGCGCTTAATTCCAACTGCGATGCACACCCTGGAGGATGTTAAATACACCATCGACACTTTTAAAGAAATGCGCACGCGAATCGCTGCCGGTGATTTCAATAGTTCGAAAATACGCAGCGTGCCCGAGGAAAACGCTTAAAGACGTTTTAAACAAAAAACAAACAACGGAGATTGGCACAGGGCTAATCTCCGTTGTCTTTTGTAAGAAATCCGCTCATGAGCACCTTCCACTGTGGCCAGGATGCTCCGCGCGAGGCCGTTTCGGCATAAATCGTATTGCGAATGGTATCCTTGGTTTTGTCGTTGTCCTCATTATTAGGCATTTCGTTGCGACCGATTTCCTCGGCGATGACGACTTTGCCCGCTCTCGAAACCTGAAAAGTACTGGTGGCCAGCTCGGTAAAAAAGTGAGCCGTTTCTTCTGATGGCGTGGCAGGATTAGGAGCCGGACGCACTCGGATGGCACAAAACTGCGAATCCTCACCGGAGTTGTCTTTCTGCGATTCTGCAATTCGTTCAATTTGCACCCAGTCGAAACCGTCGCCAGACTCCGGCCCCACACCCGGAAGCTCAATGCGTATGAAATCACCTTCTTTTGGGGCGCGCTCAACCGATCGGCCGTTCTCATCAGTGTGTTGAAACTTTCCGCTCAAAACACTTTCTCCGGTGTAGCTGTACCAACCATTGATATGGAGCAAACGCTCTCTAGCCAAGTTATACAACGCTATGGCTTCAGCGTGTGTGGCACATTTCTCGGAACTGCTGGCTCCGGTTGACTTGCCAAACAGTTGTGGTGGCGCAATATCTTTTGGTTTCTTTGTCATAACTACAAGAGCGATCGTTACTCATCGGATTGATTGTCCAACTGACGGTTTTGCATAGACGTTGAATTAGGATCCACCCCATCGGTTTGTCCCTGGCGAGTTAGGTCTTGATTGCTCGTGCTGGCGTTATTATCTCTCATATTACGGTCACCCGAGCCGTTGGCGTTATCGCGAAACTGTCGCAAATGATCCAGGTGTTGTTCCAACGTAGGAATTTGTTGTGAAATCCAGTTTTGCAGGTCGAGATCGTTTGTATCATCTTCGTGATCGCGAAACTCATCGATTTTTTCTTGGTGTGCATCAATCATTTTATCGATGTACTTCTCATCGAAATCACTGCCTTGAACTTCTGCAAGGTCTTGATAATCGTCTTGCTTGTCTTCGCTAATGGCGGTGGGTAGCTGAATGTTCTTTTGCGATGCCAGCGCTTTAAGTTCTTCGCTTGCTTGATTGTGGTCGCGAAGCAGAAGCGAAGCCACCTCCTTAACCTCTGGATCGGTTGCTTTGGATTGAGCCAGTTCACTTGCACGGATTTCGAACAGATTTCCATCGGCAGCATGAACCACAAAGCTGGCATCGTCTTTCATTTCCTGATCATCAAATCTTTCGTTGTTGGCCTTTTCAGCTCGTTCCTTACTGTCAGCAGGGTTTTCGTTACAGGCAACGAACAAAACGCCGGTAAGTAGAAATGAAATCAGCGGGAATTTTATTTGAGTTTTCATGGGAATATGTTTTTTTCTGAAATAGCAGACAAATCATATTCCCAAGTATCTCTAAGCCGTAATGTGCTGATTTATCGCCCCATAGACCAAATGAGTAACTCAAAAACTTGTGTAGAAATTCCGCAAATGGGTATAAGTTTCCCGAAGGGAGATAAAAAACCCGATGGCCTTACCGTCAGATCAGTGCACTATCACTTAATAGCCGCTTCATTTTCAGGCTGCCTTTATCTGACATTGCAACCAATGGCAAACGGCAATCGGTGCCGGCAATACCAAGAAGGCTCAATGCTTCTTTAATCCCGGCTGGATTTCCTTCTGCAAACAAGTGCTGAATAACATCAATCAATTGGTAGTGAATCGTTCGCGCACGGTTGTAGTTGTTTTCAAATGCAGCATGAACCATTTCAGAGAACTGACGTGGAAAAGCATTTCCGACTACCGAGATCACACCATCGCCGCCACAGGCCAGAAATGGCAATACCAGCGGATCATCGCCCGAAATCACGAGAAAATCATCGGGTTTGTTTTTGATGATCTGCATGCACTGCTCTAGGTTTCCGGAGGCTTCTTTAATACCGATAATGTTTGTGCATTCTGCCAGTTGGAGGGTAGTTTCCGGAAGGATATTAGAAGCGGTTCTGCCCGGGACGTTATAGAGCAAAATCGGACGAGGAGTCTGTTTATCGAGCTCGTGGTAATGTGCCACAATTCCACGCTGTGTCGGTTTATTATAATAAGGGCTCACCGAAAGAATGGCATCTACCGCACTCCAGTTCACTTGTTCCATTTCTCGCAGCAATTCTGCGGTGTTGTTTCCACCGAGACCGTACACCACGGGCAGCTTTCCAGCGTTAATGCCGGTGATGAATTCCAGCACCGACCGCTTTTCCTCCTTCGAGAGCGTAACCGATTCACCGGTTGTTCCCATCACCACCAAGTAATCAGCTCCACCGTCGATAAGGTGTTTGGTCAGTTGCTCAAGCGCTTTAAAATCTACATTTTTATCCGACTGAAAAGGAGTAACCATGGCCACTCCCATACCCTTAAACTGCTTCGGCATTTTGCTTTTTATTGATGATGGTTAAAAAATGATTCAATTTATGTAGATACTGATCGAAGGTGTTTTTATCGTCCAGATCTACCATAAAATCCAGTAGCTCTTTTTTATTGGGATTCCAGGCTCCGACCTTAAACCGCGCTCTTGATTTGGCCAGCAGGTGCATTAATGGTGGCGACACCTCTTGTGTGAAGTCAATGAGGATATCAAAATCTTTGGCAAGAAAATCATCGGTCATCGGCGATTTTGGTTTCAGCCGCCAGTCGCAATCGGCAATGGTAAAATAGCTGTATTCGAGCTTGTGCAACTGCCAATGTGGAATGTGCTTGTCGTCGATATAGGCCATTGTCATGATTTCGCGAATGCCGTGTTCGGCTTTGAGGTAGCGCACAAACTGTTTTACAAGGATAAAAAACGCCTCATCTTTTTCTTTGTATATCACGCCAACGCTCCGTGCGCTACCATAATTTGCTACTTTAATGCGGCGATTTCCTTCAGGCTTCTGATCGAGAAAGTGACTACTGAGCCAATAGCGTATTTTTCGCGGTAATTTCAATTTTCAATCATTTTTAAAAACTCCTGTTCGGAAACGATCTGAATGCCGAGTTTCTTTGCTTTTTCGAGCTTACTCGGCCCCATATTTTCGCCGGCCAGAATAAAGTTTGTTTTGGCACTGATCGAGCCGACATTTTTACCGCCGTTTTTTTCAATCAGTTGTTTCAGCTCGTCGCGTGAATATTGCTGAAAAACACCACTGATGACGATAGATTTGCCTTCCAGAACAGAACTCACCGGACGTTCGTCTTGCAAGAGTTCAAAGTTAAGTTCTTTGCTTCGCATTCGCGCCACGATTTGGCGGTTCTTTTCAACTTCAAAAAAGTGGATTATGCTGTCGGCAATGCGTTCACCAATTTCGTCAACAGCAATCAGCTCGTTGCGCGTAGCTTCCATCAACCGGTCAATCGACTGAAAATGGCGGGCGAGCTTTTTGGCAACGGTTTCACCCACATAGCGAATTCCAAGTCCGTAAAGCACCCTTTCGAATGGGATGTCCTTGGAAGCTGCTATTCCCCGCATCAGCCGGTCTACCGAACGCTCGCCGTGCCGCTCTAGCGTGAGCAACTGTTCGCGACTCAGGTCGTACAGGTCGGCCGAATTATGAATTAAACCCGCATGGTGTAACAAGGCAACGGTTTCTTCGCCCAGTCCGTCGATATTCATTGCCTTTCGGCTGATGAAATGCTGAATGCGGCCGAGAATTTGGGGCGGACAATCTTCGGCATTAGTGCAATAATGAGCGGCTTCGCCTTGGTTTCTAACCAAAAGCGTTTCGCATTCGGGACAGTGCGTAATGTATTGGAGCGGTGGCAGGTTTTTACCTTGCCGCGCATCAAAATCAACACCCACCACTTTGGGGATAATTTCACCTCCTTTCTCCACAAAAACCCGGTCGCCGATGCGCAAATCGAGTTTGGCTATTTGGTCGGCATTGTGAAGTGAGGCCCGTTTCACCACTGTTCCGGCAAGTAAAACCGGTTTTAAGTTGGCCACAGGCGTAACGGCTCCGGTACGGCCCACCTGATAAGTTACCTCCTCCAGAAAAGTGGGTACTTTTTCGGCCTTAAATTTATAGGCAATAGCCCATCGCGGTGATTTGGCGGTGTATCCAAGCTCTTCTTGTTGACTAAAATCGTTGACCTTAATGACTACGCCATCAATGGCAAAATCGAGGTTGCTGCGTTCAGTATCCCAATAGGCTACAAAGTCCATGATCTCCTCAATATTTCGGCACACGGCAAACATTTTCCTCTCGCGCGAAGGCACTTTAAAACCGAGGCTCCGCACATACTCCAGGTTTTGCTCGTGGGATTGAAAGGGCAAATTCTGCCCAAGAACCTGATACAAAAAACAATCAAGCGCACGAGCTGCAACCACGGCCGAGTCTTGCAGTTTTAAGGTGCCGGATGCGGTATTTCGTGGATTGGCAAATAGTGGTTCCCCTTGTTCTTCTCGCTCGCGATTTAAGGCTTCAAAAGCCGAAAGGGGAAAAAATATTTCACCTCTTACCTCCATTTCGTCGGGTAGGTTTTCTCCAGGCAATTCAAGCGGAATGGAGCGAATGGTTCGCACATTAGCAGAAATGTTTTCACCCACCACACCGTCGCCACGCGTTAAAGCCTGAACAAATCTGCCCTTGTGATACGTCACGCCGATGGCGACGCCATCATACTTTAATTCACAGGTGTATACCACATTGCCTTCAATGTTTTTTTTGATGCGGTTTTCCCATTCGGCCACTTCCTGCACAGAATAGGTATTGGTCAAAGACAGCATGGGTGATTTATGCACCACTTTATCGAACCGGTTGGTAATGTCTCCCCCTACCCTTTTGGTTGGTGAGTTATCGTCTGCCCACTGGGGGAATTGCTGTTCCAGTTGTTGCAGTTCTTTGAGCAACATGTCAAACTCATAATCGTTGATATCAGGCTCGTTTACCACATAATAGCGGTAGTTGTGATGGTGGAGTTGTGCGGTGAGTTCCTGAATGCGCTGTTTTGCCTGATCGTGATTCATTGTTCTGATTTGTTCAATTGATGCACTACTGTTTTATAAAGATCAAGAATATCAATTTTGAGTTTGATATTATACATAAATCCCGAATAATCGGATTGCACGCGTTTATCGGCGGTTCCGAAATGATGATAGCCGAGTCCACCACCAATACCCAGCCAATAAAACAGATAAACTTCGGCATTGGCTTGTACAGAAAAAGTGGTCAGTGAAAGTTTTCGCAGTGGTCTGAGCGAACCCAGAATGGTGGTATAATATTGATCGATGGCACCATAACCAAAAGTGACGGGTGTACTAATAAAAAACCGTTTATTTCGCAATAAGGTGGGTTCGACAAACAGGTTCATCAGGCCAAAATCGGATTCAATAGTAGTGGGAACAACCAGTTCAGCAATCGTTGCGTTTTTGCTAATCAAGCGGTTAGTAAATGCATAAAACCCCAATCCGGCCCGGATTCCGCTTGGGTTGTGTTGTACGCCTCCTTTAATTCCGCCGAGCCGAACCGAACGCGCGTTGATAAAGATATTCTGTCCGTCGAAAAGAAAAACGGGTGTAAATGTTTTGGGTTCGGAAACCGGAAAGGGTTTATCGATAGAGAAAAAGCCAAAATCGCTGAAACGGTTTTTTTGAGCCAGCAGGTAATCAGCACAAAAGATCAAAAAAATCAGTAGAATTCCCGAGCGCATTTACCATCTGGCCTTTACCATTCTGAACTTGCCGTTCAGGTCCTTTTTGATGTTTGTTCGGGTAAAATTAAAGGATTCGAGCAACATCGCGGTATCGCCGGCCAAGTCTTCATTTACTTCGAGATACAAAACGCCATCGGGACGGAGGTGTTTGCGACAAAAGTGTGCAATGGCTTTGTAAAACTTGAGTGGATCGTCGTCTTCAATAAACAATGCCACATGGGGTTCGTGAACCACAACATTGGGATGCATGGCATTCATCTGCGAGCGGGTAACATAGGGAGGATTGCTTACAATCACATCGAACTCACCGAAATTCGGCAGGTCGTTTAGGATATTGGCTTGCAAAAACTCAACCTCCAGATCATTTAATTCAGCATTTTCTCGTGCCACTTGAATGGCTTCGGCAGAAACATCAATTCCGGTTACGGTGGTTTCGGGAAGGTTATCTTTCAGGGCAAGTGCCATGCAACCGCTACCTGTTCCGATGTCGAGTATATCCTTTACTTGTCGCAACTGCTGCTCTCGAATGACCCAATGCACCAGCTCTTCGGTTTCGGGTCGTGGAATGAGTACGTCTTTGTTGACCCGAATATCGAGATTGTAAAACTCGGTTTGCCCAAATATATATTGAATCGGTTCGTTCTTTTTGAGCCGCTCAATCACATCCACAAACCGGTTCATCGATTTTTCATCGAGTTCTTCCTCAGAACGCATCATGACATCCATTCGGTTGAAACCACAAATTTCCCGAAAACAATAGTGAATCAGCGACTCAATTTCGGTAATGGTATATGCGGAAAACAGCTCCTGACGCATCAGGTGAACCAGAGAAATTACGCGTTTGTTAGGAATTTCGATTGTGCTAGCCGACATTTTTTTGAACTTGATCGATAAAACTACAAACAAATTTCAAAGGAGCTTAATAATTTAATTCACAATACCGCTCCCCCCTTTTCGCTGCGTAAAATTGAGTTGTCTTATCTTCGCCCAATATGCACGAGCAATACATGCACCGATGTTTTGACTTGGCCCGGCACGGTGGTGGAAAAGTTTCTCCTAACCCGCTGGTGGGCAGTGTAATTGTTCACAACGAGCAAATCATTGGAGAAGGGTTTCACACCCAGTTTGGGCAAGCGCACGCCGAAGTGAATGCCGTCAACGCAGTGGTCGACCAGCAACTGTTGCAAAACGCAACGCTTTATGTCAATTTGGAGCCGTGTGCACATTTCGGAAAAACACCGCCCTGCGCTTCGCTCATTATAGACAAGAAAATCCCAAGGGTGGTTATTGCCAATCGCGACCCCTTTGCACGGGTTGACGGAAAAGGAATTGAAATGCTGCGCACCGCCGGAGTGGATGTGATCACTGGACTGTTAGAGAAAGAAGGTGCCTGGCTCAACCGTCGTTTTTTTACTTTTCACCGCGAAAAGCGCCCTTATATCATTTTAAAATTCGCTCAAAGTGCCAACGGATTTATGGATCGACTTCGAAAGCCAGACGAAAAAGGCATCAATTGGATTACGACTCGCGAGACGCAATACCTCACTCACTCGTGGCGCAGCGAAGAAGATGCGATTCTGATCGGCAGCCAAACAGCACTGATTGACAATCCTTCGCTCACCGTGCGGCGGGTCAACGGAAAGTCGCCCCACCGACTGCTGATAGATCGGAACTTAACCGTGTCTGAGAATAATGCCGTCTATAAAGGCCCAACCAATACAACCGTATTTAATGCGTTGCGAAACGGTAAGAAAGATCACATCACATTTGTGCAGCTCGATTTTTTGAGAGATGTTGTTCCACAAATACTTAAATGGGCACACCACAATAATCTGCAATCGATTTTGGTAGAAGGCGGTGCGCGGACGCTGTCCCATTTTTTAACGTCAGAGTTGTGGGACGAAGCACGTATACTAACCGGATCCGTTATTTTTGACGGCGGAATTCCGGCACCCATGCTGAAAGGCGACCCGATTACACATTATTTAACAGGCACAGACCGCATTAATGTGATTAGAAGAGCAATATGACCGCAGTTTTTATAACGTTGAATGTAGTTTGCGCTACGTTGATTTTTGTCCTTTTCAAGCTTTTTTCCATTCTTCGAATTGACACGCCGAAAGCACTGGTGCTCAACTATCTAATTGCAGCCATTTTTGGTGTGATGCTTTTACCAGAGCCCTTTGAATTCTTGAAGATCTACCAGAAGTCGTGGTTTTGGATCTCGTGTATTCTGGGTTTTCTGTTCATCAGTCTGTTCTACTTAATGGCCTTGATTTCGCAAAAAATTGGTGTTTCGGCTGCTTCAGTGTCGTCCAAAATGTCGGTGGTGATTCCAGTCACTGCGGCATTTGTGCTATACGGCGACGACATTACAATTGCCAAAGTCACCGGAATTATTTTGGCATTGGCAGGTATTTGGCTGGCAACAATAAAAGAGAAATCCACCATTCGAAACACCGCGTTAATTTGGTTGCCATTTATTCTTTTTCTCGGTAGCGGCACCCTGGACACCTTGCTTAAATTCTCTCAAAACCAACTCGTGCCCGAGCATGATGAGATGCTGTTTATTCCCTCGATCTTTGCCATGGCCTTTGTCACCGGACTGTTGTTGCAACTCTTTATTCCGCGATCAATTGAGAAGCAGGCTCCGGCCTACAAAACCTGGATTGGCGGAACCCTGCTTGGAATCATCAATTACGGTTCTATTTTCTTTATTTACAATGCACTTGCGCAACAAGATGTTGAAAGTTCTATGGTCTTTCCGGTAGCTAACATGGGCGTAGTGGCTGCCTCTTCGCTTGCTGGATTGTTAATGTTTCAGGAGCGGATGTCCGGAAAAAATTGGTTCGGCATTCTGTTATCGATCGCCGCCATTGCGCTCATTGCTTTGATTTGATGAAAGACACTTATCTGACTTTAAACGCGCCATCCGAAGGGCTGTACAAAGAGAAAGGCAGTAAGTTTTTGGCTTTTGCCTATCCGGTGGTATCCGAAGATGAAATCAAAACCCACCTCGAACAATTGCGCAAAACCGAGCACGGCGCTCGCCATCATTGCTATGCATGGAAACTCGGAACAGACGATTTGCTATTTCGCGCCAACGACGACGGCGAACCAGCCAACAGTGCTGGGAAACCCATTCTGGGTCAAATCATTAAATACGAACTCACTGATGTATTGATTGTGGTGGTGCGTTATTTTGGCGGCACCAAACTCGGAGTTGGCGGATTAATCAACGCGTATCGAACGGCAGCCAACGCGGCCATCGAAAATGGCGAGATTGTTCAAAAACAACGCGTCAATCATTATCAGCTCCACTTTACCTACCACGCAATGAATGAGGTGATGTCACTGATCAAAGAGCTCAATCTGCCTAACTACGATCAAGAGTTTGAATTGAAATGTACAGTGAAAGTGCAAGTAGCGTTGGGAGAATCGGCAGCGTTTGAAAACCGTATGGATGAGTTACAAAACGTGACCTGCACCTTTCTGAAAACGGTTTAGGCCGATTCAAAATGTGATTGCATGGCGGCCATCAGGTTTTCTGGTGCCCGGCAGGGACGACCACTAGCTTTGTTCACAAATACCAGGGTGGTCCAGGCTTCATTCAGCAATTGGCCTTCTGCGTTAAAGATCTGATAATCGAACCGAATACGCACAGAAGGCATTTCGGTAATGACGGTTGTTATGGTGAGCAGCTCGTCGTAGTGCGCAGGCTTAACATATTTCAGATTAAATTCCAATACAGGCATCATGATTCCCTGCTCTTCGAGTGATTTATAACTGAACCCCAGATTGCGCAGCATTTCCACCCGACCCAGTTCACAGTACTGTGCATAATTTCCATAATAAACATATCCCATTTGGTCGGTTTCGGCATATCGCACCCGCACATTTGTCGTTGAATGTATCATAAAAAAGATGATTTTAATGCTCAAATCCACACCGTCACAATCATACCCGCGACAGTTGAAGACAAATATAAACAGCTATCCATTTGAAGACCGATGAAAGTAAAAAAGTCAAAACTTTTATCTTTCGGAAAGTATTGCTATTATTGAGCTGGAGAAATTTTGAAGCACACCAATAAATGTGCCTTGATTGGAAACGACAGACCCAAAATGCCCTGTAAAATTTTTCGGATAATCAAGAGCCATTAAATTTTTTTTTTAACTTTTTTCTCCAAATATTTGCTCAGCTCAATACGACGAGGAAACACGAGGGGAATTCCGCGTCAACCGGCAAATTCAGTTAACACTGACTTCGTCTTATTAACCGACTTTAAGAATACTTTCGATGAACAAAAAACATGATAAAATTTGGGAAAACTGTTTAGCAATTATCAAGGATAATGTCAGCCTTCAGGCATACAAAACCTGGTTCGAGCCAATAAAAGCACAGAAGTACGAAAAAGATGTTCTCACCATTCAAGTTCCCTCGCAATTCTTTTATGAGTGGCTCGAAGAGCACTACATCGGCTTATTGAAGAAAATCATCAAACGCGAATTGGGCGAAGAAGGAAGATTGGAATATTCCATTATAATGGAAAACCAGTATCGCAGCGCCAAGCCATACACCGTCAAGATTCCAACTTCAAATACACGGGCCATCAAAAACGATCCGGTCAGTATGCCGCTCGATTTGGGAGGTAAATCCATTAAAAACCCTTTCATTATTCCGGGGTTGCGCAAAATCAATGTCGACTCTAACCTCAACCCCAACTACTCTTTCGAAAACCTGATTGAAGGAGACTGCAACCGCTTGGCTCGCTCTGCTGGATTTGCCGTTGCCAATAAGCCCGGTGGCACGGCTTTTAACCCGCTGCTGATTTACGGCGGATCAGGACTCGGAAAAACACACTTGGCACATGCCATCGGAATCGAAATCAAGAATAAATACCCCAACAAAACGGTACTGTATGTATCGTCCGATAAATTCACCCACCAATTTATTGATGCGGTGAAAAACAACTCGGTAAACGACTTTAGCCACTTCTATCAGATGATGGACGTGCTGATTATCGATGACGTGGAGTTTTTCTCAGGAAAGGAAAAAACTCAGGATGTATTCTTCCATATTTTCAACCATTTGCACCAATCTGGAAAGCAAATTGTTCTTACTTCGGACAAAGCGCCGGTAGAAATGCAGGGCATGGAACAGCGTTTGCTGTCGCGATTTAAATGGGGACTTTCCGCTGACTTGCAGACACCGAGCCTCGAAACGCGAATCGCTATTCTCGAAAAGAAAATGTACGCCGACGGCATCGAGCTACCCAACGAAGTGGTGGAATATCTGGCCTACAGCATTACGTCGAACATCCGCGAACTGGAAGGAGCCTTGATTTCTCTAATCGCCCAGTCGTCGCTCAATAAAAAAGCCATCACACTCGATTTGGCGAAACAGATGATCGACAAGTTTGTCAAAAACACCGCACGCGAAGTATCGATCGACTACATTCAGAAAGTGGTGTGCGATTACTTTGACCTGCCGATCGAATTGCTGAAGTCAAAAACCCGAAAGCGCGAAGTGGTTCAGGCGCGCCAAATCGCGATGTTTTTTGCCAAGAAAATGACCAAATCGAGTCTTGCCAATATCGGTATGCACTGCGGAGGAAAGGATCACGCAACGGTGCTACACGCGTGCAGAACCGTTAAAAACCTTACCGAAACCGATAAGAATTTCAGAAAATATCTCGACGATCTGGAGAAAAAACTAAGCATACAGTAATCACAAATTGATCGCATTAAGAAAGATCATCCTTGTTGGGTGATCTTTTTTATTTTCGCAATCCCCAAAAGTTACAACATGAAGATTTTGATGGTTTGTTTGGGAAATATCTGCCGGTCGCCGCTGGCTGAGGCCGTGTTGAGAACCAAAGCCGAAGAGCGCGGTGTGGACGTGTTCATCGATTCGTGCGGCACCTCAGATTATCACATCGGCGAAGCACCCGATCCGCGTACAATTACCAACGCTAGGATAAACGGCATAGATGTCAGCAACCTTCGGGCTCGTCAGTTTCAAAAAGAAGACTTTGAAACATTTGACCTAATTTACGTGATGGATCAATCTAATCATCAGAATATCATTGAATTGGCCGAAACCGAAGCCCATCGCAACAAGGTGAAATTGATATTAAATGAACTAGAATCCGGCGGCAACAAACCTGTTCCTGATCCCTACTTCGGAGGCGAAGAAGGTTTCCAACTCGTTTTTGACTTGCTGAACCGTGCCAGTGACAAAATACTCGACCGCATTGAGCGCTAAGGCCCGATTGTTTCTCATTCCCGCCGCCCTTGATACCGAATATTCGGGCAATCAGGTGGGCGAAAATGTGAAAACACAAATCAGCCATCTGCGACATTTTGCAGTTGAAGACCTTCGGCATTCCCGCCGATACCTGCGCAAGCTGTTGCCAAATGTTGTCATTGACGAATGCACCTTTTACGAAATCGGAAAACACGCACCGGTAGTTGACCAGGAAAAGGCCATACATACACTTCGTTCAGGAACCGATGTCGGTGTAATTTCTGAAGCAGGATTACCCGCGGTAGCCGATCCAGGCCACGGAATTGTAGCGGCTGCACACAAAAATAAAATTCTGGTTCGTCCGCTGATTGGTCCCGGAAGCGTTTTTCTGGCACTTGTGGCCAGCGGTTTCAACGGACAGGAATTCACGTTTCATGGCTATCTGCCCAAGGATAATCATCAGCGCAGTGATCGAATTAAATCACTCGAACAGCAATTGTACCGCACGGGATACACACAGATTTTTATGGAAACGCCGTTTCGAAACATGCAATTGCTCGACGATGTGCTCAAAAATTGCGGCAGCACAACCGGTTTGTGTATCGCGGCTTCCATTACCACCTCCGACGAATTTATCCGCACCATGCCAATTAAAGATTGGAAAAAAGAAAAGGTAAACCTGCACAAAAAGCCCGCTATCTTCTTGCTGGGCAAAATCTGATTCATTCACCCGAATCATCCATAATTTGCACTTTGTACCAAACGGGTGTATACGGAGGAACAATCCCCATCGAACCTTTTTCTCCAAAAGCAAAAAACGACGGACTGACGATAGAACGCTTTTCTCCGGGTCGGGCACCAATCAAACCGAATTCCAAACCATTGATGACCTGCCCCTCGGTTCCGAGCACGAAATGAAGCTCATTGTGCTGATCAAATGAGCTTCCATCGATAAAATGACCGGAATACTGAATCGCGATCTCATCGCCATAGTTCAAAGGAGAACCTGTTCCAGTCTGCTCGACGCGAAACAACACCTCTGGCTGAATAATAGAAGAAGTAAATCCCCGATCGAGTGCAAACAAACGAATGCGATGCCCCTCGCGCATTTCGCGGTCGTGAAGCCAGTTGCGGTAAACAGTCTCGAAGGCCGACTCGGAATAGCAATTTTTCCACCAAATGGATATTTCTTCAGGCGCTTTATTGCGGTGAATTTCATGCAGAAATTTCGCCCTGTCGCCCGGTTCGAGATGTTTTAAATAAGGCAGAAGTTTTTTAAGTCGTGCATCGTTGTGCGACAGCCACGACGGGAGATTGTCGGGCGGAGAAATTTTCACATCTGCAAGATAGGCCGAGTCAGGAGAATGCACCTGAAGTTCATAAATAAAGCAGTTATCTGCTGAGGAAACGCTGTCGTCAAAAGCCATCAATTGCAGGTAAAGCCCTTCCTCCACCTGTTTATAGCCGGGATATTTTTCGCTACACGACGAAAAAATCAACAACAACAGTACAATGCTGCTCAGTTTCATTTTACCTTCACGACTGACACTTCATAAATAATGGGTGCATTCGATGGGATTTTCTGATGATCGCCGGTTAGACCGTGTGCCAGGTGGCTCGGCAGAATAAAGTATGCACTATCTTGCGCACACATGTATTTCACCGCCTCGTGCAATCCCGACTCCACATCGTCGTGATCAACCACAAAGGAAACGGGTTCGTCTTTGGATTCATAACGCACCAATTCGTCCAACAACAACACTTTAAAATTGAGCCAAACGGTTTGTCCACTTCGAATGGAATCGCAAGGTTCGCTTGAAGCCGAATAAATGATATACCGCAACCCCGTTCCGGTGGTGGTCATTTCCAAATCCTTTTCCTTGATGAACGCCTTGATCTCTTCATCTTCGCGCTGGGCGGCATAACGGCTGCTTTCGAGCAACATTTCGCGCATGTCCTGATTGCTCATTCCCTGGGTTGGATGCTGCCTTTTTTCGCGACACCCGAATACCAGAAAGGAAAGGGCGATGAGCACCATCATTTTATTTCGTAGCATTCAGTCGGTCTTTAAATTCGGGCAATATTTTCAGCAACCGATCGATGGTTTGTTTCATTGGTTCTTTTGACGAGCCACCCGCCGCATTTCGATGTCCCCCACCGCTAAAATGCTTTGATGAAAGTTCATTCACCGGAAAATCGCCTACGGAGCGAAACGAGATTTTAACCAAGTTGTAATCCTCCTTTAGGAATATGGCCATCACCATTCCTTTGATAGAAAGTGCTTCATTTACCAGACCTTCGGTATCTCCCGATTGGCTGTTAAAGCGATCCAACTCAGCACGGCTCATGGTGATATAGGCTGTTTTGTATTCATTAAGTACCACCAGGTTATTCGACAAAACGTGGCCGCGCATTTTCAGCACATTCTCGGTTTTATTATCAAACAAGTTTCGGTGCACCAGGCCATTTTCTACACCGAGCGCGAGCAGGTGAGCCGCCACCTCATGCGTGCGAGCGGTGGTGGATGGATAGCGAAAAGATCCGGTGTCTGTAACAATTCCTGTGTAAATACAAGTAGCACAGTCGGTGCTCAACTCGGAAAGTTGGTTCAACGCATCAATGAGGTCGTAAATGAGCTGTGCCGTAGCGCAGGAGGTAATATCGGAAAATTCCAATTCGGCAAAATCGTCCGGATCGCGATGATGATCGATTAATACTTTTGGTGCTTCGCACTGTGAAAGCACTTCTTCCATTTCGCCGGTACGATTCAGGTTATTGTAATCCAGCGAAAAAATCAAGTCTGCCGATTCAATCATCAAATCGGCCTGTTGCTGATTTCCCTCGTAGATGAGCACGTCATCCGTTCCGGGCAGCCATTTCAAAAATTCGGGATAATCGTTGGGTACAATCACCTGCGACTGATAGCCGGTTGCTTTTAAAAAATGATGCAGTGCCAACGCCGACCCCATGGCATCGCCGTCGGGATTTTTGTGGTTGGTGATAACTATGCTATCCGCCTTTTCAAGCAATTGCAGCAGTTTGGTAAGTGCTTGCGTGTGGAATATTTCGTTTTTCATCGGGCTAAAATTAGGCAAAGCCCTCCGATCTTGCCGCGTGAGGCCAATTTTATACTTTTGCACCGCAAATTAAAAACCATAAAAGAAGCATAGCAATGGCAGGAAAAAGAACGTTTACCATGTTAAAACCGGACGCTTTAGAAGCAGGGAACATCGGAAAAATCCTCGCAATGATTGAGGAAGCAGGTTTTACCATCCGCGCAATGAAATATACGCGGTTAAATAAAGCTGAAGCAGAAAAGTTTTACGAAGTGCACAGCGAGCGCCCGTTTTACGGCGAGTTGGTAGAATACATGACTTCGGGACCAATCGTTGCCGCGATTCTGGAAAAGGACGATGCCGTGGCCAGTTTCAGAAAACTAATCGGAGCCACCGATCCTGCCGAAGCCGAAGAAGGCACCATTCGTAAAAAATATGCCGAATCAAAAGCAAAAAACGCAGTTCACGGTTCAGACAGCGATGAAAACGCAGCGATTGAGTGCAATTTTCACTTTTCAGGAAGGGAAATCTACTAATTGATTTTTTGAATTCTCACCCCATAAAAAAAGGCTGCTTCAATTTTGAGGCAGCCTTTTTTTTTGGATGAGAGCATGCGTTTATTTTTTCACCACCTGATGTACGGCTACATCACCTGCTGCAAAAATGCGAAGCAGGTAGCTTCCGGACGCTACTTCGTCAAGTGAAATCTGTGTTTCCATCGCATTTACTGCCTGAATCTCTTTCAGCATCCGCCCGGTGTAATCTAACAGTTGCACCCGATCGATCATTGCCTCTGCGGTTATCTTAACGTCGGCAACTGTTGGGTTGGGGAATACCGAAATAGACTCACTCATGCTTTTTGATTCAACAGAAGAGGGTGAATTCCAAAGCAAACCCGGACGCAATTCGGTGAGCACGTAGCGCATCATATCGGCTTGTTGTTGAGTGAACAGGTTCATACAAGCATCCTGGCTATAGTCCATGAAATTTTCTATCATATCCGGAAAATCTACAGGAGAATCCACACATGAGTTGTTGCTGAAGTTGCATACAAACCCGGCGGATTCGGCGCAGTTGGGCGTATCGGTAAAACCGTCGTCAACTGCACAACCATCTTCTCCGATAAAAGTAATGGCATCTCCCCAGATGTGGCGCAATCCAAAATAGTGGCCAACTTCGTGTACCAATGTTCGACCCAGGTTATTCTCATCCACGCCGTCGTCGGCATGTTGTGGGTTGTTTCGTCCCAGCGTGGTGTAGTGAATAAGCACCCCTTCTTTATTGGCATCAGGAGCAGCCATATCATCGGGCCAGTTGGGTGTATTGGCGGGTGGATAGGCCATTCCGAAAATCTGCCCTAAAAACCCGCCCGATATATTACACACCCAAATGTTAAGATATCTTTCGGTATCCCACGGATCGCTGCCATCGGTGGCTTCTGATTTCACATCGTCGAGACCCAGATCGGGGCTGAAAATATTGAGTTCGAAAGCAGTTCGCGGCGTATATTTTCTGATAATACCGGTGGTTGGATTGTCATTTGGATCGACATCGGCCAGCACAAATTCAATTCCGACATCGGCGGCAACAGGTTGAAAAATTTCGCGGGTTTCTGATGCGTTGGCGTTGTTTCGTCGAAAGTCTTCGTTCAGTACTTCGAGCTGAGAATGAACGACGCTATCGGCCAGGTTTTGCGCCTCTGTATTATAAACAATATGAAAAACCACCGGCACCTGATAAACTTCGTTGTCGCGGCCCTGCTGACGCGATTTTTCAATCCACCGGTCGAGATCGTGATGAAGTGCTTGGGCGTTTTCGGGATGATTGGCTCCCAGTTGTTGAATCCAATGATCAAATCCGCAGCGGTGAGCCGCTTGTTGGGCCATTAATTGTCCGGTAAAAATCAGAGAAAGAGAAAAAAGAAAGATTCGGTTAAACATGGTTTCGTTTTTAGGTTTGGCGCAAATTATAAAATCTTACTACACCAGCCAAAAATACCCTGTTTCAGGAAAGCAAAAGTGCTACCGGATTTCTATTTCCCGCACCACTTCCTTGCCCGCTTTTTCGTTGAGCAAAGTCATTAATTTCTCGCGACCAAGGTTTAGCTCGTGGCGCAAAGTGGAGGAATCGAGTTGGATAATGAGTTTTCCGTTTCTAAAAAAAATGTTTCGCGTTCGACGAGCAATCGGCCCACCCATAAGTTCTTCCCACGAGGCGATAACGGCAGCTTCGTCCACTCCCCTGTCGAGTTTATAGACCTCGAGTAGCCGGTTTATGGCTTCTTTAAGCGTTACTTCGTTGCTGTGTCGTTTCTTCAATGCACTCGCCATTTAACAGGTTAAACACTTTTCCATTGGCGCTGATCGCCGCAAAGATCTCTGGCACGCGTTTTACATCGGTGTCGGTGACGAAAATCTGGCCAAAGATATTATCCGAAACCAGCTCCATGAGTCGCTTCACGCGTTGATCGTCAATTTTGTCAAAGACATCGTCGAGCAGCAAGATGGGTTTGTCTGACTTCTTTTCCGCGATGAATTCGAATTGCGCCAGTTTCAGTGCAATAAGATACGTTTTTTGCTGACCTTGGGAGCCAAACTTTTTAAGTGGGTATCCTCCAATTTCAAACACCAAGTCATCTTTGTGCATTCCGGCTGTAGAGTGCTGGCGGTTCCGGTCTTGACTCAGGTGCATATCGAGTAGTTCTGCAAATGAATGGTCGTGCAGTTGTGAATGATAGGCCAGTTCTACTTTTTCCTTTCCGCCACTCACCTTTTCGTGTAGTTGTTGAAACACGGGTACAAACTGATTCAGAAAATCGACGCGCGCTTCGTAGATAAAGTTTCCGGCGTTGATGAGTTGCTGATTCCACACATCCAAGCCGGCAGCGTCGAAAGTGCGATTTTCCCAGAAAAACTTGAGTAAGCTGTTGCGTTGCGCCAGGGCTTTGTTATAGCGAATCAGCCGATCGAGGTAAACGGGATTAAATTGCGATATGATTCCGTCGATAAACTTGCGTCGTACGTCGCTGCCTTCGTAAACCAAATCTTTGTCATACGGCGAAATAATCACCACCGGATAGCGGCCAATGTGCTCACTGAGCTTGTCGTATTCCTTTCCTTCGCGCTTAAAAATCTTTTTCTGACCGCGTTTCATTCCGCAATACACCGAATCGACCTGATTTCCAGAATTGAACTTTCCCTGGATCACAAAAAACGGTTCGTCGTGCTTGATGTTCTGTGAATCAATCGGGTTGAAATAACTCTTGCAGTGTGATAAATAATAAATAGCATCGAGCACATTGGTTTTTCCCGCACCGTTCTCCCCTACCAAACAATTTACACCGGCCTCGAATTCATATTCTGCCGAGGCACAATTCTTAAAATTTACCAGTTGAAGTGATTGCAAATACATGTTGCAAAAGTCGGAAAAATATGCCGTGTTATGGTTTTAAAAAATGTCACGGTCAGGCAACGTTTGCTATATTGCGCAGTCATTATACGTAACCAATCAACAGCATTGAGTAATCATCGTTTTCATTTCGGTCATCTTCAACCCGTGGCCGAACCAACCAACAGGATTTATGCAAACAAAATCGGTCTTTAACCTAAGTGTGAAGTGTGTTTTATGGTGTTTTTTTCTGTTGATTGCCGGAGCCAGCTATTCTCAAGCTCCGGTCACCTTTAATTACACCGGTAGTGTTCAAACTTATACCGTTCCGCCTTGTGTAACCCAGTTAAATATTGTTGCTGCCGGAGGCAAAGGCGGGGGCTCTAACGGCGCCAATGGAGCTACCGTAAGTGGTGTCCTTAACGTTACGCCTGGTCAGGTTTTGCAAATCTATGTGGGAGGTCAGGGAAGCTGTCCGGCAGCCGGCTGGAACGGCGGTGGCTCTGGAGGGTTTGCCTCTGGTTCCTATTCGGGATGCGGTGGCGGAGGTGCTTCGGATGTGCGTATTGCACCCTACACCCTGAACAACCGGGTTATTGTTGCCGGAGCGGGCGGTGGCACGGGAGGCGGAAACGAAAATGTAGGTGGTGGATCTGGTGGTTGCGCAATCGGTGCGGCCGGATTGTCCTCTTTTGGATCAGGTGCTACAGGCGGGTCGCAGTTTTCGGGAGGAATGGGTGGTGCACCCTGGATATCTTCGGGTAACTACGGCGGTTCAGGATCGTTGGGGAATGGCGGAAACGGTGCCAATGACCCCTGTTACAACGTGGCACCCGGTGGTGGTGGCGGCGGCGGCTATTATGGCGGTGGTGGCGGTGGAAGCGACTGCTTTGCTTCTACTCCTTTTGGCGGTGGCGGCGGTAGCGGCGGCTCCAGCCTAACTCCAGCCGGAGGAAGCTGCGTGCAGGGAAACAACACCGGCAATGGATACGTAACCATCACACCCAATTTCACCGGACTCGATCTGACCATTACCCCTACCTCGGCTACCATCTGTGTTGGCGAGTCAGTAACCATCACTGCCAACGGCGCGGTTAACTACACCTGGAGTCCGGCAGAGGGTCTCAATACTACAAACGGACCAACTGTTATTGCCAGCCCAACAGCCACACAAACCTACACCGTATTGGCTGACGACGGCGGCAACTGCAGTGATGAAATTTCCGTAACCATTACGGTACTTCCTGAGCCGGTTGTATCGGTAACACCGGATGCTCCTGAAATTTGTGAAGGTGAGTCTGTAACACTCACTGCCAGCGGCGCAACGAGTTATGTATGGAGTCCGGCCACCGGGCTGAGCAACACAACAGGCGCAAGCGTAACGGCCACGCTAACGGCCAATCAAACTTATACCGTGACGGGAACCACCGGTAATTGCACCGCAGAAACAACGGTTTCGGTGAGTATTCTCGATCCGGTTGAACTAAACTTTACGCCAGAAAATCCAGAGCTTTGTCCGGGGGGTTCTACCAATATCACCGTAAGTGGAGCTGACAATTACACCTGGACACCGGCCACCGGGCTGAACACCACTACGGGCGCTACGGTTGTGGCCAGTCCGGCAACAACCACTACTTATACTGTAACAGGAACAGCAGTTGGAGCCTGCCCGGGAACCATTGATATAACGGCCACCATCCTTCCGGTACCCGAAGTAGATGCTGGCAACGATTTGGAAATTTGTGCCGACGGAAGCATCAACCTCAATGGAAGTAGCAACGACGCGGTCAGCTATAGTTGGACACCAATCGCATCGCTCAGTGATCCTTTAATTGCCAATCCGGTGGCTTCGCCCCTAACGACAACCACCTACACACTGGAAGTAACCGACGTTAATGGTTGCACAAACACCGACAATATGACGGTAAATGTGATTGACGACAGTTATGAAATCAACGTGGATGTTTCGCTTTGTGATGGAGAAAATCATACGCTTCCGGACGGCACCACAGTTTCGGAAACCGGAATCTACAACAACCTATTTACTACTGCGTTGGGCTGCGATTCACTGGTGATTACCAATGTGGTGGTTCATCCGCTGTACAACCTCGACCAAACAGCAGAACTGTGCGAAGGTGAAACTTTTACCCTGCCCGACGGAATCCCAGTAACCACTTCGGGGAATTACACTGTAAACCTGCTGAGTGCTGCCGGATGCGACAGCATCATTAATTATTCGGTAACCTTTAATCCGGTATTTGAAGCGTTCTATGAACCGATTATTTGCGAGTCGCAAACCCACGTGATGCCCGATGGCACCACCGCTACCACAGCGGGGACCTATACCTTTAACTTCACCACAGTGGAAGGTTGCGACAGCATTATTCACGTTGACTTGACCGTTTTAGAAACCGAAATTATTCCGCAGGATATCACCACTTGTGATAATGAAAGCCACACTTTGCCCGATGGCACTGTCGTCAACGCTCCGGGATATTACGAGGTGGTCATAAGTTCAGGCTCCACTTGCGACCAGCTCTACCAAATTACCATCAATCATCTGCCAACCTATAATACCGCTGTCGATATCGCCATCTGTCAGGGAGAATCGTACACCCTACCCAATGGAACTTCGATCAATAGTGGCGGCACCTATCCGCTCACATTGAGTTCGGTTGATGGATGTGACAGCATTGTGAATTTTAACCTGAGTATCCTTCCCGTGTACAACACTTCGCAAACGGTTAATATCTGTTCAGGTGAAACCTATACCCTACCTGATGGAACAGATACCGGTACTGCGGGCACTTATCCGGTGACTTTCAATTCTGTTAGCGGATGTGATAGCACGGTAACCACAAACGTTATTGTGCGACCTGTTTACGACCACCATTTTGTATGGAATGTTTGCTCGGGCAACAATCCGCTCGATCCATTTGGAAATCCGGTCACTTCAGACCTCTCGTTTGAACTGGAGTACACCAGTGTTTTTGGTTGCGATTCCATCGTTCAGATCGATATTTTCCTGCATGCCTCGTACTCCGACACCACGGAAGTTACCATATGTCAGGGCGAGAAATATGTTACCAGCGGAGGACAAATCATCACCACTCCCGGGTGGCACAGCGATATTTTCACCAATTCGGGTGGATGCGACAGTTTAAAGATTTATCAAGTGACGGTAAATCCCGCGCCCCTACCTTACTTTACACCGTCGATTCGCAATGCGGGGATTTATGATGGACCCGTTCAGTTTTTCAATGAAAGTACATTCACCGACTCCATATCTTGGGATTTTGGTGTTCATGGCATCAGATTGGAAGACCAACCGATTATTGATTTTGACACAAATGCAGGTGTGTACCCCATTTGCCTAACCGCTTGGAATGATTACGGATGCACTGCCCAATATTGCCTGAATTACGAGGTGCTTGAATTATTTACGGTTTATATTCCGTCAGCATTTTCTCCTAATGGTGATGGCATAAACGACCTGTTTTGGGTTCAGGGCATGGATATCGATCCGGATCGGTTTCGCCTGCAGATTTTTAACCGCTACGGCGAGATGATATTTGAAGCGACCAACCCGGAGGATAAATGGGACGGCAGCACTACGGGCAATACCCACTATGTGGAAGACGAGGTATATGTCTATCGCGTTGAAGTGAGTTCGTTGTCGATGACCGATTCGAGAGTAATCACTGGAAAAGTAGTGACGGTGCGCTAAGTAGTTTGTTGATGATTTTCATTAAATCACTGAATAACTAAGCATTAAACCTCTTATGTTCACCCCCGAAACAATCGGTTGAAAGGCACGAATGAAGACGCTCACCCTCACCTGTTGTGCAAATAAAAATTTAATTAACTTCGCCGCTTAAAATTTGACCATGGCTAAGAAAAAATCAGACGACCCCATTCTTGATGTGCAGGGAGCATATAGCAAAGGAGAAGCATATATTGAATCGAACAAAAAGACGCTAACGATCATTGCCGCAGCAATGTTGATCCTTTTTGTGGGTTACTTCGGATTTACGCGTTTGTACCTATACCCCAAAGCCAATGAAGCGGCTGAGTTGATCTGGAAGGCCGAATACTATTTCGAAATCGACTCGCTTGACCTTGCACTTTATGGTGACGGAAACTATTTTGGTTTGCTCGAAATTGTAGACAACTACGGTCTGACCAAGTTCGGCACACTGGCCAACTATTACATTGGTATGATCTACATCCAAAAGGGTGAATACGAATTGGCCATAGAACATCTGAAAAAAGGAAAACCCAAAGATGAAATAACCGGTTCAATAGCCATTGGAGCCATTGGTGATTGCTACGTTGAACTCGGTGATTATGACAAAGCACTCAGCCAATTCAACAAAGCGGCAAAAAATTCGAAGAATCAATTCACCGCGCCCATTTACATGAAAAAGGCGGCCATTGTGCACGAAGAACTTGGCGATTACCGAAAAGCGCTTTCACTGTATCGCAGCATCAAAAAAGATTATCCCAATTCTGCTGAAGCAAATACTATTGATAAGTACATTGCCCGCGCGGAGTCCTATGCAGGATAATCACAACCAAAAGCATTTCAGGCCTGCTCCATTGCAGGCCTTTTTTATGGAAAATTAATTCGAAAAGATGGCTACATCAGAAAAAAACCTCTCGGCGTTTGATCCGAAAAACCTGCCGAAAGCCGGAGATATGAGAATAGGGATTGTGGTATCGGACTGGAATAATGAAATAACCGACAATTTGCTCAACGGAGCGTTGACCACGCTGAAGCAGGCCGGAGTGCTTGAAGAGAACATACTGGTTCATCGTGTTCCGGGTAGTTTTGAGCTCGCTCTGGCCGCGCAATGGCAAGTAGAATCGGGCGAAATAGATGGCGTAATCGCGCTGGGTTCGGTGATCCAGGGCGAAACCCGTCATTTTGAATTTGTGTGCAATGCGGTGGCGCAGGGAATTCAACAGGTTAATATCAACTACAGCAAGCCGGTTATTTTCGGAGTTCTAACCGACGACACCAAGCAGCAAGCCATCGACCGCTCGGGTGGCAAACACGGAAACAAAGGTGTGGAATGTGCGGTGGCCGTACTTCAAATGGTTGATTTGCACAAACGGTTTTTGAAGGATTTGCAATAAATCCATTTCGGTATTTCTTAATGGAGCCGGTAATTTCCTGAAATAAAAAACGGCGCATCCGATGGTTGCGCCGTCTCATTTTCTAAGTATATTTTATCATGATGTTTCGGCATCCCGGTTTCGCTGCATAAACAGCTCGAGCAATTCTTCATCGGTCAGGTCAATGGTTTTTAGTCTTTCACGCGCTTGCTCGGCAAACTCATGCTCCGGAAACTTATTGATCACCACCCGATATGCTTCTTTTGCACGCTCTATTTCTTTCAGGTCATTATCATAAGTAAAAGCAATCAAAAAATAGGTTTCTGGTTGCTTTCCATAATCGGGGTAGTCATCAATAATGCGTTGGTACATTTTGAGCGCACGAGATTGAACGCCAACACCTCTTGCAATTCCGGCGCCTTTGTAGAGATAATCGGGTGTACGCGAGTCGGCGGGATAGGTGTCGGTAAATCGGATATAGTTTTGAAGCAATTGTGCTGCGGCCTCTTTATCCACATTGGTTTCGGAACCAAAAAGCACGTTTTCGAGCGAATCTATTTTGGTGGCGAGTCCATCGGTTTCCTGTTGCACCTGTCTTTCTTCATCCGTTACGCCGCCGCAGGCGACCAAGAACAACATTGCTGAGAAGATGATTATACGCTGGATTTTCACATTCATGATCATTTGGTTTTGGCCGGAAAACGCATCCGGTAGTTAACATCAGATTTTCCTTTGGTAATATCGGTCAACTTTCCACGAAGCATCCTGCGGCGAAGGGCTGAAATACGGTCCGTAAAAAGTACACCTTCAATGTGATCGTATTCGTGCTGAATGATTCGCGCCCGGTATCCGTCAAAGCGTTCTTCGTGGGTGTTAAAGTTCTCGTCTTGATACCGAATTAAAATCTCCGGTTCTCGCATTACTTCTTCGCGAATATTGGGAATACTGAGACAGCCTTCAATAAAACTCCACTGATCGCCGGTTTCTTCAATAATTTCAGCATTGATAAAAACGCGTTTAAAATCTTTTAAATCGTCAGCATCCTCTTCGTCTTCGGCAAATGGTGCACCGTCTATCACAAAAAGTCTGATCGATTTCCCAATCTGTGGAGCAGCTAAACCAACACCGTGGGCAGCATACATGGTTTCGAACATATTCTCAATCAGCTCCTCAATCCCTTCATACGACTCGTCAATTGGATCGGCCTTGCGCTTTAGAATTACATCGCCATACGGAACAATGGGTAAAATCATCCACGAAATTTTTTTTCAAAATTAAGACTTTATACGGTTTTCAGACCATGGCACCTATTGGGGCTCGAAATCATAAATCACCGCATTGCTTGAAGTGAATTTTTCGAATTCAGGTATTTTTCCGGAGATATTTCTTGCTCTTTCATAAGTTGGCGAATAATCGAATCGGTAATCGGGCCACTCTTTTTGCAGCATGCGCTGATAAAACGTCATTTCATTAATTGTATTGAGTTTCAAAACATTCAGATACGATTCTTCGCTCATGCGCTTTAACTCTGTGAGATACATTCTTAAAAATTCGGCATCGTTAAACAGGTTCAGATACATGGCTCTCCACTGCTCACTTTCTTTGAGCGTATCCGATTGGGTCCATGCGATAAAAGGTGCTTCGCGAAATGACATTGCCCCATTTACACCAAAGCCGTTATTACCCACCAACTCAACCATACCGCTTGACGCTTCGCTGATGAACCGGATATTGGTCCAGTGCAATGCGCCATAAGCTTCCATAATATCGCAGGCCGCAAGCATACGGGCGGCTTTTTCCTTATTAATAAACTGAGGTACCTGGGCATGGCTGTTTCTAAAAGCTTTAAGCTGTCTTTTAAAAATTTTCTTGCGCTCGTCGGTAAAGTAATCGTCGTTGTAGATGGTAATACCGGCGTCGTCAAAGGTATCATCGGGTGAAATGTCATCTTCGCTAACTTGAGCTTTAACATATCCCATATCCTTGTATCGACCAATGGCATTGACTGTATCCTGATAAACAAAAATTTCGTCGAGCAACCATTCTTCCATGGCATATATTCCCAAACTTCGGCCATTGATGGTAATCGGAACAAAGCGATAATCTGAGCTCACCACGCCCTCCTGCCGAAGCATTTTTCGAAAAAGCCACTCGTCGAGGAAACTGCGCAATTTGGGATCCTGCAGCGAGAAATATTTCATTCCTCGAATACTCTCTTCATCCATTTCTACTTTCACCGACCATTTTTCTCCTTCCAAATTATAGAGCTGATCGCCCTTAAATGTCAAACTACCCATAACGGCCTTGCCCTTCCACTCCACTTCGGCTCGAACCCAATCTTCTTTGTCCATATCAATATAACCCTGTCGAAAAGCCGCCAGCCGCTTCTCGCGCAAACGCTCCATGTCGGGTTCGCTGATGCGTATGTGCACCGTTTCATCGTAGCTGTAATCGGGGTAATACACCCTTTCCAGAAATTCTAATTTAAAACTATCAAACCACACCGGGTCGTCGCCTTGGTTTTCGAGCCGAAAATGAACGGCTGTTCCGGTATGATTAGGAGGTAACTGAAGCAGCAATTCTCGTTTCTCCCAACCATCAAAAGTTTCGGCAACGAGATGTGCCCGCCCTACTTCCGTTTGGCCATGCGAATCTTTAAGCATAGCCACGATGGCACCGCCGTTGTTTCGGCCATCGCTTTTACACCAAACTGTGACCAGGAATTTAGCATCGGGCGCTGGATTTTCGTGTATATACTCAAAAACAACCTGATTGCCGAGTTCAGACAACAAACTAAAGGCTCCACCCATCGCCACCGAATCAATTTTTCCGGGACTCAAAAAATGTTGTCCGTTGACAGTAACCCATAGTGAATCGCCAACAATGGTAAACTTTTCGAATCCGGTTTCTACGGTGTCAGGCCAAGTAATAATTCCGCATCCGCCAATGGTTAACGTGAACAGCAATACAGCAATAAATCTCATTTAAAACGGTCTTTGGTTTCGAGGTACGACTGCAACATAATGGTAGCACTAATTTGATCCACAAGCCCCTTATTCTGTCTTGCTTTTCGCCGCAGACCGCCATCTATCATGGTTTGGAATGCCATTTTAGAAGTAAAGCGTTCATCGACCTTAATCACCGGAACCTCCGGAAAACGCTTTTCGAAAGCCCGGATGAACTGGTGAACCAACGGTGCAGACTCAGATGGTTTTCCCGACAAATCTACCGGATCGCCCACCACCAATGCCACCACCTCGTGTTTTGACAAATAATCTTTGAGCCAGGGAAGCAATTCTTGACTGGAAACGGTTCCTACTCCACTGGCAATCATTTGCAAATCATCGGTAGCAGCAATTCCCGTTCGTTTTTTTCCGTAATCGATGGCTAATATTCGTGGCACCCTGCAAAGAAACGAAAGATTGAATTACACCGTTGATTTGCCGCATTCAAATATCTTTACCCCACCAAATTTTATGTTATGCAAGATCTGATAGCAGCTGCCTGGGAAAACAGGGAATTACTAAAAGAGCAAAAAACCATCGATGCCATTCGAAAAGTGATCAAGTTGATTGACCGTGGTGAGCTGCGTTGCGCAGAGCCGGTGGGTGATAAATGGACGGTGAACGAATGGGTTAAAAAAGCGGTGGTGCTTTATTTTCCGATTCAAAAAATGGAAACCATTGAAGTGGGACCGTTTGAATTTCACGATAAAATGAAGCTCAAAAGCAACTATCAAGCTGCCGGAGTTCGGGTGGTTCCGCATGCCATTGCACGATACGGAGCTTATCTTGCACCGGGTGTAATCATGATGCCTTCATATGTAAACATTGGCGCTTTTGTTGACAGCGGCACCATGGTAGATACCTGGGCCACGGTAGGTTCGTGTGCACAAATTGGAAAAAATGTACACCTGAGTGGTGGCGTGGGCATCGGCGGGGTGCTGGAGCCCTTGCAGGCCGCACCGGTCATCATCGAAGACAATGCGTTTATCGGTTCGAGATGCGTGGTGGTTGAAGGGGTGCGCGTAGGAAAGGAAGCCGTGCTGGGGGCCAATGTTGTGCTCACCCAATCCACTAAAATTATTGATGTAAGTAATTCACAGCCGATAGAAACTACCGGATATATACCGCCGCGGTCGGTGGTCATTCCCGGATCATACACTAAAAAATTTCCAGCAGGAGAATATCAGGTGCCCTGTGCATTGATTATTGGAACAAGAAAAGAAAGCACCGATAAAAAGACATCGCTCAACGATGCGCTACGCACTTATGATGTTGCTGTTTAAATGAATCGAATTCTGGTCATACAAACTGCCTTTATTGGCGATGTCATTCTGGCAACACCAGTAATTGCCGCCCTGCGCGAAAAGTATCCACAGGCTTCCATTTCCATATTGGTTCGTGCCGGCAACGAAGGCCTGCTGAAAAACAATCCCCACCTCGATGAAGTGCTGATATGGAACAAGCAAAAATCGAAATACTTTGGGCTGCTGAAAATGGCCATTGCCGTTCGCAAAAAACAATTTGATGCGATTTATAACTTACACCGCTTTGGCTCATCAGGATTTATCACCTGGTTCTCTAGTGCCGCAGTCAAAGCCGGATTTGCCAAAAACCCATTTTCATTTTGCTACACCATTCGGCGACTACACAACATTGGCGATGGCACCCATGAAATTGAACGCAACCTTTCGCTAATCGACAAATCGCTGCCGTTGCGGCGTCCGGAAGTTTTTCCCTCACCCACAGATCAGCAGTTTATTGTTCCATATCTCACCGAAAACTTTGTGTGCATTGCGCCCGCCTCCGTATGGTTTACCAAGCAGTACCCTGCCGACGACTGGACAAAATTGTGCAACGAGATCAGTGCCCAAACAAAGATTTATTTGCTCGGCGCACCCGGCGACGTATTGTTTTGCGAAAAAATTAATTCGGCCAGCACGCATACTGATATCACTATTCTGGCCGGTAAGCTCAGCCTGCTGCAATCGGCTGCACTGATGAAAAAGGCCCAGATGAATTACGTAAACGATTCGGCTCCGCTGCATCTGGCTTCGGCGGTAAACGCACGGGTACGGGCTGTATTTTGCTCCACCGTTCCTGATTTTGGCTTTGGGCCAGTATCAGACGATTCCAAAATAATCGAGCGAAAAGAAAAACTATATTGCCGCCCCTGTGGTTTACACGGTTATCACTCCTGTCCCGAGGGGCATTTTAAATGTGCACACGATATAAAAACCAAGCAATTTTTTGAATGAGCATTCACACTGAAGTGAAACAGGCCGTGCAGGCGTTGCGCGATGGAAAAGTCATTTTATACCCCACCGACACCGTTTGGGGTTTGGGTTGCGACGCCACCAACGAAACAGCGGTAAATCGCTTGCTCGATATCAAAGGGCGCGATGAGGAAAAGGGATTGATTGTGCTGGTAGATCGCGATGCAAGGCTCAACCGTTATGTGCAAGAGGTGCCTTCGATGGCCTGGGATTTGATCGACCTGGCCGACAAACCGCTCACCATCATCTACCCAAAAGGCGTTGGGCTGGCTCAAAACGTTTGCGCTCCTGACGGCAGTGTGGCCATTCGGCTCACTCGCGACGAATTCTGTAGGCATCTAATCGAAAAACTTAACCGACCGCTGGTTTCCACTTCGGCCAATTTAAGCAGCGAACCCACTCCCAAAGCTTTTCGTCAGATCAATCAACAGATTTTGGATGCCATAGATTATACAGTAAATTTGCGGCAGTCCGAAACGCTCAGTCATCAACCTTCAAGTATCATCAAAATCGACCTCAACGGAGAGATTAAACTCATCCGCTAAGCGCATGAATCTGGCACAGGAATTAAGTCACCCCGTTTTTAAAATCATTTCAGAGCAGGCCACCCAACTCAACGAAAACGCCTACGTTATTGGCGGTTATGTTCGTGATTTGCTACTAAAACGTGCCGACAAGGACATTGATATCGTTTGCGAAGGCAGCGGTATTGAGCTGGCCGAAGCGGTAGCAAAAGCACTTGGCATTCAGAAGGTAACGGTGTTTTCTAACTTCAAAACAGCCCACTTTAAGTACGACGAGTTGGAGATTGAATTTGTAGGGGCACGCAAAGAATCATACCGCGCACATTCTCGCAAGCCAATTGTAGAAGACGGCACGCTTGAAGAAGACCAGTATCGCCGCGATTTCACCATCAACACAATGGCCATTTCGCTCAACAAAGAAAATTTCGGAACGCTAATAGACCCGTTTGGTGGAATGGAGCATCTTGAAAAGCGTCTGTTAAAAACCCCGCTCGATCCGGATATCACCTTTTCCGACGACCCGCTTCGGATGATGCGAGGAATTCGTTTTGCCACCGAACTTGATTTCAGGGTTGATTCAGCCGCGCTCAAAGCGATGACAAGAAATGCCCACCGACTAAAAATAGTTTCGATGGAACGCATCAGCACCGAACTGAACCGAATTCTGGCTGCACCCAAACCATCACGCGGATTAAAGCTGTTGTTCACTACGGGCCTCCTCGATCAGTTTTTCCCTGAGTTGAACAAACTACACGGTGTGGATGTGAAAAACGGCATCGCTCATAAAGACAATTTTTATCACACCCTACAGGTCGTCGACAATGTGGCAGAACAAAGCGATAACCTGTGGCTGCGCTGGGGCGCATTGTTGCACGACATTGCCAAACCCGACACCAAGCGTTTTTATCCAGACGTGGGATGGACCTTTCACGGACACGAAGACCGTGGCGCGCGAATGGTTCCGGGCATTTTTCGCCGGTTGAAACTTCCCCAGGATCATAAAATGAAATTTGTGCAGAAATTGGTTTTACTGCACCTGCGCCCTATTGCGCTTACCAAGGAAGAAGCCACCGATAGTGCTATTCGCCGATTGCTTTTCGAAGCTGGAGACGATCTCGAAGAGCTGATGTTGTTGTGCAAAGCAGACATCACTTCAAAAAATGAAGCAAAAGTGAAGCGCTATTTGCAGAATTACGAAAAGGTAATGCTGCGACTGGCCGAAGTAGAGAAGAATGACCAGATCAGAAACTGGCAGCCGCCAATTGACGGTGCCGAAATTATGAAGACCTTTAACCTAAAACCCAGTCAAGAAATCGGGGTACTGAAAAATGCCATTAAAGAAGCGATTCTGGAAGGCGAAATTCAAAACAACTATGAGGCTGCGTTTGCGTTTATGATTGAGAAAGCCAAAGAATTGGGAATTGAACACAACAGCCCCAAATAGCGTTGTATGAACATCAATTGATTATTTTTACCACCGTTAAACCGCTTTATTCTAACATGTCTAAAATCTACACCTTTAGAGTTCTGCTGGACACAGAACAGGAAGTATTTCGAGATATCGAAATAAAGTCTGAGCAAACTTTCGAACAACTTCACCACGCCATTCAAAAATCCTTTGACTTCAGCGCCAAAGAAATGGCATCGTTTTACATGAGCAACGACGACTGGGAACGAGGTAAAGAAATTCCCTTGATGGACCTGAATTACGGCGACGGCGAAGAAGCGTTTTCTATGGCCGAAGTAAAAATAGGCGAGTTGATTCGCAAACCGGGCCAACGAATGATTTACATCTACGATTTTTTGCGGATGTGGGCCTTTTTTGTGGAAATGGTTAATGTGGCCAATGCCGTGTCGGGTTCCGAATATCCCAAGGTAGCCATGTCATTGGGTGACGCACCAGAAGAGGGATCTAAAGACATGGACTTCAGTATGGAAACCGAAAGTTCGGAAGAAGACGAAGAGGATGACTATTTCGATTTCGAAGACGACTATGACGACGAAGATCTCGATAATCTGGCCGACCCCAGCAGCTATTAAAATTGATTGAAAACAACCGCCACCTTATTGTCATTGTCGGCCCCACCGCTGTTGGGAAGACGGCACTAAGCATTACAGTAGCACAACACTTCAGCACTGAAATTGTCTCGGCCGATTCGCGACAGATGTATCGCGAAATGAAAATCGGAACCGCTGTCCCCGATCCGAACCAACTCGCTTCAGTTCCGCATCACTTTATCTGCGATCGTTCGATAAACGACGATTTCAGCGCAGGAGATTACGAAATTGAAGCGCTTGAACTGATTGATCAGCTCTTTAAAAAACACAGGCAGGTGGTGCTATGCGGCGGATCGGGACTCTATGTAAAAGCGGTCACCCACGGCCTGGATGCACACCCCTCTGATTTGAACATACGCAGGCAGCTTATCGTCCAGTTTAATGAACAAGGAATAGCATTTCTACAGCAAAAGTTGCAGGAACTCGATCGGGCTACTTATGAAATAATCGATCGGCAAAATCACCAGCGGATGATTCGTGCGTTGGAGGTTTGTATCGTTTCCGGCAAGCCCTACTCCTCTTTTCTCACCCGTAGTGAAAAAATGCGACCGTTTAAAATTCATGCTGTTGGACTGGATTTACCCCGCGAAATATTAAATCGGCGGATTGATCAACGGGTAGATCAAATGGTGGATTTAGGACTCATTGAGGAAGCCCGCCGGCTGTATCCCCTGCGCCATCTCAATGCCTTGCAAACGGTGGGTTATCGCGAGCTGTTTAACGCCTTTGATGGAAAAGTATCAACAGAAGAAGCCATTGTATCGATTAAAACAAACACCCGTCGTTTTGCAAAGCGGCAAATGACCTGGTTCAGAAAACACACTGATGCCAAGTGGTTTGCCCCCGATCAGGAGGCAGAAATCATCACCTGGTTAAATAAGCTAACCCGCTAAGTTCGCTGCTGATAATGTCTTTCGAGATGTGTTCTGAGCTGTTTGAGCAATGCCATTGAAATGGGTTTCACAAAATGGCCAATCACATTGGGGTAATCTGATGAACGGGCTGCATCTCTAGCGTCAATGGAGGAGGTAAAAACCGCTACCGGAATAGCCTCTTTTTCAAACCTTTTGGTCAAAAAATCGAGCAGTTCCCAGCCGCTCATCATGGGCATATTCAAGTCCAGCACAATCAGATGTGGAGGTTCAATCCCTCCTGATAGCAAAGCTTCTATCATCATTTCGGCGCCATCAAATTCGGCGGTGAGATCAAAGTACGGATCCTTGCGAATGACATGACGCATAATGGTCACCGCAATCGGATCATCATCAACCAACCAAATACGTTTTTGCTCATTCATAGAAATACACCCGCACTACCGTTCCCTTATTGACTTCGCTTTCCAGATCAATTTTTCCGCCAAGGGCTTCGACCTGGGTTTTGGTGATGAACAAGCCCAGCCCCTTGGCATCCTTGTTCTTGTGAAAAGTTTTATACATACCAAACAACACGTTTCGGTATCGTTCTATGTCTATGCCCAGTCCGTTGTCGCTGACCACTAATATCGTCTCTCTTCCGTTATTTTCAACACTTACCTCTACAACCGACGAACGTTCAGGTGAACGATATTTCACCGCATTGGACAACAGATTCAGTAAAATACTGTCGAGATAAGCCGCATTGGTGTTTAGGATAAACTCCTCAGGCACGTAATTGTGTACTTGTGCATTGGCTTCTTTGATGGCCAGTTTTAAATTTAGCAGTGTCTTCTCGACAGATTGGCGCAGGTTAATCGGTTTGCTAATCAGATCGACCTGTGTTTGGATGTTCACAATGTCGTTGAGATTCTTTAAGGATTCATCAAGACTTTGTACCGATTCTTTCATCAGTGGAATAAAAGTTTCGCGCGCTTTTGCATCATCGCTCTTTAAGATATCTATAATTCCGAGCAGGTTGGCCACGTGCGACCGAATGTTGTGCGAGACAATATAAGTAAAATTGATCAGTCGTTTGTTTTGTTCAGAAGTCATTTCGGCAAAGCGTTTCAACTCTTCGCGACGCTTGATCATATCGGTATTGTCGTGCACATAGCCATGCCATGCCACTCCTCCACCATTTCTCAATTCTGCCCGGGCATTGGCATGAAAATTCCGCACAGGTTTTTCGCGCCGTCTGAAATCAATTTCGATGGGTTCGAGTGTTTGCGCGGATTCCCGCAGTGCTTTAATTACCCAAGGAACATCCGCGGGGTGCACAAAATCGAGTAAAAACTCATTGATTTTACCTGAGTCGGGCAAATCGGATTCCGGAAATAAATCTCGGATTCCGCCACTTACAAAGTTGCAGTTGAGCGACGAATCGGGCAGCATTTCGAGTTGAAATACAGCTCCGGGTATATTCCGGGTCAGGTTCTCGAGCAGGTTCAGGCTTTGTTCTAGTTTAAGTTCTATTCGCTTTTGCTCATCGATATCCTGAATAGAACCATAAACCCTAACCGCCTTTCCGTTTCTGCGAACCACTTCGCCCACGCAGCGCACCCAAATGGTACGACCTTTAGCGGTGACGAGTTCCACCTCAGCCACCCCCAGTGGAGCACCATGTTGAATAGCTGCCAACATGTCGGTTTTCATCATTTCGCGCGTGGGTCCTTCTTTATAGAACTTAAGGCCTGATGAAAAATCGGGTTCGAAGTCCTGCGGAACTTCGTGAATTTCTTTGGTCATTTCGGTCCAGTACAGTTTCTGGTTGATCAGATCGAGATCCCATCCTCCCACACGAGAAAGCTTACTGGATTGTTCTGTTACCGCTTGAATATGGGCCAAAGCCTGCTCCGCTTCACGTCTTTTTTTAATATCGCGGGCACTGACGATCAAATATCCCGAATCTTCATCCGGGACGTATCTCGCATTAACCTCCACCGGAAGTTCTATATCCTGGCTTAAATGACTGTAGGCCGTTTGATAGGTCACCGTTTCGAGTGCCTTTACTTCCAGCAAGAGTTTTCTCCAGTCATCGCAGTCGACGAGGGAGACATCAAAAGAAGAAATACGCACTTCAGGGGTTTCTGACAAAATACCTACCATCTCAGAACCGCGCTGATTGATGTATAAAATCACCCCTTCTTCATTGCAGATAAAGACAGATTCCGGAATCTGTTCAAAAAACTGTCTAAACAATAAAGTCTTTGATTCCTCCATGGACAAAGCCTGTGTAATGTGCTATTAGTTGGTTCGAACCAGATGTAAATCGGATTTGGTTTCTTTTCCGATGGCTTCAAATATAGGAAAAAACACATGTGGCAAAGGGAGGCTAAACAATTGTCCATCTATTTGGAATGATTATACCATAATCAGGGTATTTCTACCCGGCAGCACTTAGGGTATCTTTGCACACAAACTCAGCAATCGCATGAAAAACTCATTTATAATCTGTGCCATCGTCATTATTTTTTCAGCATGTACAAACCAAAACAATGACCAGGAAATATCAAAAGAAGTAAATGTTTATTCGCACCGACACTATGAAGTGGATCGTCAAATTTTCGCCAAGTTTGAGGAGGAAACGGGTATTCGGGTTAATCTGGTGAAGGCGAGTGCCGATGAGCTGATGGTGAGATTGGAAAACGAAGGTCAGAAATCTCCTGCGGATATGCTCATAACCGTAGATGCAGGGCGTTTGGTGCTGGCAAAAAACAACAATTTACTGCAACCCATTGAATCAGCTATTCTTGATAAGAATATCCCTGCATACCTTAGAGACACTGAAGGTTATTGGTTTGGCCAAACAGTTCGGGCGCGCATTCTGGTATACGCCAAGGATCGTGTTGATCCGGCCCATTTAAGCACCTACGAAGACCTGACTGGGGAACAGTGGAAAAACCGGCTGTTGGTTCGTTCATCATCCAATATCTATAATCAATCGTTGCTGGCCTCGATCATTGCGCACAACGGCCAAGCCAAAAGTGAAGAATGGGCCGCAGGCATTGTGAACAACTTTGCGCGTAAGCCAAAAGGAAACGATCGCGACCAAATTGTAGCTATTGCCGCCGGACAGGGTGATGTTGCTATTGTAAACAGTTACTACGTTGGAAAAATGTTTGCGTCAGAAGAATCCGGACAACGAGCGGCTGTGGAGGGGATTGGTATATTTTTCCCCAATCAGGAGGGCCGCGGAAGCCATATCAACATCAGCGGAGCCGGTGTAACCAAGTACGCTCCAAACAAGGAAAACGCCATCCGCTTGCTGGAATACCTTTCAAAACCTGAAATTCAGCAAATCTTTGCCGAGGCCAATCAGGAGTATCCAGTAAATCCTGAAGTAGAGAGCTCTGAGCTGTTGCGTTCGTGGGGAGCGTTTAAACGCGACACCTTAAATTTGCAAGCACTGGGCGATAATAACAATCAAGCTGTAGAGATATTTGATCGTGTGGGTTGGAAGTAGAGTTCTTCCGCTGAAGAAAAACGGCTTTCGCAGAAAAACAGCGGTTGCTCCGGGATGGCTTTCACTTTCCATTGCCCTCGGAGTACTATTGTCGGTTCCACTTATATTGGTACTGATCAGGGTTTTCTTGCCCGGCACCCCTACCTGGCGCCACATTGTAGATAACCTACTTTTTCAATACACCGCCAATTCCATTATTCTGTGTCTCATCACCGGCATCATCGCATTGGTCTTTGGTTTGAGCACGGCGTGGCTCATTAGTCGCTACGATTTTCCAGGAAAAAAGTGGCTCGAATGGGCACTGATTCTGCCGCTGGCACTTCCCTCGTATATCGTGGCCTACAGCTACGCGGGCATTCTTTCCTATACTGGGCCGATCTATTCGTTGATCCGCGACATTGGTGGCACTTCAGTGGCACAATCCCTTTATGTCGATACGATGAACATCGGAACTTTGGGAATAACGTTGGCGCTTGTGTTATTTCCGTACATCTACCTGCCGGCCAAAGCAGCATTTCAGCTTCAGTCGGCTTCCATATTCGAGGCGGCCTCAGCACTTTCTACCAATCCTTTGAAAATATTTTTCAGAGTAGCCATGCCCTTGGCTCGTCCTGCAATTGCAGGTGGGCTTTTTCTGGTTTTGATGGAGGTGCTTAACGATTATGGCGCCGTCACCTATTTTGGAATCAACACGTTTACCACCGGAATTTTTAAAGCTTGGTTTTCCATGGGAGATTTGGAAGCAGCCATTAAACTATCGGCCGTGTTGATGATTGTTGTTGGTGTTCTTTTTGTGCTCGAAAAGCGGGTACAACGATCGCGTTTTGCAAGCAGTACTGGTCTGAAACAATCCACTGCTCAAAAAATCACCGGACTGCGCAAGTGGCTTTATACCCTTGTTTGTGTGGTGCCATTTGTGTTGGGTTTTGCGCTTCCATTTTCCAAAATAATTGTAGATGCCATCTATACGTGGAATAAAATCATCGATGACCGATTTTTCTCCACCGTCTTTAATTCTATCGGGCTTTCGGCACTGTCGGGCGTATTAATCGTTATCCTTTCCCTGCTTTTTATCTACAGCAGCCGAATCAACAACACCGTTGCCGGAAAAGTGGTAAAACGTATTGTAACGCTTGGCTATGCGCTTCCGGGAGCCGTGATTGCAGTAGGAGTAATGGTGGTATCTATGGGTGCTGAAGATATCATTGGTGGAACGGCTGCGCTTTTCGGTGGTGAGGTTTCTCAATTGATTATAACCGGCTCAGTTTTCGGGTTGGTATACGCCTATTTGATCCGTTTTATGGCTGTATCGGTCAATCCGTTGGAAGGAAATTTTGAACAACAATGCGCCAACCTCGACGAAGCCTCCCGCTCGCTGGGGAAAGGCCATTTCTACACCCTGTGGAAAGTCAATATTCCTGTTTTGCGGCCAGCCATTCTAACCGCGCTGCTACTGGTTTTTGTGGATGTAATGAAAGAACTTCCGCTTACGTTAATATTGCGTCCGTTTAATTTTAATACCCTTGCCACCACCGCATTTGAATTTGCAAATGATGAAATGCTTCGCGAGTCGGCACCAGCTTCGGCACTTATTGTACTTTCGGGGATCATTCCAATTTTACTCATTCATAAACTGATCAAAAAATCGTGACGCCGGCACTCGAAATATCGAATATCAGCAAATCATTCGGAAAGTCGTCTACTCCTGCGGTCAAGAATGCCACTTTGCAATTGCAACCGGGCCGCGTATTGGGATTGCTCGGAGAGAGCGGCTGTGGAAAAACCACCTTATTGCGAATTATCGCCGGTTTTGAGCGTCCTGAATCGGGAAATGTAAAAGTCAACAGCCGCACGGTGGTTTCGGAGGATGTTTTTGTTGCGCCGGGCAAACGCAACATTGGAATGATTTTTCAGGACTTTGCGTTGTTTCCGCACTTAACAGTAGTCGAAAACATTCTATTCGGCGTTACCGAAAAAGACCGGAGCAAACGAGCAGAAATTGCCAACAAAATGCTCAATTTGGCCAATCTCCAAGGTCTCGAAAAACGAAAACCCGGTCAGCTTTCGGGCGGGCAACAGCAGCGTTTGGCTTTGGCGCGATGCCTGGCCGTTTCGCCCAGCTTATTGCTGCTGGATGAACCATTTAGCAATCTCGATGTTACGCTGCGTCAACAGGTTCGCGAACAAGTCAGTCACCTGTTAAAAACCACGCATACCGCTGCTGTTTTGGTTACGCACGATATAAATGATGCCATTTCGTTGTGTCATGAAATTGCCGTGATGCGCGCTGGTGAAGTCATGCAGGTCGGCACGTTTGATGAAATTTACTTTAATCCTAAAAACGAGTACATTGCCCGTCTTACCGGTGAGGTAGTCGATTTAACGGGAATTTTGAAACAACGATTTCCTGAAGAATATGCCCACGTAAAATCGATACTTCTCCGCCCCGAAAACATGCGTGTACGCGGCTCGCGCCCTCAAATGCGAGCTCGGGTTCTCGAAAAAAGATTTGGTGGACGCAATTTTGAATACCTGATGCAATGCGACGATTATGAATTCACCCTTCCCCTTCCCGACGCGCTGGAACCGGGATCGGAAATCAATCTATTTTTCTCCGACGATGAGCTCTTCCGGTTCTCCTAAATTTAATCGACTGGCCTTGATTCTCGAGATGCTTGAGGAGCAACCCAACGATGCTTTTTTAATCTACGCCGCGGCGCTCGAACACCAAAAATCAGAGAATCACCACGCAGCGATTGCCTTGCTCGAAAAACTCAAAACCGAACAGCCTACGTATCTGGCCACCTATTATCAGCTCGCAAAATTATACGAAACCGTAGGAAGTGCCGATAAGGCTATTGAAACGTACACTATCGGTAAAAAAATTGCCCAACAGCAAGGAGAATTCAAAACTGCAGCCGAAATTTCTGAAGCTTTAAACCAGCTTACCGACGATTATTAACCAGCCTTGAACTTTGGTTTCCGGTTGTTGTTCTGTAAATTAGATTGGAACAGAAAAACATAAAACCATGGATTACACCAAAGACCAATTCAGCAAGAAATTATTGGCGTTTTTTGATCGCCACGATCCAGAAAAGAAAGCTGCCGTTCCCGAAATTGTCGCGCGTTTTCACGGTCACGAGGAAACAGTTTTTGACCATCTCGCAGAGCGCTATGCAGCCATTGAGGGTACGCACTCCAAAAAAGTATCTGGAGGTGGAGGCTTCAGCCCTTCGGTTCCTGGTAATGCCAATTCGGGTGATGTTCCCGGAAGCTGAGCTCCGGTTTAAATTCCTTTTGTATGCCGGAGCCTGACCGTGCGCAGTTTCCAGTAGCCCGTTTTATAATAGCCGAATGCTACGGCAGCCGCCAGCGCATTTGAAATGGGAAAAGCCCACCAGATTCCCTCATAACCCAAAGTGGTTTGATTAGACAGCGTATAAGCCAGCGGAAAACGCACCACCCAAAGTGCAAAAATGGAGATGATCATTGAGGCCTGCGTAAATCCGGCGCCATTAAAGGTTCCATTCAGCACCTGCTGCACCCCGAGCAACCCAAAACTCAGCGACATGATTCGGATAAAAACCGTTCCGTCGCGGATGACCTGCGGATCGTCGGGAACAAAAAAAGCGGTGAGATGAGCAGCAAAAATAAACATAACCACACCCACCGCGCTAAGTCCGAAAAAAGCCACGCGGCTACCCAGGTTGGCAATCTGCTCTGCTCTTTTGATTTTACCAGCGCCAATATTCTGTCCCACAAGAGAGGTGGTTGCGATGCCCAATCCCAATGCCGGCACGATTACTAAACTCAATATCCTCGAACCGATTCCGTAGGCGGCTACAATTTCGGCACCGTATGAGGTAACCAGCATCACCATCGCCGCCATGCCGGCTGCTCTGGTAGATTGCTCTAACCCCGCGGGAATTCCAAGTGCAAAAAGGCGTTTTGTCCATGCAAAATCCGGTTTCATCTGCGACCAATGAATTTGTATTCCCCTTTTGCCCCGACTCAACACCACCAATGCGATTATTGCTGAAGTTCCCTGTGTTATAACACTTACAACAGCGGCCCCTGCAACGCCATATCCCGGAAAGGGCCCCCAGCCGAAAATAAACAAGGGATCCAGTACGAGATTGAGAAAAACCGTGAACAGGATTACCAATGTTGGGAACCATACATTGCCAATTCCACGCATCAACGAAAGGAAAACGTAAAAGAGAAACAAGAATACAAACCCAAACGAGGAAACTTGAAAATAGGTCACTGAATCTTGCCATATTTCAGGTCCAGCGCCGATCAACGTCATGAGTGCTGGCGCGGAAAAATAGCCGATGGCCGCCAACAAAATCGAAACGAAAAAAATGACAAACACCATCTGCGAAGTGGTATAATCCACTTGCTCCTGATCGCCTGAGCCTTTATACTGCGCCACCAAAACGGTGCCGGCCAAGGTGAGCCCCGCACCAATTGCAAGCACCAAAAATAAAATTGGAAAACTGATACTAACAGCGGCAACGGCATTTGCGCCCATTCGTCCCAGCCAAAAAGTATCCACCAACTGATATCCCGTTTGTAAAATGTTCGCCAGTATAATCGGAACTGCCAGATCTATAAGCGAGCGAAGAATGTTTCCTTCGGTATAACTTTTCTTTCTTTTCCTTATTTTTTTCACTGATAAAAGATAGGGTTTTAACCGCAATTAATTCATCCATTTCGGGGCTTTCCACCCACTCAGTCGCTTTGTGCAGTGCCGCAATTCTGATTATCTCAACTACCGAATTCGCTCGGCATCCCAGTCCCCTCTTTTGCCATCAATTAGGATCGTTAGAACACCCGCGACTGCTTAAAAAATATTGGCGAAATTATCGTTACATTTCAACTAACAAGCAGCGTATTTCCTACTTTTGATATACCCTATTTGCAGCCCATCAAACATGACGAAAAGAAAATATATCCAGATTATTGTAGCGATACTCCTACTGCTTTCGATTTTATATCTCCGCTATTTTAATTCAGCAACTTCGCAGGTGTTGTTGGAATTCAGGGCCATTCGGGCCATACTTTTGTTTGGTACTTTTTACATCATGGTGGTCATCTTCGCAAACTTGGCAAAGTATTTCTACTCAAAGCGAAACCGCATTCCAAAAGGCAGAAGGAACAACGTTCACTTCGGAATAGAAAACATATCGAACATGTTGATTGGGATTGGCTTTTTTTTGATGCTGATCAGTTTGTTTGGGATCAATCCGATGGAGTTCATCACATCGCTAACCATTGTGGCTGCGGCCATTGCCATCCTTACCAAAGAGTATATCGTTGATTTTCTCAGCGGAATATACCTCAGCTTTTCCAGCATTTTCGAAATCGGCGATTATGTTAAACTCGAGAATCAAAAAGGTAAGATTCTAGAAATTAGCCTGCTAAAAGTAAAAATCTTGAACGACGACGATGATATTGTCATTATTCCCAACTCCAAAGTACACTACAACGAGATTATCAATTACACCAAGAGGGATGTGCGACTGATGTCGGTGGATTTTCAAATTGCGCTGAAATACATCGAAAGCATCGCCGATTTAGAAAAAGAAATTATTCTATCCCTTCAGGGGTTTAGTCAGTACATCGAGCCAAAGTCATATAACTTAAAAGTTGTTGATATGAAGATGGATCACATGGATTTGAAGTTTCAATACAAACTCAAGCAAGTTGATATGGAAATGCAGCGACGGATTCGAAAGCAAACCATGCGCGAAGTGTTTAATTTCATCTCGAGCAAAAAGGAACTCACGCTTTCGACCAGTGAAAAAGCCATATCCTAAGCAAATTCACACCTTCGCCAATACTTTTTATTCTAGCGCAAAAAGTGAGCAATACCGGTTGATGTAGAAGTAATTGATTCGAAAAAGGCAGCCACACTCTCAACAGATTTAATTTTTTTTTGTAAAAATCTCAGCTACTGAAGTTTAAAAGACTACCTTTACGGCTTAATTAAATAAACAATAAATGAGTAACGGTACCGTAAAATTTTTCAATAACGCCAAAGGATATGGCTTTATAACTCCAGAAGATGGAGGAAAAGATGTTTTTGTTCACATGAATGGACTTACTGACGAAATATCAGAAGGAGATAATGTGCGCTTTGATGTTGAAGAAACTCAAAAAGGCCTTAGTGCCATTAATGTGACTGTGATATAAATAAACACACATTGCATTTTATTGAAAGCCCGTCGTTTCGACGGGCTTTTTTTATTTCAAAAGGTGAGAAACTACTTTGTTTTCGTCAGTTTAAAAACATCGGAAAACAATTCATACGATCTTAACCGCGCCTGATGATCAGTCATTAAATCCTGAATAATCAATTCCTCTACCTCCAGGTCTGCTGCCAGTTGTGAAAGTTGATCGTGCACTTGATCGGCGGTTCCGGCTATAAATTTTGGTGGAATTCCGGTGCCCGGTTGGTAGCGATCCAAATTAGGCAACCCTCCCAGCAACTGCACGGCTTTATCGGGTGTAGGAATCTGCGCATCCATTTGGCCTTTTTGCAGGTTTTGGTACATAATCATCACCGGGGCAATCTGCCGACGTGCCTCTTCTTCCGTGTCGGCACAAATGGCATGAACCGATAAATAGGTTGTCGGCCTTTCAACACCGGTTGCTCCTCTTGCTGGTTCAAAGTTTTTCTGATAGTGTTTAATGATGTCTGGTGTTCCTCTTTGGTTGATGAAACCGGCAAAAACATAAGGCAACCCGAGCTGAGCAGCCGCAGTTGCACTCCACGAACTGGAGCCGAGCAGATATAATTTCGGAATGTTGTCGATGGTGTATAAGGGAGCCTGTTGAAACGGATGATTTTCGGGAAAGTCATTTTCGAGCCAGGCAATTAACTCAACAATTTGCTGATCGGAATCTGCCCGAAACTGTTGGCTGCGATCTTGCTGCAGTGCATAATCGGTCACTGGCCCGGTGGTGGCCCTACCCGCTCCCAGATCGATTCGTCCGGGATAAAGTTCATTGAGGGTGGCAAACACTTCGGCCACTTTTAAGGAACTGTAATGGTTGAGCAACACCGATCCCGATCCCACCCTGATGGTAGAAGTGTGAGCCGCAATGGCAGAAATCAACACTTCAGGAGCTCTTCCGGCCAGCGCTGCGGTGGCGTGATGCTCGGCAACCCAAACTCGGGTAAATCCAAGTTTTTCGATATGCTTTGCCACCTGAATGCTTTTCATCAATGCATCGTGGCGGGTTTCACCAGGAATAACAGTAGACAAATCGACAATTGATAATTTCATAATGGATCATTTTTATTTCCAGCCACCACCGAGTGCCCGGTATAATTCAACCGCCGAATTCAATCGGACGTATCGGGCCTCTACTAACTGCAATCGTGCATTCAGCGCATTTTGTCTGGCAGTAAGAACCTCAAGATAATTGGCCATACCGCTGTTGAGCAATTCTTCTGAATAACCCACTGCGGTTTCATAAGACTGGTACTCGGCACCTTTCAAAACAATGCGTTCTTCGGCCGCGTGCATGGTATAAATGGCATCCGAGACTTCTTTCCCGGCGTTGAGAAGTGTTTGTCTGAAGTTGAGAAAAGCAATTTCTTGCTGCGTAAGCGACACCTCGTATTGCGTGCGGATGCGGCGGTTGTTCAAAATGGGTTGTGTAAGCCCTCCAATAATATTGGCAAACAGTGAATTAACGCTAAACAACTGATCAATTTCCAAACTCTGAAATCCTCCGGTTGCCGAAATGCTCAGACGCGGGTAGAATTCAGTTTTGGCCACATTGGTCAACTCAAAGGCACTGATCAGGTTTTGTTCGGCTGCTATCACATCTGGGCGGTTTCGCAGCAGTTGCACCGGATAGCCCGTTTGCTTTTCATCGATTTGGACGGCCTGTTCTTCGATATTAGATCGCTCCATGCTTCCCGCCTCTTTGCCCAGCAACACCGACAAGGTATTTTCGAGCAACGCAATATTTTGCTGCATACTTACCCACTGCGCTTTGGCCGAATACAACTGCGCATCGGTTTGAACAACGGCCAACTCGGTAACTACACCGGCATCCTTCAGCGCGCGGGTAGTTTCCAGACTACTCTCGCGGTTAGCTACAGTAACTTCCAGTATGCGGAGCTGCTCATCAAACGACAACAACTGAAAATAAAGCGACGATATGCGCGAAATCAACTGGGTTTTCACTGCCTGATGTGCGGCTACCGACTGAAGAAACCCAGCCTCCGCAGCGCGGCGTGTGCTTCGGATTCTACCCCAAACATCGGCCTCCCACGACAGCGTTCCGGTGAGATCATACTGGGTAATTCCGCCATCGAAAAACGCCCCAAACTGGCTGTTGTTTGAAAGCTGCTGATGAGAAACCTGAAAACCGGCATTGAGTGAAGGCAGGTTTCCGGCTTTTCCTTGCTTAAAATAGGCCTCTGCCGCCACCAGCCTTTGCAGTGCAACACGTATATCGATATTGTTCTCCAGCCCGTAGTTGATGTGCTGAATGAGAATGGGATCAGTAAAAATTTCCTGCCACGATACTTCTGCCAGCGAAACACTGTCCTCTGGAAGCATATCGGTGCGAAAGTAATCTTCATTGATCACTTCGGGACGGTGATAATCCTTAGCCACAAAACAACCCTGCACGGTAAGAGCCATCACCGGAATCACCAGTAGTCTTATTATTTTGTTTGCTTGCATTTTAATTCTCATTATCGTTTGAAACAACTTCAACGGCAGGTTTTCTGCTGATTTTTTCCTGAATCCACTGAAAAAAGATGTACAACAATGGAATCACAAATACGCCGAGCACAGTACCGACCAACAGACCACCAACAGCGCCGGTTCCGATAGATCGGTTACCTTCGGCTCCGATTCCTCCTGCAAAAACCAGTGGCAACAAGCCGATAATAAATGCAAATGAGGTCATTAAAATGGGGCGTAGGCGCACCCGGGCTCCTTCAAACGCTGCCTCGGCAATAGAGTATCCGGCCCTGCGACGCTGCATGGCAAATTCTACAATCAGAATGGCATTTTTAGCCAGCAGCCCAAGCAGCATGATGAGTGCAACCTGAAAGTAAATATTGGCCTCAAGCCCGGTAAAGTAAGTAGTGACATACGCCCCCATAATTCCAATCGGAAGTGAAAACAGTACCGCCAGCGGAATCAGGTAACTCTCATACTGTGCAGCCAAAATAAAGTACACGAACAAAATGCTCAGGATGATGATAAATACCGTTTGGTTTCCTGCATTGATTTCTTCTCGTGTGAGACCAGAATAATCCACTGAAAAGTTAGCCGGTAAATTTGCAGAGACCTCTTGCACTGCCCTAATCGCATCACCCGAGGAATATCCAGCCGCTGCGGCACCGTTTACGGTTGCTGAATTAAACAGGTTGAATCGCGTTACTTCCTGCGGACCGTAGACCCGTTTGAGTGTTACAAACTCGGTGATCGGCGCCATTTCTCCACGGTCATTTCGGACATAGAGCGAATTGAGATCATCTTCGCGGGCGCGATCCTCGGGCAAAGCTTGAACAAACACACGATATTGCTTTCCAAAGCGGGCAAAATCAGCCGCATAAATGCCGCCGATATAACCCTGAAGGGTGGTAAAGATACTGCTCACCGAAACGCCGGCCTCTTTGGCTTTGGGCACATTGAGCTCAATTTCGTATTGTGGATAATTGGTATTGAACGAACTCTGCGCATACTGAATTTCCGGGCGGGCCATCAACTCTCCCAGATAATCTTTGGTCACCTCATCCAAATCGGAGAAACTACCGCCAAAGCGATCGAGCACTTGCACCTCGAAACCAGAAGTGGCGCCAAAGCCAGGAATACTCGGCGGAGCGAAAAACAGAATATTGGCATCGGGAATCGTTGCCGCCGCTCCATACATTTTAGCGATAATAGCATCGGAAGAAAGGCTGTCGGCATCGCGGTCTTCCCACGAGTCAAGTTTCAAAAATCCGATTCCGTAGTTGCTACCGGCTCCTGAAATCAAACTAAAACCATTTACCATCGATCCTCCCGAAAAGCCCGGAATCTGTATCAATTCGTTAAATAGCTCTTGCGTAATCTGCGCCGTTCTATCGAGAGAGGCACCTGCTGGCAATTCAATGTTGGCGAACACCATTCCGCGGTCTTCGTTGGGCACAAATCCGGTTGGCGTCACCTCTGCCGTCCACCATATTCCACCAATGGCCGCCAGCAATATCAATGGCGTAATCCATTTGAAACGAAACAAAAATCGCAATGATCCAACATACCGGCGTGTGGTTACGTCGAATGCTTTATTAAAGGAGCCGAAAAAACGCTGCATCAACCCTTTGTTTTCATCCTCTTTATGCGGCTTCAAAAACAGCGCACACAATGCCGGACTCAGGGTTAAAGCGTTTACCGCTGATATGGCAATGGCCACCATCAGTGTTACCCCAAACTGCTCGTAGAAAACACCCGTAGGTCCACTGATAAAAGTGACAGGAATAAAAACAGCCCCCATCACCAGGGTAATCGAAATAATTGCACCGGTGATTTCTTCCATTGCAGTGTAGGTGGCTTTGAGCGGACTTTTTTCGCCACCCTCGAGCTTGGCGTGCACCGCTTCGACCACCACAATGGCATCGTCCACCACAATTCCAATGGCCAACACCAGTGCAAACAAAGTGAGAAGGTTCACCGAATAGCCAAACATATTCAAGAAGAAGAAAGTACCGACAATGGAAACCGGAACGGCAATGGCGGGAATAAGCGTTGAGCGAAAATCCTGTAGGAAAATAAATACCACCAGAAAGACCAGAATAAAGGCTTCTATCAGGGTCACCACCACTTTTTGAATCGATGCATTGAGGAACTCGTTGGTATCGAAATTCACGAGGATAGACAGTCCGGTGGGGAAATTCTGCTCCAGTTCATCCATTTTTTCGTGGATATTCTCGATGATTTCCTTGGCGTTTGAACCCGGGGTTTGATAAACTGCCATACTCACACCGGGGCGGTTGTTGGTGTAGGACATCACTGTATAACCTTCGGCGCCCAGCTCGATTTCTGCCACATCTTTGAGTTGGAGAAACTGTCCGTTTCCGAGCGCTTTGATGACAATGTTTTCGTATTCTGCTTCGGTTTTAAATCGCCCGCCGTATTTGATGATGTATTCAAAAGACTCGGCGTTGTTCTGCCCCAGAGCACCGGCAGCGGCTTCAAGACTTTGTTCGTTAATAGCGCCAATGACATCCGAAGGCATCAGGTTGTATGCTGCCAATTTTTCTGGCTGAAGCCAGATGCGCATCGCGTAGTTTTTTGAGCCGAAGACGCTCACATCGCCCACCCCGTTGATTCGCTTCAATTCAGGTAAAACATTTATATTCAGGTAGTTTTGAATATAGGTTGCGTCGTAATCGTCGTTATGAGAAAGTACGGTAAGAAACATCAACGCACTGGTTTGTTGCTTTTCCGTAATTACTCCCGACTGAGTCACTTCTCGCGGCAGCAGGGGTGCAGCACGAGCCACTCGGTTTTGCACGTTGACCGCGGCAATATCTGGATCCACCCCTTGATCGAAGAAAACATTGATTTCGGCACGACCGTTATTACTTGCTGTAGAAGTAATGTAGGTCATATTCTCTACACCATTTATCTGCTCCTCGATAGGGATAATCACACTCTGCAACACCGTTTCGGCATTGGCTCCCGGATAGTTGGCCTGCACTTTTACGGTGGGTGGCGCAATGTCGGGATACTGCGTTACAGGCAGGTTTGATAAACCCAACACGCCCAAAAGCAGAATGATAATGGAAACTACGGTCGATAAAACCGGTCTTTCTATAAATTTCTTCAGCATTAGCTTGCTATTTAAAAACGACTTTGATGGGGTTGGCGATGCTATCAAACGGAAGTGGCTGCGGCACAATAGGCGATCGGTCGCGTAATCGGTCAATTCCCTTGGCCACAATTTTGTCGCCGGCATTAATTCCCGAAGAAACCACAATCATGTTGTCTATTCGATCTTGCACACCAATGGTTGTAGCTACGGCCACGGTATCACCTAAAACCTGATATACGTACACCCTACCCTGTCGCTCAAAAGTGGTTATTTCGGGCACCAGCGGAACGTTGTCATATACTTTTGGAATGCGAATCCGGCCACTGTTACCGCTGGCCAGAATGCGATTGGGATTAGGGAAAACCGCTCTAAACTGAACTGTTCCGGTGGTTGGATTTACCTGTCCTGATACAGTTTGAATGGTTCCTTTGTGTTCATAAACCGTGTCGTTAACCAGCAGCAACTCAACAACCGGAAAGTTTTCGATTTTTTGGTTCAGGTTATCGCCGGGCGTTTTCTGGATAAAATCGAGGTACTCGCGCTCGTTCATCGCAAAAAAAGCGTACACCTCATCTACATCGGCAACGGTTGTGAGCGGCGTCGGATCGGACGGACTGATCAATGTTCCTTGCCGGAAATTAATGGTTCCAACATAACCGTCAACCGGGCTTTTGATCACCGCATAATCAATGCTGGCCATAATACTGTTGTACGAAGCCTTTGCTTGTGCCAATCGCGCCTGGGCGGTTTGCAATTGCACATCGCTGACAATTTCTCGCTCAACGAGTGGCTTCAACCGATCCACTTCTACCTGTGCGGCATTCACATTGGCTTCTGCGGCGCCAGCTTCTTGAGACAGCGTTTGTGTTTCGAGCCTAAAAAGCGGCTGCCCCTTTCGCACTTTTTCTCCCTCATCTACCCGCACTTCGGTGATGTAGCCAGATACTTTGGCACGAACATCACTGGTCACCACGCCTTCAAGACTGGCCGGATATGATGAGTAGCCGGTGATGGATTGGTTGGGCACTTCTACAACGGGCAATGTGGGGATCATCGTTGGCCGCTGCTGGTTTTTAGTGCCGCACGAGGCAAAAAACAATACTCCGAACAGGAGCAAAACTAATCGGGATTTTTTCATAAAATCAGTAAATAGCGTTTTGTATGTAGATGATGGATGAAGTCATTATTTTCCGGAGATACCTGACCAAACCATTTCTACTACTTGGTCGATGTCTTCGTTATTTAGTGGCTCATTGCCGAATTGATGTAATTTGGCTTGAGAAACTCCAGTTCCGATGACGTGTATCATTAATATGTCGGGCCGGATTTCGCGCAACACTCCATTTTGGATCCCCGATACCAGGAAATCGTATAGCGGCCGATCCTGAGAATCTTCGTGAAGTTTGTGCTGATTGAATGGGGAATTGACGTACTGTTCAAAAAAAAGCAACAGACTGGTGTTTTCGGAATAAAAGCGAAATACACTTTTCCACATCCTGACAAACTTCTCTTTAAAAGTGCCCTCCACCGAAAGCGCATGACTCACAACATCTAACACACGTTGGCGATTGTAAGCGTACAATTCGCAGATGAGATGCTCTTTGCTTTCGAAGTAATGGTAGATCGTGCCCGTGGCCACGTCGGCATTCTTTGCCACCTGACTCATCGGAGTTCCATGAAAACCGTGGTCGCGGATGAGCTCCAGCGCACTTTTGAAAATAGCTTTCTTTTTATCTGAAACTTCCATACTTTATTCGTTCTGCTTCTCATTAGACCGAACGTTCATTCGGTTTGCAAATATAAGTTGTAATACATAAGAAGTGGTCGGTATGGACCATCATAAATTCATAAAAATTCACAATTGGCTTACCTCAGAAAAAACGCATACTCCTTATTGCTCCCCAGAAGTAGGTGCGTGTTTGCCCGAAACGCGCTAAGGAGAGTCACAAAAAAGGGATAAGTTTGTATTTCGGTAGAAAGAATCACCGGAATTAAATCGTTTGAAATATGAATTCTAAGCTTCTGTTGTTCGTTGGCGCGCTGTGTTTTTCGGCACTGATCTGGGCTCCGGCAAAAGCGACAAATCAAAATACTTTTAGTGATCATAACCCAAATTCAGATAGAAAAATGAAAGTTGAAATATGGAGTGATGTAATGTGTCCGTTTTGTTACATCGGCAAAAGAAAATTTGAAAAGGCACTGAATCAGTTTGCAGATAAAAACCAAATTGAACTGGAGTGGAAAAGTTTTCAGCTCTCGCCTGACTTAAAAACCAATACTGAGATTTCGGTTCATGAATTTCTTGCCACGCACAAAGGCATGAGCATGGAACAGGCCAAAGGAATGAACGATCAAGTTACGCAGATGGCCGCTCAGGAAGGACTCGTTTACGACTTTGATCGCGCGGTGGTGGCCAATTCTTTTAACGCCCATCGGTTTGCACATTACGCCAAAACGCAGGGCAAGCAAGACGATGCCGAAGAATTACTTTTCCGTGCCTACTTTACCGATGGAAAAAACATCGATGATTATGAAACCCTGATCGCCCTGGGCAAAAGTATCGGATTGAATACGGCAGGCGTGCGAGAGGCGCTTGAAAGTGGGAAATTTGCCGATGCGGTTCACTCGGATATTCGCGAAGCCACCGAGATTGGTGTGAGCGGCGTGCCCTTTTTCGTATTCAACCGAAAGTATGCTGTTTCGGGAGCTCAGCCCGTAGAAGTGTTTTCTGAAACGCTGAAAAAATCATTTGAAGAATGGCAGGTTGAAAATCCGAAACCCAAATTAAACGTGGTAGAAGGCAACGTTTGTAAACCCGACGGATCGTGCGATTAAATCTGCACGTATAGGGTGGGAAGTTAAAGCTGGCGTTATCGGCTCACTTCGCCCCTATCGTTGCCAACAAGCCTTTCAGATCCAAGGGTCGGGTGTACATGTCAATGTTTCCCTCGTCATTTTTTGGCCAGAATTCTTTGGGTCTATCCCAGTATAGCTCTACGCCGTTTCCATCTGGGTCGTTTAAATACAAGGCCTCGGATACGCCGTGATCCGACGCTCCGGTGAGCGGATATTTAGCGGTTCGCAATCGGTCAAGAATTTCTGCAAGGTCTTTTCGCTGCGGGTAAACAATAGCCGTGTGAAACAACCCAACCCCTTCTTTTTCCGCAGGTGGGGCACCCTTACTATTCCAAGTATTCAATCCGATGTGGTGGTGATATCCACCGGCCGAGAGAAATGCCGCTTGATTTCCATACATCATCGTGACTTCAAAGCCCAGCAAGTCGCGGTAAAATGAAAGTGATCTTTCCAGATCAGAAACTTTGAGATGTACATGTCCAATTCTTGTGGCCGAAGGTGCTGTATAGTTTTTCATTTCATCATGAATTTTGTCTTTATTAAATAT
>CAZARI010000010.1:0-82021 GCA_964487545.1 uncultured Cryomorphaceae bacterium
ATCACAACAAACAAAATCGCGACGAGCGGAATTTTGTAAGAAACATTAATAAAATTTTGCAGCGTAACCGGAAAATTTTATACGCTCTGAATCCAGATGATAAATCAAAAGTACATCGCAATAAGCTGTCAAATAGCGGTTTTAACTTTAATTATTTTACCAGCACCTATACAACCAAAGCCGGAGCCACCTATTATTTTTGCTACGAAAAGGGTTATTTGCCCATCGACAACGACTGGTTTGCACTGGTCACCAACCACGAAATTCGTTGAAGGAGGTTTCAATTTCTGCTCTGAGATTGATTTCATTTCGTAAATTTCGGCTTTGATTAACAAGGAAACCGAAATCATAATTGTTTTACCTCCATGAAGAAATCTGTACTTTTTTTAATCGCTGGCTTGTCTTTCACATCCGCGGCGTTTGCCCAATGTGGTAATGACTATGGCGTTTTGGTCATCAATGAGTTTATGGCCAGAAATATTGTTTATACCGACCAGGACGGAGAGTTTGACGACTGGGTAGAAATTCACAACACATCCGATGAAAACATCAACCTTCAAGGCTACTTCCTATCTGATGGGCATAGCAACCGAACCAAATTTCAATTTCCAGATACGGTAATTGACGGAGGCGGATATATCGTGGTGTGGTGCGATGGCGATATAGAACAGGCGGGATTACATACCAGTTTTAGCCTGAATGGTACTTTGGGCGAACGACTTGTTCTTTCAAATCCCGACACAGTGGTGATCGATCACTTTGATTTCGGTTCTGTGGATAATATCAAGTCGTTTTCGAGATATCCCAATGGACACGGACCCTTTCGATTTGCTATTCCCAGCCCAGATGCGCCAAATAACGAAACCGATTATCGTGGTTTAGTGATTAATGAATTTTTGGCCATTAACGACAATTCAGGAACAACAGATGAATATGGTATTGCCTTCGATTGGATTGAGCTTTATAACAACCGCGATATTCCATTAAACCTCGCTGGATATTTTCTTTCTGATAAATCGAATACGCCAGAAAAGTACCAGTTTCCTGATCCCACCATTTTGGCTTCGGGAGGTTACATCACCGTTTTCGCTGCAGGTGCCGAATTCACCGGTTTGTCTGATTTTCACGCTGGGTTTTCGCTTTCGGGCGATGGTGAATACGTGCATTTGTACAACAAGGACACAGTGACCTTAGATTATGTGAAATTCGGACAGCAACTGCCCGATGTTTCGGTGGGTCGTTATGAAAATGGCACGGGTCCATTTCGTTGCTTGGTTCCTTCCTTCAACGAACCCAACGTGCTCAGCACAGTGAGCGTAGAAGAAATTGAACTGACCAAAGAGCTTATGTTTTCGGTTTATCCGGTTCCGGCAACCAACTACATCAACATTCAGCTTACCGATACGGACAACGGGGTGGCCTATATTTTCAACACACTGGGAGCACATATCACCAGCTATGCCTATCAAGGCGACGGACCCCATTATATCGATCTATCTGATTTTGAAAAAGGTGTGTATCTCATTAAAATCGGAACGGCTACCAAGCGGTTTATCGTGCAGTGATGAAGACGTACAACTTTTGATTTAAAGCCGCGTCTTTACTTTGAAACTTCGGTAAAACCTGCAAGATTTCCGAAGTAATAAACAAGGAAATTTAACCTGAAACCCAATCACTATGACCAACTTATCGTTCCTGAAAAGACTCTTTTTACTATCCCTCTTTTCATGTATCAGTTATTTTGTTTCTGCGCAAGTAGTCATCAACGAGTATATGGTCACCAACCTATGCTCACCACACAACCCTAATTCCATTACCGATAATTTTGGCGAATGTGAAGATTGGGTTGAGTTTTATAATACCTCGGGAACACCTTTCGATTTACAAGGTTACTACATCACCGACCGGTTGACCAATCTTGACAAATGGCAGTTTCCCGCAGGATCTGTAGTTCCAGCTAACGGCTTTCTTAGAATCTGGCTCTCTGGCCGACCTGCTGTGCCTTTTAATCTGGCCAACATCCACGTAGATTTTAAACTGGGTCAGATGGATGATAATGAGGTTGTTGCCTTGGTTGATCCGGATGGAAGTACCATCGTTGACATGCACATGATGGATGAACCCACCCAACTGGGGCATACCAGAGGGCGCCTTCCCGACGGTGCCGATAACTGGGTTATTTTTACCACACCCACCATTCAGGCCTCAAACAACGCATCAACAAACTATGCTGACTATGCCCCGCGGCCCATTTTCAGTCAACCGGCTGGATATCACGGTGGAGCCATCAATCTGGAGCTTTCACTGCCCGATGCCAACCCCGATTTCATCATTCGCTATACACTCAACGGAACTTTTCCAACCAATGCATCTCCAGCTTATACTGGTCCGATTAATCTGAGTACAACCACCGTGGTAACTGCGGCGACTTTCAGTACAGATGGAAATTTCCTGAGAAGTTTCTATGAGTTCAGTACTTTCTTTTTTGGCGCCGACCAGCATACAATGTACACGGCTTCGGTTTCGGGAGACCAGATGCTTACTTTAATGAACGGTAGCCAGATTATACCGCTGACAGCACTTCAATTTTTTGATGAAAACGGCCAGCGAATTTCAAAGAGCTTCGGCGATACCAATAAGCACGGCAATGATAGTTGGGCTTATGACCAACGTGGATTCGACTGGATTGACCGCGACAAGATGGGATACAGCGATGCAACACACCTGAAACTTTTCAGGGGAAAAGACCGCGAAGAATTTAAACGCTTTATGTTTAAGGCGGCTGCCAACGATAATTACGACGCCACCTATGGAAATCCTGCTCACATTCGCGATGTATTCGTGATGTCGCTTTCACAGGTAGGAAATCTCGATTTGGACGAGCGAACTGCTGAGTTTTGTGCGGTGTATGTCAACGGACAATACTGGGGAGTATATGACTATCGCGAAAAAGTGGACGACTGGCAATTTACGGAATACTACTACGGGCAAGGTTTGCACGATATTGATTTTCTCAAAACCTGGGGAGGCACCTGGGCAGAATACGGCAGCGCGAACGACTGGAACGCTTTGCGCAATTTTATCCTGTCAAACGATATGACCAATCAGACCAACTATGACTATGTAAAAACGCAGCTTAACGTCATGAGTCTGATCGATTATTTTGCGATCAACACCTGGATTGTCTCTGCCGACTGGCTCAACTGGAACACCGGCTGGTGGAAAGGAAACAATGAATTTGGCGATGCCCAGAAGTGGAGGTATATCCTTTGGGACATGGATGCGTCTTTTGATCATTACACCAATTATACCGGCATTCCAGATACGGGGCCCACTGCTGACCCCTGTTTTGGCGAGCAAATGAGTAACCCAGGCGGACAAGGGCACACCAACATTGTTCAAAAACTGTTGGAAAATGAAGAGTTCTTCAACACCATGATGAACCGCTACATGGATCTGCACAACACCGTGTTTAGCTGTGACTTTGCCATTGCCCATCTGGACAGTCTCATCAATATTATCGATCCTGAAATGCCCAGACAGATTGCCCGCTGGGGTGGATCATACAATCAGTGGCAAGCCAACGTGCAGATGATCCGCGATTTTATCTTGGAGCGCTGTGAGTATTATGTCGAAGGAATGGAAGATTGCTACGATGTAGAAGCAGTTGAAATAACCGTGATGATCGAAGGAGAAGGAGAAGTGCAACTCAACTCAATTACCATTACTCCCGACATGCAACCCTGGACCGGAACCTATTTTATCGATGTTCCGATTGACTTGACTGCCATTGAATATGCAGAAGGCACTTTCCAATTTTGGGAATCGCTCACTGGCGACCTCGGAATCGGCGATGGAACCGATTTTGAAATAATTCTCACTCCCGAGGGCAACATTATTATCGTAGCCCACTTTATTCCGCTTGAAAAGCATGAAGTAACCTTTATTGTTGAACCGCCAGGAGCCGGACAAATTGAACTTGACGGGACCCTTCTCACTGCTTATCCCCACACCGATTCACTTTCTGCCGGGGTTGAACACAACCTCCAAGCCATTGCTGCCGACGGCTGGGGATTCTTGAACTGGGAATCTACTGCCCATCCGGCCGAGGTATTCACCCCTGATGTTGATGCCGAAAGTGCCGGCTATACGCTCGAAATGCCCGATACAGTAATTGCTTATTTTGAACAGCTACCTGTAGATATCACCATCGAAGTAGATGATCCTGGAACAGGACAGGTGATCATCAACGGCGTTTTAATAGAAGATTATCCTTACACCACAACGTTTTTGCCAGGTGATCTGATCAACCTCCAAGCCGTACCGGCACCGGGATATCAATTTGCCGGCTGGACCTTCCAAAACCACGTTTTCCCCGATCTCGAAAGTCTGTTGCTGGCGTTTGAAATTACAGAGGGAGATGTCATTACGGCTTATTTCACGCTGCAAACCGATTTTGAAGTGGTGATTATGACCTCACCAGAAAACTTCGGTACCGTAGAACTTGACGGATCGGATCTCGGATCCTATTGGGAAGGCATATTGTCAACCGCCGAAAGTTATGCGCTGCGGGCAGTAGAGGCGGGGCCATTTTATGAATTTGTGGGATGGCAGTCGGTTAATGGTGCCACTTTCGCCCTCAGTGCCGATATGGAAAACGTCACGCTTACCATCACACAACAAGACACCATCATCGCCCAGTTCGTAGAATTACCCAATTATGCGATCACTGTTCGGGTTGAACCTGAAGGTACCGGCCGTGTAATGCTCGATTGGGTGATATTGCCTCACTTGCCTTGGTCAGGAAATGCATTGGCCATGGATCACACCGACTTCAAAGCCATTGCACATAACGAATGGAAATTCAGCCACTGGACTACTCAGGCCCATGCACCATCACCTAACCCAAAAGTTGAGGAAATGTGGATTGATCTTATAGGCCCGGATGAAATAGTGGCACACTTCGAGCCGCGCGAATTTGCATTTTATATGCCCACATCGTTTAGTCCAAATGGAGATGGAATCAACGATATATTCCGTCCGGTAGGAAACGAGTGGAATCCAGTAAACTTCCGAATGCAGATTTTTAACCGACTGGGAGAATTGATATTCGAAACCACCGATCCACTGCAAGGCTGGGATGGGTCGGAAACTTCACAAACGCATTATGCTCAGGTGGAGGTTTATGTATATCAAGTTGAAGTTCAAAATGCCATCAACAGTAAAAATGAAATCTTCACCGGTCATGTTACCGTGTTGAGATAAACTAAAATATGGTTGTCAATCCAATTATCAAAAAATCCTGTGTGGCTTTCACACAGGATTTTTCGTTTATTGTGCCGCCGGTGAAATATATCGGAAAACCAAATTACGAACCATCACACATTTCATGAAAAAGAATACCCTCATTCTGTTAACCCTTGTCCTACTTTCTGTCAATGGGTTGGTTGCTCAACAGCAATCCGATATTTTTTATTCCGGAAGACTATGGGTTCAGTTAGACCCTGCTTATACCAAAACCCTAATCGCTGAAAAACGTCAAGTTGGTCTTCAGGGTTTTCTCGATGCAATCCAACTCAACGACAACAGCGATTTGCAAATTGCCAAGGTCGAAAAGCCGTTTTATTTTGCACGCACTGCCAATATCAGTGAAGTTTATACCGTATTTTTTCAGGAAGAAGGAAGAGAGGAAGAGTTTGCACGTATGCTCCAACAATTTCCCGCCGTTAATTATGCCGAACGCGTCCCGATTATCCGGCCAACTTTAATGCCCAATGACCTAGGTTCGGCCAGTGGGCAAAATAACCAATGGGGGTTGTGGAAAATCAATGCACCCGACGCCTGGGATATCAGTACGGGAAGCACAGATATTACGGTGGCTATTGTAGATGACGCGGTGCTGATTACGCATCCTGATCTTATCCCTAATCTAGTACCCGGCTATGACGTGGCCGACGATGATAACGACCCCATGCCCAACGTGGTGGCCATGTCGCACGGTACACACGTTGCAGGAATTGTCGGAGCGGCTACCAACAACGGCATCGGAGTGGCCTCGATTGGTCACAGCCTTAAAATTATGCCGGTAAAAAGTTCCAATGTTCCGCAAACCATTTCCGACGCCTATTCCGGCGTGATTTGGGCGGCAGATAACGGCGCAGATGTCATCAACATGTCGTGGGGAAGTGAAGGCTACAGCAATACCGGCCAGAACATTATTAATTACGCCTACAATGCGGGCTGTGTGAATGTAGCCGCAACCGGAAACGATAACATGTCAAGCGTTTTTTATCCGGCCGGATACAACAATGTGCTCAGTGTTTCCAGCACCAACTCCTCCGATAGCAAAAGCGATTTTTCAAACTACGGATCTTGGGTAGATGTATCCGCACCCGGTAGCCAGATACTGAGCACTTATATCGGTCAAAATTTTGCACCGACGTACGCCTCTAATTCTGGAACATCTATGGCTTCGCCGATGGTGGCCGGGTTGGCCGGGTTGGTTCTTTCAGTCAATCCCAACCTCAGCATTGAACAGGTGATGAACTGCATCACGTCGACGGCTCAGGATATCACCTCCATCAACCCAAACTACGTGGGCCAACTGGGTGCCGGTCGAATTGATGCCTATCAGGCCATGCTTTGTGTACAGGCTACCGTAAATGCGCCTCCCGTGGTCGTTATTAACGCCAGCAGCGAGGTGATTTGTCCGGGCAGTCTGGTTCATTTCTCAGGCGCTTCGGCAGGAGGTTTTCCCGACGACTATCTATGGTCATTTCCCGGTGGAAATCCAGCCTCATCAACAGATCCTAACCCTGTAGTATCGTATGCTGCCGTAGGATTTTATGATGTATCGCTAACCATGAGCAATCAATTTGGCTCCGACCAGCAAATCATCAACGGAATGATTGAAGTATCAACCAACGGAATAGCCGTCATTTTTTCGGAGGATTTTGAAGCGCAAACACTTTCAGGTGCGGGCTGGACACTCGACAATCCGGATAACGGAATAACCTGGGAAATTACAACGGTTGGCGGCTCCGAAAGCGGAAGTAAAGCTGCTGGAATCAATCTGTATAGCTACAATTCACCGGGGCAGAGAGATGGCATGGTTTCGCCTCCTATCAACCTGGCATCCAATAATAACGTTACCCTTTCGTTTGAGCACGCACACCGCAGATATTCGGCCGATTACTCCGATTCATTAATTGTGTATGTTTCAACCGATGGTGGAAATTCCTTTCCAAATCGGGTATTGCAAGTTGCTGAGACCGGTGCGGGTACCTTCGCCACAGGAACCCTGCTCGGTGCCAATTTTGTTCCCTCTTCCAGCGGCGACTGGTGTTTTATGGGCGATGTTGGTGCATCCTGCTTTTCAATCGATTTGTCTGATTTTGATGGTGAACCGGATGTCAGAATTAAATTTGAAAGTTATAACGGATACGGCAACAACATCTACATCGACAATGTAGCATTGACCGGAAACTGTTTGCTCACCAATGAGCCACCAGTTGCAGCCTTTAGTGCATCTGCCGTAGCAGTTTGCACAAGCGAATCCATTCAGTTTTTTGATCAGAGTGCCAATGTACCGCTCACTTTTAACTGGACTTTTGAAAACGGAACCCCCGCCACGTCAAACCTTGCAGCACCCGTGGTGAACTGGTCACAACCCGGAACCTACACCGTTACGCTACAGGTTACCAACTCGCTCGGATCGGATATAATTGTTTATGAAGACTATATCATGGTGAGTAATGCGCCGGAGGTAGAGGTGAACGCATCCGAAATAATTTTGTGTCAAGGGCAAAGTGCTACTTTGGAAGCATCAGGTGCCGACGAATATACCTGGAGCCCAAATGTGGCGCTGTCGTCAACCACTGGATCCAGTGTAGAAGCTTCTCCCACGGTTCCTATTACCTACACAGTAACTGCAATGCTGAATGGTTGTTCTGCTCAGCAAACCATCGCTTTAGACGTGCTGCCTTCACCAAGCAATCCGCAAGTTATTTCGCAAAATGAAATCGCCTTCACCGTACTTTCTCCAGCTATTAGCTCGGGCTATTACGGTTATTCGACTACCTCATCCGCACAAGGTTGGGGCAATGGATCGCTGAATGCGGTTTCGGTCGAAAGCCAGATGGTTTTGGCAAGGGATAATGCTGCCGCTGATTCGCTGCTGTGCAACACCGCGATCAACGCTTCAGAAATTGCCGGAAACATCGCGGTTATCTACCGCGGAAATTGCGAATTTGGAACCAAGGCCCTGAACGCTCAGGCAGCAGGAGCTGTGGGAGTAGTGGTCATTAATAACGTGTCTGGTGCCCCGATCGATATGGGTGCAGGAGCAGCTGGTAGTTCGGTTACCATTCCGGTGATCATGGTAAGCGATATCACTGGAGCCCTCATCAATGCAGCCATTCATGCCGGCGAGGCAACGGCAGTAATGGGACAATTCAACGGTGGAGATTTCACGATTTGTCCTGGAGAAACGGTGCGCTTGGCAGCGCCCGGCGGGTGGAACGATTATCTATGGTCTAACGGTGAGGGTGGTGCAGTGCTCAATATCTTTGAAGCTGGCGACTACTCGGTGGAGGTATTTTCCGATAACGAATGCAGCAGCTCATCTGAGGTATTTACTGTGTCGGAGTTTACCACCCAAATACCGGTTATCGAAACCGATGTTTCGGGCGGATTAATCGTCAATAACATTGCCGCCGGACCGTTTACTTGGTACTTTAACAATAACGAAGTAGCCGGAGTAACAGGCAATTTACTACCCAATCCTGAAGCAGGAATTTACCATGTAACCTATATCGACAACAACGGCTGCGAAGTCATGTCTGATCCTTACGAAGTCGTGGTCACCTCGGTCGTAAATCATTCAGACGGCGCTGTGCAGATATTTCCTGTTCCTGCAACCGATCGCGTAACCGTGAGCTGGAGTTATGCTGAAGTCGCTACCCTGCAAGTATTTGCTGCGGATGGAAAAGTGGTCTTTGCTGCCGATGGAATTCCTGCGAATCAACAGCAAATCGACATTCCTGTGAACGCATGGGCACCTGGAGTCTATATGGTCAGAATTTCGGGAGATAGCGGAGTGTATACGGGTAGATTGGTTAAGAATCAATAACCCCATTCAGACAACTAAACAACAAATACTGAGTCATTGATAAGAAGTTTTTATCAACTATTAAACAGTACCGCCATGTCCTTTCTCCGAATTTTACTGCTCGCTGTTTTCGCTGTTCCGGTGTTTGCACAGGAACCTTGCATTGACCCGGATCTGATTAACGATGATGCCATTTGTTTGGGGGTTTTCGATCCGGTTTGCGGGTGTGATAATGTAACGTACCAAAACGATTGTTACGCGGTAAATTATGGAGGAGTAACTTCGTGGACACCCGGAGAATGCAGTGCCAATACGTGTTTCGATCTCGGCGACATCGATTTTGGATTGTGCGATATGGCACTGGGTGTTGCCTTGTTATATGGTCAATGCATGTTCATTTCGGGCTGCGGATACACGGTAGATAGCGTTGATTATTCACCGTATTTTTTTGATTCTATGGAAAATTGCGCGGCTTGCCAAAACAACAACGACTGTTTTGTGGCCGATCAAGTCGATCTTACTCACGACTGCGGTGATATAATCATGCCGGTATGCGGTTGTGATGGCGCGACTTATGAGAACCCCTGTAGCGCGTACAACCACGGTGGAGTTACTTCTTGGATTAACGGAGTCTGTGTTGAAATCGATGAATGTACAGATGTTGCTTCGGTTGATTTCGGTGCTTGTGCCATGGCTTTGGGAGTAGTCATTTTCGATGGAGTTTGCACTTTTATTTCTGGTTGTGACTATGTGGTCGATGGCATCGATTATTCTCCAGCTTTTCACGAATCTCTGCTCGATTGTGCCGCTTGTCACGGAGAAAACTGTTTCGAACCCGAAATAATCAATCAAGATTTCGGCTGTTATCTGGACTATGATCCGGTTTGTGGATGCGATAATGTGACTTATACCAACGAATGTGTTGCGTATTACTTTCACGGCATCACCAATTGGACCCAAGGAGAGTGCGAACCGACATCGGTCGAAGCGTATGCTGACGCTATTCAAATGGTATTCACCGGTCGCGAACTGCGCCTGAAGAACGCTACACCGGTTACTCAAATTTCGCTGTATACCCTCACCGGAAAAATGATCATTCAAAACGGACCTGTTGCTCCGGGAGAAACCGCCATAGATGTTTCGGGATTGAATACCGGAATTTATCTCTACCATATCCAAACCAACGACGGCAAGGTGGTTTCTGGAAAACTGTTGTTGTATTAGTTTCGGTTGAGCAATATTTCGCGCAACTCCGTCATTCCTTGGCCGGCCCCTTTGGCAATGGCAACAACAGGCGGCTTGCGGTGGGGTAAATCTGGCATGTTGGGATCGATGCAGAATAACAAGGCTTTATCAGGGCAGAAATGAACCAACGACGCTGCCGGATAAACAGACATTGAGGTACCGACAATAACCAGAATATCAGCGGTTGATACAATGTCTATGGCTGGTTCAATCATGGGTACGGGTTCACCAAACCACACCACATGCGGCCGCAGTTGACCTCCTTCGGAACATAAATCACCGATATTCAGTTCCCAACTATTGAGTTGTTTCAAGTTGTTTTCGTTTACAGTGCTCCGGGCTTTCATCAACTCGCCGTGCAAATGTAAAACGTTGCTTGAACCGGCTCGTTCGTGCAAGTCATCCACATTTTGGGTGATGACCGAAACATCAAAGTCCATTTCCAGTGCGGCAATAATCTGGTGACCTGTATTGGGTTTGGCTTCCATCACTTGTTTTCGACGCTGATTGTAGAATTCGAGCACCACTCCCGGTTGTTTGAGCCAGCCCTCCATGGTGGCCACCTCCATTATGGAATATCCCTCCCACAGCCCATCGCTGCCGCGAAACACCGATATACCGCTTTCCGCACTCATTCCGGCACCGCTTAAAATCACCAACTTTTCTTTCTTCATTGTATGGAGCTGAATATTAAATTTACATCCAAACCCAAACTATGAAATATTTGCATCTTTTGACTTTCGTTGTCGGATTATTTCTCACTCCTTTTTCATCCTTTGCTCAAATGGGCAACTGTGATTCACTTCAAATAATTGATATTCAGCTAAACCCATTCGATCCGGACTACATTATGGTTCGTTCGTCATACAATGACTTTGACCATTTTATCAGTTTGCCCACCTTTTCGTTGGTGGATGAAGATGAATTTATTCTCGCAATGGAAGCGCTAAATTTCTTTGGTATGTCGCTTGAACAAATCCATTCGCTCGAAATAATCGATATAGATCTCAATGAGGGTGTGGCCATTCCGGCAGTACTCGAATTGTGGAGTATGAATTATGACAACCTTGAATGTACCATCACCGATGAATTTCTGCTTTGGCCCGTTCACGAATGTGTGCCGCTTACCCTCACCATTACCCGGCTAGGAGCAGACATTGCAACTGGCAATCTCAACTGGAAAATAAGCGATTTATCTGGTATTGCCCAGTTTACCGATTCTCTCTTGCTGGATTCTGCAGCCCAATCCACTTCTTTTCAAATTTGCCTACCCAAAGGCTGCGGTTACGAACTGGAAATCGGGATTTCTGACTTCGACGGTCTGGCTGTTTCTTATATTTTGCACTACAGCAACTCGCTTGCAATCGGAGCCTCAGATGCTTTCGAAACGGATGGAAATCACATTCACCCGTTTAATTTGTACAGTTGTATTTCCACTTCAATTGAAGCGCATCAAACAATGGATTTTCAGATCTATCCCAATCCTGCTGAAGACCTACTTCAAGTGCATTTGCCAGCATTTCGGCATGCGCAATTTCACCTGACCGATTTGCACGGAAGGTTGGTAAAAACCTTTGGAGCCACAGCGTCTCCTTTTCAACTGGACTTGTCAGATTTGCCAGTTGGAATGTATCTTTTAACAGTAATACCCGAAGGTGGACAACGATTTCATAAGCGGGTAGTAGTGGCGCGCTAACTTTTATTGCGGTCCTTCCAGATGTTGTAGGTTTTGTCTTGCTCTGGTCGATCGGGCTCCGCTTCGCGAAGGGGTTCGCATTCGCGCAAATGAGCAAAACATTCACTTGGCAATTGTTGATACAACCGGGTGCCTTCGGTTTTCCAGGCAATCATTTCGTCAGAAACCGGTTTTACAATTTTCGCCGGATTGCCCACCAGTAGACTACGCCGAGGGATTTGCATTTTGGCCGGAATCATTGCCAACGCTCCCACAATGCATTCCTCTTCGATAATTACATCGTCCATAATTACGGCGTTCATGCCAATCAGACAATTTTCGCCAATCTGTGCACCGTGAATGATGGCGCCATGACCGATATGCGCACCTGCTTTGAGCACCACTTCGGTTCCCGGAAACATGTGAATGGTGCAGTTTTCCTGAACATTACAGCCGTCAGCTATGGTGATCTTACCCCAATCGCCACGAATGGCAGCGCCAGGGCCCACATACACGTTTTCTCCAATAAAAACATTTCCAGTGACAGCAGCCAGCGGATGAATAAAAGCACTTGCCGCAATAACCGGCCTAAAACCATTGAATTCGTAGATCATGCCCTTTCGTTTTTATCGTATCAAAGGTAAGTACTTCCGCAGGTAACAGCGCCCATTTTCAATTTCTGAAAATTCGTTTCTTTAGACCTGAATAGACAACATGCATTATACATCCTTTGTTTCGAAAGAAATTCAAATGAGAGACGGGGAGTGGGTGTGTTGAAAATCAATCCGAAAACATGATTAAAAAATACATTCTATGCAGCCTTTTGTTAGGTGCATTTTACATCAGTGGCAGCAACGTTTGTGCAGCTCAGCAGGATAAAATGGAAAATGAAAAGAAAACGACTTTTGTCTTTCCCGAGCCGGCAGAAACGAAACATCAAATTACACTCGAAGGAAAAACAATCAACTATACGGCTACAACAGGACATTTATTGATATACGACGAAAAGGGTCAGGAAAAAGCCAATATTTTTTACGTGGCCTATATCAAAGACAAGGTTGCTGAACCCGCTACGCGTCCGGTTACCTTTTCGTTCAATGGTGGTCCCGGCTCCAGTTCCGTGTGGCTGCACATGGGCGCACTCGGTCCAAAAAGGGTATTGATGACCGATGAAGGATTAAGTACGCCACCTCCCTTTAAAGTTGTGAGCAACGAGTACTCTTGGCTCAGTGAAACGGATTTGGTTTTTATCGACCCGGTAGAAACCGGTTACAGCCGTCCTGCCGAAGATGTTGAGAAAAAAGAATTTACTGGCTACGAAGAAGATCTGAAAAGCGTAGGCGATTTTATTCACCGCTACCTGACCCGGAATGCGCGCTGGAACTCGCCGAAATATTTGGTTGGTGAAAGCTACGGAACCACCAGAGCGGCCGGCCTGTCGGGGTATTTGCAGGACCGTCATGGAATTTATCTCAACGGTATCATCATGATTTCTGCAGTGATGAATTTCCAAACACTGGTTTTTTCACCTGGCAATGATCTGCCTTATGCGATGATTTTGCCATCCTTTGCGGCAACGGCATATCACCACAATAAAATTGACCAATCGCGCTTTCCGGATTTTGATCGTTTTCTGTCAGAAGTAGAAACTTTTTCGCTGAATGAATTTACCGTGGCGCTGATGCAAGGTGATGCCTTGCCGGATGCAGAAAAGCAAACAATTGCTACCCAGTTAAGTGCCTACACCGGACTGAACGAGGACTTCATTCTTTCGCATCATCTTCGCGTTGATACGCGCAGTTTCACCAAGGAATTGCTGCGCGGTGAAGGGAAAACCATTGGCCGATTTGACGGTTTGGTAACTGGCGTTGATTTTAAAACAGCTGGAGATGGCTACGACTATGACCCGAGTTATTTCAGATCGGTATATGGCGGATATACGATGGCACTTAACGATCACTTGAAGCGGGAATTACAATACAATAATCCCGATATGGTTTATGAAATTCTCACCGGCAATGTCCACCCGTGGAACTATGGTCCAGCGCGCAACCGATTCCTCAACAATTCAAACACTTTGCGCAATGCCATTCACAAAAACCCGCACCTGCGTGTGTTGATATGCAACGGCTATACCGACCTGGCCACGCCCTATTTCGCATCCGAATACACGGTAAATCACATGTTCCTAAATCCAGAATTACGCGATAATATCACCATGACCTACTATCATGGCGGTCACATGATGTACACCCTGGAAAGTGAATTGAAAAAACTGACCGACGATGTGAGGCATTTCTACCGGTTGGCGGAGTAATCTGTTATCTGAAAACGGTGACCGTTCCGCTGGTGCGACCGTTGATTCCGTTGGTTTGCTTGTATTCGAAGCTGTAGATGTATACCCCGTCGGATACGTAGTAGCCAGACCCGTTGTCGGCATCCCAAAAAGGATCGCCTTTTCGGCCTGAATAAATCTTGACACCGTATCGGTTGTAGATATTCATTTCGTAATCTACCACACACCGGGCTACGAATTCAAACCGGTCATTGATGCCGTCGCCGTTTGGCGTGAAAGTGTTCGGAATAAAAATGACCGCTTCTTCACAACCATTCACTGTATAGTTCAGTGCAAAGGAGCTGCTACAGCCCACAGTGTCAGTCGCAATCAGCTCTACTGCGTACGTGCCAGGCTGATGAAAAACCGTATTGAGACCAAATTCAGATCCGGCAGCAGATCCGTTTATTGACCATTCATAATCCGATGCGTCAACCGAAGTGTTTAGAAAATTTACTTCGAGTGGCGCGGTACCGGTGTCGGGAGTGGCAATGAAAGAGGCGAGCGGATTGCCTTCGGTAATTTCGAAAAACGCCGTGTCTGATCCGCAGTTGTTACTCACATGGGCGTAGTATTGTCCGGGGGAGGTAAAAGTCTGCGTATTTCCAGTTCCCGCAGGATGCCATGAAATCGGCAAGTTGCTCAGTGCCACTATTTCAACAGGCTCGCCGTGACAAATGGTGGCTGTTTCGCTCAATACAGTAACCAGCGGAATTGTATTTTGAGTAATGATGACTTCTGCTTCACTACTTCCGCATTCGTTGGTAGCAATGATGCCGTAAATTCCCGGAGAATTCACTTCAATAGAAGCGGCCAAATCACCGGAATACCATACAAAATCAGTGTTGGTAACAGCATTTAGTGTTACCGTTTCTCCAGCACAGATTGCACTGTTTCCGATAATGTCGATTGATGCTTCGGGCAAACTTCCGCCATCAGCTACCAGTACACTCGCTGAATCAGTATGGCACGCGTTGCTGAGCCATACTGTGTAAGTGCCGGTTTCATTCACCTCAATGCTCGCACTGGTTTCTCCTGTGCTCCACAAAAACGTTCCGTCACCGGTGGCTTCGAGTAGGGCGGTGGCATTTCCACAAAGCAAAATTTCGGCTGAAGAAAGCAGCGTGATTGCGGGCGACTCCAATTGAGAAACGGTAATCGTTTCTTCAAACACTCCGCAGTCGTTGGTGAGCTGAACGGTGTATTCGCCGGGTGTCGCTACCTCAATGGCCGATTCGGTAGATCCGGTGGACCAAAGAAAAGCTCCGGTACCAGTAGCCGTAAGTGTTGCGGATTCTCCATCACAAATTAAAACAGTTGTTGAAGGTGATACATTCAGTGCGGCCGCATCAGATAACGCCACATCTACAGAAACGTCGATAGGTCCGCAGTTTCCGGTGACAGTAGCGGTATATGACCCGGGAGCTGAAACCGTAATTTGGGCTGAAGTTTCACCCGTATTCCACTCCACATCGCCGTTGCCTGAAACCGTCAGCTCGAGCGTTTCGCCGGGGCAAATGGTCAGCACACCGCCGGGTGTTATTTCAGGCAGTTCACTTTCGGCAATGGTAAGGGTTACCTCATCAGTAACAACACCGTTGCAGTTTATGGCATTGAGTGTAATCGTGACGGTGGTTTCATCTACGCCGGGAGTGTAAATCGCATTGAGTTGGTTTGAATTATCGAAACTACCGGTGCCGCCAGTCCAATACCACTCGGTAAAGTTTCCGGTGAGTTGACCCGCGAGGGTGATGGCTTCACCCGGACAAAATTCGAGGTCAGCGCCGGCCTCAACCACTTGTACTGGAACCGGAGCATTGCAGCCGTTGTTGTAATATATCGGTGCCCCGCCGCCAGATGGAAAATCGACCGTAGCGCCGTCTGCAGCGACATTCGCTCCGGTAGGAGAAACCAATAAAGCGCGGTTGTATGACACGCTGCTGGTGCATCCACCGCCAAAACTAATAATGGTGGTGCGAAAGCCCGAACCATAATTAGCAAAGTGACCGTTGTAGTTTCCCGGGCACTGGTAGATAACGTAGAGCGTGTCGCTCAGGGCAGAAAAAGAATTCGATTCAATGCACATATCAGTTGAAGTGATGACCAATACCTGTGAATGGGCTGGAAGTACCCCATTTTCAGGTTCGAGCAACCAACCACATGCTTCGATTGTTTCGTTGAGTTGTGCCGTGTTTAATGCTGTTTGCTCATTCTGACAAATTCCCTGAAATGAATTGTTGGGCCAATTTATTGTCAGGTTGTCAATGTTTTTTTGCGCGTTGCCAATGCGAAACCGCATCATTTCGTTTTTGCCTTCACAACTACACGCAGGCCCTGAACTTCCTCCGCATGAAGAGCTTAGTGTGCAGGCGTCAACCAATATACTTTCGATATGAACACAGTTTTGTCCTTGAGCAGTAATCACACCTGCCAAAAAGACCAGTAGAAGAATGAATTGTCTCATGTTTTCCTTGCTGCGGCAAAGGTCAGCAAATTGCCGAAATAAGTGGGCTTGTCAATATGATATATTCGTTAAATCGCCGCTTACGTAAGATGAATACACTGATTGCGTCTTCGACCATTTCAGGCAACTTCACACATCCTCAGTCATTAGCAATAATTGGGACAGAAAAGGGGTAAATGCCTGTATCATGTTGTAACTTTGAAGGACAAATCATGAGAATAACATTTTTATTAGGAAGTCTGGTTTTGATAGCCAGTTGCAGCCCCACTTCAGGAAGTGCTGTTAAAACAGAAGGGAAAATGACAGAAGCAAATGAAATTGAACCGGGCAAGGAAACAGCCGTTTTTGGAGCGGGATGCTTTTGGTGTGTTGAAGCTATTTTTGAAGAGCTGCGCGGAGTAGAATCAGTTATTGCCGGATATACCGGCGGGCATATCAAAAATCCGTCGTACCGCGAAGTGTGCACCGGCCGAACCGGTCATGCCGAAGTGGCCAAGATCATTTACGATCCCGAGGTGATTACTTTTACCGCATTGCTCGAAGTATTTTGGCGAACACATGATCCCACCACCCTCAACCGGCAGGGAGCCGATGTGGGCACGCAATACCGCTCTTCTGTATTTTATGTCGATGACCAGCAAAAAGCATTGGCCGAAAAGTACAAGTCCAAACTGGATGCTTCGGGTGCATTCGACAATCCGATTGTTACAGAAATTTCGCCTTTGGGTCCGTTTTTCGTAGCCGAGGATGATCACCAGGACTATTACCGCAATAATCCCGAACAAGTATACTGTAGAGCGGTAATACAGCCAAAGCTCGATAAGTTCAGAAAAGCCTTTTCTGATAAACTTAAAGGTAGCTATTCTGAACAGGAATAAACAGTTGACGTGGAGGTAACACTTTGATTGATCTTGATACTTATTGGGTGTAAATTTGCATTAATCTGGGGTTGATGGAAGCAGGAGGAATAATGGACAACACAAAGGGGCTGATAATCGATCGGGTGTTTGGCCAAGCGGGCCAGGGCGGCCCAACTATCGTATTTATCGCCGGACTTCACGGTAATGAACTTTCCGGTATTGAAGGTGTTCGGCAAGAATTTGCAGAACTCCAAAACCTGATTACTTCGGGCAGAATAAAACCCAAAGGAAGAGTCTATGCCATCGCGGGAAACATCCCCGCAATGCAGTATCAACAGCGTTTTATTGAGCAGGATCTCAACCGCATTTGGTCGCTTCAGAACATCAATCGCATTCAAAACGGCGGACCATTGCAATCTTCAGAAGAAAAGGAAATGCTCAGTTTGACCGATTGCTTTCAGCAAATTCTCAATGAATCTGATGGGCCGTTTTATTTTGTCGATATTCATTCGACCAGTTCGCGGACGATTCCGCACCTGATAATAAACGACCGACTTGAAAGTAGAAAGCTGTCGTTCAAATATCCGCTTCCGGTGATTTTGGGCATGGATTCTTTTGTGAGCGGTACCTTACTTTCGTTTATCAATGAAATGGGGCATTGCGCCATCGGTTTTGAAGGAGGTAGACACGGTCAACCCGGAACCGTTGGAAACATCCGTGCTTTTTTCTGGCTCACGCTGGTCTTTACCGGAGTTGTAAAGAAAAGGCACGTTCCTAAATACGACGAAGTCATGAATCGATTGCTGGTTGCTTCTCAAAGACATCGTCAGGTTTACGAAATTCACCAGCATTATCAGATCGATCAAGACGAAGATTTTGCCATGGTGCCTGGCTACACCAATTTTCAGCCGGTAATCAAGGGACAGTATCTGGCCGACAGTGGCAGGAGCACTATTTTGTCGCCGACTCGTGGGTTTGTTTTTCTGCCACGATACGAAGATTCGGGAAGTACTGGCTATTTTCTGCTGAAGAAATTAACCAGTCGGTGGCTGAACTTATCGTTGTTTTTGAGATCCGTGGGTTTCGAAAAACTGTTGGCATCGTTACCGGGGATTCACAAAGAGTCGGGTGGAGAAGAAGCCTATCGCGTAAATACCAAAGTAGCTCGTTTTTTTGCCGCTGAATTGTTTCGTTTGCTCGGCTATCGCCGTATTCTTCACCGCCAAGGACAAATATTACTGGCAAAAAGAATTGAAGATATTGAGCGGGTTGCGAAGTAGAATAATTAAATTCACGGAAAACCCAATCAATAGATTTCTCATGAATATTGCTCGAATCCTTTGGCTTAGCGCAGGATTTCTGTTTTATTTTCACTCACTTAGTGCCCAGCAAAAACCATCACCCGATTTTCTTAAAGCGTCTGCACCCATATACCAACCGCTGCAGGTTAAGCTTGGTTTTAATCTCGGATGGACATTTCCCTACAGCGGCGGTGCAGAGTTCAGTTTGTTGTTCAAAGAACTGATTGATGTAAACGCAGGTGTCGGAATTGGAATGAGTGGGTTGAAATATGGAGCCGGAACGCGTATTTATCCGTTTCGCAGCAGCAAAATTTCACCGATGGTTGGGGTGTATGTATATCGAGCAACGGGCACTAAATCGGTAAATATTTCGGTCAATATGAACCAAGCTGAGTATCGGATAACTCCCGACACGGCTATTTTGTTTAATGGTGGTATGCGCATGCGTTTTGGGCGGGGACATTACCTGACGGCTGCTGCGGGATATGTTTTTCCGTTTCACGGAGATCAGGCTGTTTATAAATCGGGGTCGAGGGATCCATCTCTGCAGAACTTTGCCAATACAATAGCTACAAGCGGATTGTCTATCAATTTTGGAATTCTGCTGAAGCTTTCGTCAGGAAACTATAAAATGTAGTCGTTTTTTAATGCTTCATCGCACGGTCGATGGCGCGCTTTTGTTCTTTCTCTTTGATGGATTCGCGTTTGTCGTGTACTTTTTTACCCTGCGCAATGGCAATATCCAATTTGGCATATCCCGACTCTGCAATAAAAAGCCGCAGCGGAATAATGGTCAACCCCTGGCTGACTATTTTTTTTGAAATTTTTTCCAGTTCACGTTTGGTCAGCAGTAGCTTGCGGTCGCGCGTTGGTTCGTGGTTATTGTAGCTGCCCGGATCGTAAACGTTAACGTGCATGCTGCGCACCCAAAGTTCATCATTAATAAACAGGCAATACGCTTCGGCTATGCTGGCTTTTCCCTCCCGGATCGATTTGATTTCCGTTCCTGAAAGCTGAATGCCTGCCGTGAATTTATCGAGAAGACTGTATTCATAACTCGCGCGTTTATTCCGGATGTTGATCTGTTTCATAACTGCAAAATTACCATTCTCAACCCAGTGCCACATCAAGAATCATCATCACCACAAATCCGCCAATAAATCCGAGCGTGGCGTAATCCGTGTATTTATCCAACTGCGTTTCAGGAACCACTTCCTCAATCACCACATAGATCATTGCTCCGGCCGCAAATGCCAATGCATAAGGCAATAGAGGCGTGAGATAAACCACGAGCAATGCGCCGGCAACTCCCGCCACAGGTTCCACAATTGCCGAAAGCTGTCCATACATAAAGCTCTTCGTTCTGCTTAACCCCAGCCGACGCAACGGCATGGCAACAGCCACTCCTTCTGGCAAATTTTGCAAACCGATTCCCATGGCCAGTGTAACAGCACCAGCAAGCGACGCACCCGGTAGATCGGCAGCCACGGCTCCGAAAAGAACACCTACGGCCAACCCTTCGGGAATGTTGTGCAAGGTGATGGCCAATACCAGCAAGGTACTTTTATGCCAGTCGGTTTTAATTCCTTCTTTTTCTCCTTCGGCAAAATTGATGTGCAGGTGGGGAAGGAGTTTGTCTAATACAAACAGAAACAGTGCGCCACAACTAAAACCGACTGCCGCAGGAAACCAATTGGGCACCGATAAGCCTTCGGACATTTCGATAGACGGAGCGAGTAACGACCAGAAACTGGCGGCAATCATAACTCCGCCGGTAAAGCCCAACATGGTGTCGAGCCATTTCCGTTCTGCTTTTTTGAAAATAAACACCGTTGCCGCCCCTAATGCAGTTAGCAGCCAAGTGCCTGTGGTGGCAATCAATGCGCCCCAGACCGGGCCAACACTTTCGAAGAAGTTCAACAATGCATTCATGATTGCTGACATTGCACTTTAATGTTCTTACTCACTTCAGCAGAGATAATCAGCTCTTTTTCGTTGGCTTTTATTTTTACCGACTGATCATATTCAAAAATTTCCTCCACCTGAATCACCGTGCCCAAAACGAGCTGTTGCTTGTCGAGGTATTGTAAAAAACTGGATGATGAATCGCGAACTCCGGTAATCGGGCCGCGATCGCCCGGCTCAAGTTGATTAATCGGCTTACTGCTTCTTGATTGAATTTTTCCATCAGGGTCGGGGATGGGGTCTCCGTGCGGGTCGTATTTGGGATGTCCGAGAAACCGATCCAAACGCTCAATCAGCTCTTTGGACTTAATATGCTCAAGTTGCTCTGCTATTTCGTGCACTTCGTCCCAGCCAAACCCGAGCTTCTCTTTCAAAAACACTTCCCACAAACGATGCTTCCGCACTACCTGAACCGCAGCAGATTTCCCTGCTGGCGTTAGCTTAACTCCCTGATACTTTTTGTAATTCAGGTAATCTTTCTCGGCCAATTTCTGAACCATGTCTGTTACAGAACTCGCCTTGGTTCTCAACCTGGTAGCAATTTCACTGGTAGAAACAGACTGACCATCTCTGGGAGCAAGTGCATAAACAGTTTTGAGATAATTTTCTTCGCTGTGGGTTAACATGGCATGGGTTTCGAAAAACAAAGATAAGAATTCGGTAGCTGAAAAAAATGGTTTAGATAAAGCTAAATATATAGAATGTCAAAAAAAACACCCCGAAACTTTTCGGGGTGCAATCAGAAATGAATCAGTTTGATTATCCCTTGTAAAGTTCGTTCACTTTATCCCAATTCACCACTTGCCAGAAAGCTTCGATATACTCTGGACGGCGGTTTTGATAGTTCAGGTAATAGGCGTGCTCCCATACATCAAGCCCTAGAATCGGCGTACCTTCGCAACCTGTGCCAGGCATAAGTGGGTTGTCCTGATTGGGGGTAGAACAAACCTGAAGTTTGCCATTGTCGTCTTTGCAAAGCCAAGCCCAGCCAGAACCAAAGCGGGTAGCCGCAGCATTAGAGAATTGGGTTTTAAATTCATTAAATGATCCAAAGTCACGGTTGATGGCTTCGGCCACATCACCGGTTGGATCGCCCCCTCCATTTGGTGACATCACTTCCCAAAAAAGATTGTGGTTGTAGTATCCACCGCCATTATTTCGAACAGCCGTGCTGTATTTATCAATATTTTTTAGGATGTCTTCAATAGATTTTTCTGCAGCATCAGTGCCTTGAATGGCGTTGTTCAGGTTGTTGGTATATCCCTGGTGGTGTTTGCTGTAGTGCACCTCCATAGTGCGGGCGTCAATATTCGGTTCCAGTGCGTCGTATGCATAGGGTAATTTTGGTAACTCAAAAGCCATGGTTTTAATTTTTTATATGGTTTGTATTTTATTTTTGCATTTCAAAGTTAACACCTTTCGACGGCCTGCACAAAGATTACTGATTACTTCTTTTTATCAGCTCATACCAGCCATCAATTCAAAAAACAGCAAATACCAAACGAATGTTCAACTGTTTGAATAAAGTTATTTTTGCAACAATTATTGAATGAATGTACCGAAGCATTTTAAAACCCATTTTATTTAAACAGGATGCTGAAAAAGCGCATCAATTGGTTTTTAGCCTGACCAAATTTTTGTTTCGAATTCCAGGAATTCGAGCAATATGGTATTTAAAAAGTACACGCAACCAAAAGTTAGAACGATCGCTTTTGGGTTTGCACTTTCAAAATCCAGTTGGGTTGGCTGCAGGAATGGACAAAAATGCAGTGTTAATTAACGAATGGTTTTACATGGGATTTGGCTTTGTGGAGATAGGCACGGTGACACCAAAACCTCAGCAGGGCAATCCCAAACCGCGTTTGTTTCGTTTGCCAGCAGATGAGGGGTTGGTCAATCGGATGGGTTTTAACAACGATGGAGCAGATGTCATTGCCAAACGTTTGCGCCGACGCTACACCAACCTGATCGTAGGCGGAAATATCGGCAAGAACAAAAACACCCCAAACGAACAAGCCGTCGATGACTACCGGACGTGTTTTGAGGCACTTTACGCATACGTTGATTACTTTGTGGTGAATGTCAGTTCTCCAAATACACCCGGTCTGCGTGAATTGCAGGAGCGCGAACCACTAACCCATTTGCTTCGGAACCTTGTTGAACTCAATCAAAGCAAACCTGAGCGTAGGCCGATTTTATTAAAAATTGCCCCCGATCTTACCGACCAACAGCTTGATGATATTGTAGAAATTGTAAAGGAAACCGAAATTGATGGTATTATTGCCACCAACACCACCGTTTCGCGCCAAGGATTATCGACCAATCAACAATTGTTGGACGATATTGGAGCCGGCGGACTGAGTGGAAAACCGCTCGCCGAAAGGTCAACAGAAGTGATTCGTTATTTGCGGAAAAAAGCCGGTCCGGATTTGCCCATTATCGGTGTCGGAGGAATTCACACCGCCGACGATGCCATTGCTAAATTAAAAGCCGGAGCCAACCTGATTCAGGTTTTTTCGGGATTTGTATATGAAGGACCAGCACTTATTCAAGAAATCAACAAGCGCATTCTTAAAGATGGGGTGCAGTAGCATTACCTTGTTTTTCTGGCTTTCATATTCCTTGGCAATGGGCGGTTGACTTTGGTTTAACGGATTTACGATAGCAAGTCGTTTGTCTATCTTTGCGAACGAAAACCGAGAATACATGTCAGACCAGAACGCTACCCAACCCATTAAGCTCATTGAATGTCCGCGCGATGCGATGCAGGGGATTTCCCATTATATTCCTACAGATACCAAAGCGAAATACATCAACACTTTGCTTCAGGTTGGATTCGATACCATCGACTTCGGTAGTTTTGTATCGCCCAAAGCCATTCCGCAAATGCGTGACACCGCCGAGGTGTTGAAAAGGCTAAACCTCGAATCCGGTCAATCAAAATTACTGGCCATCGTTGCCAATTTACGCGGTGCAACCGATGCGGTGCAGTTCGATGAAATTTCCTACCTCGGATTTCCATTTTCAGTTTCCGAAACCTTTCAACAGCGCAACACCAACTCCGGAATAGAGGAGTCGCTGAGTCGGGTAGAGGTGATTCAGAAACGCTGCCAGAAACACAACAAAACGCTGGTGGTGTACTTATCGATGGCTTTTGGAAATCCATACGGCGATGAATGGAATAGCGACATTGTTAGTCACTGGGGATCAAGACTTGCAAATGAATTGGAAGTTAAGATTTTGGCGCCTTCTGACACCATCGGAACATCAAACCCAGAGAATATATCCGACGTTTTCACTACGATTATCAGCGAATTGCCCGAGGTGGAAATCGGTGCGCACCTGCACACCACACCAGATAGTTGGCGCGAAAAAATCGATGCCGTGCTTGAAAGTGGATGTCGCAGAATCGACGGGGCACTGAAGGGTTACGGTGGATGTCCTATGGCCAAGGATGAACTCACCGGAAATATGCCGACCGAAAACGTGGTGGCTTTGCTAGCAGAAAAAGGCATCAACACCAAATTAAACGCTACCGTTCTGCAGCAGGCATTGCAAATGTCAGTTCAGGTAATGGAAAGCTAATCGGCACTAGGCGCGAAAAAGTTCAAGCAGTGTGATTTCGGGAGATATGCCAACGCGTCCCGGAAAACCGATATATCCCAGTCCGCGGTTGACGTACAAATATTGTTTCTCCTCCTTATACAATCCACCCCAACGCGGATAGCGGTATTGTGCAGGACTCCATTTTATCCCTGGAACTTCAATTCCAAACTGCATACCGTGCGTGTGACCGCTAAAGGTAAGGTCGATGTTAGTGAGTTTCCGAACCTGTGCATCCCAGTGGCTCGGATCGTGCGACATCAACATTTTAAAGGGTGCAGTAGATCCGTTCATGGCTTTTTCGAGATCGCCGTATTTTGAAAACTCTCCTTTGCCCCAGTTTTCGACACCAATCAAATCGATGAACTCATTGTCGATACTGATTTTCTTGTGCTGGTTAAGCAACACATTAAAACCGCATTTCTCCAGTGTATTGATGAGTTGCTGGAGATTGGTTTTTTTGGCGCTATCACTCGTCCATGGGATATAATCGCCGTAATCGTGATTTCCCAATACCACGTATTTTCCGTGACGCGCTTTGAGTCCTGTGAAATACGGTTCCCAGCCGTCAAACTCATCAGCGTAATTATTAACGCAATCTCCGGTGAGCAGTATTAAATCGGGTTCGAGTCTGTTGATCATTTCAAAAGCCTCTTTCACCCTTTCATGGTTTCCGTAAAAGCTACCGAGGTGCGTGTCAGAAATCTGCACGATTTTCAAGCCCGAAAAAGCAGCAGGTAAATTGGGGAAATTGAGTTTTTTACTCACCACGCGAAAGTCGAAACGACCTTGAATCATGCCATATATCATTCCCAAAAAAGGAATGGCAGCTACCCCCAGTCCGAGTTGGGTCAGAAATCTGGACCGGCTTATTTTTCTTCCAGAGGTGGGTTCAAAAGAAGAATTAGGGCTACCAAACAAGACGGTCAGTCCCGAAATGAGGTCCTCCACAAAATGAAAAACGATGAAAACGAGTTTCGGTACCAGCATCAATAAAACCAATCCTGCAATCGTGAAAAAGGTCTGGTAATCCCGGCTTTCGTGAATACTCAGAATATGCCGTGTCAACCACATTACTGCTGCAATGGTAGCTGCTGAACTCAGCCAATAGAAAACATGAATGCTTTTTCGCAGCAGATCATTGCCCATGCCACGGGTAATCAGCAAAAGACCTTTAAAAGTGTACAGATCAACTGCAAGGATAAATAAAATGATGATTAACCCAGGGGCGACACTTTTCATGATATGAAGTCAGGATCATTAAACCGCAAAATTAGGGTTTATCCGTATCATACCTTGTCATCCTACTTCCGTAGATAGGGCATTTTGCAATAATTATGAAACAAAGCAGAATTTTATCAAACCGAGAAATTCATGATGTATCGAACCCTACTTTTGTGTTGTGTGCAAAAGTGAATGACTACCTTTGCAAAATGGCTGAGGACATTACAAGAATTAAGCGTTTATTGGACGATCAGCATGACTGGCCAGCGGTTTTCATGTTTAAGTTCGTTGTTCCCAGCGACAACCAGCGAATTGCTCAGGTTGAGGGATTGTTTAACACCAAAACAGCCGAAGTCAGACGCAAACCATCATCTAAAGGAAATTACACGGCTTTAACGATTAAAGAAGTAATGGTATCGGCCGATGCGGTTTTGTCTATTTATAAGGAAGCGGCGAAAATTGAGGGCTTAATAGCATTGTAAATGGGGGACTGGGCGTATTGGCAAAAGGTTGTGATCATCATGCTTTCGGTAATTGTTGTGATATTGGCCTACCGAAAGTTGTTGCGTGTGTTAGGAGGCAAATCGCTATTTGACGACAAGTTTGCCTATTTACATGCTTTGGAGCGGGAGGCAAATCTGCTGAACATCAAATTGGAATTGCCGGTAGCAGATTCGGTATCGCTTTATGTCTGTACCGCCCAGTCGGTAGAGAAAATTAGATTGGTTGATCAACAACAAATTCCGGCAGGAGTTCACCACTATCAGTTGGATACCTTCAATTGGGAAAAAGAGCAATACACTATTATTTTGGTTTCTGGAAACCAAACCATAGAGCGGATTTTTAAGGTGGAATAGGATGGAATAAAAAAAGCTCCGATCAACGGAGCTCCTTTTTAAAGACTAATATTTAATCAGGCGTCTCCACCGTCACTTTCTTTCTTTTTCTTCTTTTTTGCTTTCTGGACATTCACATTCAAAGCATCAGCTTTTTTGTCAACATCCACCAGAATGGTGTCTCCTTCACTAACATTGGAGTTGATGATTTCCTCGGCCAGCGGATCTTCCAGAAACTTCTGGATGGCACGACGCAACGGACGGGCTCCGAATTTTTCGTCATATCCCTTGTTAACAATATAATCCTTAGCCTCGGGAGTTAGACTGATGTGATATCCCAGATCTTCTAATCGGTGGTACAATTTATCGAGCTCGATGTCGATAATTTTGTGAATGTCCTCGCGCGACAATGGATTAAACAACACGATGTCGTCAATCCGGTTTAGAAATTCAGGTGCGAAAGTCTTTTTCAGTGCGTTTTCAATCACCCCTTTTTGCATATCGGTTTCCTGACTCTTTCGCGATTCGGTGCCAAAACCAACCCCGGTACCGAAATCAGACAATTGGCGTGCGCCGATGTTCGAAGTCATGATCATGATGGTGTTTCGGAAGTCTATTTTTCTACCCAAACTATCGGTGAGCTGACCATCATCGAGTGCCTGTAGCAGGAGGTTGAAAACATCGGGATGTGCTTTTTCGATTTCGTCGAGCAAGATAATCGAGTAGGGGTGGCGCCGTACTTTTTCGGTGAGTTGTCCACCCTCTTCATATCCGACATATCCGGGAGGGGCACCAATCAAACGAGACACCGCAAATTTCTCCATGTACTCGCTCATATCAATCCGAATCAGCGCGTCTTCTGTACTGAACATCAGTTTGGATAGCTCTTTGGCCAGTTGCGTTTTCCCAACTCCGGTTGGTCCTAGAAAAATGAATGATCCAATGGGTTTGTTAGGATCCTTTAATCCGGCGCGATTTCGCTGAATAGCGCGTACCACCTTTTTTACAGCCTCGTCCTGACCGATTACTCTTCCGGTGAGATCATCGCCCATTCGCAGCAATTTCCCACTTTCTTTCTCGGCAATTCGCTGAACCGGAATTCCGGTCATCATGGCAACTACCTCTTCAACGTCGTCTACAGTTACATTAACCCGGTGATTGCGCGCGTCCTCTTCCCAGCGCTTTTTTGCTTCTTCGAGTTCTTCATTCAATTGTCGCTCCTTGTCGCGCAGTTTCGCAGCTTCTTCGTATTTCTGGTTGCGGACCACTCGGTTTTTCTCTTCTTTGATCTCTTCGATTTTCTTTTCTGCATCGATGATTTCTTGGGGCACATTAATATTGGTAATGTGCACACGGGATCCGACTTCATCCAGCGCATCAATTGCCTTGTCGGGCAGGTGACGGTCGCTGATGTATCGGGTGGTTAGTACCACACAGGCTTTGATGGCATCGTCGGTATATACCACATTGTGGTGATCTTCATACTTTTCCTTGATATTGTGAAGTATTTGAATGGTCTCTTCAATAGAGGTGGGTTCTACCAGTACCTTTTGAAACCGTCGCTCCAGGGCGCCGTCTTTTTCGATGTACTGGCGATACTCGTCCAGGGTAGTGGCTCCGATGCATTGAATTTCTCCACGCGCAAGCGCGGGTTTAAACATATTGGAGGCATCGAGCGAACCCGAAGCCCCACCGGCACCTACAATGGTGTGGATTTCATCGATAAATAGAATCACGTCGGGCGAACGTTCCAGCTCATTCATTACGGCTTTCATGCGCTCTTCAAACTGACCGCGGTATTTCGTTCCCGCTACCAACGAGGCCACGTCCAGCGCCACAATTCGTTTATTAAACAATACGCGCGACACCTTTTTCTGGATAATCCGCAGCGCGAGACCTTCGGCAATGGCAGATTTACCAACACCAGGTTCTCCGATCAATACCGGGTTGTTTTTCTTTCGTCGGCTTAATATTTGAGAAACCCGCTCAATTTCCATTTCCCGACCAACAATCGGATCGAGTTTATCTTCTTCGGCCATCTTCGTCAGATCGCGGCCAAAATTATCGAGCACCGGTGTTTTTGATTTGCTTTCACCTGATTTTCGTGGTGTTCCTCCGCCAAACGAACTTCCAGCTCCAGCATCGTCGTCATCGTCGGAAGTGCCTCCTGGAAAATCAGCCCGTGGCTCGTCAAAATCGAGCTCATCTTGGTGCTCAGATGAACCGCGAAGCTCGGATTTTATGGTGTCATAATTAATGTTAAACATCAGTAAAGCTTTTGTTGCGACGTTCTCTTCATCTTTTAGAATAGAGAGTAGCAAGTGTTCGGTACCAATAGTGGCACTCTTAAAAATCTTGGCTTCAAGATAAGTGATTTTCAACACTTTTTCTGCTTGTTTGACGAGCGGAAGATTTCCCGCAGAACGGTTTTTAGAATTACTTGCTTTGATTGAACTCTCAACCAGTTGTCGCAAGCGTTGCAAGTCGGTGTTCAACGCTTTGAGAATGCGCACCGCTGTACCCTCGCCTTCGCGAATGATGCCGAGCAGTAAGTGCTCAACTCCTATGTAATCGTGACCAAGCCGCAGGGCTTCTTCACGGCTAAAACTGATAACGTCTTTTACTCTTGGTGAAAATTTAGCTTCCATAATGATTGTTTCGCCTCCTTAACGGATCCTGTTTCGCGTTTATTACTCTGCACAGGTATCCTAAGTTACAGTATTTTTAGGTGTTTTCAAATTTAGAACAAGTACCTTTGGGCCATAGTTGAAAAACAGTCCAATTATCAACAAAATTTTGTTTAAAACAAAGCCCCCGCAAAAGCCGGTCAGGCCGTGTAAATTGGCTATTTTCGGGCACTTTTGTGCTAAATCGGAACACTTTAAAATATAACAGTTGAAAATGGAAAAAGGCGAAAGAATAATACCGATTAAAATTGAGGATGAAATGCGCTCGGCCTACATCGATTATTCGATGTCGGTTATCGTTTCGCGTGCACTTCCTGATGTCAGAGATGGATTAAAGCCCGTGCATCGACGTGTGCTCTACGGGATGCTAGATCTGGGCGTTATGTCGAATAGACCCCATAAAAAATCGGCGAGAATTGTTGGAGAGGTCTTGGGTAAATATCACCCGCATGGAGACACTTCGGTTTACGATACCATGGTGAGAATGGCGCAAGATTGGTCTTTGCGATACCCAATGGTTGATGGTCAGGGTAACTTCGGATCGGTTGATGGTGACAGTCCAGCAGCGATGCGATATACCGAGGCACGACTGCGAAAAATTGCCGAAGAAATGCTGGCTGACCTCGACAAAGACACGGTTGATTTCACTGCCAATTTCGACGACTCACTCAAGGAACCCACAGTGTTGCCGGCAAAAGTTCCGCAACTTTTAATGAACGGAGCCAGTGGAATTGCCGTAGGAATGGCCACCAACATGGCACCCCATAACCTTACAGAAGTTATCAACGGGGTCATCGCCTATATCGACAACCGCGAAATTGATGTGGATGGCTTGATGGAGTTTATTAAAGCACCTGACTTTCCTACTGGTGGAATTATTTATGGCTACGAAGGGGTTCGTGATGCGTTTCATACCGGACGCGGCAGGGTAGTGATTCGCGCCAAGGCCGAAATTGAAGAAATTAGATCAGAACGCGAGGCCATTATTGTTACGGAAATTCCCTATCAGGTGAATAAAGCCGAAATGATTAAGCGTACTGCAGAATTGGTTAACGATAAAAAGATTGAGGGTATTTCTGATTTGCGCGATGAAAGTGACCGGCACGGAATGCGCATTGTCTATGAATTAAAACGAGATGCCATTCCAAACGTAGTGCTCAATACTTTGTATAAGTACACTGCATTACAAACTTCATTTTCAGTAAATAACGTTGCCTTGGTTAAAGGGCGGCCTGAAATGCTCAACTTGCTCGATCTCGTTCATCACTTTGTGGAACACCGCCACGAAGTAGTGATTCGCCGAACACAATATGAACTCAAGAAAGCAGAAGATCGTGCTCACATTCTGGAGGGTTTGTTGATTGCCTTGGATCATTTAGACGAGGTTATCGCCTTGATTCGCGCCAGCCGAACTCCCGAAGATGCCCGAAACGGATTGATGGAGAAATTTTCGCTTTCCGAACTTCAAGCCCGAGCCATTCTCGATTTGAGACTTCAAAAACTCACCGGTTTAGAGCGCGATAAGATTAAGGAAGAGCACGACGAGCTGATGAAGTTGATTGAGTATTTGAAAGCTGTTCTCGCCGATGAAGGTCTCCGTATGAAAATCATCAAGGATGAGCTGATCGAGATGAAAGACAAATACGGAGATGAGCGACGGTCGGTCATTGAGTATTCTGCATCAGAAATGAGCATCGAAGATTTGATTCCGGATGATGCCGTGGTGGTCACCATTTCTCATCTGGGATACATTAAAAGAACCAGCTTGCTCGAATATAAAACGCAGGCCCGAGGTGGAGTGGGGTCTCGTGGAAGCACTACACGCGATGAAGATTTTCTGGAACACCTATTTGTCGCAACCAACCACAATTACCTGCTGATTTTTACTGAAAAAGGAAAATGTTTCTGGATGCGTGTATTTGAAATTCCCGAAGGAACCAAGGCTTCAAAAGGCCGCGCCATTCAAAACATGATCAATATCGAACCCGACGACAGGGTAATGGCTTATATCAATGTCCAAAATCTGAAAGACGACGATTATATTAATAGCCACTACGTTATCATGGCCACTAAAAACGGCGTAGTTAAGAAGACTTCACTCGAGTCATATTCACGTCCGCGCGCCAATGGCATCAACGCTATTACTATTAAAGAAGGCGATCAATTACTCGCCGCCCGACTCACCAACGGAGAATCTGAAATTATTCTGGCTAAACGATCGGGCAAAGCCATTCGCTTCAATGAATCGACGGTTCGTGCCGTTGGAAGAAATGCTCAGGGAGTAAAAGGAGTTACGCTCGAAGGAAAAGATGACGAAGTAGTGGGGATGGTATGTGTGTCGGAGGATGACGCAACGATTCTTGTGGTGTCTGAAAAAGGATACGGAAAACGCACCTACCTGAACGATCCGGAAACAGGCGAGCCCATTTATCGCATCACCAACCGCGGAGGAAAAGGAGTTAAAACACTAAATGTCACCGACAAAACTGGTGCTTTAATTGCCATTCGGTCGGTAACTGATAACGATGATTTAATGATTATCAATAAATCAGGCATCGTAATCCGTATGCGGGTAAAAGATATGCGGGTGATGGGTCGCGCCACCCAAGGTGTTCGGTTGATTAATTTGAGAAACGGTGATTCCATTGCGGCAGTTGCCAAGGTGGAAGTAGAAACCGACGACGAAGATCTCATTGATGATGTGGCCGAGGTCAACGACGAAGCCGCTGATGATACCAGCACCCCACCTGACAATCCTGATAATGGCGCGGATGTTGATGACGACAACGGAGAAAATTTATAGTTTTATAACCTGAAAGAAAATAAACAATCATGAAGAAGCAAATTCTGAGCGGAATACTCGTGCTTTTTGTAGCTGGCGGATTGATGGCTCAAAACAACAAAAGAACCACCGCTTATAATTATATGCGTGACGGAGATCTGGCTAAAGCACTGGAGTACATTGAACCCACAATTGAACATGATAGAACCAAAGACAACGAGAAAACCTGGCGCTATCGGGGTCAGATTTATTCGTTGATTGCAGGCTCTGAAAACGAAGAATACAAAAACCTTCACCCCAACCCGGTTCAAGAAGCTGCACGAAGTTTTCAAAAGGCCATGGAGCTGGATGCACGCGGCACGTATGAGCGAGAAAACTTGCAGGCGCTATCAGTAGTTCAGCAGCAAGCAAACTTTTATGCTGGTCAACATTTCAATGAAAATCAGTTCAATAAATCTTATGAGAATTTTAAATTGGCAGCAGAGCTTGCTCAGGATCTAGGTGCCATCGACACCGTGGCCATTTATAATGCCGGTTTGGCTGCTGAGCGCGGCGAAATGTATCCTCAGGCACTCGAGCAATACCAGCAATCCATTGCACTGGGCTATCTCGATGGCCGAATGTATGTGTTCACCGCTATGCTACACGAAACAATGGGCAACGATAATGAATACATCGCGCTGGTAAGAGAAGGTCGAAGCAGATATCCCACCGATACCGACCTGATTAGGCTGGAGCTGAATTACTACCTGCAAAACGATCAGTTTGAGGAAGCAGAAAATAACCTAAAACTGGCCATTGCCGAAGATCCTAATGATAAGGCATTGCAATTTGCGCTGGGAGTAGTGTACGACAACCTTGGACGAGTTGAAGATGCCGCCGCTGCATACAGTAAGGCCGTCGAAGTTGATGCCGATTATTTTGATGCACTGTATAACCTTGGAGCTTTATACTACAACCGAGCAGTAGAATTAAACCAGGAAGCCAATGATTCACCGGATGATAAGGTATATCAACAAAAAAGGGCAGAAGCTGCCGAATATTTCAACTTGGCTGAGCCTTTTCTTGACCGGGCACGTGTTATAGAACCGGATGATATGAATACTTTGAATTCACTGCGTCAGTTGTACGCATTCACCAATCAAACTGAAAAGTATACCGAAATCCGTCAGGAAATCGAATCCAAACAGTAATTGCCTTTCGGACTATAAATTACCCGGCTGTCTGGTTTTTCAGGCAGCCTTTTTTTTGGGGTTTGCATAGTCGTAAAGATGGAAGCAATGATTTCGGTTTAGAATGGATCGAGCGTGGTAAATGGTTGGAGGTTTTGCGATAAGTTCTTTTGAATAGGTTAGCTGAGAATAGTGTGTTTGAAATAAACTATTTAACATAAGCAATGATTTCGGTTTAGAATGATCAAGCGTGGGAAATGGTTGGAGGTTTTGTTTGAAATATTCTATTTAACATAATATAAATTATAGGACAGAAGGGCGGTCGCTTTTTGGATGGGTTCCTTGAGAGTTGTTGGGATTTATGTTGTTGGGATTTTTTTGGATCATTTTTGTTGATGCCAAAGATTCACCCACGTTTGTTCTGAAATAACTGCAAATATTTTCCGTGGGTTAAATCATCGATTTCATTCCAGAAGAATTGGAGCAACAAACGGTGAAGAATTACTCCGTACTTTTGGGCAAAATTGAAATCTTCGCAGCTGATGAACTATAAACTTCCTATCGCCATTTTGAGTCTTTGCCTTTTGGCTTGTAATCCTGCTCAACAAACCGAAACCGACCAGCCGCCATCGTCCACAGAAATCGCTGATGAATCGGGTTCAGAAATACAACAGCCTGATATTAAAAAGCTCGGAATGAATGATAATCCGGATGGATTAGCGGTTGGAGATCGCGTTCCGCAGATTAATTATCAAACTGAAACTGGTGAGGAAATGCCCTTTGCAGAATTGTATCAAAATCAGCCACTGGTATTGATTTTTTACCGCGGATTCTGGTGTCCAGCCTGTAATAAGCATTTGGCGGAAATTTCTGACCGCGCGAATGAAATTGAACAAGCCGGAGCAAAAATAGTCGCCATTACAGCCGAAAGCTACGAAAGCGCTGACCAAACCATCGACAATACGGGTGTCGATTTCACGGTTATTTCTGACAAAGACGGCAGTCTGATGCGCGCATTTGATGTACGGTTTGAAGTCACTGAAGAATACCAGGATATCGTGGTTGAAAATTACGGAACCACACTCAGCGACATCAGCTCCATCGACGAGGTCGTTTTGCCCGTTCCGGCCACGTACATCATCAACCCTGACGGTGAGATTGTTTACAAGCACTTCAACCCCGACTACAAGCAACGTGCTTCAGTCGACGATATTTTGGGAAATTTGCCAGAGTAAACCCTAGTGGTTGGGCTTTTTATGAGCCCCTACCGCCCACTTCTAAAGTCCCTGAGATTCCAGGTAAAAGTCAACATAAAATAGCGCTGCAACACGTTGGTTTCGGAATCTTCGATATAGACGTCGGTCACGTTGCGACTTACGCTGGTGTTGGCTCCCAATAAATCGTATGCCTGTAAACGCAGTTCCGCCTGATTGTTTTTGAGGAACTTATAGCCAAATCCGCTGTTGAGCAACACAAAGCTTTGGTTGTAGCCTTCGGTTAAACCCGAGTAGTATTGGTGGTTAAACGATGCGCTGAAAACCAATCCTTTCCAAATGATAAAGTCGGCGTCAATGCGGGTCGATTGATTGAAGTATTCATTGTTCAGGTTGCTTTGAAGCGTATTAAAGACCCAGTTGTACGAAGAGTTCGAATTAATCGTGAAATCTACGCGTTCGCTGATATTGCTACCCAGGGTGATGCCCAGTCCGACCGAAGGTGTTTCAGAAAAATTGAGTTCGCCGTTAATTACTCCCGGTGTGCGCGTGTATCGAAACGATCCGTTGATATTCAAGTTTGATCTTAGCCATTGAATAGGCATTCCGTATGAAGCAAAACTGCGCAGACTAAACTGACCGTCGAGGTTTACAGGCTTTACCAGTTGTCCGCCGCGTGGTAAAATCACTTGTTCTGCAATCAGGGTATCGCGTTGGGCAACAATGGTTGAATTTCCGATGTAGTTATTGGTATAGGTAAACCCTCCTCCGACAAAAAATGTGGTGGACTTCTCGATATTCGACGCAGAATAGCGCAGGAACAACATGTGCCGGTAGTCTTGTTTTAAATCGGGATTTCCGGTTGACAGTCGAACTGGATTGCTGTTGTCGAGCACGTTTTGCAACTGCCTGATGGATGGCGGATTATTTCGGGTCCGATAAAAAATGCGCAAGTTCTTTTTGTCCGTAAACTTATAATTGATTTGTGCATTGGGCAGCAATGCCTGAAAGTTTTGCCGGCCGCTGATCTCCAGAGGAAATTGCTGCTGAGTGGCCAATTCCGACCACTGGTAAGACAATCCAAGCGTCATTTGAAGTCGTTCCCAGTTCTGGCGATATTCACTACCCAATTGTTGTGTGTGATAGGTGTTTTTGAAGACGTTGTTCAAAATACTGTCGCGAATGTCGTACGCAGCACTGATTGGATTATAACTGAAAGTTTCCTGACGCGAGTCGTCAAAATTATAATTAGCACGCCAGTTGAGCTGCAACATTCCCCGCTCTCCTACCGGTTCGGTATACGACACCGACGACCCAAGGCGGTATCCGTGTGCATTTAGCTCACCCACCTGATCGAGACTGTCCACATATAGGCTGTCTTCAAAAAAGCGATTTTCAGAAATCAGGTGATTGTCGCCTTGGCCCGAATTGTAAGATGGCGTTAATTGCACTGAAATGGTTCGTCGCGGCGTTTTGAACTTGCGCCGATACAACAAAGGCGCAGAGAAATCGAGTGATGCATAATGCGTTTCAAACTCGCGGTGTGAAGTGTTGGCCAGCCCAAACCCACTTCTGTTTTCACTGAACAAAATACTGTTGCCATTGCTGGTGCTATAATTGAAACGCGGAGTGAAAATAACCGAGTTCATCGAATCGATTTCATATTCAAGCCGCATATTGAACTGGTGTTGGTCACTGATTTCATTTAATCGCTCCGACTCTTCAAAGACCAAATCATTGGATTCACCAAAAACAAATTCCCTAACCAATTGATTTTGTACGGTGCGATCGCTCCTGTTAAAGAAATAACTGGCATTGATCTTCATTTTTTCGCCCCACTCATCGGTAAAGTTAATTCCGCCAGCATGGGTTTGGGCAATACCGTTGCGCGCTCCAACCGAGAAATTACCGGTTCCTCCTCCCCTTCCTCCACGCCTTCGGCCACTGGCACCTGCAACACCAGAGAGATCGTCAGCCGCAAAATTTTGCTGGTTGACGTTGTTGCTTTGAAACAACAGCGTGATACGTCGCGCATCATTAAAAAAATTGATATTTCCACCGAGCTTATATCGTGATTCGTTGCCATAACCGGCATACACCCGCCCGAATGTGCCGTTTCGGTATTCGGGTCTCGTCACAATGTTGATCGTTTTCCCTTCCTCGCCGTCATCAAAGCCGGTGAATTGACTTTGGTCGCTGCGGTGATCAAAAACCTGAATCTTATCCACGGCTTCTGCCGGCATATTGCGAAGCGTGGCCCTTGCATCTTCACCAAAGAAAGTTTTACCATCAACAGTTACTTTTTTCACCTCTTCACCTTGGGCCTGAATTTGTCCACCGTCGATATAAATTCCCGCCATTTTCTGAATCAGGTCCTCGGTGCTTGCATCGGGATTTACCTTAAAAGCATCCGCATTGTATTGGGTGGTATCGCCCATTTGGGTGCTTTGGTGCATTTGCTCTTCTACGGTGAATGTGCTGATGGCAATGGCTGCTATGTCGAGCAAAACATCGTCCATCATGGTCGAAGCTGTTTGCAATTCTGCCGATCGGTATTCGGGGTGATACCCGACAAAACTAACGCGCAAAAGATAGTTTTCCGGTGCAAGGTGCTCAATCTTAAATCTTCCTTCAACATCTGTGGTTGTGCCGCGAACCAATGATGAATCTGCCAGATTGAGCACCACAACGCTGGCTCCGGGCAATGAAATGTTATTGCTGCTGTCAAGCACTCTTCCTGAAACAAAACGGTCAGTCTGACCATTTGCCACGGTTGCTAAAATGATTCCGAAAAGTAAAAAGAGAAACTTCTTCAAGGCTGAAAACTTAATGTCGCGGCTGCCTCAGGCAAATGCCACGCCAAGATAAGTCTTTCGGGATAGTCGGCTGAATAGAAATATATATATGGCTAAGAATACGATGGTTAAAATTCACGGTTTTATTTTCAACATAAGAATTCCCAGCGACGGGAGGGTTAATTTAACTGAACAAGCGCGACCATGAAAGGAAATATCATCTGTGAATACCGCCTCCAACCCCACTCCACTACCGCCATATAACCTATTATCTGAATTCAATAGAGTTTCATACTCCCCGGTTTCCGGCATTCCGAGGCGATAATTTTCGCGCACCACGGGAGTGAAATTGGCGATGAAGATGATTTGCACATTCTTTCCTTTTCTTATCCATGCCAACACACAGTTTGACGAATCGTTGAAATCAATCCATTCAAATCCGGCGGGGTCATAATTCAGCTCAAAAAGAGCGGGTTCATTTTGGTAGAGGCGATTCAAGTCTTTTACTAACTTCATAATCCCCTGATTGGATGGGTTAAGGCTTTCATGCCAGTCCAGCGAAAAATCGTGTCGCCATTCGTGTCGCTGAGCAAACTCACCACCCATAAACAGCATTTTAGCTCCGGGGTGTCCGTACATATAGCCATACAACAGCCGAAGGTTGGCAAACTGCTGCCACTCGTCACCGGGCATTTTGTTAATCAGCGATCGTTTGCCATGCACCACTTCGTCGTGGCTCAGCGGCAACACATATTTTTCAGAGAAAGTATAGTATAAGCTAAAAGTAAGGTTGCTCTGATGGTGACTGCGATAGATGGGATCTTTGCTGAAATATTGAAGTGCATCGTGCATCCAGCCCATCATCCATTTCAGATCAAATCCTAATCCGCCATCTGCTGAAGGGTGTGTAACCCCCGGAAATGCTGTAGATTCTTCGGCTACCGTAAAAGTGTCTGGATAAAACTGATGTACAGCGGTATTCAATTCTTGTAGCAGACTAATCGCCTCCAAATTTTCCCTTCCGCCGTATTTGTTGGGTACCCACTCCCCTTCATTGCGCGAGTAATCGCGGTAAATCATCGAGGCCACTCCATCTACGCGCAGTGCGTCAATGTGAAATAGATCGAGCCAAAATATCGCACTTGATATCAGAAAAGCCCGCACCTCATTTCTGCCATAGTTGAAAATATTGCTTTTCCAGTCGGGGTGAAAACCCTGTCGCGGATCGTCGTGTTCGTAAAGATGTGTGCCATCAAAGTAATCGAGGCCGTGGGCATCAGTGGGGAAATGTGATGGAACCCAGTCCAGAATCACCCCAATTTTTTTTTGATGGAAGGAATCGATCAGAAACATAAAATCCTCGGGGGTGCCGAAACGCGTGGTGGCTGCAAAGTATCCGGTGACCTGATAACCCCACGACCCGTAAAAAGGGTGCTCCATAACAGGCAATAGCTCGACGTGTGTAAAACCCATTTCAACACAATATGCAGGTAATTTCGCAGCGATCTCCCGGTAATTCAGAAACCGATCGCCTTCTTCGGGAACTCTTTGCCACGAACCCAGGTGCACTTCATAAACCGAAAGTGGCTTTTCCATCATAACAGTTTTTTTCCTTGCGCTGAGCCATTCCTCATCACCCCATTGATAAGATGTATTCCAGACAATTGATGCAGTTGCTGGTGGTTGTTCCCAACGACGTGCATACGGATCGCCCTTTTCTGCTTCATGCCCATTCTGCGATAGGATATAGTACTTGTAGCGTTCTCCATGTCCGATTTCAGGAATGAACGTTTCCCATATTCCGCTACCATCCCAGCGAGCACTCATCGGGTGAGCACTTTTGTTCCAGCCATTAAAATTTCCGATGACATGAATTTGACGGGCATTTGGCGCCCAAACAGCAAAGTAGGTTCCTTTTATACTATTGTGCTCTACCGGGTGAGAACCGAGTTTATGATACAATTGGTAGTGCTTTCCAGCTTTCAATAAATTAATATCGTAGGCTGAGAAATGCGTAAACCACTCGGAATTTGTAGATTTTACAATATCATCTGAAAGTTTATCGCCGTGCTTTTTAGTTGGTGACTTTCGCACGAGTCGACCTTTGGTTTGCATCGTCTTTAGGGGCGATGAACTTTGCTTTTTCGATGCAGCCGTCTTTTTCGGTGGTTTTGCTCCAGCAGGTTTTTTTGTTGGTTTCAGTTCTTTCTTTTGTGCTGATGTGGCACGAGATATGGATTTTTTGCTTTTGTTGGAATCGGTCATGTCGTATGCTTTTTCATCCGTTCTGCTTGCGGTGTTTTTCAATAATTGATTTGATTCCCCTGATCGGAATAATAGCCCATTCAGGACGATTGTTTAGCTCGTAGTTCAATTCGTATATTGATTTTTCGAGCAGATAGGTTTCTATTAAAATGCTCAGGTCTTCGCGGTCGGAGGGAATTAACCCCAAACCTTTTACCGTATCGGAATAGGATTTCAGAAAAAATCCCGACATGTGTTGATACCAGTAATCTGCCCAAGGGGTTAATTTTGCAACGTCGTCGGGACTGTATTGGCCATTGTTCAGCAAAATGGTGTGTGCAGCGTAATGAAACGAGCGAATCATTCCGGCTACATCGCGTAGTGGAGATCGTTTTAGCCGCCGTTCGCTGAAACTGCGGGCGGGTTCACCTTCAAAATCCAGGATAACGAAATCATTTCCGGTGTATAATGCCTGTCCGAGATGATAATCGCCGTGATTGCGAATTTTAAGTGCGTCGATTCTCGATTTATATATCCGTCTTAAAATTTCCAGTACCTCGCCTCTCATCTCAATTACCGCTTTCGCATCGACTTGCCATTCGGGATTGAGTAGATCAAATTTTCTGTTCAGCAATTGATAGGTGTGCCGAACCAAGGATTGTAGACTCGAAAACAATGAACGTTGATAGTGAAGTGAAAACTCTTCGGGCTTGAAATCCGGTAAGGTGTGATTTGAAGCCAGCGCAATGTGCATTTCGCCGGTTCTTTTTCCTAGGAGTTTAACCTTTTCGGCAACAGAAAGATCCAATATTTCACGTGTGTTTTCCGACATTTGGTCGTATTCCGTCGATTCAAAAAGTAGATCGTTTTGAACCGGAGACGGCAACTCGTCGGTGCTCACGGTAAGAATACGTTCATTGTAACTGCCCAGTTTGTCGATCATCATATTCCAGGCATCCCCCTGATTGGGAACCAGTTCCTGCATCATACCGAGGATAATGGTCTCATCATTCAGATGCCACGAGATAGAACCAGCGTATTTTGGAATATGTTTGAATCCGGCGGTATCGCTCAAAAACCGGTTGATTTCGAGGTCGGGATTAATGGCGTGATCGAGTTTGCGGTATAGCTTCAGAAAAAAGTCATTGTCATAAACAATCGAAGTGTTGCTCTGTTCGGCCGCGAGTACCTTCGATTTAATTTCACCCTCCTGTCGCAAATATTGTTTTAGCTTTTTGCTGCCGTGCATCGTCATCTTGCTTCCGCGAAGAATCACCGAATTGTTGGAAGCGATATTTCTGAATAGAAATTGCTGCAATTCTCGTCCGTAAAGCGCATCATATAAAACCCCTTCTTCATTATTAATCATTACCCTGCACAAAACAGATTGCGGCCAACTTTCGGAAGGATGTTCCTCCGAAGCATCAGTAGCATAAGCCAGCGGCAACTGATACAAATCGGGCATGCCACTTTCATAATTAACACGAATCAACGTGAAGTAACAGATATACTCTGCGCTGATTTTAATTTCCACTATTTCGGCCAGCTCAATGCTGTAAATGGATTTTGCTTTGCCGCCAAACCACCGGGTTCTCGCCAGGTATTCGGGCAGAATACGGCTTTCGAGCTGATCCATTACTTTTGAAGAAGTGATGTCACTCCAAAAATTAAAATGCAATACCGGAAGTGATTCTTCCACACCCGACTCGGCATGCACGGGTTCTACGAGAAACCAATTGTAAGCATAAGGTGCCAAGGTCAGCAGATACGGTTGTTCGCTTTGAATTTCGGGGAAGTGGTTTTTGCTGAAAATTTCCATCAGCGCATGACCACTGTAATCGTCGAGATCGAGATGCGCGGCTTGGGCAAATCGCGACAGATTGACCACCACCAATATGGTTTCCTGCTGCCAGGTACGTGTAAAAGCCAGCACTTTGGCGTTTTCAACCTGCACAAACTTCAAATCTCCCCTACCAAAAGCCTTATACCGCTTGCGCATGTGAATCATTCTTTTGGTCCACCAAAAAAGCGATGACGTGTTCAGCCTTTGGGTTTCAACATTTACCGCTTCATAAGAGTATTCGGGATCGAGGATTACCGGTAAATAGAGTTTTTGGGGATTGGCGGTCGAAAAGCCTGCGTTTCGATCGGGTGACCACTGCATCGGAGTGCGCACGCCGTCGCGGTCGCCAAGGTAAAAGTTATCACCCATACCAATTTCATCGCCATAGTAGATGACTGGTGTTCCGGGAAGTGAAAACAACAGATAATTGAGCAACTCAATTCTTCTTCTATCATTACCCATCAACGGAGCCAGCCGATGTCGGATACCGACGTTTATTCTGGCTTTCGGGTCTTTAGCATACACCTTGTACATGTAATCGCGCTCCTCGTCGGTCACCATTTCCAGGGTGAGTTCATCGTGGTTTCGCAGAAAAATGGCCCACTGGCAGGTTTCTGGGATTTCGGGCGTTTGATCAAAAATGTCCGTAATCGGATATTTATCTTCCATTCGCAGGGCCATAAACATCCGTGGCATCACCGGAAAGTGGTAATTCATCTGGCATTCGTCGCCATCACCGAAATATGCCGCAGCCTCTTCGGGCCACATATTGGCCTCGGCCAGCAGCAATGTGCCTGGGTATTTCTTGTCGACATGTGCCCTGAGTTTTTTTAAGAATTGGTGTGTTTCAGGCAGGTTTTCGCAATTGGTTCCCTCGCGTTCAAATAGATATGGCACCGCATCGAGACGAAACCCGTCAACGCCCATTTTACACCAATAATCAAGAATTTTAATGACCTCTCGCTGCACTTTGGGATTGTCGTAATTTAAATCGGGCTGATGGTGAAAAAACCGGTGCCAGTAATATTGCTTGGCAACCGGATCCCAGCTCCAGTTGGAAGTTTCGTAATCCTGAAATATGATTCGCGCTTCGCGGTATTTATTCGGATCGTCGCTCCACACGTAGTAATCGCGCTCGCGTGAACCCTTTGGCGCCATTCTCGCCTGCTGAAACCACGGATGCTGGTCGGAAGTATGGTTGATGACCAACTCGGTAACAACCTTCAGGTTCCTTTTATGTGCCTCTTTGAGGAGCCTTTTAAACTGCCCGATGGTTCCGTATGATGGGTTAATGTCGTAATAATCAGAAATATCGTAGCCGTCATCGCGCAGCGGTGAAGGATAAAACGGCAATACCCAAATAGCTGTGACACCCAGATCCTGTAGGTAATCTAGTTTTTCGATTAGGCCATTGAAATCGCCTATTCCATCACCGTTGCTGTCTTTAAAAGCCTTGATATGCAACTCGTAGATTATGGCGTCTTTGTACCAATGCAAATTGTCGTCGATCCAGTCGGTTTTTTCGTTCATGTTGTTGTTTGCACTATTTCAAAAATGTGGGCGGGCATTTCGTTGGGCTTTAGAATTACAAAATTGGAGTCGTCTTGCCATTGATAACTCTCATTGGCCAGCAAATCGCTCATCTCGTAGGGTTTATTCCACTCCAGTCCCAGCTCATTAACAGGCATTTTAATGAAAGCCGATTGTGGATTATGCGGGTCGAGATTAATGACCACTAATAAGGTGTTATTTGTTACCGGATCCTGCTTGGCATAAGCCAGAATCTGATCGTTGCTTGTGTTTGCAAAAAGGATATTGAATGTGGATTGCAGTGCTGGATGTGCTTTCCGGATTCTATTGAGTCGGGTGATGACCTCGCTGATTTTTGTTTTTCGTTGCCAATCCCAATGTTTTATTTCATATTTCTCATTGTCGGCATACTCTTCTTTTTCAGCATGTGAATTGCAAATACCCATCTCGTATACAGGGCCATAAATACCGTAACTTGAAGATAAAGTTGCAGCGAGAATCACGCGAATTAAATGGGCATTCTCTCCTCCACGACTTAAGTGGGGAGGCAAAATATCGGGGGTATTGGGCCAGAAATTGGGTTTGAAATAGTACCGCAATGGTGGTGCAGTTAGTTCGCTCAGGTATTGTTGTATTTCATGTGATGTTTCTCGCCAGGTGAAATAAGTGTATGATTGTGTGAAACCAATTTTTGCCAGGTGCTCCATGGTTCTCGGTCGTGTAAAAGCTTCGGCCAGAAAGATCACATCGGGTGATTTTCTTTTGATTTCGGTAATCATCCATTCCCAAAAGCGAAAGGATTTGGTGTGCGGATTATCCACACGAAAAATCCAAATACCTTGATCTATCCAATATTCCACTACACTTTTCAGTTCCTTCCACAGGTTTTTCCAATCTTCGGTTTCAAAGTCGATGGGCAGAATGTCTTCATATTTTTTTGGGGGATTTTCGGCGTACTGAACCGTCCCGTCTGGTCGCCATTTAAACCATTGCGGATGATTGCTGACGTAGGGATGATCGGGTGCACACTGAAAAGCCAGATCGAGCGCAATATCAATTTGGTGAGTATGTGCCTCTCCGATCAACTGCCGGAACTCAGCCAGTGTACCCAACTCCGGGTGAATTGATTTATGACCTCCGTGCACGTTTCCTATGGCCCACGGTGAACCCGGATCGTTTTCACCAGCAACCAGCGCGTTGTTTTTTCCTTTTCGTTTCTGCTCGCCAATCGGATGAATGGGCGGAAAATAGAGCGTATCGAAACCCATTTCTGAAATGCGAGGCAGCAGTTTTTCAACATCCTTGAAAGTGCCGTGACGATTGGGTTCTGACGAAGCTGATCTCGGAAAAATCTCATACCACGTACTGAATAAAGCTTTGCGCTGCTCTACAACAATGGTGAACTGTTGGCCTGTTTTTACAGAGAATGGCCGTGGATCTACTTTGCCTATTTCATCGTTCAAGCTTTGGTTTGTTGCTGCATGGAAACGATCTTCAACAGATTCATTACGGAGAAGTAAGGCTGATGTATCACGCAATCGCTTTATTGGTTTTGACGTTGCCGTGGCTGAGATGTCGGTCAATAATTGCGCTCCGATGTGCAGGTCGGTTTCGATGTCCATATTCGCGTCAAACTTCTTTTGCAATCCACGTTGCCAGGTCGAAAAGTGATCAACCCAAGCTTCGATTTCAAACAAATACGACCCTGTTTGTTCTGGAATAAATTGCGCCTCCCAGTGGTCGTTTACGGTAAGATGCATTTGTATTTCCCGCCACTTTCGCTCTTTATGGTGTTTGATTCTGACAACGGCTGCCAGCTCATCGTGGCCATCGGCGAAAATGGCTGCCGATATCACCACTGGGTGGTGCAAAACGGTGCGAGCTGGATACCGACCGCCATCCACTTGTGGGTTTATATTTGAAATAACCACACGCACACGACCTTCACCGCGAATGGGGGATGTTGTGTTTTTGTGTTTACCTGAACTTCGGGTTTTACTTTGCATACATACTAAATGGCACGATCAGTTTGACTTGGCAAAAAGACAAACACCATACCGCACACCGCCCGCTTTGCATACCAAAGTGAATCAGGTGCTGAAGATTTGTACCGCGGTGGAGGGTGTGGAAACCGATGCCCAAAACGTGGTGCGAATGTTACTAACTAAGGGGCAATGTCAGCAGCCTCTCTACAAAAAAGGAATTCAATTTTACGCTTCAAACTTCATGTTTAGAATAGGCCAGTACGTGTATTTATGGGTCGGAGATAATCGTTACTGACCGTGGTACAGGTTTTGGCGAATCGCCAGTCTCATCAATAAAAAAACATTTTTGAAAACCAGAAACGCTGCTCCTTATGTCACATAAAGTTTATCCCGGTAAACCCTACCCGCTGGGCGCTACCTGGGATGGAGCGGGAGTTAATTTTGCTCTGCACTCAGATCATGCAGAAGGTGTAGAGCTCTGTTTATTCGAAGAAATTTACGGGGAAGAGGCGGTTTACATCAAGTTTACGGAAAGAACACATCTCATCTGGCACGCCTATATTCCGGGATTAAAGCCCGGGCAGCTCTATGGTTATCGGGTTTTTGGCCCTTATGATCCGCATCAGGGACATCGGTTTAATCCTTATAAATTATTGATTGATCCTTATGCAAAATCAGTTGCAGGAACCATTCATTGGCATGAGTCGCTTTTTGCCTATGACATGCAAGCCAAAGAGCCAGACAAGGACCTCACCTTCAGCAAAACCGACAGCGCAAAATTTCTTCCCAAATGTGTAGTGATTGACCCCAATTTCGACTGGGAAGACGACCGAAAGCCGAACACTCCTTATCATCAAACCGTTATTTATGAAGCCCACGTAAAAGGGTTAACCAAACTACATCCTGAAATCCCTAAAGATCTTCGTGGAACATACGCTGCAGTTGCGCATCCCGCAATGATTGATCATTATAAATCACTTGGAATCACCGCTATAGAATTAATGCCCATTCACCATTTTATTTCCGATCAGGTGCTGCATGAGCGCAATCTCAGCAACTACTGGGGCTACAATACGCTAGGGTTTCTTGCTCCGGATATCCGCTATTCGAGTACCCGCGAACGAGGCCAACAAGTGGTGGAATTCAAAAACATGGTAAAATCCCTGCACCGTGCTGGAATTGAAGTGATTCTTGATGTTGTATACAACCATACCGCAGAGGGCAATCATCTTGGTCCGACTTTAAACTTTAAAGGAATCGACAACGCTGGCTACTACCGACTAATGGATGACAAACGGTATTATATGGATTATACCGGCACCGGAAACACACTCAATGCCAACCTTCCGCATGTGCTAAGACTGATCATGGACAGCCTCCGCTACTGGACCCTGGAAATGCACGTCGATGGATTTCGGTTTGACCTCGCCTCTACACTAGCCCGCGAATTGCACGAAGTGGATAAACTAAGTGCCTTTTTCGATATCATTCATCAGGACCCAGTGATTTCGCAGGTGAAGCTAATTGCAGAACCATGGGACGTTGGTGAAGGCGGATATCAGGTGGGCAACTTCCCCCCCGAATGGGTTGAATGGAATGGTAAATACCGAGATTGCATGCGCGATTTCTGGCGAGGTGCAGACAGTATGCTTGCCGAATTTGCCGAACGTTTTACTGGAAGTTCTGATTTGTATCAGAACGACCGAAAACCTACGGCTAGCATTAACTTCATCACTGCCCACGATGGGTTCACATTGCACGATCTCGTTTCATACAACGACAAACACAATGAAGCCAACGGCGAAGACAACAAAGATGGCGAGGATTACAACCGATCGTGGAACTGCGGTGTGGAAGGGCCAACCGACAATCCCGAAATAATAGAACTTAGAAAAAGGCAAAAAAGAAACTTTCTTGTTACGCTTTTTTTGTCGCAGGGCGTGCCCATGTTACTCGCAGGTGACGAATTTGGGAGGACGCAGAATGGGAACAACAACGCCTATTGTCAGGACAATGAAATTTCGTGGCTCGATTGGGATAATGCCGATCAGGAACTGTTAGATTATACTCGACGACTCATTCATTTTGCCCGGTCTCATCCGGTATTTTGTCGCCGCAAGTGGTTCAAAGGCCAACCTATCAAGGGCCGCGGAGTGGAAGACATCGCGTGGTTTGGTCCTGATGGCGAAGAAATGTCAGATGAACAATGGAATGTAGATTACGCCAAGTCGCTCGGTATTTTTTTTAACGGCAAAGGCATTCATTCGCCTAATGAACGCGGAGAAACGATTCGCGACAACAGCTTTTATGTGATTTTTAATGCAAGCCACGAGCAAACCCACTTTCAATTACCTCCAATTAAGTACGGTGAGAAATGGCAAAAAATCTTGAACACCGCCGAGGCTGCTTTCTGCGATGTGGAGGAGGTTTTTGAACCCAAACAAACAATCCTTGCCGAAGGGCGTTGTGTAATTCTAATGATGCAGCCAACAGTATAGTATCATGGAGATCAATCACCACCAACGAACATTGGGTGTGGTTCCACTCGATGACGGAACTACCGCAGTAAAAATATGGTCGCCACTCGCCGATTCGGTGGCCATACAAACCATCCCCGAGGGTAATATAATTCCCCTCACCCGCGCCGATCACCATTTCTGGATTACCAAAACCGATCAACTTCAGTCCGGAAATCAATATAAAGTCATCATCAACGAAGAGGCCTGGCCCGATCCCACGTCGGTATATCAACCCGAAGGTGTACACGGACCGTCGGAAGTAAAAAACCTACGCAACCACCCTTGGAAAATAAACGAATGGAAAAATATCCCCCTCAGCGAATACATTATTTATGAATTACACACTGGGACTTTCTCCTCTGAAGGCACCTTTCAGGGAATCATCAATAAACTGGATTATTTAGTTGACTTGGGAATAACCGCAATCGAGATTATGCCTGTGGCGCAATTTCCCGGCAACAGAAACTGGGGCTACGATGGTGCTTATCTATTTGCCGTTCAGAACAGCTATGGCGGTCCAGAAGCATTGCAACAACTGGTGGATGCCTGCCACGAGAAAGGTTTGGCCGTGATACTCGATGTGGTGTACAATCACTTTGGTCCAGAAGGAAATTATGCCGCCAAATTTGGTCCGATCTTTACCGACAAATACAAAACGCCGTGGGGTCAGTCCATCAATTTTGACGATGCCTATTGCGACGGTGTGCGTGCCTTTTTTATCGAAAATGCCCTGATGTGGTTTCGCGATTTCCGGATAGATGCATTGCGAATGGATGCGGTGCAGGCCATACGCGATTTGAGCCCTAAGCATATTCTCCGGGAAATGAACGAGCACATCCGCGAACTGGAAAAAATCACCGGACAAAAACATTATACCATTGCCGAAGTGGATTTGAATGATACGCGCTTCATCAATCCGACGGATAGCGATGGTTATGGAATGGACGCTCAATGGGTGGACGAATTTCACCACGCCCTCAGGGTGGCTGCCGGCGGACAACGGATTGGCTACTACTCAGATTTTAATGGGGTTGAACATCTGGCCAAAGCCTACAGTGAGGTGTATGTGTACAATGGCAACTATTCTGCACATCGAAAAAGACGGTTTGGAACCAAGGTAAAAGACCACCATCGCGGTGAGCAGTTTGTGGTGTTTGCCCAAAATCACGATCAGGTGGGCAACCGCATGATGGGCGAACGACTTGGTGAATTGGTTTCCTTTGAAATGCAGAAGCTGCTGGCCGGAGCCACGCTGGCCAGCCCATTTTTGCCCTTTTTGTTTATGGGTGAGGAATATTCCGAAAAAAATCCCTTTCAGTATTTTGTTCATCACGGCGATGCGGACCTGATTGCCGCCGTTCAAAAAGGCCGCATAGCTGAGTTTGAAGCTTTTTTTGCTACCGGAAACGCACCCGACCCCCAATCCGAAGCCACTTTTGTGCGATCTAAGTTAAACTGGAATCTACCCAATCAATCGGGTCACAAAGAACTGCTTGCCTATTACCGAAAGTTGATTCTACTCAGAAAAACTGATCCTGTGATGAAACAACTCAACCGCAAAAACCTGTCTGTAAGTATTGATGCGTCGAAGAATACCTTGCTACTTCGACGTTGGACTGAAAGCGCAGATCTCATTTGTCCATTTAATTTTTCGCCCGAAGCGCAGCACATAGAATGGCCTTCACCAGAAAAAATATACCGCAAGCTGATTTGCTCTACCGATTTGCAGTGGCTCGGTAAAAAAGATGCTCCCAGCGAAATTTCAGGACTGGATGAAATATTGCTTCAACCCGAATCATTTTCCATCTATTTAGCAGATGTATAAGCCGGTTACGACCTACCGAATTCAGTTCAACAAAGATTTCACTTTTCGGGATCTAGACGCTGCACTGCCCTATCTCATTAAATTGGGAATTGGATCAATTTACGCCTCGCCAATTTTTGTCGCTACCGCGGGAAGTGCACACGGTTACGACGGAACAGACCCCAACCGAATAAATCCCGAGATTGGAACCGAACAAGAATTGCGCACCATCTCCAATAAGCTCAAAGCCGCAGAAATTGGATGGATACAGGATATCGTACCGAATCACATGGCTTGGCATGCAGATAACCCATGGCTCTATGATTATCTGGAAAAAGGAAGCCGATCTGAGTTTCGCACTTTCTTCGATAATTCCGAACTGAGTGATTTATTCAAAGGTCCGATGATGGCTCCGTTTCTCGGTAAGGAAATGGTAGAGGTTGTTGCTGATGGAGACCTGAAATTGGTTTTAGCCCTATCGGGAATTGAACTGCAGTATTTTGAACGCCGTTTTCCAGTGAATCCAGAATCATACACCACGATATTGCGACAGGCCGGCAATTCAGAAAAGTGGACAGATGTCATCAACAAAATTGGTCAAATCACCACCGAAAAGGATGACATCCTCTTTTGTCAAAACTGGAAAAAGTTTAAACAGCGTATGGTTTCCAGTGATTTACACTCGGAATGGGTTGAAATTTTGAAAAACTTCGCAAAGGATAAGCATGCGCTAGAAGCACTGGTGCGGCAGCAGCATTATGAATTGTGTCACTGGAAAGAATCCAATCACCGCATTAATTACCGTCGGTTTTTCACGATCAACGATTTGATTTGTCTGAACATTCACCGCGATGAAGTTTTTGCTCCTTTTCACCAGCTCATCGGCCAACTTTGCCACGACGGTATATTTAACGGTTTGCGTATCGATCATATCGATGGGCTGTATAATCCGGAAAAATACCTGAATGACTTGCGCAACCTGGTCGGAAATGAGCAATACATTATTGTTGAAAAAATCCTTGAGCCCGGCGAAGATCTTCTCCAGCGTTGGCCCGTTCAGGGAAATACGGGCTACGATTTCTTGTCACTGGTCAACAACCTGTTTACCAACACCGATGGTAGAGTTAGATTTACGCGGTTTTACCGAAAATTCACCGGTGAAAAAACGGCTGTTCAGGATGAAATTCTGGAGAACAAGCTGTTCATCCTCGAAAATCAGATGGCTGGAGAATCAGAGAATTTGTTCTTCATGTTCAAAAAACTCGATCTTCTTCAGGGCAAGAATCTACCCCCTTCTGAAGAAAAGAAACTCAAGAAAGCCATCGATTATTTTTTGGTTCACTGTCCGGTATATCGATTTTACGGAAATCAGTTTCCGCTACCGCTCGCTGAATCCGAAGCCGTTGAAGGTGTTTTGGACGATGTGGAGCTGTACGAACCACAACTCGCCTCGTCGGTAAAGTTGCTTAAGGAAATCCTTCTCGAAAAACCGCTCGATGCCGACGAAGATTTTATCTTGCGAGTGACAAGGTTTTACAAGCGCTGCATGCAGTTTTCCGGTCCGCTGATGGCCAAAGGTGTTGAAGACACGTCGATGTACACCTACAATCGTTTTGCGGGTCACAACGAGGTGGGCGATTCTCCACGCAATTTCGGTATTCACATCAGCGATTTTCACGCCGCAATGAAGCAACGTCAACAGCATTGGCCGCTTTCGCTTAACGCCACTTCCACCCACGATACCAAGCGTGGAGAAGATGTACGTGCCCGCCTCAATGTGCTCACCGATCTGGATAAGGAGTGGATCAAAAAATCATTGGAATGGCGCGAACTCAACGCCGAGTTGAAATCAAACAACACACCTGACCACAACGACGAGTACCTGATTTATCAAACCATCATCGGGGCGCATCCTTTTCCCGGCAACGAAGAGGACTTTGAAACACGCATTCGCACCTATTTGCAAAAAGCATTGCGTGAAGCCAAAACCCATTCCAACTGGACTGCTCCGGATGAAGTCTATGAACAATCGGCTGGAGATTTTGCCGTGAAACTGCTCGATGGTCACAGCCCATTTTGGTCATCCTTTGCAGCGTTTCACCAGCAGATTCTCGACTTCGGAATTATCAATTCACTTTCGCAACTCCTACTCAAATTCACTTGTCCCGGCGTGCCCGATATTTATCAGGGAACTGAATTGTGGAATCTGGGCCTGGTCGATCCCGATAATCGCCGAAAGGTGAATTATGATAAAAAGATGACCTACTTGTCGCGCTTGGAAAACTTGACTAAACGAAGCAGTGAAGATGTGTGGGAAGCGCTGTGGCAACATCGCTACGACGGTGCAGTAAAAATGCAATTAACAAACCTGTTGGCCATTCAGCGAAAACGACATGCCGATGTGTTTGAGCGTGGAAATTATCTACCCATACAGGTGCACGGAAAATACAGTGAACACGTTTGCGCTTTTGCCCGGCAATATCAGCATTACTGGTATATTTCGGTAGTTCCGGTCAATGTGGCACAATTGTGCAAAATGCCGCCCTGCGATTTTCATTCGTTAAATTGGGAAGATACCCGTTTGATATTGCCCAATCACCTTTCGCCATTAGCGCGCAATGTGCTGATGGACGAAGCCCTCGAACACAACGGAACGGTTAAAATTCAGCAGTTATTTTCGGTTTTACCGGTGGCCTTTTTGAAGTTTAGAACCGAAAACGAGCGGTCGTCAGGCATATTAATGCACATCACCTCGCTCCCATCGGCTTTTGGTGTTGGCGATCTCGGACCCGAAGCGGCTCGTTTTGCCGATTTTCTTCACAAAGCACGCCAGCGTCAATGGCAAATCCTTCCCTTGAATCCCACAGTTGCCAAGTCTGATTATTCGCCTTACGCTTCGGTTTCGAGCCGGGCGGGAAACACCATGCTGATCAGTCCTGAGATGCTAGTGGATGAAGGTTTGCTCAACGAGAAGGAAATTGCACCTTATCGCCTTTCTCCTGGTTCGGTTGCGGATTTTGGTCATGCGGAAAGTATACGCGAAATATTGTTGCAAAAGGCTTGGGAGCGTTTTCAACAACAGGAATTTACGGCAATGCAGCAACGGTTTGAGCGGTTTTGTGAATCAGAATCCAGTTGGCTGGATGACTTTGCATTGTTCGTTACCATCCAAGAACAATACCCCGGAAAGCCTTGGTGGAAATGGCCAGAGCCCATAAAAGATCGCCACTTAAAAGCACTGAAGGATGTTCAAAAAAGGGAAGAACAAACAATCGAAAAACTAAAGTGGTATCAATTTCTGTTTTTCGACCAGTGGAAAAAGCTGCGTAAATACTGTCGCAAAAAAGGAATTGCGCTGATGGGTGATATTCCCATTTATGTGAGCCATCATTCGGCTGATGTATGGGCTCATCCCTATATTTTCAAATTGAAGCCCGACGGCCAGATGAAGGGTATTGCCGGTGTTCCACCCGACTATTTCAGCGAAACCGGCCAGTTATGGGGAATGCCTGTTTTTGATTGGGAAGTGCTCAAAAGAACCAACTTCGACTGGTGGATTGATCGATTGCGAATCAATTTGAGGTTGTTTGACTCCCTTCGAATCGATCATTTCAGGGCTTTTCACGATTTCTGGGAAGTGCCTGCCGGTGAAAAAACAGCGGTAAACGGCAAATGGCATTCGGGTCCTGGTATTCATTTCTTTGAAAAAGTGCGAGAAAAACTCGGTGATGTACCCTTTGTTGCAGAGGATCTCGGTGAAATTAGTGCAGCGGTGTTTAAACTTCGCGATGATCTCCGCCTTCCGGGCATGAAAGTGCTGCAGTTTGCTTTTGGCGAAGACATGCCACAGTCGGAATACATTCCACATAATTTCACAAAACAATTTGTGGCATACACCGGCACGCATGACAATAATACTGTTCGTGGATGGTATGCTGAAGAAGGATATCAGTTTGTAGCACAGATGGAGCGATATTTTAATCATAAAATCACAGAGAACAACGTAGCTCATGCTTTTTGTCTGCTGGCACATTCTTCTGTAGCAAAAACCGTCATCCTACCGCTTCAGGATTTGCTGGAACTCGATGGCTCAGCGCGCATGAATACACCTGGCAGTGAAATGAATAACTGGCGTTGGCGGGTGATTCCGGGGCAGATTTCAGCCGATCACCGAAAATTGCTACTGCGGTGGACCGTAGATTTTAACCGAGACTAATGGAGTTATAGCGGTTGAAGTGATTTCATTATTTTTGCCTTTTATTTCATATCAACCTCCAAACTGATTTATAGCATGCAACTGTACAATCGGCTCGACAGGAAGATACTCGAAGAACAAATGGCCAGTAGCGCAATCCAACGCATTACCTTGTCATTTTATCAGTATCACCAGATCGGCAATCCCCCACTTTTCAGAAACTATTTATACGCCCGGCTCGATGCATTGGGTGTCCTTGGACGAATTTATGTAGCGCACGAAGGGGTAAACGCCCAAATCAGCGTTCCAAAGGAAAACTACCACAATATGGTTAAGGAGTTGGCCGACACCGGTTTTCTGAAAGACATCCGCCTAAATATCGCTATTGAAGATGATGGAAAATCATTCATTAAACTGGCCATTAAAGTGCGCGATAAAATTGTTGCAGACGGATTGAACGATCAAACTTTTGACGTAACCCGACGCGGAAAACACATTGGTGCCGTTTACTTTAACAAACTGGTTGAACAAGAAAACACCATCGTGGTGGACATGCGCAATCACTACGAAAGCGAAGTTGGCCATTTTGAAAACGCCATCTGTCCAGATGTTGATACCTTTCGCGACTCGCTCCCCGTTGTTGAAAATATTCTGAAACCGCACAAAGCCAAAAACATTGTGATGTATTGCACCGGCGGAATTCGTTGTGAAAAAGCGAGCGCATGGCTCAAACACCGCGGTTTTGAAAACGTGCACCAGCTTGACGGTGGCATTATCGAATACACACGACAGGTGAATAACCTCGGTCTGGAGAACAAGTTTAAAGGCAAAAATTTTGTTTTCGACAACCGACTTGGCGAACGGGTTTCTGACGATGTCATTGCGCAGTGTCATCAATGCGGAGAACCCAGCGACGACCACACCAATTGCGCTAATGCGGCCTGTCACTTGTTGTTTATTCAATGTGAAAAATGTGCTGTGAAATACGCTGGTTGCTGTACCGCTGAGTGTTACGATTTTATCCAGCTACCAGAAGAGCAACAGCGCGAATTGCGAAAAAATCTGGAAATGGATCGAAACATTTATCACAAAGGCAGAATTCGCCCCAAGCTTCAGGAAGTGATTCGCGAAAAACTTCAGGAGGCTTCCGCTAAAGTGAGCGAATAGCACCTCTTCTCAATCTTTTAGAAAAAGAAAACCGGTCTCAAAAGTGAGTGCCGGTTTTTTTTAATGAGAATAATCAAAGCATTACTTCTGCAGCATAAAGCGCTTGGAAACAACAGACGTTTCGCTTTGCACACGAACAATATAAATCCCTTCAGAAAGGTCTGCCGGTAGGGGTGTTGAAGAGGAAGTTGGGTTCTGATACTCAAAAACAACCTGTCCAGTGAGTGAATAAACGTGTACCCAATCGTAGTTCAATTCCGGATTTAAATGCAACTGGTGATTATAATACCAAACCGATGCTGCTTCGTCAGAAGTTTCATCAATCGACGAAGTAGGATCCCAGATAGCGATAATAAATTCGGGTTTGTCGATGAACGGGTTGCGGTTATCTTGAATCTGATAAACCGCATTATTCCGGTCGATTTCCTTCTGACTCACCGGATCGTTTTGTGCCCATTCTAAAAGCAATTCGCGGGCCCACGGTGCAAAGTTGTTGCCCAAAAGCATGGCACTTTCCCAGCTCCAGGCCTCATTCATGTATCGGGTAAGCATATAGAAATATGTACGCGCAAAATCGCCCTTGTATTCATCAATCGGTTCAAATACCAATCCGCTGTATGTCGGCCAATTGCTAAAACCCACTTTCGATCCGTTGGTGGAAGTCCACGTTGCGTTGCCCACCGTACCATATGGATAATTCGATCGTTTGCCGTTTACAAAACCATCGGTGGGATACAAATGAAATAGATCGGTGTACATCGGAGAAGCGTCATCAAACCAGCTTTTCGGAAAAGAATGTTCGCGGTTGTAACAATCGTTTTCGCTGTTATAGTTACCGCACTGATCCGAAAAGAATTGGTATTCGTAGGCTGGTGTTCCGCCCGGCTGATCGGAATACATATCCCATACCTTGCCGTTTGATTTTTTATCCGTTGATTGGAAATGACTCCACAGTGAACTGTAGCTCTGTGCGTTGTGGTTGTCGATGATGTCGCGAAGTGCGGCTCGAAGTTCGTTTCCTGTCAATGCTTCGGCATCGTCGTAATATCCGGGAGGAATTTGGGCAAAAACAATTCCCGAAATAAAAAAAGCAAATATATTCAGTGTAACCGATTTCACGATTTACCCTTTTTTTGACTATTGAAAATAAGGAAATAAAACAGAATTAGGAAGCCATCTGGGGTGTCCTGCCCAGTTTTTTAAGCATCAAAGTGTGATTCCACAAGGCCGAAACAAACGTGCGTTGCACATGATATGGCAATTGGAATTCCTCGGCCGTTTTTTGAACGATAGCAGCAATTTTAGGATAGTGAATATGGCAGATTCCGGGAAAAAGATGGTGCTCTATCTGATAATTCAAGCCGCCAATATACCACGAAAACACTTTGCTTTTTGGGGCGAAATTGGTGGTGGTGAGCAATTGGTGTTCTGCCCAGCCGTGGTTCATAGAAAAACCTTCATCGGATTGAGGAAACTCTTTTTCGGGCATCACGTGAGCAGGTTGAAACACCATGCTCATAATTAATCCGGTGACAGCGTGCATCACCACAAATCCCAAAATGATCATCCACCAGCTATAGGACGAAAAAATGATGGGCAGACCGAGCATAAAGGCAAAATACAATGCTTTGTGTAGCGACAATCTAAGCATCGCCTTTTTCAGGGTGGTTTTTTGGCTCGCCAAAAGATTCATTCGGTGATACCGTATCAGTTGCGAAAAATCTTTAAAAGTGACCCAAAATAGGGTCATCAGGCTGTAAAAAAACCATCCGTAAATAAACTGAAAACGGTGTCGTCGGCGCAAGGGTTGATTTGGTGAGAAACGCAGCAGCGGCTGAACCAGAATATCTTCATCGTGACCATCCACATTGGTAAAAGAGTGATGCAAAATGTTGTGTTGAATTCGCCAGTTGAGATCATAACCACCAACGGCGTTCATAATTACACCGAGCATCCGGTTGAAGCGCGGATTGTCAGAATAGGCATCGTGGTTGGCATCGTGCATCACCGAAAAACCAATTCCGGCCACACTTATACCGGTGGCAATCCAAAGCAGCAAATACAGCCAGAATGGTTCAACACCGATTACAACCATTGAAAAAGTGACGAAAAACATCGAAATCAGCGCAGCGGTTTTAAGATACATTCGCCAATCGCCCTTGGTGCTTTTGTTGTTTTCTTCGAAGTATTGATTGACGCGTTTCCGAAGTGTAGTGTAAAAGTCAGCCTGAGCTGGCTTTTGAAATTTAATGGGTCTGAACTGCATGTAATAAAATTATGGGCACAAGATAGTGATTATTAATGCGGACAAGGATTTAAAAACACGAATGCTGCCTTAAAATACTGTTATTTAACCCATTTGTTATTGTTGGATTTAGACCAATCCCACAATATGCCCGATTAAATTCTTGCACAAAAAATCTGAAAACGACAATGCCGGCATTTTCATACCGGCACTGTAACTCGTTAAAAAATCAACCCAAACGGATTATTTGATTTTTCTCATCCGCATATTTATCGGTGTAATTTCGAGGTATTCGTTGTCGTGGATGTATTCAATTGCTTCTTCAAGCGAAAACTTCACTGCCGGCGGAAGCTTCACCTGATCGTCTGTTCCCGACGCTCGTACGTTGGTGAGTTTTTTTCCTTTCACCAGATTCACGTCCAGGTCTCCTGCCCTACTGTGTTCGCCCACAACTTGCCCTTTGTATATGTCCGCACCGGGGTCAATAAAAAATTTGCCCCGATCCTTCAGTCTGTCAATGGCGTAGGCTGTGGCTTTTCCCGTTTCCATCGAAACCAGCGATCCTTGAAAACGAGTAGAAATTTCTCCTTTCATCGGTTCAAAAGACCTGAATCGGTGGGTCATTACGGCTTCTCCGCCAGTGGCAGTTAGTACGTTGTTTCGCAAACCGATCAGTCCACGTGCAGGAATATCAAACTCCAGGTGTTGTAAATCCCCTTTGGGTTCCATAACCAGCATTTCTCCTTTTCGTTGGGTAACCAGTTCAATCACCTTTCCCGATGAAATTTGAGGTACATCAATCACCAGTGTTTCGTATGGCTCGCATTGAACCCCCTCGATTTCTTTAACAATGACCACTGGCTTTCCCACCTGAAGTTCATAGCCCTCGCGGCGCATGGTTTCAATCAGAATCGACAAGTGCAATACTCCCCGGCCATACACGTTGAATTTATCTTCGGACGAAGTGGTTTCTACGCGCAGTGCCAGATTCTTTTCGGTTTCTTTCATCAGCCGGTCGCGCAGGTGACGCGATGTGACGAACTTTCCTTCTTTTCCGAAAAATGGAGAGTTGTTTATGGTAAACAACATGCTCATGGTTGGTTCGTCTACTTCAATTCGCGGAAGTGCTTCGGCTCCTACGATGTCGGCAATGGTGTCGCCAATTTCAAAATCATCGAGGCCAACAATGGCACAAATATCACCACTGCGAACAGATGAAACCCGCTCGCGACCCAAGCCAACAAATACGTGCAACTCTTTGATGCGAACTTTTTTGCTCGATCCATCGCGGCGAAAAACGGTGTAATCTTTTCCTTCGTGCAAATCTCCCCTAAACACGCGTCCGATAGCAATTCTCCCCACGAAACTGGAGAAATCGAGCGAAGTAATCTGCATCTGAGCGCTTCCTTCTCGATAAGGTGCTTCCGGAATTTGGGCAATGATTGTATCGAGTAACGGCTCCAGATTATCAGTTGGTTTATTCCAGTCGGTGCTCATCCAACCATTTTTGGCCGATCCGAAAATGGTTTCAAAATCGAGTTGCTCTTCGGTGGCATCCAGGTTGAACATCAAATCGAAAACAGCTTGCTGCGCCTCGTCGGGAGTACAGTTTTCTTTATCCACTTTATTGACCACAACGATGGGTTTCAGTCCCAGATCGATTGCTTTTCCGAGTACAAATCGTGTTTGTGGCATCGGACCTTCAAAGGCATCGACCAAAAGCAAAACGCCATCGGCCATTCGAAGAACGCGCTCCACTTCTCCGCCAAAATCGGCGTGACCGGGTGTGTCAATAATATTGATTTTTACGCCTTTATACTGTACGGAAACATTTTTTGAAAGAATAGTAATTCCCCGCTCGCGTTCCAGATCGTTATTGTCCAAAAAGCGATCATCGGTGTCCTGATGTGGACTTGTTTGCAATGAAGTTTGAATGATTTTATCGACAATAGTGGTTTTTCCATGATCGACGTGAGCGATGATGGCAATGTTTCTGATTGATTGCATAAATTGATTAAGGGGTTAATACTATTCGTTATCGAGATTCACACGTAGCTTGCGTCCATTGACCATCAATCCTTTGAAATGCTCTTCGATATCCTTACTTCTCGACTTGCTGAGATCAAAGAATGAAAAACGTTCTTTGACCGTGATTTTATCGATATCCTTTTTGGATACTTGTGCCTGTTCGCTCACAAAATCCTTTAACGTATGCTTGTCCACTCCGTCGATGTGCCCGATATTAATAAAATATCGTGATGTTCCGTTTGTAGCGCCATTGCTTGAGGTTGATTTCCGATCGGATGTTCTTCGATCAGCAGTTTTGCGAAACGGCAAATCCACGCCTTCTGTTCTTTTTCTTTTGCCTTTTTCAGCGGGTATTTTGCGGCTGATTTCCTTTTCCTTACTGTGGGTGGCCATTTGTTGAGCAACCAGTTTTTCGATGAGTTCTTCCTTAGACAAATCTTGCAGAAGTTGCGACACTTGCTTCACTTCGTTTCTTTGTGCATCGTTAGAAGGGGTATCGATGATGGCAGTAGCCCATCCACTCAGTTTCTGGTTGATGACGGCTTTGCGTGACGGTACTTCAACCGGTGCGAAATTAATCTTCATCTCGCGTTCGATTCGCTGTAAACCCCGCACATCCGAATGGCCAACAATGGCGATTGAAATGCCTGATTTTCCGGCACGTGCGGTTCTTCCGCTACGGTGTGCGAATGATTCGGTATCCTGCGGCATTCCCAGGTGAAAGACGTGGGTTAAATCCTCTACGTCGATTCCGCGTGCAGCAACGTCGGTCGCCACCACCAGTTGCAGAATTTTCTTTTTGAACTGTCCCATCACGCGTTCGCGGTGAGCTTGAGTAAGATCGCCGTGCAGTGCTTCGGCTCGGTAGCCGTTACGAGACAATTCATCGGCAACCTCTTGGGTATCCTTTCGTGTGCGGCAGAAAATCAAACCGTACACGTCTTGGTTGAAATCAAGAAATCGCTGCAGTGCCAACACCCTCTCGGCGCGGGTAACCTTGCAGTATTGATGAATGATATTTTCATTCATTCGCTGCTTGGCGTTGATGGTCACCACGGTGGGTTCTTTCATAAAGGTATCCGCAATTTCGCGAATTGCAGGTGGCATGGTAGCCGAAAACATCCAGATATTCTTTGAATTGCCAGTGTAGGCCAGAATTTCGTGAACATCTTCTTTAAAACCCATATTCAGCATTTCGTCGGCTTCGTCAAGAATGACGGCCTCCACCTGATCGATGGCCACGGCTTTTCGTTTCAGTAAATCGAGCAATCGGCCAGGAGTAGCTACCAAAACGTGTGGTTTTCGTTGACGCAAATCGCGCAACTGACCAGTAATTGGGGCGCCTCCATAAACTGGAAGAACCCGAAGGTTTTTTACTCCTTCGCTAAACTTTTCGAGCTCGTTGGCAATTTGCATGGCCAGTTCTCGGGTAGGAGAAACGATCAGATACTGAGTGGCCGGCTTATTTTCATCGCAAAGCGACATGGCCGGCAAACCGTAAGCCGCTGTTTTTCCTGTACCTGTTTGAGCCAGCCCGATAAAATCGGATTTGTTTTGCAGCAGAAACGGGATGGCCTGTTGTTGAATTTCTGTTGGTTGGGTGATCCCTCTCGTTGCCAGCGCGGCAACCCATTGATCGGATAATCCCAGATCGCGGAATAATTTCATGTGTTTGTTGTTTAGTGTAAATCACCGGTCACATGGAACTCGCAATGCTTCTGAAAAGAAAGGTGAAAGAGATCAATGGTACTGATGCTTGTTTATAGCGCATAAAAATCGCGGCAAAGGTAAGGATTTATATGCCAGTATCTACGGGTGATGCAATTTTTTTGAATTTTATTGAAAATCAATATTAAATCGCCCGGAATATTAGCCAATGCTGCAAAACCGGGCGATTCGATGTTTCTAACTCAACCTGTCTTTGATCTGCTTTTCAGGAAATATCGATGGTTTTGCGACGTTTTTGCGCTCCGTCTTTTGGGATTTTCACACACAAAACGCCTTTGCTTACTTGCGCATTGATTTCGCCTTCGTTGATTAAATCGGGCAATCGAAAAGATCGCGAAAATGAGGAGTAGTGAAACTCACGCCGACTATAATGAGTCTCTTTGTCTGCTTCCGAGTGCTCTTGTGATTTCTCTGAAGAAATGGTGAGTAAACCATCGTTCAATTCAATTTTGATGTCATCTTTGTCAAACCCCGGTACAGCCAATTCAACTTCAAATCGGTCATCGAGTTCCTTAATATTTGCCGAGGGCAAGTTAGTACCGACATTTCCGAAAAAATCGTTGTCGAAGAAATTATCGAAAAACGGACTAAAAACCGGCGGGTTTTTTCTAAATTTTGTAAGTGCCATAATGATTCAGGTTTTAAATATTCAATTATACTTTCATCCGGCTCATTTCAATTTCGGTGCCGGCAGAAAATTCAAGACATAATTTCATTTAATTCGTTAATTACAAGTCAATTTGACCGTATAACTTGAAAAAATATGACAAAAATGCTGTAATGGAAGAGGAGAAAAAATATGCGAATAAATCGGGAGTGGAGCTCACGCATGAAGAATGGATCGAATACCTTGAAGGAATTGATTTTGAAAGCTACCGAAATATCCAGGGGCTTTACGATATGTGGAATGAGGATTTTACCAAAGAGTTGAAAATCGTATTGAGCGAATATTACCTAAAACGTAAGGCTAAATTCCGCAAAACCGGAAGGTAACCAAGGGGTAAACTGAATCATATTTTGGTACATTAGCGCCACTGAACCACCCAGCTAACCATGAACGAATCTGTATTGCGGGCACTTCTCCGCTTATTTGCGCTCATTACTCAAAACACTGATGATTCTACCCGGCCACTTGCCATTGGCCAGGTAAAGGCTTATTTGCAACACAAAATTGATGCATCGCTGATCCCGACATACCTTTCCATTTTTGAAGAAGATCTTCAGACTTTTTCACGTCCTCCGAAAAAAGATGGAAAAAACAGCGCAAAAAAAGCCAGCACCCTCGGATCGGTCAAGGTGATTATGGCTTGCGAAAAGATCAACGAAAACTTGGCCCACTACGAGAAAATTACGGTATTGATCCGGCTGTCGGAGTTTGTGCATAAAGGTGGACAGATTTCATTCAGGGAGTCGAATTTTCTTGAAACACTGGCGCGTATCTTCAATATAGAGGTCACAATTTTTGAACTCATTCAGCATTTTGTTTTTAACGAAGAGGTAAATCACCCGTCGCTGATTTATGCTGGGGCGGGAAACGACACTGGAAACTGGTTCATCAGAGACGATCTGCCCGGCAAAATCATCGCTCTTCTCCTTCCCGGTTCTTCTCAAACCTTTGTGAAATATACTGGACTCGAAAAACTGCGCATCAACCAACTGCAAATGGTGCCACAAACCATTTACGTTTTTAACGAAGGGGGTGTGATCACCGGAAAAAAGAGCGCACCGGTTTATCACAGCGACTTGCAGCTTATTTATTACCAACCGCATTTTGAGCAGAACATCATCCTGCGAGCAGAAAACATCACTTTTGTTTTTCCTGGCGGAAATATCGGTTTGCATCCGTTTAATTTGGAGCAGCACTCTGGAAAGATGGTTGGCATCATGGGCGCTTCCGGAGCAGGAAAATCCACACTGCTGAATATTCTAAACGGAAACCTCACCCCTGATTCAGGTCGGCTTTCGATCAACGGGATTCCGGTTCATAATAAGAAAGCAAAACAACTGATAGGTTATGTCCCCCAAGACGATTTGCTAATTGAAGAACTCACCGTATTTGAAAACCTGTATTACAACGGGTTGCTCTGTTTGCCGGGGTTGTCGGAAAAGGAATTGCGAAGCCGTATTGATGGGCTGCTGCACCGCATTGACCTCTACGAAATCAGCGGATTGCGCGTGGGGAGCGTACTCGACAAACGCATCAGTGGCGGTCAGCGAAAAAGATTAAACATTGCGTTGGAGTTGTTGCGCGAGCCGGCAGTACTTTTTGTGGATGAACCCACCAGTGGTTTGTCGTCGCAAGATTCGGAACTGGTGATGCGGTGGCTAAAACAACTCACCCTCAAAGGTCAACTGATCTTTACCGTCATTCACCAACCCTCTGGGCACATTTACCGATTGCTCGATCATTTGATTTTGCTCGATAAAGGCGGCTATCCCGTTTATTCTGGACGAGCGATGGAGGCACCGGCGTGGTTTCGTAAAAAGGCGGGGTATGTTTCTCGTCCCGGTGAAGAGCAGGCATTTGAACCGCACGTGGATCCAGACGAGATGCTGCGGATTATTGAAGCTCGGCAAGTCAATGAGTTCGGGCAAATCATTTCAGACCGGGTAAAGAGTCCGCAGCAGTGGTACGATTTGTTTAAGGCTGAACAAGAAGATACTGCCTCTGCTGTCGCGATTGTGCAACCGGTGGAATCACCTGCCGAGCGCTATCAGGTTCCTTCGCGGTGGACACAGTTTAAGGTATATCTGAAGCGAAATTTACTTTCCAAAATCCGCAACCGTTCATTTTTAATCATTGCTTTGCTCGAAGCGCCGGTGCTGGCGATTATTATCGGATTTTTTACACGATATGCTGCTGGAACGGAACAGAATCCAGAGGCATACCTGCTCTACTACAACAAAAATCTGCCTGCGTTTTTGTTTATGATTATTGTCGTTGCATTATTTGTTGGAATGCAGATCAGTGCCGAAGAAATTATTCGTGACCGCAAAATTCTGAAGCGCGAATCATTCCTGAACCTTAGCTGGCTGAGCTACTTGAACAGCAAAGTGGTGTATCTAATGTCGCTATCAGCCATACAAACCATATTGCTTGTTTTTATCGGAAATCTGATGCTTGGCATCGATGGCATGTACGGTTATTTTTTCGCCATCCTCTTCCCCACTTTTGTTTTTGCCAATCTCGTTGGATTAAATATTTCCATGGCATTCAGCTCGGTGGTGACCATCTATATTCTCGTTCCTTTTTTGGTGGTCCCACAATTATTACTCAGCGGAGTAATTGTCGACTTCGATACATTGCAGGATCCAAAAAAGCAGGGAAAAACCACTCCGGTGATTGCAGACATTATGGTGGCTCGCTGGGCCTACGAAGCCATGGCTGTTGCACAGTTTAAACACAATGATTACCAGCGGCATTTTTTTGATACAGAGCAAACAAAACACGAAGCCCTCTATCAATTTTCGTTTCGAATTCCGGAGCTCAATAACTTAAACGACCAGTGCCTGCGTTGGATTTCAGATTCTACTGGAACACCTTGGCTCAATAACTCGCTGCACTTGCTTCAAACCGAAGTAGAAAAGACCAATCAGCTCTTTGCGCTGAAATTCGATCGGGTGTCAGAAATCCATCCGCAGCATTATACCCCGCTCACTGCTGGACTATTAACCGCGTGGTTGAACGAAATGGAGCGACAATACAGAAGAATATGGCGAAATGCCGATGATAAAATCAATGAGATTTCCGAAGCGCTTGCTGCCCAGTTGGATCTGGAAGATTTACTTCCACTCAAAGAAGCATATCACAACAAAAAACTGGAAGAGCACCTTAAAAACGATCACGAGTTGCAAAAGATTCGGGTGGTAGACGACGTACTCATCAGAAAAACAGATTACATCTATAAAATTCCTGAAAGTTATTGGGGACGAGCACATTTCTATGCTCCGGTAAAGTTTGTTGGAAATAAAACACTTGATACGGAGCAGTTCAATGTGCTGGTAATCTGGTTGTTTAACGTTGTGCTGTATGTTGCACTTTATTTTAGAATATTCGAAAAACGGCAGCGTTAGACTCTTTAGTTCACCGCACAGTTCGGATCATATCCACTGCGTTTGCGCATTTTACGCAGGTCTTTCAGGGCTTTCTTCGCGTTTCGCTCCAATTCTTTTTTGCTTTTAATCCACGGGGATACTTTGATTACTTCGCTGTATAAATCGCGGGCTTCATCCGCTCTATCCAAATCCTGTAGATAAACCACCTCCAGCATCAAACCTTGGGCTTTGTTCACTACGCTATTGTGTTCCTGGCTTCGTTTCACCACTGCCAATGCAGAATCTGTGTAACAATAGCGGGCCAACGTTACCGAATCCACATTGTATTGACCCACCATCGATTTCATGATGGATCCGCGACAACCCGCCATCAGTAATATCATCGTCACTCCTACTGCCCAAACTGTCGCGCTTTTCATCATCTGTATAGTTTTGGGCGAAATTAAACATACCCATCCAATTGATGGCATTTTATATTTTATTCCGTACTTTATCAGTGCGTTGAGTTAAGCCGATTCAAGTGTATCAACAATTCGGTAGAACTACTATTTTTGCCATCCTGAATAAGTAAAATAAAAGCAACTATGTACCTGAATCCAGAACGAAGAGAGAACCTGAAATTTATCGAACAAAGTGCACGCGATTTTGCCAATCAGCACATCCGCCCCAAGATGATGGAGTGGGATGAAAAACAAGAATTTCCGGTTGATGTATTTAAAGATATGGGTGCACAGGGCTTTTTGGGCGTTCTTGTGCCCGAAGAATATGGCGGTGCAGAGATGGGCTATCAAGAATACATTTCGATTATTGTTGAAATTTCAAAAGTGTGTGGTTCTATCGGATTGTCGGTAGCTGCGCACAACTCGCTTTGCACTGGACATATTTTGCAGTTTGGAACCGAAGAGCAAAAAAGAAAATGGCTTCCAAAACTCGCAACTGGAGAATGGATTGGCGCCTGGGGATTAACCGAAACGGGCACAGGTTCAGATGCCGGAGGAATGAACACCACTGCCGTTAAAGATGGTGATTATTACGTGCTCAACGGGTCAAAAAACTTCATCACCCACGCCATCAGCGGAGAAATTGCTGTGGTGATCGTTCGCACAGGCGAAAAAGGTGACTCTCGGGGAATGACTGCTTTTGTGATTGAAAAAGGCACCGAAGGATTTTCAGGCGGAAAAAAAGAAGACAAGCTGGGAATGCGCGCCTCTGAAACGGCTGGATTGTTTTTCGACAACTGTCGGGTGCATAAGGATAATATACTTGGAGAAGTAGGTGAAGGATTTATTCAGGCGTTGAAAGTGCTCGACGGCGGACGCATTTCTATTGCGGCGCTATCGATCGGTATTGCTGCTGGAGCGTACGAAGCCGCACTCAAATATTCCAAAGAACGCGAGCAATTCGGACAGCCCATTTCGCAGTTTCAAGCCATTGCGTTTAAACTTGCCGACATGGCCACGAAAATTGAAGCTTCAGAGCTACTGACCCGTCAAGCGGCTTGGATGAAGGAAGAAGGTATGCCCATGACAAAAGAATCTGCCATGGCCAAATACTACGCATCGGAAGCAGCGGTTTGGATTGCCAATGAGGGCGTTCAGGTTCACGGTGGATACGGATACACCAAAGAATATCCGGCAGAGAAATATTACCGCGACGCCAAGTTGTGCACCATTGGTGAAGGCACCTCTGAGATTCAAAAGCTGGTTATTTCCCGGCATATTTTGAAATAGTCGGAATCCGACATCAAAAATCAAGTCAATTTCATACCTTCATTGAAACCAAACAAATGAGATATGAAAAGAGTGAAACGTTTTGGAGTCTTTCAAACGGCTAAAGTGGCCGGTGTTATTTATTTCCTTTTATCTCTGGTATTTATCATTCCGGTATGGTTGTTCAGTCAAGCATTTAGTGCGGTAATACCCGAAGATTTTGGCTTTTCTGGTGGAATATTGCTCTTTCTTCCTTTTTTGTATGGTGCGGCTGGTTTCATATCTGTAGCCATTATTTGCGCCATTTACAATTTGGTGGCCGGTTGGATTGGCGGTATTGAGGTGGAGATTGAAGATGCCGAAACCGAAGCCGGAACCTATGCCCGCACTTCTGCTCCACACATGTAACAATCCTGATCTTTTTAAAACTCCCCCCTTTTGAGTTTCAGTAGCGGGTTGTAATGCCTGTTCTTATAGCTGTGGTATAAAATGAAAATGACCAGTATCACTGCGGCAACAATAGATGCCAAACTTACGGTAGGGAAATCGTGTTGGTTTTTATCAGCAATCCCCACAAAAGTCCATATTCCTACCGCGGCAGATTCACGAAGGTTGCGTTTAAAAATGAGCAGTGAGAAGACCGCTGTTGCCAGCAGAATAACAATGATGGTCCAAATTTCTGGTGTTAATAGCCGCTCGTCCCAACCGGTGGAAACCATAAAAGACGAAATGTTGGCCAATGTGGCCGCGATGATCCAACCAAGATAAATGGCAAATGGCCACCACACCAATATGATGATCCGAACCGGAGCATCCCACACTTCGAGTTGCAGCCGAGACATGATCTGAATCAATGCCATCAGCAGCGCTATTATGGTTAATGCAGCCAAACCAGGCAACTCGTGCAACCAGAGAATAATCCATAAAACACTCAGCAAATTGGCTGTAATAAACCATCCGCTCAACTGGGTAATAAAGTCATCAAAACGCTTGGTCAGCACGACATACCACTAAAAAATGACATGGGCAGTAAGTGAAAAATATATTACGCCCCAGATGGAGAAAGTGTAGCCCGGCGGCGTAAATATGGATTCGAATTTTGTGCTGACTTCACCTATAGTCTGCCCGTTGATTATTCCAGATTGTGCCAACACACTTGCTGCGATGGCTATCAGCAATGAAAATGTATTGAAAGTTGCAAAACCTTGTTTGGTCATTCGGCGATGTTGAGAAGCTATTAACCTGTTGAAGAGGGGAAATGTTCATCCCCGAAGTTTCGAATCAAAACACCAGCGTTGCCAATTAACCGATTTTAATCTTTCTCAATCTTTTCAGCACGAAAGCTTCCAAACGTGAAAAGTCTGATTGGTTGATTGTGCGTGCCGTAACTAAATAAGTTTCATCAGTGGTGTGCGCAACATTTACGGGGTGCAATACGGCTGTCCACGGACAGAAATACACCAGCTCGGTGATCACTTCTTTTACTTTATGCGGATTGTTTGACGCGACATGAACTTCGAACGATTGTGCCATTAATTTTTGCTGATCTGTTCGTTGAACCACCACATCGTTGGTTACGCGGCTATAGGGCAAATATGTGATATACCCTTCTGTGCTTTGCAAACCAATTGATTGAAAATAAAAGCCTTCTACCTTACCTGAGCCTTCTGCAGTTTGCAGAATATCTCCCCTTTCTATGCGCTGTTCAAGCCGGAGAAATATTCCGGTGAAAAACTCCATCCAATTTCGCCATCCAAACACCATCACCACTGCGAGAATGGTTAGCGTTACAATAAAGTTAGATTTAATGAGATGATACATCGCCCAACTGCCATATATCAGCCAAATCAAAGTAATGGCCCTAAACTCCCAACGGCGGATCAGCGATAGTTGAAAATCATCTTTGACCAGTGCAAATACGTATCGCTGTACAATTCTAACCACAACAAACACCACTGCTCCAATCAGCAGCAACCAAAAAACTTTGTAGAACGGGTTGTTCTCGATCATATCGAACATTGTATTCATCAGATCAGATTCTTTTCGTTAAACCATTTTTCAATATAGGGCCGGCACAAGCTGTTCAAGGTATAACAATGGCGACTGGTTTCTTCAATCACACCAAAACGAATCAGTGCGGAAAGATTTTGTTTGAGCCACTGCGGATCTTCGTCTTCAAATATCAACTTTAGCCGATTAAAACCGATGCTCCGATGCAGAAAGAGCTGATAAATCAGCACCTTCCAATCATTGTTCGAAATATTTGGAAATGAATCAAGTGTGCAATTGTCGATTACAATGGTCTCTTCTTTTACCGATTTAATGCTCAGCAACCATAGTCGCAATGCCAGTCCGATATTTCCATTCGATTTTTTATAGAACCGCTTAAAAAGTGCTTCCCAATGCTTACCATGAATACCGTCCGATTTTTTCCCGGCATATTCAAGTTTCATTCCGCCGGTGGTATGACGAAGCCAGATAATTTCGCGCATTTCGTCGAGCGTTGCCGGTGCTATTACAATGGTGCTGGCCAAGTAGTTATCGATTGTGCCGGCTTTTGATATCAATCGGAAAGTAAAGCTATTGCAGGCGAGTAGAAAATAAAATTTTCGGCCAAAGCGGTCTATGATTTGTGTCAGGGCTTTTAGGGCTTCATCCCCATTTTCGTATTTCAGCCACCACTGCTCCAGATCGTGAAAAATAAAAACAGCTCCCGGCTCGAGCGATGCCAAGGTGCTGTACACATTTCCACGTTTTTTACCAACTTGTTCGATGATGGCTTTATGCAAATCCGATTCGCGGTGTGATCCCCCCGGAGGAGCCGGAACCTGATACACTTTTCCGGAGATGAGCTGGGTAGCAATATAATTCGTTAGAAAGGTAATTCCCGTCATTGCGTCGCCCGTTATGACCAGTGCGCCACCCGCTCCCCGCTCTATTCTGTCTACAACCTTTTTTGCCCGCGAAATTTCATTCTTGCGAATACGTACACCAGCGGCATTACTTAAATGTTTTCCGCTAAAAAGTTGCTTGTAATAATAAGGGAGTTGCTGATCAATTTCAGGAGTCAACCGAAGCGACTCCATAAAATTTTGAATTCGTTCGCCATCGCTGAGCAATTTTTCGTGCTTCCTGTGATGACGGGCCACCACCACGTCATGTCGCCGACGAACGATAAACAATCCCAGTTTGCGCCACCGGTTTTTGAGGTGTCGCATCTTGCGCTCCATCCACTGGTTTACCGGTTTAGCTGCTTCTTCACGGCTAACGTATTGTTGCAACTGATCGGCCTGAATCACCACGGCTTTCAGATCGAGAGAAGCCAAAGTGGCGTTTTGGTCGCTGGCCAATTGCTCGGCAAAATCTAATCGAATGGATTTTATCGAGGCTTTAATCTCTATCAACTCCTTAGAAATTCTTTCAATTGTTTCGGCAATCACCTGTCGTTGTTGTTCTTCAGAGGCTATGTCCTGCGAATAAATAATCAGGTTTCCGTTGTTGATTATTCGGCTGTTGATTTGTTTCACCTGCTGACTCAAATTCATTAATGCCTGCTGGTGATTCTGGGTGAAGTTGGTTTTAACGAGGTAATCAGCGATCCGACTGAGCGCAATGGTATGGGAAGGAAGCATCGCAGTATAAACGGTCGGTGGACTGCTGTCTTCTATTTTCAGCAAATCGAAAGATTCGGGAAGTACTTGTGACACCAAATCAGTGGTGTTTTCGAGTTTGCTAATCATTGCCTCGGCACCCAGATAGAGCTGTTCGTTGAGCCCTGCACTAGTAGCCACTTCTGGGAGCTCATTCTGTTTAAGGGTCTCCTTTATTTGGTGGAGTGTTTTTTCCAGCAAACTGAGATTTTCTTCTACTGGATTAAAGAACTCACGCTCTACTGCAATTCCCGAATGGATTGCGAGTCGGTAGACAGTAAGCGACAACCGCGTAAACCACAATTCAGCGCGCAACTGGTTGTAAAATGCCGTTTGATTGTGAAGCCACGTCGTTGAAAATTGTTTTAAACGGGCATTCAGTTCATCCAGGGCTTTGTGATTTACGTGACGCTCTCTGTATCGCAATATTTCGGAAGCGCCCGGTGTCAGTGCCATGGTACCTGCTTCCTGTATGGTGGCCTTTACCACAGCAGTAACGGCTCGTTTAAAATCGTGAGCAAGTGCCGCAGTTTGTTGTTTAAAGTGGCTGATTATTCCGGTAAACTCACTGATTTGTTGATCAATAATTTCTGACTGTTCGGATGGGCTGCTTTTATCAATAGAAATAACCAGTGATTTCAGCTTGCGGCTCAATTCTTTACGTAAATCATTATTAATTTGGTGATTGCCTTTTACAAATTCACCCAATTGCGAATGAAATGCAGGTTTTATTGCTACTGAAAAATAGTGGTGCGCAACTTGGCGAACCGGAACTTCCGTTTTCACCTTCTTTCTTCCGAGCAAAAACAACCGACGCTTGTTCTTGTATTTACGAACAACTTTATCGTCGTCCGGCTGGACATTAAGCTGCTTTGCAGAAATGACATACTCTACCTGTTGCGGAGTGCCCTTTTCTGCCTGGTTTCGTGCTGCGCGCCAGAGGTCCAGTGCATCGGCTATGGGTAACTGCAAGTCTGCACCGCGTTCTTCTGTTTCCTTAATCAGTAAATCCAAACCAATGATGGTTCTGATTGCCGCATCGGCGACATGTGCGGGAGGAGCAATTTTAATTTGTTTCAGAAACTCAATAACCTTTTCTCCACACCGATCGACGAGTTGTTCATAGTGATTGACAATTGGTACCAAGCCGGTCTCGGTAAACCGATCAGTCGCCGTTAAGACCTGTAGCTCAAAATCTTTGAAGACCTTATTAATCATCTCTACTCCACCGGTTTTATTGTCGGGTAAGACGACGTTTTTGTCCGATTGGCTTTCCGGCTTTTCTGGTTCCTGCACCTGTATATTTGTTTCTTCGTTTGGCATTAGCGCATCGCTATTTACAAAGATATTGGAATTTGGCTAACCTGTTTACCGTCTATGTGATCATTGTGGTAAAATCAAACCAGCTCTTATGATTTGCAGTTAACATCAAGCAGAGAAGTTTGTAGTTAAGGCAGTGCAAGTAGGAAAAAAATCATAAATTTATATTATTAATCACGAAAACCGAACGAAATCTTTGTACATGAATACAATCATAGTAGTTTTGTATCAAACTTAAACACACAAAAATGACTAAATCACCACTATTAATCAGCGCCTTTGCATTATGCATTGGATTTACTGCCTGCAGCGATTCGGGCAGCTCAACCAGCGAAACAACAGACAGAAACGAATCAGAAGTCAGTGCGGATGCCATTCCTTCAGGGGCATATTATGTAGACAAGGATAACAGTGTAGTTGAATGGCAAGGCACCATGATTGGCGTATATAGCCATACTGGAACGGCAAACTTTCAGGATGGAAAACTCGCTGTTGTTGATGGAAAAATCACTGATGCTTCTTTCATCGTTGACATGAACAGCCTGGTGGCCACTGACGAAAACTACAGTCCGGAAGAAGGCAATTCCAAAGAGAGACTGATCGAGCACTTGCAATCAGATGATTTCTTTTTGGTTAGCGAATATCCAGTTGCTGTGTTTGACCTGAACAATATTGATGGCAATACCGCAACGGGTACAATGACCATCCGAGGAACACAAGGTGATGTTACCGTAAATGACCTCAATGTTCACGCACACGAAGGAGAGTTGCACATTACCGGAGACCTTACCTTTGATCGTCAGCATTATGGAGTGGCCTTTACCCACCCACTTCAGGAAATGGTTTTGGCTAATGATATTGAACTGAAAATTGACATTACTGCTACTCAGCAATAACATTATCGCTTGAATACCGCATCTCGAAGGCCACCTATTTTGGTGGCCTTTTTGGTTGGATAAAATAGAAATGATTAAGTGTGCTGAACGCCAATATTTAACTGAATTAATTCCGTACCTTTGCGGGCCTAAAAAAATTAAACTTTAAGCCTTGATTACAGTACAAAATCTTTCATTGCAATACGGCAAACGGGTATTATTCGACGAAGTGAATCTGAAGTTTGCCGGACAAAACTGCTATGGCGTGATCGGTGCCAACGGAGCCGGTAAATCAACCTTTCTAAAAATGCTTTCGGGTGAGGTTACACCCACTAACGGAAAGGTTTCTATTGAGCCCGGCAAACGAATGGCTGTTTTAGAGCAAAATCACAACGCATACGACGATCACCTGGTGCTTGATACGGTGATGATGGGTCACGATAAGCTGTGGTCAATCACACAAGAAAAAGACGCATTGTACGCCAAGCCTGACTTCAGTGAAGAAGATGGAATCCGTGCTTCGGAACTCGAAGCCGAGTTTGCCGAAATGGACGGCTGGAACGCCCAATCGGATGCTGCGGCCCTGTTGAGTGGTCTCGGAATTGAAGAGCAATTGCACGAGAAACAGGTGAAAGATCTCAGCGGAATAGAAAAAGTGCGTGTATTGCTGGCCCAGGCGCTATTTGGAAATCCCGACATCCTGATTCTCGATGAGCCCACCAACGACCTTGATATCGTCACCATTGAATGGCTCGAAAACTTTCTGCTGAACTTTAAAAACACGGTGATTGTGGTTTCGCACGACCGGCACTTTCTGGATACGGTTTGTACTTACATTGCCGATATCGACTTCGGAAAAATTAAGGTGTATACCGGAAACTACTCGTTCTGGTACGAATCGAGCCAACTCGCCCTTCGTCAGAAAAGTACTGCTAATAAAAAGGCCGAAGAAAAGAAAAAAGAATTGCAGGAGTTTATTGCGCGCTTCAGCGCCAACGCCTCCAAATCCAGACAAGCCACAAGCCGGCGCAAGCTGCTGGAAAAAATCAATGTCGATGATATCCAGCCGTCGAGCAGACGCTATCCAGCCATTATTTTTGATCAGGAACGCGAAGCTGGTGATCAGATTCTGCACATCAACGGTCTGTCTTATTCTACCGGCAACACAAAACTATTTCACGACCTAAACCTGAATGTGAACAAAGGTGATAAGATTGCCTTTTTGAGCAAAGACGGTCAAGCCACCACTGCCCTGTTCGAGATTCTTAACCGAAATCTGCAAGCAAATACAGGAACATTTGAGTTTGGTCAGACGATAACCACCTCGTATATTCCAAATGATAACTCAGCCTACTTCCAATCCGACGATTCACTTATCGATTGGCTGCGGCAATATTCAGACGAGAAGGACGAGGTGTATATTCGTGGTTTTCTTGGTAAAATGTTATTCTCTGGTGAAGAAACCCTGAAGCGAACCAAGGTGCTTTCTGGTGGAGAAAAAATGCGCTGCATGTTCTCCAGGGCCATGCTGTCGGGTGCTAACCTGCTCATCATGGACGAGCCGACAAACCACCTTGACCTGGAATCAATAACTGCGCTGAACAACGGCCTGAAGGATTTCACCGGAACGCTGTTGTTTACCTCTCACGACCACATGTTCACGCAGTCGCTGGCCAATCGGATTGTAGCGTTATCGCCTGATGGTTGTGCCGACAAACTCATGACTTACGACGAATATCTGGAATCAAAACGGGCGGTGGTTTCGGCCTAAAACCTGATTTTATTTAAGAAGGATTCTAAATCACGTGTAATTCTGACTTTAGGGTTGGGGGTGTTCTTTTGTTGCCGTAACTTTAAAACGCAACCCCAAAAAATCTTGTATTATGATCAGAAAAGAACCGGTCAGCAACATCATGACCAGACAGGTGTTGACACTGACACCCGACAATACATTGCACGACGCCGATCGTTTGTTTAAACAGCGCAAGTTTCGACATATTCCTATCGTCAGCGCCGAAGAAGGTAAACTAATTGGCATCCTTAGCCGCACGGATTTACTTCGACTGAGTTTTGCCGACCATTTTGGAGAAGACGGAGAAGCCCTAGCCGACACGGCGGTTTATAATATGCTCACCATTGAACAGGTAATGATCGGTTCTCCGGTGGTGGTTCAAGCCGATCAATCCATTAAAGAAGTAGCTGAAATACTTGCCGAACGCGAATTTCACGCACTTCCTGTAGTACAAGATACTACGCTAGTGGGCATTGTTACCACTACTGATCTTATCCAGTATCTGCTCAACCAGTTCTAAAAAAAAGGCGAACCGTGAAGTCCGCCCTTAGAGTTTTATTCTTAAAAGTGGTGCATATTATTGTACGACAAATCGGCCGATGCTTTTGCCGGTGGAAGAGCTCAGGCGATAGAGGTACGCGCCCGGTGCCAGCTCACCCCGTTCAATAACGAATCGATTTCCCGATAAATCGTTATGTTGACGGATTATGCGGCCGGATAAATCGTGAAGATCCAGCGTGAGCCTTTCATTGTGTGGGTTATAAAACTCCAATACCGTGCTTTCGCTCATGGGGTTGGGTGCAATCGTGGCTCGGAACTGATTACTGTTTGTTGAAATTCCTGTAGTCATCATACAATTCTTATCGATCAGCGTCAGGGTGTTTTCATAATCTTCGTTCACCACATCGACTACTTCTGCAATACAGATTTCAGGTCCTGGATTGGTGTAGTATATCCTACAAAGCGACTCATAACCCATGTTTTTGCCAATTAGCGAATCCACATAAGACAGTATAATCAAATCATTTCCTCCAAACATATACTGCGGATAAACCGGATAATTTTCAGTATCGTACAGCATTTCTACATTTAAAATCGTTGCACCGGAAATCTCCAGTTGCAGGCCCACAATTTCATTATTAGGATTTTTAATCATCACATCGAAATAGCCTTCTTCGGGATTGAAGTTGGCCATATTAAAAGTCACTGTATCAAACGGGTTGATCAGGTGAGGCGATGGAAAATTACAATGGGTATGAATTCCGGTGCTGTCCGGGTGTTCGTGCGCCACGTTGTAGATGTCGCAGATGGCCATGAGTGCCGCGTCAGTCACTGTAATTCGGTTATCCTGGTTCAAATCGGTACAGGATGTTGGCGAAATATCGTTGCCCAGAATCTGCTCCACATACAGATGCGCATCCACCAGATCTTGCTCGCTATTGCCGTCCAGATCGCCGCGCAAGGTAGTTCCGTTGCAAGTGCCGGCACAATCGGGCTGGGCATCACCGTATATATCTCCGGCACAATCAATCAATGGTTCACACTCATCCTCCAGATTAACTTGCAGGGATCCGCTGCTTCGGTCTATTTGGATACAAGCCTGTCCCCAATTGTTGTTGTAATCCAATTCGTGCCGTCCGAGTCCATCGGGAGTTTTTTCCCAGTTGATGCGCACCACCATCGTATAGATTCCGTCTGGAACATCCGTTACATCAATCCACTGACAAGCCAGCCCCGAGCTGTAGATATCAGAGCACATCGATGAAATACCTTGTGTGCTACAGCCATATTGCGCGGTTCCGCCCAAATCGCATGTCAGATCCATCACGCAAAAGCCAAATTTAAAACCCACCGGAATCACCACCCCATCCATGTCATAAAGCAGGTACTCTGCATAACTGTCCACGTGGTTGTGGTTGTGGCAATTGTCGTAGCTGAACATCTCCGGAGCCGTGGTTGGATTTCCAATGTAATAATCCTGCGTTCCGATATTGTCAATGCGCGTTCCAAACCGGATGATTTCACGCGTTCCGTATCCATTTAGACAGCCTTCGTTGATATAGCAATCGGTTTCGCCAACGGTAATGGTGCTTGGATATATCGTTGCCTGCAGGTAATCCTGATCGATCACCAAATCCGGACCTTCTGGACAGTCGGGGTTTCCAGGGTAAATACAGGAATCGTCCTCGATTTCAGCCAGCGGGTTAAAGTTGCAGGCGTTGGGATCCATGCAGCCCTCAACCGGACCGTTGTACTCTAAAAACCAATTGATGGCACCATCGCAATCGTCTTCTACTTCAGAAATACGAATCCAGTAGGTTGTTCCCGCCTCCAATCCGGCATTGAGCCAAGCCTGTTCGCCACAGCTTTCGTTGTTGTCGTTGAAATACAATCCAGCCACCTGCGTATCGTCGAAGTTGGCCATATTACAGTAGTCGTACACCTGAATCCGCGTATCGCAGATGCTGAGTTCGCAAGTGCTGAGCAGATAGCTTCCGGTGATTTCTGGTGTGAAAGTGTACCAGTGACTACCGGTAGTGGTTTCAAAAATGCCTTCGGAAATATCTTGCGGGGTGTTGCAGCTTGCCCCTTCAGGGCATCCCACCTCTTCGTATGCTTCGTATCCGAAGTTACTGCCTGTTCCGATCAACTCGTCATCGTAATAAAGCGCATATCCACCCGGGCTGAAAATGCCGTCGCCATAAGAATCGTAAATAGTGAAAATGATGCACGATTCGCTGTCAACACAAACGGTGGTTCCCTGTGCTCCTCCGCTGGCTATGACCGATCCGAACTCGTCGGTGAGCGTCCAGGAGGTTTCGTTTGGCCAGTTATCCGGCTGAATATCTACCACTACAGGCACCGACCCGGGAAGGTCTTCGCAAGGGTCATAATCTCCGGCATGAATCAAAGCCCATTCATATCCCACGCAACTTTCATCTTCCGATCCGATGCGAATGATATAGGTGGTTCCGGAAATTAATCCGAGACTCAGAAATCCGGCTCCATCGCAAGCATTATGGTCGTATGCTAATGTTCCAGCCGAGGAGTAATCGACTGGTTGACAGGCTTCATAAACCCAAATGGTGCTGTTGCAACCCGATTCGCAAGTGGTGATTTCATAAAGTGCGGTTTCATCGGGTGTAAAGGTAAACCAGCGGTTTTGCAGGTTATTCATATAGTTGCCTGGAATCACCGGAATGGCAGAATCACAGGTCATTCCCTCTGTGCAGTTAATATGATGTGTGGCAATGTATCCGAAATTTCCGCCGCCACTCGCTACCTCTACTCCGCCGAGGGTTATAACATATCCACCAGGATTAAAAATTCCGTCACCATAGCTGTCATAAATGGTCACAACATAACAGCCTTCGCTCTCTACGCAAACGCTACCACCGCTAACATCTCCCGAACCGATACTGTTTCCGAGGGCGTCTTTTACATCCCACGACGTTTCCAGAGGCCAGCCGTCAGGGTGAATAATAATCGCCAGTTCTGATTGGTTGTCGGGGCAATCTGCATAGGCATAAAAAGAAGGATACAGTAAAAGCAGGAGTAGAATTAATCTCATAAAACTTGGGTTAAAAGATGGTTTACAAATAACTTCCTAAGATAATTGCTCACCGGATGCACAGCAATAGCGATTGAAGGTATTATTGAAGTCTTAAGCGTACGGCATCAGTTTAGCAGCAGATGTAAGTGTTTTTTAAGCAGATCGTTGGTATCAATGAGTATTCCTTTTACCCCAGCAGTTTCAGCACACTGAATATCGCGTGGTTTGTCGCCAATAAAAAAAGATTGGGCTGCTGAAAGTTGATATTTGGCCAGCGCGCGCTCCACCAGAAGTGATTTGGGTTTACGACAAAGGCAATTTCCCAACAAGTCGTGGTGCGGACAGAAAAAGGTCTGCAGAATGCTGATTTGTTCCTCGCGAAATCGCTGATGCATATATCGGTCTATTGTTCTGAAATCTTCCAGACTATATTTTTCACGGGCAATGCCTCCCTGGTTGGTAATGACAATTAATTTAAATCCGGCATGATTGAGCTGCCTTAGCGATTCAAAAATTTCAGGTAGAAAGGTGAATTCGTTCACGCTCTTGGTGTAATCGCCTGGGTCGTGGTTAATCACTCCATCTCGGTCGAGAAAAACGGCTTTTTGCATGGCCAAATATAATCATCAGGTGCGAATGGCTGCTTCATCAGTGCGGTCAATACTTTATCTTTGCAGTATGAGTGATGAAAATCCAATAGATCCGAAGAAAATCACCAACCATCCGGGGCTGTTGCCTTTTGCGCATCATGTAGGTAGTGCGCTGATTCGTCCGGATGACATGGGAAAAGTAAAAGGACGTGCGCTGGTATCGATGGAACAGCAGACGCATCTTCAAATGAAACAAATCTTTGAGCAGATGGAAAAACTCGCCGAACAGGCCGAGCGGATCCGTCGCCGGGTTGAAATTTCGCACGAGATTTACGGCGCATCAATTGGTTTTGAGCCAGTTATTGGTCAGGTCTATCACCTGTATGAGCGCGATAATGGCAAAAAAGTATTGAGCATGATTGCTCCTGATGAATGGGGAGGTTCCATGCCTTATGCTCATCACCTGGAATCGGTGAAGATGCTTGGCGACCACACCTGGGAGATTTTGCCTAAAGCTGAAGACGATACCGACGATAGGAAAAACCCATAATCAGACGTCAGCCGGCGAAATTGGCATCAGAATCCAAAATACCAAATAAGCCAGCAAGCCACCTCCCCAAACCAGAAGAAATAGCAGAAAAATAATTCGCGGAACAATCGGGTCGATATTGAAATATTCGCCGAGTCCGTAGCAAACTCCACTTACCATTCCTTTCTTGGGGTATCGTTCCAAACGCTTATACATATTCAAATCATTTTGTCAACTGGTCGGCAAGTTAAGGCTCAAAACCAAATTTTTTAAACACCGGCAGCAATTCGTTATAAACTTTCTCTTTGGAGTAGCCATATTGCTCCATGGAGTATTGGTGTCCGCTGCTGTACGATCTGGTAGCAGTGGTTTCCGCTTCTAACCTTTTTTTGAATTCCGGATCGACATTCCAACCAAAATGTTGGTATATGTTCAGAACAGTTTGGTACGGATCACCAGTAAATAGCGTGTACTTTACCCAAAACAACTGTTGTGGTGACAACTTGCTCATCACTTCATTAAAATGCTGGTAAAAGGCGATGTTCATAGCTCCCCACGACCGATATTCTTTGGATTGTTGGTGAACATCCGGTGCAAGGACCTTCCACGGTGAGGAAAACATACTGGTGACCGATGGAATGGTTTTAAACGGATGTCGCACGGGGTAGATGATTCGCGCATCGGGGAAAGTGTCGAGCAACATTTCGATTCGTCCAGTTGAAATTACATTCTTGCTGAGTAATATTTTATCTGGTCCCCATGCGTATAAAAACCGTTGCAGCGTGTTTTGGTAATACGCCATCATGGCCGCTTTTTTGGCTTCGCTGAGGTGATCGGGAATCCATATCCATTTCATTTCGCGAAACCACGGACAAATCAATCCTATTGCCGGGGACATCAACGAAAGAGCAAACAAACCTTCGTCTTCCTCACTCTCTTCAAACCCCATGGGGTGTATTCCCTTCCACCCGCCAAACAACCATTTCTCTACCCGATCGAAAAACTTTTTCATTTGCCAGTTGAGCTTTTTATCCAGCCGCTTCAAAAAAAGAATAAACCGATAAAAAGTAACCGACGGCAAAAACGTGTGGTAGAGTAAAAAGTAAGTAAAACGATCTTCATCCAAGCATAAGAGTCGGTGTAAATAGGTGGTTCCACTTCGCGGATTGGAAATGATAAATACTGGTTGATTCACTTTAACCTTGTGGTAGTCAGGGTACAATAGCTCATCCAGTATTCGCATGATGACCGTCAGTGACGAAATGAAAACCATCACGACAATAAAAAGCAGGGTGATCAGAAATCGCTTGGGTGTGAAATTTTTGAGGTTGAGGAAAATAATGGCTCCAAAAACGCGCCATTCAAAATAAAATATTCGGGCTATGGCATTTCGCATCCTTCAGTTGATTGGGTCAAGACGCTTAAAGTTAACAATGATTCTAAAGGGGGTCAGAAATAAATCACTTCCTTGCCGGCACCGGCCAGATGTTTGCGCAGGATATTGCGAATCGCGCTACTTTCGGAGTAGCGAATAATATGCTTTTCCACTTCGTCGAATGAATGAAATCCTGTATCGGCTTTCACAAAACCAAATCCCAAGTAGCGATCACCGTCGATGGCAACAACACAGCGTTCGTGCGCTTCCCTGCCCTGCCCAATGATGGCGCATTTCTTTTTAACCTCTTTTAGTTTCAACAGGGCCTCGTTCACCCGTTGGTTATACATTTCGGGTGATGCGGAAGAACCACAGGAATGCGCTTCGTCAAAACAACGCTCGCAAAAACTTCCCAGTCCACACAAAGCCACGCACAGTTCGAACTCATCGGCCAGCTTAGACAAGGAATTACGCGCGTCACTCAACCGCGAAAAAGTTCTGTAGGCGCCATTGGCTGCGGGAGCCTTGTTGATGCCAAGACGAAAAAAACCGTTCTGATCTTCATAGCGATAAATACCGTATTGGCGTGACGGCGTTTTTTGTGCCTTGTTAAATTTGGGCCAATAACGTCTAATTTCGCTGTCTTCGAGCAACAGGGCTACCAGTTCTGTTCCGGTGAGTCGGAAAGCGATATCGCAGATTTGCCGTTTAAATGCTTCGGATTTTTCACTGCTGTCATCACCCGAAAAATGCGTTCGCACCCGTTGTTTGATATTGGCTGCTTTGCCGATGTAGATGATTTTCCCTGTGCTGTCTTTAAAGTAATAGACACCGGGCAATTCAGGCAGGATGTCGAATTTTTGTCGCGGAAGATTAGCCGGAAGAATTGTTTCACCCGAATTGCGTTTGGCCACCAGATTGATGTAGTTCTCGCGATCGAGCCCCATTAACATTTCAAATAGCTTAACGGTAGCCTTTACGTCGCCCATGGCACGGTGAGCGTTGGTGTGCTCGATATTCAGGTGGTTGCACAGACGCCCTAGACTGTATGATGGCAATCCCGGAATGAGTTTTCTGCTGAGCCTTACTGTGCAAAGTTTGTTTCGGGAAAAGGGTTTATTCTGTAGCTCAAACTCCTTTTTTACAAAGGTGTAATCGAAGTGCGCGTGATGTGCAACAAAAATGCATCCTTCAGTGAGTGCCTCAATTTTAGGAATAATTTCGGCAAATGTGGGTGCGTCGGCCACCATGTCGTTGGTGATGCCAGTAAGTCCTGTGATATACATCGGGATGGGTCGGTCGGGTCGTACCAGTGATTCAAACCACGCTATTGGCTGGGATCCATCGTGTACGCAGATGGCAATTTCGGTAATGGCATTGTCGGCCGCATAAGAACCGGTTGTTTCAACATCGACTATGGCATACATGCGAAAAAATTGTTTAGAATCTACTAAATTACAGTTAATTGACAGAAGATTACACTTGTATTTGAAAGAATCAACAAACAGATGAATTTAAGCCCTAATTTACTGATTATGGGCTGAATATTAGCTAACTTCAAAGGCGTAATCAATACCATTGAGCCATGAAGAGCACGGACACGTACATTCCAGAAATTTCTAAGGAAAGAATTGCGGGCCTCATCTTTCCGGATGATGAATTGCTGCCATTGCCCGAACAACAAAAAGAGCGCAAAAGACTTCTGCAGCGTGCGCAGGACTTTGGCAATTATGCCTATTACAAGGTGGTCATCGTTTTTGAGGACAACACAGGAGTGAAACGGGTAGAAACCACGGTATGGGATATCGACAAACGGCAGGTTTACCTAAAGAACGGGATTACTATTCCGTTGCGAAGAATTATAGAGGTGTGGTTGTGAGTATCTGCTGTGCAGGATAATCAGGCCATGATTCACAAGTAGATCCCTACTGTGGCAGATTTGCGAGGGCAGATCACCAAGGAAATCGGATTACCTCGCCAAACGCTCGGTGATCCCTGAGGGGGAGAACTGATCAAA
>CAZARI010000011.1:0-75024 GCA_964487545.1 uncultured Cryomorphaceae bacterium
GCGGTGAGTGTGTGGGTGGAAACACCGGAAACACACCCTGTGTTCAGGACTGCAACGGCGATTGGGGCGGAACTGCTACCATCGACAACTGCGGTGAGTGTGTGGGTGGAAACACTGGAAACACACCCTGTGTTCAGGACTGCAATGGCGATTGGGGCGGATCAGCTACCATCGACAACTGCGGTGAGTGTGTGGGTGGAAACACCGGAAACACACCCTGTGATGGAATTGACAACTGTGAAGGCTTTAGTTTAACTCTGGTAGAAGTAAACAACCCTACCTGCTACGGCGACAGCGATGGAACAGCTACTGTAGAAGTTGAAGGAGGTTCAGGAAATTACACCTATCAATGGAGCAACGGTGAAGCCACTACTGCTATCAATAATAATTTGGCGGCCGGAAACTATACGGTGACTGTATTCGACAATATTTTCGGTTGCACTGCAACAACCGACTTAACGATCGAAGAAACAGCTGAGCTCACCATTCACAACTTCTTGGCGGTAAATCCTTCGTGCGAAAGCGCAAATAACGGGTCGCTCAGTGTGATTGCCAGTGGAGGTTCTGGAAACCTGATCTACAACTGGAATGACGACCAAAATCAGAGTGGTGCCACAGCAGAAGGTCTTTCTGCAGGAACATATATGGTAAGCGTAATGGATGAAAACGGATGTGTCGTAACTGCCGATTATACCTTGACTGCTGAGCAAGGATTAGAATTGAACATCAACACTACCGACGCCACATGCGCTCAGGGCGGAAGCGTTTCGGTCGACATTATCGGCGGCTCCGGAAACCATGTCATCAACTGGTCTGTTCCCGGGTATCTCAATGCTTCAAACATTGACGACCTCGCACCGGGCGACTATATTGTTTGGGTGATTGACAACTCTGGCTGCATGGCGATTCTCAATTTCACGATTGAAGAAGATTGCCCAGACAACGAGATCAGCGTGCCCATCAATGTACCGGACACAACTATGGGCACCAGTGATGATGGACTAATTCAGGTTGATCCGTTAAGTCCACAAATCGGTTATGCGGTGGTTTATCCAAACCCGAATGCGGGTGAAGTGATTTATGTTGATATGAATAAATCTCCTGAAGTCGAAACCATCGAGATCATTCTAGTTGACATCACCGGCAAGCGAATTTTCACCAGAGAATACGGTGGTTTATCAGATCAGGATGCCTTCCACGGCACCATCAATTTCGATTCAAAACTTCAGTTCGGACTCTATCTGCTTCACATCAGAACCGGATCAGAAACATCAGTTCATAAGGTGGTTGTAAAATAGCAAATTCACAATTTACTAACCGGAAAAAACCCGCTGCTCAATCGAACAGCGGGTTTTTTTTTCAACCAAAGTCTATATCAAGAGCACAAGCTGATGCCTTTCCCTCCTTGTGGACTGCATCAATTATGTTTTCAATCGCATCGTCTTTAAACACTTCAGGAGTTCTTTACACCTGCCCACTGTTCATTCCGCAAAGGCCATCCAGAAAGGGTGTATGGTGAGGTGGAAGCTGAAATTCCCAGAAAAATATTTCCTCAGCGCGGCTTACATTTCATCACCACCTTCAAAGTCGCCTCCTCCTCCCGGTCGTTGTGGACGCCGCGATTTTTGTTGATTCAGACGATAAGTGAATGACACCACTATCTGACGAGACCGCCATTGAAATTCCGATTCTTCATAGAAATAGTCTCCTTCAGTAATTCCACGCCATTTGCGCGAATTGAATACATCGCGGATATTAAGCGAAAGGGTACCATTTCCGTTTAGGATGTCGCGCGAAGCGGAAAGGTCAACACTGTAAATCGATTTGGAACGACCCTGTGGCCTGATTCGCGGCGCACGATAACGGCCCGATAACTGAATGTCGGTTTTGCTATCGATGGCAAATTTAGAAGTCACTCGGGTATTCCACGTATAGGTATCGGCACTGAGGGACATGCCGTTGTACTCACCCGTTGTGATGGCGCGATAGAAATTAAAATCACCGTTGAGCGCCCACCAACGGTATGGAGAATAGGATAGGGTCACTTCCAAACCGTAGGCATCTTGCACCGAAAGATTCACCGGCATTGATGTGGTTATGCCGTCGTCACTCACCAGTGATATGCGCTCAATGACGCCCGTGCGATGGCGGTAATACACACTGGTTAGCAAAGAACCTTTGTTGCCATACCGCAAGTATCCGGCCTCATACGAATCGGTATACTCCGGATCAAGATTCGGATTTCCGCGGCGAAAACTCCGGTTATCACTGAAGTTGAAAAAGGGTAGCAACGAGCGAAAGTGAGGTCGGCTTAAACGTCGGCTGTAGGTGAGCTGAAGTGAGTTCAGGTCGTCGAGCTTGTATCCCAGATGCACACTTGGAAAAAAGTCGAAATAGGTGCGATCGTTTACCTCATTGGTTTTTTTAAGTGCGGTTCCGATATCTGAATACTCCAAACGCACTCCTGCCTGATAAGAGAAATTTTTCAGATTATTGCCGTACATCACATATCCGGCATAGATCGTTTCGTCATAAGCAAAAGCGTTTTGCAGCGAGTCGATCACCATCCAATCGGTATCGTCTGCTCGCAGGCTCACCTCGTAATCGTTATTGATGAGCCGGTGGGTAATGCGGGTTCCTATTTCAAATTTGCCCTCCTCTCCAATGGGTCGAACATAATCAGACTGAAACAAAAAATTTTGTTCGTTTTCGATATTGTGTGTTTTCTGAAACTGCGGCTCCGCATTGCTGTCATCGCTGGTTTCTAGTAGGTCGCCTTCTTCGGTGTCTTCCTCGCTATAGAAGTTTACCGTAGTTTCCCATTTGTGGCCGTCGCCCGGAAACTTTTTCATGTGCGTTACCGACCCTTCAATAGTGTGCTCTCTTTCCAGCTCTTCTTCCTCGCGCAAAGTTTCTTCTATTTGAAATCCCTGGGAATTAAAATCGCGGTAGCGGTTGGTGATATAGTTTATTCCGGAACCATATTGATACAATCCCGAAACGGTGAGGGTATTGGTTTTGTCGAGAAAGATATCTGCACCTGCTCTGAAGTTGTGCGACTGCCCGCCCCTATCATGATCGCGTTGCCGCTCAAAAGAATAGGTAGTGTCGGGCGATGCATAATCCTGACGGGTTAAACCGCTTCCCGGGTTTCTGTTATATCGAAATCCGTATTGCGCAAACCAATTTATTTTTTCGCGTCTGAAATTCAGATTGAATGACGCACCGAGATTGGCAGGAAAACCGGCATTTGCCGTAAAGGTTCCATTCAATCCTTGGCGCTCCTCCTTTTTGAGAATAATATTGATGATTCCTACCTCACCTTCGGCCTGATATCGTGCTGATGGGTTCGTAATCACTTCAATTCGGTCAATCATATCCGAAGGGATTTGCTTCAGTGCATTTGCCGGATCCATACCCACCAGCCCAGAAGGCCGGCCATCAATCAAAATCTGTACGTTTCCACTTCCACGAAGACTCACATTTCCGTCGACATCCACACTAACCGAAGGCAGGTTGTCAAGCGTTTCAGCAGCATTTCCTCCCGTATTGGTTAGATCCTGTCCAATGGTAAATACGCGTTTGTCGAGTTTCAATTCCATTTGTGTACGGTCGGCTTCGACCACTGCCTCGCTGAGCATTAGCGCACTGACTCGCAATAGAATGACCCCCAAATCAACGGTGCCTGAAGTGAGATTAACATTGGGCAAGTACTGATCCTCATAAGCCAGAAATTTTACATGCACGTAATACTGACCAGGAGATGCACTCACGGTGAAGGTTCCGTCGTCTGATGTGGTTGTTCCACCAACCAAAGTTGAGTCACTTGCGGTATAAATCGCCACGGTTGCGTAAGGAACTACGCTTCCACCCTCTTCCTTTACCGTGCCGGTAATTGCGGCCGTCTTACCCGCTGGTTGCGCTTGCAGCCCACCACTATTCAGCAAGAAAGTTCCTGCCAAAAACAACAAAAAACCTACTAATGGAAACGTCTGATTCAAAGCTTTTTATTTTCTCCAGAGACTATCTATGCTACCGGATTTTTTTAGAAGTACAAAGAAACCAAAGATGTGAGGATTGGCTGGTATTGTGCTGCACTATTATTGTCTACCATCTCTCTTTTATGAATTTTTATCAATTCAACTGTCTTCTATTGATCCTTCCAAGGTGTCCTTTCCTTTAAGAATCGTCGAAAACAAAGTGTGATCGTTTAAAATAGCCGCCACGGTTAATATTGCTGTGGTGGTCACTCCCTTAATTCCATGCAGGTGCACATGTTGACCGGTAAAAAAGAGGTTCTCCACTTTTGAGCGCGGTGATAAAAACGACAAATGGGGTTGCTGATAATCCTTCACGCTTCCGTATGCTGCACCTTTTTCTGCACCCAGATAATCGCGGTAGGTAAGCGGAGTGGAGGTGTAATAGGTGTCGATGGCGTCGCGAATCCCCGGAAAGCGTTTTTCCATATCATCGATGAGCCGCAGCGCCTTCTTATTCTTAAAGGCCTCATAACTCTTGCCCCTATCGGAAGAGTTTGCCGTAGAGTTTCGAGTAGAAGCCCACGGTTCAACCTCTTCGTATCTGAGATATGACAGTACACTGGCGGTGGATAAAAAGGTGCCATCTCCTTGCGCAGTGGCCGGATAAAACAGCCATGAGGCCGGCCAGTCGCTAGTCTTGTAGTTTACCGCATTCCACACATCGGCGTGGTTGTAGTGGTAATAATTACTCTTTAGGTAGGGAAAAGCCTCGGGCTTGAACTTTAGATACAATCCAAAAAACGATGCTGTTGGTTCGGGTTTGCGAATGCGATTGAGATAACCTTTGCGAAGTGATGCTCCGGTAAGCATCTTTACAACATTGGCCGGTGGCATTGCTGCGATGAACTGTCTGGCACGAAACTCATCACCTTCGGTCGTTATCACTTTTACCACCCGCCCTTCTTCCACGCAAAACTCCGCCACCTGTTGTCGGCGCAACAGCACCCCGCCCATTCCGCGGATGGCACTGGTTAGGTGTTTGGCAATTTGGGCTCCACCATCCACGCAGCGCCACGAACTCTGCAAAAAACTATTAATGATCAGCGCGTGTTGGTGAATCGGTGATTTGCCCCGAACGCCAGCATAAGTAGGGATGTTTCCGGCCAGCACCGCGCGCAACTTTTCATTTTGTGTAAGCGATGCAATAAATTCCTCTGCATTGGTGCGCAGAGCTTCACTGTTTATCAATTGAGCATCGGGCTGCTGAAAATCACCGGCATAAAAATTATCGCTGATTTGTTTCAACACGCGCGAATATTCTTTTAACGCAGCTACTTCTTTTGGAAAAAACCGGCCGAGTTGACGCACAAAGTTGTCATGACCCTGTGCCCACGGATACTCCATCGGATCGTCGCGAAATGAGATGATATCAAAAGCGTCCCCGTCGAGCTGCTCCACATTCAAGCATTCCATAATTCCGAAGTAAGAAAAAATGCGATTCAGCTTTTCTCCTTCACCGAGTTCACCAATATAATGTACACCGGTATCAAACAGGGCTTTATCGCGTGAAAAAATCTGCAAACATCCGCCAAACTGTACACTCTGTTCCAGCACACACACCGAATAGCCGCGCTCGGCCAACAGATAGGCACAGAGCAATCCGCTCAGGCCCGAGCCGACAACAATAAATTCATAAGTACGCTGGTCAGTTGGAGCCATTGGGTTTTGTAATCAAATACAACACATTGGAGGTGAATTTGCCCTTGTCAATAATTTCTACACTTGCCCCTGTTTGCTCTGCAGTCGAAGTAATAAATGTACTACCTGTAAATATAAGTTTGTTACTGTTTGTTTTGTTGAAACCAAACCTTGTCGAGAAAAATTCGGTGAGCCAGGTTCCTCTTTGGCGCTCTTCCAGTTCGGCGTTGGCATCTCGAATCATCAACATCCCGCCAGGCGACAAATTACCCAAACATTTCAATATCAGTTCACGTTGGGCTTCTTTGGGCAAATAGTGTAATACATCCATCAGGATAAATGCGTTGGCCATCGGCAATTCTACTTTAGGATCCAGCACGTTTCGCACTTCGAAACTGATATTGGGCGTGACCGTAGGTGTGTGCTGTGCAACGAGAATTTTATCTTCGTCGTGATCAAATCCGATGACTTCACGATCTTTTGACGTCCAAGCCAGAATATGTGCCATAAAACCGTATCCGCAACCAATATCCACTATCTTTCCTTCACGTGGAAGCAGTTTTTCGTACATGGTATAATTGTCTTCTAAGTGCGTTTTAATACGCGCATACCAGTATAAAACCGGTCCCTTCATCACATAATTTCGCAAAAGCTGATCGCGGAAATAGCACGGCGTTTCAAATTCTCTTCGATAGTGCGCAAATTGTTTCTTATACCATCGTGAAACATTTTTACAGCGATCTTGATAGGTTTCGCCCCACGATCGGTCGGAGAATTTTATTCGGGGCATCAGCACCCGATGAACAAATCCGTTCTTCAACAAAAAAGAATCGCCTTTGGGCATCGCATAATCGCTGCCGTGAAAAAGTACCGGCACAATATCGAGCTCAAGTGCTTCGGATAAATAAAAGGCACCCTTGTGAAAGCGGTTCAACTCACCGTTGCTGGTGCGGGTTCCCTCGGGAAAGATAATAATTGAGCACCCCTCGTCTACCAGTTTTCGCAGCTTTGGCAGTGCCTGCTCGTAGCCGTCGTTCACGTGAAAATATCCGGCATATCGCACAGGAAAACCAAACAAGGGAGAGGAATAAACCCACTTTTTTACTACCATCACCACATTGGGCTGTAGATGCAGCAACAACAAAATATCAATGAACGACTGATGGTTGGCAATGATGATTGCCGGCTTTTTGAAACGCTCATTGGACGGATTCATAAATCGGCGGCCCACATTGGCCATTATGTGTGTCAGCGAACTCAGAAACCAGCTCATGAGGTGTCTGAAAAACGAACGTTTTCGAGTGCCTGAAATTGGCAGTAGCTGCATGATAACGATGGTCAGATTCAGCAAAACAGATCCGACAAAAAAGTAAAACAGCGAAAAAACGCCCAGAAAAACATTCAGAAAATTGATTGGAACTAACCCGCGCTCTTTGCGGTTGAGCATCGCAATGCGAAATAGTAGTGGCTGTAGGGTATATGTCAACACAAGCATACTTCCTATTCCGATTACTGACATCACCGCAATGGATTGCAGCGCGGGATGTTTGGCCAAAATCAACACACCGATGCCCACCAGCGTGGTGAATGCCGATAGAAAAATAGCCTTCTTATACACCACCAACTCCTCTGTGCCATACTTGAACTTCTGCAACTTAGCACGTGAAATAAAAACGCTGTAATCAATGCCGAGTCCAAAGATGAAAGTGGAAACAATGATGTTAAAAATATTGAACTTGAACCCGAGTAGATTCATCAAACCAAGGGTCCACCCCCATGCCATGAGCATCGGAAAGAACGTATAAACCGCCAGTTCAATCCGTCCATAGAGCAAAAGTAAAATCACAAAAACAATCAGCAGCGACACCACTACCAACTGATCAAAATCCTGCTGCACCGCGCCGATAATTTTATTCGTAATGTATTGCTTATCCAGAACCGTTACCCCATCCATGCGGCTTGCCTTTTCGGTGAATTGCGGACGGTGCTCCTGTTCTAGTTTTACGGCGGTGAGGATCTGCACCTTTTCCGCATCCGATTGGATGAAATTGCTGAAGAGTGCGGTTTGCTGCCATTCGACGTACTTCATTGGAGAATAATCCGAAACCACCTGTGCAAAAAATGAGTTGTAGGCATCGGGTTTTAAACCGAGCGATGCCGATTTTTCTGACAGCCAAGATGCTATGGTATCTGGCGCACCTGACTCAACCCACTTTCTCCACTTTGCCAAGCGCCGCTCGGCCTCATCGGGAGCTGGCAAAATGACATTGACCGAGGCGCGTTCTGTTGCTGTTCCCCTGGTTATTTCCCGACCAATCAAGCCGTTCAGCGAATCGCTTTTAGTAAGTGCTTCCTGCCAGTCGCGGCCCTCTGTGAGCAGCATCACCTGTTTTAATGAAATATTGCTGATTTTATTGAGGTTGGCTTCCGCCCGTTCCAGCTCCGGTGTGCTGTAATTCATTTTCAGCAGATCACCTTCAAAACCAACATTGCGCGAGCTCAATACAAACACTGCGGTAAGCAGCAGCACCCCTGCAACCAAATACTTGTTTTTATCGGGTCGCAGCCGGCTCAGCTTGTCAATAAACGTTTGCTGTTTTTCTTCAGGCAGGTGCATTTTTGGACTCAGCACGTGCGGCAGAATGATCAGGGAAGAAAGAGAGCCGAGCAAGACACTGGTAGCGGCAAAAACCCCGAGCTGCTGCATGGCCGGAGCATCGAGCAAAAGCAAGGTATAAAATGCAGCCGCTGTAGTGGTTGAGCTGAGCATGGCCGGTTCGGCAATTTCCTTGAGCGTATTGCGGATATCTCCGGTGCTTCTGAAATGCGTAAAAACGTGCAGCGCAAAATCGATACTGATTCCCAGCAAAATAGAGCCAATGCTCACCGAAATCAATGAAACCTCAACACCCGCCCATGCAAACAGCGAAAGTGTGGTTGCGCCTCCCATGGCCGAAGGAATCAAGATAAAAAGGAAAACCCTTGCACTGCGATAAAAAATAAAAATCACCACCATTAGCGTGGCAAGTGCCAGTGACACCGTCAATACGATATCCTTTTTGATCTGCGTGGCATTGACCGAAGCTGAAAATGGTGCACCAAGGGCATCGAGTGTATATTTCCCATCAAACTCGGTAGTTATGGTCTTCGCAATGTGCTGCACCTTTTCGTACAATTCGGTATTCATCGCCGAATTATTGACTTCAAAAGCTGGGTGTGCAAACAACACCAGGTGATTCATATCCGGTGTCACCAAAAATCCATCTACCAGGTCAAAGTTTTGATCGAGACTAAAACTGTTCAAGCGCTTCAGCACTCTTCCACCCAATCCGAGCGGGTCGTTCACCACAAAGCGCGAGGCAAAAACCGTGGTAGGAGAAATGATGTTTCGGAAGTTTCGATGAGCAATTTCATCAATCAATTTCCGGCTACTCAGCGAATCAAGATAAGCGTAGTCATCCGCGTTGAGCAAATAAGGCAATTGCGCTATCACCAGGTTATGCATCGCCGCGATATCGGGCATTTCAATCTTCAGATGGCCCGCTTCGAGCAGATCTGGTTGCAACGAATCCAGTGCATTGACCAGCATTTCACCAGCCGCTATGATATCCACATCATCAGCCAGTGTGTCTGCATACAAGTGAAAAATTACGCGGTCGGTAAAACGCGAGGTCTGAAGCGTGCTGACGCCGGTGAGTCCCTCCTCGTTTTGCGGCAACATATCAGTGATGTCTTCAGAAAACTTAAGTCTTGACAAACCACCCGCAACAAAAGCCATCCACCCTGCAAGAAGCAATAGCAACAGCCATTTTTTCCGCTGAAACGTGCGATATAACCACAGCATGATTCTTCCCATTGCCTAACTGGTTTGTGCAGGATTTTTTCTGAAAATACGAAACAGTATATAAAAAAGCATTCCGCCGGCAATACCAGCCAAAATCGCTAGCATAACGGCCCCTACAAGGTATTGCAGCAGATGGGAGCCGATAACGTCGAAGGTCATATTTGAATCAAACACCAACGGACTTCCTGGGGTATCGATAAGCAGCCCGCCCAACAAATAACTACCGTATATTATAAATGGAATCATGGGTGGTATACTGATATTGGCGGCAAGTAACACCACCACTTTGTTGAGTTTCATTAAGTGCGAAAGAAATACCGCCGTAATCATCTGATAACCCCAGATTGGAATAATGCCCATGAAAAGTCCAAAACCGATTTCTGCTGCCAGTTTAGCATTGCTGGCCCCGGTGCGAAACAGATTGCGGTCAAAAAATTCTTTAAGGTTATTTCGGGTCAGCGCGCGAAAAAAATTGCGCGGGTGGATATATAAATAGGCCATCAGCACCAGCATTGAATTGAGTACACTGATGCGTAAAAAATCACGAAACGGCCGAAAGTGTGTGATTCGATCTTCTTTGTGGTACACTACCGACACTGGGACGGATGTCACTGGCACCCCATTCCACGCCAGTCGCACCAGCACTTCGATCTCGAACTCAAACTTTTGGGTATAAAACTTCATCTGGCTGATGGGCTTTAATGGATACAGTCGATAGCCAGATTGCGTATCGGGCAGTTTTTTAAAAGTCTCGACCAGAAACCAGAAATTCGAAAACCGATGACCAAAACTGCTTTTACCAGGAACTCCGGCCTGATTCATATTGCGTGCACCGACGATTAAACTTTCCGGCTCGGCTTCGATTTTGTCCAAAAACTTTGGCAAATCTGCCAGCAGGTGCTGCCCATCAGAATCGATGGTGATGGCATAGTGAAATCCTTTTTTCCACGCCTCGGCAAAAGCGTTGCGCATCGCCATCCCCTTACCTTTATTTTGGTCGTGGTGAATGATGTTATACTGGTGGCTATACGGCTCAAGAAGATCGGGTGTGGTATCGGTTGAGCCGTCGTTTACGATAATAACATAATGAGACAGCTCCTGCAATTGCTGAAGCAGTTTGGGCAAAAATGGAGCGTTATTGTATGTGGGAACGACGATGCAGCATTTCACTGCACGCATGCGGCTATCTATCGTGCCGGACATTAATGCAATACACCTTTGAATTTAAAACAGATCAAGCCGTTGAAGGTGGTGATGCTCTCTACTCGAACCCTGTTTTCTTCCTGTTCGTGAAGGTTTATTTTAATCAGCAACTGGGTGCCTTCGCGCGGATCGACCACCGCAGTAAACTTCATATCGATACCTTCTTCTACTTTCAGGTGACGATTCAGCACTTGTGCAGCGGCATCAACCACCATTTGCATGTGACAAACGCCGGGCAGGATGGGCATCTCGGGAAAGTGACCTTCAAAAATCTGGTGCTTCCGATTAATTTCGGTGTGAATGAGATGACCGCTTCCGTCGGGTTCTTCGGTAATTTTGGTAAAATGATATAGATCGTTCAGTAGCACAGTGCAAATATTGCCGTAAAATTAAGCTATTTGAATAGTTGTTAAAACCCGTTCTTTTCGGCTCACGAAGATATATTTTTAAACTTCAATACCACTGTCAGTGGGTATCTTCTCCGAGCTGATGATACAAAAAATTATGGCATGGGTTTAGGCACGTATGCGGCTTCGGGCAGTTTTTCGTTATACACCTGATCGTAAAACACATAACGCGTGTAATCTCCACCAGGCTCATTGAGTTGGAGTTGTTCTACCTGATGGTCGTCATTAAAATACAACTCAACCGATTGCAGGTGAGCCGTAATAGCCGATTCGTTGGGCTTCATCACCACCAGTCCGCTAAAGTTGTCCACTTCGTAAAACTGGTATTCAAAGCGTTTGTCGCCAAACACATCGCCGTGAATGACTTCGGCAATCATAATGTTCATCTGCTGATAGGCTTTGGCCGTACGGGCGTTGGTTCGTTCGCGAACGCCTTCGTTAATCAACACGACATCGCCATTGTTGATAATAATGGATTGTTGTGTGGGTGTAGCATACTCCCAGCGGATAAACCCTGTGTCGCTGTAGAAGAAATTTCCCGCAGATTTTGCTGGTTCTGCCAAAACCGCCAGGTGCTTTTCCTGATTAAACATGCTTTGAATAGACTCAATGCTTCCGGAAGCCTGCTGAACACGCTCGCGAAACGGTTCGCCATTTTTCATTGGGCTAGCGCCTTCGGGTTGTGCATACACCGCCGAAGCGATCATCAAAAAGGTGAGGTTAGTGATAAGCTTTTTCATCAATTAGTGTTTCGAGTGAGACAATTTCGTAGCCTTCATTTTTTAGCCAAGGTATAAACATATCCAAAAACCCGACCATACCTTCGCCCGTGTCATGCAGTAGAATGATGGAACCGTTTTTGACTTTGCGACGCAACCGCAATTCGAGTCGCGAAGTGGTGCCGAGCACGGTGTCGAACGACCGCACATCCCATCCAACCGACACCAAATCTTCTGCTTTAACAGCACGTGCAATCCGCGGATTGGTAATCCCAAAAGGCGGTCGGAAAAAGCGCGTCTTTTTTCCGGTGATCTCAAATATTGCTGCCGAAGTTTCTTGTATTTCCCTCCTGATTTTCCTTGTGAATTTTAAGGGATAATACCACTGATGATAGTAGCTGTGATTGCCCACCAAATGACCTGCGTGTAACAGCGCCTTCACCACTTCGGGATGTTGACCGACCTTGTGTCCAATCAAAAAAAATGTTCCACACACCGCGTGCCTTTCAAGACAACGCGCCACTTCGGAGGTGTGGCGATCCGGGCCGTCGTCGAAAGTCAGTGCCACCTGTTTTTTTGCTCTGCTACCATGCGTAACTGACCTCAAAAAAAAACCCATTCCGATGCGAACCGTGCCGAGAAACAGAATAAAGATATAGCCAGCCAATACAGCCGCCAGCCACCACGGTGAACAGGCGGCAAACCAAATTCCGGTGCCGACTATCAGCACCATCACTATAATAGCAGCCCGAACAATACGGTGTATCATGGGCGGCTCAATAGCGTAAATGACCAGTTTCCATCCACCGTATGGTTGCAAATGAGCACGAGCTGAAAATCGCGCGCGGCAACCGAATGATTAAACACGTAATCGGGCAGGAAGTTGTTTTTCAGTGCAACAGCGGCCATCCAAACGGCAAAAGCAACCGAAGTTTGATATTCTCCACAAAGGGGTTTGAAACACGCCTCGGAAGTGTTGCGAAATAATGATGTCATCAACGAATCGTACGCCAAATCGACCTGAATATTTCCATTTCTTCCGGTGATGATCAGATCCACGTCTTCTGCAAATAGTGCGTGTTTATTGAGCCAGTCGCACAACTGATCGGGCAGCTCGCTATGATCGAGACGGTGGAATATTTTCACATCGACCACTCTGGCCATTGCCTGTTTTGACGAGGAAGACAACACAAAAAATGAAGCGCCCTCTCCTCCCACCACACCCCGGTGCGCCGCGTCCTGAGCAGTGCGATATATGCCCATGCGCTGCATCAGCACATTTACCGGTTCAATTAATTCTTCAACAGCACCGAGCAACACATTTGCCGCCGAACCCTCTTCCACCAGCATCAGCGCATCGAGCAGCGCGGTTTCAAAAGAATGGCCGCGCTGTGTATAGGTCATATTGTAGTGGTTCAAATTCATCAGCAGGGCAAGCTGGCCACCAATGGTATTGTGCGTGCTCTGAATAAAAGCCGTGGGCGACAAGGCCTGTTCGTCGCGCTCAACCATTTCCCTCAGAAAACGCTCGGTATCTTCGGTGCAGCCTAGCGCAGTTGCGGTAACAATGGCGTCGGGTGCTGAAATTTTGGCGTGACTTAATGCCTGCATGCCGGCCGCTACGCCCATCTTTAAAATCCGGGACATGCGCCGCAACTTAGCCGGTGGAATAACCGATTTAAAGTCCGGAGCGATGCTTGTTCCCGGTGAGGTGGCTAACCGTTTGGGATTTTCGGGCAGCGTGCGTTGTCCAAAAGTTTGCTGGGGCGATATGATTCCGGTTCCGGTGATGTAGGCGCTCATGCTTCAGAAAAAATAATGCTACTACAGTTTCCACCAAAGCCAAATGAGTTGCTCATGATATGTCTGATGCGACCGTTTTCCAGGGTGCGAACCGGTTCAAAATTAATCTCCGGCATGGCAGCTTCCAGTCGCAGGTTTGGAAAAACCTTCTGTTCGTGCAGCGACATGATCGAATACACCGCTTCGATGGCACCAGAAGCGCCGAGGGTATGTCCGGTAAATGTTTTGGTGCTGCTCACCTTGGGAATCTCCGCACCAAATACGGCTCCGATCGCCGCTCCTTCTGCCAAATCGTTGTTTGCGGTTCCGGTTCCATGCGCATTAATCGCATCGATGTCCACCGTTTTCAGGCCCGCCATTTTCAGTGATCGCTGCATGGCGAGTTGCGCACCGATTCCTTCGGGAGAGGAAGCCGTTTGGTGATAGGCATCATTGGCATTGGCGAACCCAGAAATTTTTGCCAGCACTGCACGCTTGCTTCTTTGCGCTGATGAAGCAGATTCAATGACCAGAAATGCCGCTCCTTCTCCCAAATTCAGCCCTTTTCTTTCGGTGTCGAATGGTCGGCACAAGTGCTCATCGAGAATCATCAATGAGTTGAAGCCGTTGAGCGTAAAGCGCGAGAGACCATCTACTCCACCGGCAACTACCCGATCGAGCCTGCCCGATCGAATCATTCGCACGGCAAGCATAATGGCATTTACGGAAGATGAACACGCGGTGTTGATGGTAGTCATCCAGTCCGATAAACCCAGCTCGCCGGCAATCAGTTCGGTGGAGGCGCCACATTCGTGGTGGGCAATTTCGCGCAACCTTCCGCTCCTTTGATTGCGAAGAAACCCTGGATAAAAATCTTCAGTTCGGTCCATTCCACCAACGGTAGTAGCGGAAATCAGACCTGTTGCAGCCACTGAAAAATCATTGATGCTACCTATCGCTTCACGTGCGGCAAGCAGCCCGAGCAATGAAGTTCGTGACCAATGTGCGGGATTAGCAGGAGCGGCCCTTTTGAGCAGATCGTCGGTAGCGCATTTCACCTCGCCAACCGGCAAATGTCGGTGTATGGTTTTGAGGTATTGAACGGGCGCAATTCCGTGTTGTGAACCGAGCAGTGAGCGGCGGTTGTCATCGAGATTGAGCCCGATGCACGAAACCACTCCCATGCCCGTAACCACCACCTCTTCTGCCATTGAAAATGCCTATTTGCGGTGCGCCTGAATGTACTCGGCCATGGAGCGAACCGAATGAAAAATGTCTTTTCCCTGTTTAGGATCTTCGAGTTTGATCCCGTAGTTGCGTTCCAACAAAACAATGAGTTCGAGGGCGTCGATAGAATCCAGACCAAGACCTTCGATAAACAGGGGTTCATCGGGGTTGATATCGGCTTTACTTACCTCTTCGAGATTCAGTTGCTCAATGATTTGCTCTTTTAGTTGATCTATGAGTGCTTCCATTGCGGAATGTTATCTATTTCGGTTATTATCTGGCTGCTAAATTGCGAATAATTTGGGGCTTTCTCACCTTTTCGTACAAAAGCCATCCACGCTTTTGAATTTCCGCGGTAGTGATCTATCCAACCCAACAGCACCTGATTCATGCCGCTGTCGAACAACATGCTGCACTGGTCAATGGCAGCAGCAGCATCAAACACGTCTGAAATTAAACATAAATGCTCTCCTGTTATTCGATAGCGAATGCAGATTTCACCGAGCATAATGTTGGGTAGTGTGTACACAAATACCGCCGGGCTCGGCATCGGATTGTCACGGTTGGAAATGGATTGCACGTGCCGCATATCAGCATCTATTGAGGAGTGACGATTGTATAATAGCAATCCGGTATGCGCTAATTCCTTGCCAGCAAAGCTTTCATCACGGAGCAAAACATCGGCTGTTAGCATTGCCAACTTGCACAGTTCGTCCATTTTATGAAACTTCGGATAACTCATTGCAAGCGCTTTGTATTGTTCGCGAAACCAGTCATCAGAAGCTGCTGCCAGAAGGCTCTCGGGAACCTGTTTGCCATTGCGATAAAAAACACCGTCAATCAACTGCACCTCCGCCGAGATATGTACGCTTGTTTTCATATTCCAAATAATGCTGCCGCATTTGACCCGCCAAAGCCCGATGAGGTTTTGAGAATGGTTTTCATGTTGACTGGAGTGCTCTCGGTGGTCACGTTAAGCGGAAGCGTTACACCGTGGGTGTGGTATCCAACCGACGGAATCAACCTTTGTTGCATCAAGGCCTTGAGGGCAATTATCGTTTCAATCAGGCCCGCGGCACCGAGTGTGTGGCCGTAAATGCCTTTCAGGCTGTGCAGTGGAACATCCTGCAGCGCGGCACGGTTAAAAGCCTGCGCTTCCATTTCATCATTATAGGCCGTGGCTGTTCCGTGCGCAGAGATCATATCGGGTTTCTTTGCTGATCTTTTTAGCGTACGAGAAACACACTGATACAATCCTTCTCCGGTACGCGAGGGACCGGAAATGTGGTTGGCATCGTTGGCCGTTGCTCCTGAAATAAAGTACGGCAGACCATTGTCGTCGCTTTTTGTTATGGCAAGTGCTGCCACGCCTTCGCCCAAGGTAATGCCACTGCGATGATCGTCATAGGGTTTACACGGCTCGTGACTCACAGCCTTGAACGATTGAAAACCGCTGAGTACAAATTGCGTAAGTAAATCGCCGCCACACACCACTACGTGTTTTGCCGATCCAGCCTCAATCATGCGCGCACCATTGATAATCGCAGTTAATCCCGAAGTGCAGGCAGTTGAAACGACTTGGACCCTTCGCACCGCCCCAAAATACTGCTGCAGGGATAGAGCCGCCTGAAACAACAAACTTCGGTCGGGAGCGTGAATTTCATCCGAAAGTAAATCGATATTGCCTTTGGTGGTGGCCACGATGAGGTGGGTGTTGTCCGATTTGAGATCTATTTCGGCTTTTTGGCACACCTGCTCAATGGCATCGGCCATCAGCATTTCAAGCAAAGTGAGGGAAACATCGGCACGTCGACGAATGAGATCAATTTGTTCTGTGGTCCACGCGGAGGCATAAAAAGGTTCAGGCCAAAAATTACGATTGTCAATCAACCGGATGGCCGATTTCTTCTGCCAAACTGCGTTCAGATTTTCGGCGGTGCCATACCCTGCCGGACTGGTAATATGGTCGGACACGATGCGGATCATTGCTTACGCTAACCATTTTTCCTTCCACTGCCTGTAATAATCCGGTGGCAGCAACTGGAGTTCGCCAGCCGGGCTAGTGAATACCTGGATGGTTTTTCCGATCGTCGTAACCATTTGCTCGGGCAGCTTGATGATGGTGTAATGAAGTACAATCTTCGCGGCGGAGGTAGGTTCATAACGAACCTCAACCCTAATTCGATCGCCGTAGCGGAGCGGACGCTTGTAATCGATGGAAGAGTGCACTACCGGAACCAGCAGATTTTGTGCTTCGATATCATTATACCCAATTTGGTATTTTCGGCCAAAGGCTTCCCGAGCATCCTCAAAGTATTTAAAATAATGGCCATGCCAAACCACGCGCATGGAATCTACTTCAGAAAAGCGAACTTGGATTTCGACGGATTCGGAAAGTTCCAGTGACAAATCAGGCGGTTTTTTCAAAGATGCGCATGTCACATTCGGCCATCAATTTTCCGCGACAAAAAATCTGCCCCGAAATCATGCTGAAATTAAGCACCCGGTTTTTAACTTCGATGCGGGTTGTAATCTCATCGCCAACGGATGGCAATTCGTAAACACGCAATTTTTTTACTGCTCCAATAAAGCCGATGTTCACCGTGCGATTTTCTTGCATAGCGGTATATCCACCGCGAACGGCTGCAGTTTGCGCAATGTTCTCGGTGAGTCCAGAGGCCGAAAATCTTCCATTGCTGCAAAACACGTTGTCAGAAATAATTTTCAACCCCGATTCGGTACTGTTGTGATCGTTGTGAATCAGGCGGTCGATCATCACCATAGGCTGCGCCTGCGGAATCATTTTGAGTATTTCCTCCTTATCTGCCAGAATTGTCTCCATCGTCGGGTTTCGTTTTAGTGCCCCAAAAATCGTAATAATTATACCATTGTGTGGGATATGCAAGAATTTTGCTGCTGAGCAAACTTACAAATCGTTGCAAGAGTATTGCTTCATCCGTTCCTTTTTCTCCTGACTCGTGTGCCGAAAAGTGATAATTCAGATCGGATTCCTTCATGCAAAACACAAGGAGGGTGTGCACTTTGAGCTTTGATGCCAACAGAAACGGCCCGAGTGGAAATAGCGCCTCAGCCCCGAAAAAATCGACGGGCATGGTGCGTTGACCTTCCACAAACCGATCGCCGTGCAAAGCCACAATTTCGTTTCGTGCCAGTGCTTGACGAATGGCCAGCAAATGGCTCAGGTCGTTTCCAATGGCAATAACATTCAACTTGCGCTTGGTTTGCATTGAATCGAACAAGGCTTTGAGCTGTTTGTGCTCGGCGTCCATCATCACCAGATTGATGGTGGTGTTGAATTTATTGAGCATTTGCCCGGCCGCTTCCCAATTGCCAATATGCGCGCTAATCAGTAGCAGCCCTTCTCCTTCGGCCAGGGCCTTTTCGATGTGATCATCTCCGCTGTGGCGAATGTGAAACGGCGATTCCATTTCACCCGACATCACCACCGTTCTATCTATCAGGGTTTGCCCAAATTGCACCAGATTACTATACACTTTCCGCCATGCTTTAAACTTTCCATAGCCATGCACACGTCGAAAATACCGCATCTGCACACCCACCACTTTCCACGCAAAAAGATGATAGTAAAATGCCACAAAGCGCAGCAAGGCATAAGCTCCGCGAATACCAAACAGCCGGAGGGTAATAAAAAACAGGCGGTATCCAAGCGGAGTCCCTTTTGACTGACCTTTCCAAGTTGACATCAGCCAATTGGATTAGGCGTGGTTCTATGACTGGTTCGGATGCCGAAAATCGTCGTAATCATTTGCGCAAAGTTAAATCTTTTACTACTTGGCGACCATGACTGTCTGCTGTTGACTGAATGAAACAGGCAAACTGCCACACAAATCGTTACATTTAGCCGCCCAAAGTAACCACTATGAATACCGAAGTTTTAATCATTGGCGCCGGTCCCGCGGGTACGGTGGCTGCTTCTTACTTGAAACAACACAACATCGATGTGCGGATTGTAGAAAAAACCCGTTTTCCGCGTTTTGTAATTGGTGAGAGTTTGCTGCCCGTATCGATGGGACACTTGCAGGAAGCAGGTCTGCTGGAAGCAGCAAAAAAAGGTGGTTTCGAAGAAAAACACGGCGTGCGGTTTATCCGCGACAACAAAGTGTGCGTCTTTGATTTCAGCGAACAATACACCGACCGTTGGAAGTGGACTTGGCAGGTGCCGCGTGCCGACTTCGACAAAGTGCTGGCCGACGAAACCATCCGAAAAGGTGTGTCCATTGACTACGAAACGGAGGTGCTCGATATCGATTTTCACGAAAAGGGAGCCAATGTACAACTGCGAAATGCATCGGGTACCTTCACTGCGAACACCGGTTTTGTGCTCGACTGCAGTGGTTATGGTCGCGTGTTGCCACGGTTGCTTAATCTTGATGCGCCGTCGGATCTTTCTCCCAAAATGTCTTATTTCACCCATATCGACGACAAGCAGCGACCAGCGGGAAATGAAGGCACCCAAATCACCTTTATCGTGATGCGACAGGACACGTGGTTTTGGATCATTCCGTTTTCGAACGGTATCACTTCGGTGGGCTTTGTTGGCGAACCCGATTTCTTTGAAGGAACAGCAGAAGGCCAGGAGCAGCCGTTTCGCGAATTGTTGAAAAAGGTTCCGAATCTCAACGGCCGATTCGACAACTCTGAATTGGTTTTTGCGCCAAAAATGATCCGTGCCTTCAGCAAATCCATCCGCAATTTGCACGGCCCCCATTATGCACTCTGCGGTAACAGCGCCGAATTTCTAGACCCGGTTTTTTCGTCGGGAGTAGCTTTTGCAACAGGTTCGGGACTTCAGGCGGCTAAGCTGATCACGCGGCAGTTTAACGGAGAACACCCCGACTGGGAAACCGATTTTGAGCAACACATGCGCAAGGGCGTACGGGTGTTTCAATCGTTTGTGGAAGGCTGGTACAACGGGAAATTACAGAAGGTGTTTTTTTCGGACGAAATCAATCCGACCATTAAGGCGCAGATTTGTTCGCTATTGGCGGGCTATGTTTGGGATGATAACAATCCGGTGGTTAAACGTCACGACAGAATCCTCGACACCTTGTGCCGCGTCATCGATATTTCGAATAAACACTAGAAAATTGCCGCAGTTAGTCTGCGCGGTTGATTAATCGTTGACAGTGCAGCGCTGGGCGATGGTTTCGTAAAAATCCTTGAAAGTTTCGATTTTCTTGAAATCATCCGAGGACATTTTCATACCAAAGTGCTCATCCACGATCACCACTAAATCTACGTAATCCAGACTATCCAGGTCGAGGGTTCGATGAAAAGGAGCACCGGGAGTGATTTTCCCCTCATCCACCTCAAACTCTTCTACCAGAAAAGCGTTCGATTTCTCTATGATATCGTTCATCTCCATTATGCTCGGAATTTTCGCAGGATCAAAGAAGAATTTGTTCCCCCAAATCCAAATGAATTTGACAAAAATACATCTATCTTTTGATTTGTTGCAACCGGTATGATATTCAACCCGGCAGAGAATTCGTCGGGGTTCTCAAAATTGATGTTCGGTGCAATAAAATCATTTTGCATCATCAGCAACGAATAGATCACTTCACTGGCGCCAGCCATCCAGCATTCGTGTCCGGTCATTGACTTGGTAGAACTGATGGGCGTTTGTGCATCGCCAAAAACCTGTTTCAACGCTCGCGCTTCACTGGCATCTCCCACGGGGGTGGAAGTGGCGTGGGCATTCACGTAATCCACGTCAGCCGGCTGGAGTCCGGCATCGCGCAGGGCCAATTCCAGGCTTCGTCGCGGACCGTCGTCGTTGGGTTGCGAAATGTGTTCGCCGTTGGATGAAAATCCATAGCCCACTACTTCGGCGATAATGGTTGCCCCGCGGCGCTGTGCAGATTCCAAACTCTCGAGAATCAACGTGGCTGCTCCTCCCGAAGGCACCAAACCGTCGCGGTCGCGGTCAAAAGGACGTGACGCTTTATGCGGCTCGGCTTCGCGAGTTGAAAAAGCGCCGATTCCATCAAAGCTGCTCATCGAATAGTGATGAACTTCTTGGGCACCGCCAACCACAATCATGTCCTGCAATCCGCTTTGGATAAGGAAATAACCCATACCGATGGAGTGCGAACCGCTGGCACATGCCGCGCTGATGGTCATGTTAATTCCGCGCAGTTTAAAAATAGTGCTCAGGTTCATCGTTACGGTGGAGTTCATCGACTGAAAAATTGAACCCGAGCCCACCAAAGTGGTATCTTTTTTTTGTCGGATAATATCATTCGACTCTATCACCGCTCGGGCAGAGCTGTCATTGCCAAACAAAATTCCCGCTTCGTGTTTTTCGAAATACGACTCGTCGATTCCAGCAGAAGCCAATGCTTCCTTTGTTGAAACCAGTGCAAACTCGGCTTCTTCGGATAATTGAATACGCTGCCGGCGACCCACTACCCCTTTCAATTCGGGAGTGGGAACTGTGCCCGTTAGACCAGAGCGATAACCAAACTCCTTGCGAACCGGGTCGAACATAATTCCCGATTTGCCTTGGCGCAACGACTGAACAACCTCATCGCGATTGAGCCCGATGCAGGAATAAATTCCGATGCCTGTTACTACTACTCTGCGTTTCACGTGTACAATCCTCCGTTAACTGAAATTACATTTCCGGTAATATAGGAAGCTCCGGGCGAAGCAAGAAATGCCACAGCTTCGGCCACCTCTTCTGGGTCACCGAAACGCCGCATGGGAATGAGGCCTTTGTGCTCAGATTCATCAATGTCGGCGGTCATATCGGTTTTAATAAATCCGGGGGCCACCGCATTGACGGTAATTTTCTTTTTGGCTACTTCCTGCGCCAGTGCTTTGGTGGCGCCGATCAGGGCCGATTTGGCAGCGGAGTAGTTGACTTGTCCCGGCATGCCCTTAATTCCAGACAGCGAAGCCATGTTCACAATGCGCCCATATTTATTACGAATCATGTGTTCGAGCAAAAAGCGGGTCACATAAAAGAATCCGTCCAGGCTGGTGTTCAACACCGAGTTCCAGTCTTCATCGGTCATCCAAACCATCAAACCGTCGCGTCGAATGCCGGCGTTGTTAATCAACACTTCAATTTTTGCGTCGGGGTTTTCGTTCATCCAGTTGCCGAGCACGTCTTTCACCTGGGCATCGTTGCACACATCAAACTGCAGCAGATGTGCGCTTTGTCCGGTGGCCTCAATCTGCCGGGCGGTTTCTTCGGCTTCGGCAATCTGAGAACGATAATTGACCAGAATGTCGTATCCACTTGCGGCCAGTTTTATCCCTGCTGCACGTCCTATTCCACGCGACGCGCCGGTTACCAATGCAAATTTTCTACTCATGGTCAAAACTTATCAAATCATTACTGCGCAGCAAGGTTTCCACATGGGCAATCATCGGCCGACCCGCGCTATCGTTTTCAATTTTTGGCACTTCGGCACGCATCATCTGGTAAAACGACTGGCTGGTTTCGGAAAGCTGCTCCTTGCATTGCAGTGCATCTACTGCCTGACACACGGCTATACCTTCGATGGCCAACACAATAAAAGCATTATCGATAACTTTTCGGCACAGCAAGGCTGCGTTTGTCCCCATGCTCACAATATCCTGATTGTCGTTGTTATTTGGAATACTGTGCACATACATCGGGTTAGACAGCGTTTGATTTTCTGCCGTTGCGGATGTGGCCGTAAACTGCATGCCTTGCAAACCAAAATTAAAGCCCAACTCGCCGATATTGATAAACGGCGGTAGTTTTTCATTGAGCTTATTGTTGAGCAGATAGTTTAACTGGCGCTCGGCCAGCATGGTCATTTTGGTGGTGGCTATTTTCAATTTGTCCATTTCAAATGAAACGTAATCGCCGTGAAAATTACCTCCGTGCACTACATCTTTTCCTTCGAGATCAATAATCGGGTTGTCGTTGGCCGAGTTGACTTCGCTGAGTAGCGTATTGGCGGCATTCTGAATCGTGTCGTATACCGGCCCCAGAATCTGCGGCACACAGCGCAGCGAATAATACTCCTGTACTTTGTTTTTAAATACTTTTTCGCCGTTCGTTCCGTGATACAGCGTTTTATGTCGACTTTTAATGTTGTTGCTTGCACGAAAAACAGTCCGCATTGTGGCTGCTATTATTTGTTGACCATGATGTTTTTTAGCCGTATTGAGTGCTTGAGATACATGATCATCGTACGAGCCCATCACTTCATTGATCATTGCCGAGAGGAGGGTGCTCCAACGAATGAGTCTTTGCAACAGCAAAACGTTGTTGAGCCCAATGCCGGTCATGGCCGCTGTGCCGTTCATGATGGCCAAGCCTTCGCGGATATGAATTTCAGCAAAGGTCAAATCTGCCTTCATTTCTTTTACTGGAATGATGTTTCCGTTGTGCACCACTTGCCCTTCTCCGATAAGGGTGTGCGCCAGGTGAGCCAGTTGCACGAGATCGCCGCTGGCACCTACACCACCGTGTGTTGGAATATGAGGGGTAATGCCCGCATTGATAAAACTGACCAAACTTTTAATTACACTTTGGTGCACACCAGAATAGCCAAGCATGAGCGTATTGAGCCGACAAAGCATCAAGGCCCGGACGTCTTCAGCTCCAAGCGGCTTTCCGGCACCCGAGGCATGGCTAAGAATCAGGTTGCGTTGCAGTTGCGGCCCCTTTTCGTCATCCACACGGTATTGTGCCATCGGACCAAAGCCGGTATTGATTCCGTAAATGATTTTATCTCGCGCAAAATCAGTTAGAAACTGAAAACTCTCCTGAACACGCTGCGAGGCATCGGGATTGAGCTCTACCGAACGGCCGTTGCGCACCACCTCCGTGAACTGATGAATGTCTAGATTTCCGTTTCCTATTTTAATCATTGAAATAATTCCTCAATTATAGTGTAATCGCTACGCCAGACGACACCGAAACAAGGTATGTCCCATCCCGATATGGTCGATATCTTTATCTACTATCAGCCCTGCTTCATGCAGCAATTCAATCATATCCTTTGAATGATACATGCGGCTGTTTCCGTTAGCGATGGCCGTGAAATAGAGCGAAGTTGCATTCAGGCTGTAGGTAGCGGCTTCAAATCGCTGCCGGTCCCAGTAGGTTTCCATTATGTACAAACGGGTATCTTTTTGCATAGAAGCTGCGGCTCTTTTCAGGATACTCAGAATCTGTGGTTTTGAGAAACAATCCAGAAATTGACTCATCCAGATGGCATCCGCTCCCGTTGGAAAAGCACTTTCGGTGAGCTGATTGATCGGATGGCCTTTGATGCGGTCTTCTACTCCATGCGCTTTGGCTGTTTTGGCAGCATCTTTCAATTGACCTGGAAGATCGAGAATGGTCACTTCTACCTGCGGATTGTACTGCACACATTTGATGGCCCAACGCCCTGTGTTGCCACCAACGTCGAAAAGTTTTGCGGTGGGTTCCGAAAAAACAATTTCGAGTGCCGTATCAAAAGCATGGTCTGAGTAAAAGTGATCAAAATCGAACCAGCTCTTACGCACATGATCAGGCAGCTCGGCCAGTGCTTCATACACCGTTTCCCACTCACCAAATACTTTTAGTCCCGCAGGATTCTCATCGCGGATGGCTTCATCGAGATAAAACAATCCGTTGTAACAAACGTCGTGGATAAAATCCATATTCACCCGCGTCATTTCATCGTGCAGGATGAAGTATCCGGTTTTCATCAACACAAACCTATCGTCGAGATAGCTCACTAACTTAAGACTAACCCCCATATCGAGCAGTACTTTTATGCCGTACTCACTGATGTCGGTTTTCTGCTGAATTTCCTGCACTGTTGCTCCTTCTGCTTTGGCGTTGGCAACTACCTGTAAAATACCGGTATCGCGCAGCACCCGCGCACACTGAAAGGCAACTGGAGCAAAGCTTATTTTCTGGGCCTCGTATTTCGCGTCTACTGCTGAAATATCAGTCGTTGGGGAGAGGGTAGTTTTCATCGGTGCAAATATGAGAAACTCAAATCGTAATGCATAGAATAAACAAAAAATCCGATGTCAGGCCGACACCGGATCTCGTTCGGCGCTATGCCGCATTGTTTATTTGAATGCTTTTTTCTTGAGCAAGGAAGCCAGTCGCTTGCCGGAAATAGCAAACGCCTCCCGAACACGCGAAGCCACATCAAAGTCGTATCCACTGGCCGTGCGCCCGGGTGCTTTGTCGATGGTAACATGTGCCAACGGCTCACTGCCGGTTTCCTGAAAATAGGCAATGGCATCGATTTCGGCTGGTTTTCTCATCACCCCAATATTAAAACCGGGCTCTAAGCGGGTCACTTTTAACTCCAAGGTGTATTTGGCGTTGGGGTAGCTTCCAAAATGAACGCCCTTACTTCCTTTGTTGAGGAGCTCAAAAAAATTGGGCTCATAGATGTCCTTGCGGTCGGTATTCCATTTTTCGAGCCATCGTTCGCCGGCTCCGGGACCTTCTTTGGCTTCAACTTCAGCCACTTTCTCTGCCAAATAGGCTTCTTCGGTCATTTTACCGACCATCACACCGTCGTAATCAAAAACAACGTTGACCTGGTCTTGTCCTTTCAGAAAGTTCAAGTCGCCGTGTTGTTTTAGTTTTTGGGCATTTGAGTGCAGTGCTGCTCCTAAAACAAACACTGCCAACATTAAAACTTTTTGCATGATTAAAAATTTGGTTGGCGTCAAAAATAAACAAATGACCCTAACACGAAGCCACCAAAACAAAGTTTGTTGACAAAAACACAAGATTTAACGTATCCCGCCCTACGTATTTGCCCTTAGAAACCGCAAGTGTTTATTTAATCCAGCGACGATAGTCCTTGCCGCTTTGCACAATCACATTGTAAATAGTTCTTGCCCAATAGTTGCGGAATCCAAATCCACCTGCTTTTCCGGTCATTTTGCGGGCCATTAATACGCGCTTGGTGTCAATATCGAAAAAGGTTACCCAAATGGTTCCTTCGTCAGAAAATTTATCGAAATTCTCGACGACAAAGACCAATCCTACTCCCGAACCAGTAACCTTGTATTTTTTGATCTGCGCCGCCAACTGATCTTCGGTAATTTCGTGACGGGCGGTGCCTACCACTTCATCCGGATCGCGCTGTTGGTTCAATTCGGTTATCATCCCCAAATCGTAGTGCACTGTTTTCTTTCTGAAAGCCTTTCCCAGGTCATACTTTTTGCGCTCGTGGTTAACCAGATAATTCCAGCCGTTAAAGTAGGTATCGGCGATCTCGGTGCCCGATTTAATATCTCCCACCACTTTTAGGTTAGAGAAATCAAGTCCGTACCAGGTGATTTCAGTTGCTGAAGCAACGCGTTGTACATCTTCCTGAGCAAATACGGAAGCCTGAAATAGCAGTAGAAAAATTGTCGTAATGGTTAAGTGTTTCATCATTCAATTTTTTATTTTGGGTAAAGTTAATATTCTCGATTCAATGGTGTGTTCGGCGAAGTTTACCGGTAGCAGTAAGCTCGAGTTTTTCTACCCAATATATCCGTTGCGGCACTTTATAGGTACTGAGCCTTTCGCGGCAAAAACCGATCAGCTCCTCCACTTCTGGCGCTGCGCCATCGGGCACAATTTCCGCCTGAACCACCTCGCCCAACAAAGGATGCTTCCCACCAAACACCCGGCTGGCTTTTACCTGCGGATGCTGATTGAGTACCGCCTCTACCTCCTCCGGAAAAACCTTATTACCAGAAACATTGATCATCGATTTTTCGCGGCCCATAATGGTAATCAACCCATTTTCGTCTTTAGTAGCCAAATCGCCGGTCATGAACCATTTTCCACGTAGGTTCTGTTCGCGCGTGGTGGGTGGCGCTAAGTAACCGTCAAACATTCCGGGGCCGCTAATGGCCAGGTGACCCGTTTTACCCGGTTCCAGTTCGTGCAGATCGTTGTCCATAATGGCCACTTCATAGGCCGGCAGCGCGTGACCAACCGCATCGGGGTGCTGGCGTGCGCTGCGATGATTCACAATCGGCAATCCAATTTCGATGATGCCATAGGCCTGACTAACGGCTTTGCCTGTATTGGCAGTGAATCGCTCGATATCGGCCAGCGAAATTTTGGTAGAGGTAGAAATCACGGTGTGTAGCGTGGCCAAATCCTCGGGATGGGGATGGTTGGCCAGCAGCCGGATGTGCATGGGCGATGCATAGAGCAACGTGGCCTTGGTGCGGTGCGCAGTGTCGGCGATACGCTCTGCAAGAAAATCGTCTGCGATGGCAATCGCTGCCCCAACCCGCAAATAAAGCACAATCGACACCACAAAATGAAAAGCCATGGGCAGCACCCACAGCACCACTTCTCCAGGCTTTAATTTCAACAATTGGTTAGCAGCATCCACTCTTTCGTATACCGAGTGGTGACCGATCACCACGCCTTTCGAAGCGCCGGTGGTTCCACTCGAATAGCGGATAAAAACCGGATCGGAAAGGTGCGATGCCATGGGGTTGGTAAAAGGCAAACCGGAGGACTGCAACCGAAAAGTTTTGAGCTGGGGAGCATATCTCCCAAACAAATGTGGTTCGTTTTCCAGCGGATTGACGCCGCTGCCATCGTCGAGGATAAAATGCAGGCCAGTGGCTTGAGTGATTTCATCAATTTCCGGTTTTTTCATCTGGTGCGAAATAGGCAATACCACAGCACCTGTTCCGGCACAGGCAAATAGGCCATAAATGAAAAAGCGACTGTTTCGGCTCATCAATCCGATACCCATTCCGGGTTTAACCCCCGCTTCGGAGAGCCACGCTTTTAATGGTTCGGTTTCACGGAACAATTCCGCAAAGGTCACCACGCCAAACTCGTCGTAGATGGCTGGTTTTTCGGGCCATTTCTCGGCTGCATCGCGGATAATCTGATATACGTTCATCGTTTTAACTCAAGTTCCGCACGAAGCTGTGCAATCACCTCTGTCCTGTTTTTTTCCAAAGCAGCACCTGCGGCGAGCATGCCGGCAGCATATCCCGTTTGCAGACAAATACCCATCACACGAGCACTTGCCAGCGCACTGGGTTCGGCAGAAATATTTCGGCCGGCAAAATAAAGATTTCCGGCATGTGCCGATTCCAAACAACCCGACGGAACCTGATAATAGTCGCCATCGGCAAAGAATTTCAGCTCTGCATTGGCCCCCGGTTTCCAATTCTCTATCGGCCATGCTCCGTTGGCAATACCATCGGGAAATTTGCGCGTTTCCAATACCATTTTTTCGGTCAAAATTTCGCGGCCCTGAGGCCTATAGCCGGTACGAAAACCAACTTCCGGAGCGATCTCTACCAATTCAGCATTCGCAAAAGATTTGACCCTGTTGCGCAAAAAGTCCACAACCGTTTTCACTTGCTGCTCAGAGCTGTTCAGCATTTCGGCTCGTTGCACAGGGTCATTGCTTACCACTTCGGGCAATGGCAATTTAAAGTAAGCGCATTGGTTGCGGTAGCTGCCGGGCACCACACTCAGCATTCCCAGTTCGGATGGCAAATGGCCCTGATTCACTCCGCGTCGCAATGCGAGTGACAAAGCAAAGTGAATCGCATCAGCGGGCGTGTCAGCTATTCCGCACAATTTAAAAACGCGTGCCGCAGCCTGATTATCTCCACCGTTCACCCAGGTTTCATTCGCCAATCGCGATACCCACGAATCTCCGGTGCAATCCACCACCTGCCCCGCAGTGAGCTCAATTTCCGCTGCGCCGTCAAACAGTTGGAGCGACTCAACCCGACCCTCATTTAGCTGTACCGAGCGAACCGAAGTATGCCAGAGACAGGTGATGTTGTGCGCCTTGAGCAAGCGATTGCAGATTGTTTTAAACGCGTTGTCGGGATAAGGAAGAAAATGCAGGCGTTCATAAAATTTTTCGGGCGCGGTACCACCGGCATTCATGAGATCTATGGCAAAGGATTTCATAAAACCTGCGGCTGCCCATTTCGGTGTATCATCGGGGTGACTCAGAAACAATCCGCACACCGTGCCCACCATGGCGGCCGTGGCACTTCCGCCGGGATAGCTTTGTTTTTCTACCAATATCACTTCAGCCCCCGATCGGGCGGCCGCAACCGCCGCGGCGACACCCGCTGAACCGGCTCCGATTACAGCGACCTGGGCATTGAGTTTTCGGGTTTTCATGAAATAGATTCCTGCAGCAAATCACTGCGCAAAAACTTTTCAAAATTAACCAATTCGGATGGACTCATGGATTGAGCTGTGCTGCCCACCACCACCCGCAAGCGGTTCTGAAAACGCATGAATACAACGGTGAATCCGGGCGGAACGGGATTGGGCGGGAAATGGTGCACGTCCAATATTCGGCGCTGCAAAAACACATCGGTTTCCGCAAGTGAATCGCCGATGTCAGAAAATGAAAAAGTCGTCACCACGCCTTTCGTCGGCAGTTTCATAAAAAAGTTATACACGGCAAGTGGCAAGCGCCGAAAGACATTCATCATCGTGGCATACGATTGCGGCATCTTGGTCCGCACCTGCTGCACCATCTGTTCCGAAAATTCACGCACCGCTTCGCGAATCGATCCAAGTTTTTTGTGGGGAATGCGGTAAAACATAAACGAAATCTGGTTCGACAACAAAGCTCCTTTTCCTCCGCGCATGCGCTGGTTTTGTGGAACGGGAATCCAGATAATCTTACCAGCGGTGCCGCGTTCGGTCATGACACCGTTTACCGCACGCGCAACAGAAGCCAAATAAAAAGGTCCGTTGCCGAAGCGCGCCCCGACCTTCACCCCGTTTTCATCAATCCGCTGCGTTTCCGCTTCCGAAAAGTTGATGATTGTGTACTGCGACTTCAGGTTTAGTTTTGGCTTTCCGTTCAGCAAACCCGCCACTTTTTGGTCGGCATCCATTAAAAAATGACGGGCTTCGTTAAACTGCTTTATGCGCTGCACAACGGATTCTTTCTTTTGCGCTTTCGGAAAAACCTCCAATTCTCCTGTGTTTTCCGGTGATCCAATGAAATCCACGAGCATCTGCATTCCGCGGTTATCGATGATGGAATGGTGAGCCGAAAGCACCACCCGGGTCAATCGGTTATTTCGCTGCACAAGGGCAAAGTGAAACCATTTGCCGGCTTGGGGCTTCAGATCCAGAGCGAGCAGGGCTTCCGGAATAACGGAATCCGCTTCAACCATTTCGCACATTGGAATGGCAATGGATTGCTCGCCGCGCTTCCAGCAGGGAACCGCCATTGGATAAGGAGTCTTAATGTGGTAGGCATTGAGCCAGGACAATATCTCTTTGTGCTGACACATTTGCGACCATTCTTTCAAGCTCAGGTAACCATCCAAATCGAGTGCTACGTGAATGAGGTTACCGTGATAGCCTACCTTGCGCAGATTGCGATCGACCAGCAGGTTAAAATAATCGGCACCGGAGAGCGGTTTGCTGTCAGGAATCGGATAGGACATTTTCAGGACATCAGTTTGGCCGTACAGGTTGCCAAGGCTCTAATGGATATAAGGTTTTCGGGAAGCATCTCTTTTTCGGGCAGCAAAATGTTATAGCGACGCTCGATAAACAACACCATTTCTATTACCGAGTAGGAATCAACCCCAATATCGCGCAGTATCGTGTCGGGTTTAACTTCCACCCCTTTGGCCAAAACATTTTCGCGTACAAATTCTATTAATGCTTGCTCAATATCGGGTTGTGTAGCGCTCATTATTCTCTATTCCATTTTTGATAAAAGTACGAGCAGGCAACCATTACTGCTCCGAAAACAAACAGTCTGGCCGTTTCGCCAAGAATTTCAGCCGTACCTGCACCGCGTAAAAAGATATCGTAAAAAGCGTTTAAACCCCAGTTAAGTGGTGATACCACGCTGATTTTCTCCATGATCTCAGGCATCACGTACGGTGGCACCCAGATTCCACCAATGGCTGCCAGAATGAGCACAGCCACCGAACCGCCAATGGAAACCTGCTGATGCGAGGTGCTGACCGTTCCGAGCAATAACCCTGCTGCGGTTGCCGCAAAAGCATTGGCCAAAGCTACAACGGCTACGGCAGTGAGATTTCCTCCGAGATTGAGCACGGGCAATCCCACCAGCGGCAGAATCAAAATTCCCACCATCATCATCAACACAAACTGAATATTGCACACGATAAAAAACACGGCAAACTTTCCGGTGAGCACGTCGAGGTAACTGCCTGGAAGTGTTTTTAGCCGGATCATACTGCCCTCGGCCTTCTCGCGAATCAGGCTCACCGCCAGCGGAATAATAATAAAAAACATGGCGAAAATGGTCCACGCCGGAACGTTGTGCTGCACCGAATTCGGAAAGATGGCCACCTCGTCCTGCATGGCAAACTCGGTGCGGAAATACACAATTTCGTCGTTGCTGAAAATGGGGTCACTATCGCCGGGCAGCATTTCGGTGAGTTGAGCTGCAAACGTTTCAAAAATAAGTTTGGTTTTCATTTCTGAAATAAACTGGTGCAGTGTAGCGGTAATGGTGCTGATAAAAGCTTGCTGCGCTGCGGGATCGACGTACACCAGCACCTCCACCGAATCGGCTGCGGCATATTCGGCAGGTTCATCGCTAAGCGCATTGTCAATGTTTTTTGAAATGCTGCTGCGAATGGCTTCTGATGCGCCTTTCGGAATAATCACAGCCAACAGGTACCGGCCTTCTGAAACTGCAGTGCGTGCACGGGCTGCGTCAAAAGGTTGTCCATTTTGTTCGGTAATTAGCCGGCTGATCGGGTTTTGCGACAATCCATCGTAAATCGAAGCACCCAAGGCGTCGTGGTCGTTATCGACAAAAATAATGGGCAGGCTTTTTTGACCGATGGTGTTATAGGCCGAATCCTGAATGACGGTCATGATGAAAATCAGAATCACGGGCATAAAAAACAGGATGGCCAGGCCGGCTTTGTCACGGCTCAGAATCAGCAAATCCTTGTATGCAGATGCTTTGAAACGCTGAAACATCAGTCCCTGAGTTTTTCGCCGGTGAGCCGCAGAAAATAACCCTGCAAGTTGGTCACGCCTTCGGTTTGTTCAATGAGCTCTTGCGGTACACCCTTCGCTATGAGTTTGCCCCGGTCGATAATGGCCACGCGTGTGCACAAATCCTGCGCTTCTTCCAGCAGATGGCTGGTGTATAAAATGGTGACGCCTTTGCTGTTGAGTTCTTTTAAAAAATTCAGAATCACATTTCGCGACTGCACATCCACGCCTACGGTAGGCTCGTCAAGAATAACTATCTGCGGATCATGCAGCAAACCGGCAATCAGGTTGATGCGCCTTTTCATGCCGCCCGAAAAATAACCCACGCGTTTGTTGCCGTGTTCGGTTAAGCCGAATTTATCAAGATAATGCACCATTTTCTCGTTGAGTTCATCCTGTGTCAACCCATACATTTTTCCGAAAAAATTCAGGTTTTCACGGGCGGTGAGCATTTCAAACAATGCAATATCCTGCGGAACAACGCCAATTTGACGTTTTATCACTTCGGAGTGTTGCTGCACATTGCTACCGTTGATTGTTATGGTGCCGCTGTCGGGACGAAGCAATCCACAGATCATCGAAATGGTGGTGGTTTTTCCAGCGCCGTTGGGTCCGAGCAACCCAAAAACCTCTCCCGGGTAAATTTTCAGCGAAATGTTTTTTACCGTTGGTTCAAGCGCCTTGCGGTAGCTTTTTTCAACCTGATGAAGCGTTATGACGGGTTCGCGATTCAATGCGGTGCAATTTAAGGCCAAAAGTAAGACTTTAAGCAGGGCATTTCGATAGAATTTTTAATGTAAGCCGCAGCGGGCAATTTCAGGGAATAAATACAGAAAGTATTGAAAGGGTGTTGCATTTAGTTTTATTGTGTTGTACTTTCGAAACACCTCACACCGTTTAATTATACCAAAACCAATCTGCCAATGCCCGAATTTCTTCAGAAAATGAAGATTCCAACTCGTTATCGCGGAGTGGTTGTTTTCTCTACGTTATTCATCGCGGCCATATTGCTGATTGCAGTCAACTACTTAACCATTCAAATCAAGTCGTCGATAAGGGCATTCATTCAGGCCGAGTCGCACTATTCTAAAGGCCAAAAAGATGCCGCCACTTATTTGATGCTGTATCTTTCCGATCAAGAGGATGAATATTACGATTTGTTTCTACAACACCTCAGCGTTCCGTTGGGCGATGGCCGGGCCATTAACGCGCTGATTGAGAGACAAAGCCAGGACCTGATTTACGAAGGTTTTATACAAGGACGCAATCACCCCGACGACATTGAAAAAATGATCTGGTTGCACAAGCGATTTCGTAACGTTACGTTTATTAAGGAAGCGTTTGAACATTGGAAAAGAGCCAATGTTTTGATCGATGAAATGCAGATCCTGGGCGATCAGATTCACTCCGACGTTCAGAGCGGCGCCCTTTTTCCGAGCGATATTCGCAAACACACCGACCACATTTCCGATCTGTCGAACCGACTAACCCAAAAGGAAACGGCATTTTCAGAAAGCCTCGGTGCCGCTGCGCGCGGAATAACCAACTGGCTTACTGGCATTAACACCGCAATTATTGTCATCATTATGGGCATGACGGCCCTCATTATCCGCGCCACTTTTGGCGCACTACAAGAGTCGCGGATAGCACTCAAAAAAATCAACGATGGCCTCATGAGATCCAATCAGCAGCTCGACAGTTTTATCTACGCCTCGTCACACGACCTGAAATCACCGCTTAACAACCTGGAAGGGCTGCTCAAAATATTTATGATACGCTCTCCCATCGAAGACCCCGAGCAAATAGCTGTGCTCGGTAAAATGCAAGAATCCATCGACCGTCTTAAAGAAACAATAGCCAATATCGAAGACTTGATTCGGGTAGACCGGTTGTCGCAGGACGATGTGGCAGTGGTGCACTTTGAAGAGCTGCTGAACCAGATTATCAATGAAAATGAAATGAGTTTTATTACCGATCATTCAGAAATTTCCACTAATTTCGAGGTTCAAAAAATTCGCTATTCCAAACTAGCACTCAAGAGTATTCTATACAATTTGGTAAGCAACGCGATCAAATATCAATCGCCTCATCGCAAACTTCAGCTTCGGCTCTCGACTTACAAGAAAAACAACCACACCTATTTGGAGGTTTCGGACAACGGTTTGGGCATTGACCTGGAAAAACACGGTGACAAGATTTTCTCCATGTTCAAGCGCTTTCATCAGCACAACACCGGATCAGGACTGGGGTTATACGCCGTGAAACAAGTGGTGGAAAAAGACGGCGGAACCATTTCGATTGCGAGCAAAGTGAATGAAGGAACAACGTTTACCATTAAATTTTGATCGCGACCCACAAAATAAAAACAAACAAAACCGCGTTTGAAGTCCAATTCATACCTGCAAGAATTAATTAAACCCATGTTAAAAACGAAACAATACAAATGCGCGCTGTTGGTTGACGACGATCCGGTAAGCAACTACATCAACCGGCTGGTCATTTCCGATCTGGACAATATCGGGCACGCACACGATGCACAAAACGGCGCCGACGCCATTAAATTTATCGATGATCATTGCCACGATGAAAGCTTCAATTGCCCTGACCTTATTCTACTCGATTTGAATATGCCGGTGATGGACGGTTTTGAATTTCTGAAGAGTTTTAAAGAAATGGCGTTTAAACAAAAGAAAGACGTCACCATTGTTATCCTCACTTCTTCAACCAATCCGAAAGATATTGAAAGAGCGGCCGAATTTAACGTTCACGGCTATATCAACAAGCCACTCACAGCGGAACACTTAGACGCAGTGCTCGACCAAATTTAACGCTACCAAATTTAATTTTGCTTATTCGGCCGTTGGAACCAGATCGAAATTGATCAGTGGTGGGTCGGCGGCAAACCCCGATAACAGCGTGCAGTTAAAATCAAACGACACAGGACTCACGCCAGTTACCGTACAAATCGACGGAATTTCGGGCGCGGGGCCATCGGTAGCACAACTGATGGTGAGCGTATAATCTTCGGTGTCGCCGTAGGTAGCACCCTGACACGGGTTGTTATTGTTGACCCACAAGGAACGCACGCGCATAACCGTTTTGCCGTTAAGTGCAAAGCTGGGAACCTGAAAGGACGGACTTATCACCCAATTTCCCTGTGACATTCCGAACGAGCCACCATTAATAAATTCTTGTGCATCGAAAAAGTCACCATCGGCATTCCAGTCAATAAAAGCCTGTACCCAATCGTTCCACTCAAAGCTGCTCCGCACTTCTACACGGTAAAAATTGTTTGACCCACAAGCGCCACCGATATTGCCATTCAGCGTTGCTGTTGCTACAGCTTCGGGCACCGCAAAATAGTTACCATTGGTGGGGGCATCACACTCCGATTGGCGCTCCATGATTTGGGTAAAGGGGCCGCCTGTGCCGGTGGTGCTTTGCCAAATTCGTACACCGAGAATGTGGTCGTTATTGATAAATGGTCCGCAGCCGGCCGAATAGGAAGGAATGCAATAGATATCGGGGGCAGGGGTGGGTGTCTTTACAACAGCACTCGACATATTCACTACCGGGTTGTTGTTGAACAAGCCGGCTGGCCACGCTACCTGCCCGTTGCCATTGGTGCAATTATACGACACGCTGAATCCCGAATAGGCCGAAGGGGTTACTACCGCGGATATACAACCCGGTTCTACTTCAATACGCCCCGGAATGGAAGTCATGCCGCGCAGAAAGAGCCATTCGGTACCATCAAAAAAGCGAAATCCCGGGCGCAAGTCCGTTTGGTAAATCAGCAAGCCGGTAGCCGGAGCAGCAATGGCATCGCGTTCGGCCTCGGTCATACGCGGAGTGAGCAAACCTTGGGTGCTGGATGATACATCTAAAATAGCCGATGGATGTGCGGGGGCGCCAGCAATGTTCACTGCTACGCCTTGTCCCGCAACTGTATACGCCAACATACAAAGCGCAAAAATGAGTGATCCGGTTAGGCTGGTAAACTTCATGCGTGCTGTTTTAGTCGTGTTCGATAACTTTATAGTGAAACCGCATATCGGTAGGAGTACCGTTATTGTCGAAACAAGATATCTGTGTGCCGCTCGTGGTTACTTCATCCACGTTGCACCAGTTCAAGTCGTTCGGAAAAAAAGGTGCGCCAGCTCCTCCGCAAAGCACCTTCACGTCTATGTCGTATATCACCGTATTAGCGTCGCCCGGAAAGCAGGGATTGGTGATTGGTGGATTATTCAATCGGATCATGAACCGCATTTTGGTGTCGCCGCTGTTTAAGATGCTTAGCGGCAAGGGAATTGGCGGGCGCGGTGGATCTGAAGCACTCACCACTAATGGGTGCGATCCGAAAACATATCGAGTCGGATTAGTAGATGGGGTGTTTCCCGCGAGTTGATCATACGTCACCAACAATTCGCCCGGATCGTTAAAATCGCCATCTTGGTTGGCATCGATCCAAACCGAAATCGATCGGTTACCTGCTTGATGCGGTTGAATAAACAATCCAAACTCTGGTGCATGGTTGCACAAATCGAATACAACCTTATTAAAGTCTGTTTGAACATTAACATAATCATTTCCATCCCATGGAAGATGTCGATACATTTTGTGATTTGGATTGGTTATTTGCGCTGGACAGCCACCATGTCGGATGTGGGCCATAATATTATTGTTAGACACAGTAAAACTGTGAAGAAATTCATCAGCGGGAAAGCCGAGGTGAAAGTTAAGTATCCGAACAGGATCGGCACAAGTTGCCAAATCCGTCACACAATAATCATCCATTTGAGGTGGAACCCCCACCACAGTAAATTCGGGTGTCACCATGATGGTGGGCACCGATGGTAAGGGCGGAAACCAGTTAATTTGAGAGCGCCCCGGCTCCACAGATGTCAGTATTGGGTTGTGGCTGGTGGTAACAATGGTGCTGGGTTGCTGAATCAATCCGGAGGTTTCGCCCCGCCCCAGATGCACCCATTGGGGAATGGTTGCATCGTAATACCAGAAGCCGCGCAGGCTGTTGGTGGTATTTTGGGTTTGATAAACGATAAGTGCGTTGGACGGAGCAGCGATGGCCACGCGCTGGGCCTCGGTCATTCGCGGGATAAGCATTCCTTTGGTTAGCGATTGCACATCGAGCATGGCCGAGGGGTCGGGCGGGGTGTTGGTTTCGCTCACCGCTACACTTTGTGCATTAGCGCCAAAGGTAATGGTCATTAGGGCCAGAGCCAGTAGCAGGCTGCGGTGCGCAACAACGCAAAGGATATTAGTAGTCGGTTTCATTCACCTGAAAATAATAATGTTGAACATTTCTCGACTCACCACCAACCCGTCGGCAGGCCACGCGAAACGAGGTGGTGCTTACGTCGCCGATATTGCAGTAGGTTGGGACATCACTATACACTGGTGCTGGCCGGCAGTCGCCGATGGTGATTTGGTACTCTTCGGTTTCGCCGTGTGTTCCACCAGAACAGGGGTTGGGCTCATTGGTGGCACGTGCCACTACGCGCACAAAGGTATCCCCACTGTAGGCTGTTGGTGGAATATTCTGGTTGCCCAAAATCCCATCGCCTGAGTTCCAGTTAAAGGTATTATCATACACTTTGTCGTTCATGTCGTCATAAAATCCGTCTTGTTGCCAGTCTATCCACACGTAAATATGGTGCGTTGAGCAAGTGCCGAACTCTGGAAATCCGCGAACTGAAATCGAGTATTTATTTGTACTTGTACCTGTTCCGAGGCACAAATCGGGCACGCTTTCGGGATAGACTGCGTTTCCGGGTTCATAGAACTTGTACATATAAGGTTCGAAATTGCAAAACGAGTCCCAGTTGTCGATGATAAATGGCGGTTGGTTGGCGGCCACATTGGCAACGAGCCGAAACCTTGCAATTTGGTGGCAGCTACAGGATTGAAATTGGGGTGCGCAATAATCTTCGAGAAAAGGCGCTGATCCGTCGGATTGTGCGCTGGTCAGTATCACGCTTGGGGGGAAAGCCAAGGATTCGTTAAAGTTCACTTCGTCTGCTCCGGTGGCGAGTCGGGTAACGGTAAAGCCGGTGCCTTGCATGATGACACTAGGAGGATCGCCCATATCTACTCGCCCGGACATGTAGCGCGACAACATTCTCCATCCGGGAATGGGTCCGCCGTCGTAATACCAAAATCCGGCACCGTTATCCGTTTGATATATAATCAGTCCTTCGGCGGGGTTTACGATGGCGTCCCGTTCGGCCTGCGTCATTCTGGGCATAAGTAAGCCAGCAGAGTTGGCGTTAACATCTAGAATGGCAGAGGGGTGCGCAGCAATTCCTGTAGCATTTATGGCCACATTGGTCTGCGCGGTGGCAGGGGTGCTACCAGATAAGATTATTGCAAACAAAAACCCCCATTTCAGGAAGGGTAACATCGGCTGATTGGTCATGGCGAATGTGACGGTTACGTTGGTTGCCCGGAGTAGCCTTTATTTCACAAATTACTCGGCAAGTGGGTTAAAGTTAACAATAATTGCGTTTTTTCTGATGGATTTTGCCAAAAAAAGTTTAAAAAATTTATGCTGCAAAAACGGGCAACCTTAACCACTCTTTTCGTTCTGTTAAACGCAGCCTTCGATAAAGGTTGGCTAATTACCGACCAATTAATTTTTCTTTCACTTAAACCAAAACCACATCAATCTATGACCCAACAACTTAACCAACATCACTAACCAATTTTGCTTTTTAGTCGACGAAAAAAGGTCGTTTAACGCTGGAAGTTATTACCTTGTCGATCGCTTTAACCTGCATGGAAGACTAACCATCTTCCGTTATTTAACCTAAATTATTAACCAAATTATTTACCTATGAACCCACTTGACTGTTCAGCAACAAAAGCATCCTTTTGTTTGCGATGGCTCTATTCGGCCTTTTTGACATTGGCGCTGCTCGGTACAACACAGATCACTTACGGTCAGTATTGTACTGCGGAGGGCACCAATATGACGGATGAGCACATTACCAATGTGACCTTTGCGGACCTTACCAATAGTTCCGGTCAAGGCACTTACACTTATTACACCAACGTGAGCGCCAACGTGATTCCCGGGGCGACTTATCCGGTTTCGGTCTCGATGTCGCAATCGGGCACTTTTCTGGAGCACGCCACGGTGTACATCGACTGGAATCAAAACGAGGTATTCGATCCTTCGGAAGTGTACTATCTGGGCTCCTGCAACAGCAGTTGTACGTTCACCGGAAACATTACGGTACCCACCGCTGCCCTGCCCGGCGTCACCCGAATGCGCGTAATACAGCGATACAGCACTGCTCCGGCAACCAATGGTTGCGGAACATTTTCCTTTGGTGAAGTAGAAGACTATAATGTCAACGTAATCGCTGCCGCCTGTCCTCCACCACTAAACGTTAGCGTTTCCAACAATGCGGGCACATCTGCCGACATCAGCTTTACGGATGCGCTCGGAGATGTTTACATTGAATACGGTATCGCTCCTTTCACACCAGGCGACGATGAAAATGCGGGTGGCGGAACGGTTATCGGTCCGGTAAGCAGCCCTGCTAACATTGCAGGGTTGGTGCCAGGCGGAACTACCTACACCGTGTACATCCGTCAGGATTGCGGTAGCGAGTGGAGCTTAAATAGTTCGATAACCTTTCAGACCGCGTGTACTTACACTGCACCTTATTTCGAAAGCTTTGAGAATTTGGGCACCACCACCAATGCCACCTGGCCATTGGCAAATTGCATTATGGCCAGCCCTACCAACACTACTTCTGCTTTTCGCTGGGATCGCTTGAGTGGACAACCTTCATCAGGTACGACAACCGGTCCATCTTCTGCCTATGACGGTAGCATTTTTGCGTTTACTGAATCCAGCTCCGGCGTAACCAATGCGCTGGCCACTATCGACCTCGGACCAATAGACGTTTCACCCTTGGATAACCCAGCGCTTTCGTTCTTTTATCACATGCACGGCGAAACGATGGGAACGCTCAACACCTATGTTTCTTCCGATGGAGTCACTTGGGATTTGGTTGATACCAAAAGCGGTGCGCAGCAAACTTCGCACAACGATTTATGGATGGAGGAACTCATCAATCTATCTGCCTATGCTAACCAAACCATCAGCATTCGCTTTGCAGGCGTTCGCGGCACCAGCTTTACGAGCGACATGGCCATCGACGCCGTTCGCGTAGATGAATTGCCCAGTTGTTTCCCTCCCACCGACATCGAACTGGCTGGCATGAGCCAAAGCAGTGCAGATGTTACCTGGACTTGTGAAGACTGCACCGGCGACTTTTACATTGAATACGGTGCTCCCGGATTCACTCCCGGATCGGGCGCCACTGCCGGCGACGGAACAGTGCAAGGGCCGTTTTCAGGCACCAGCGGCACCATAACCGGACTTACCTTCGGCGAAACGTACACCTTCTACATTCGCCAGGATTGTGGTGAAGACGGATACAGTTACAATTCGGCGTCCACTACATTCTTCCTCGGCATTTGTAACTCAGGTGGCCCCACGTCCACCTTCGATTCCAATGTACAATCGGTGAGCGTAACTGGCCTTAATTCGAACTTCAGCCACTCGGGCTGTAATGGAACGGTCGGTCCGCTTGGCGTACAAAACATGACTTCGCTGTCGGCTAATGTGGCCGAAGGATTGAGTAACCAGAGCGTTCAGGTGACCTATGGTTCTTGTTCCTCTAGTTGCTACGGAGGTTCCGGTTCGGTGTGGGTTGACTGGAACAACAACATGATTCTTGAGCCCGAAGAACTCATTGGTTCCAATAACTGGATTTTTGATGAGTGCCCAATCACCGACTCCTACAGTATTAATGTACCTGCCGGAACTGCGGTAGGCCCGAAAACCATGCGCGTGATGCAGTGGGAAGGCGGTCAATTGCCACTCGACCCCTGCGGTTCCTTTTCCTGGGGTTCTGTAATGGACTTCACACTTGAAGTCGTTCCTGCACCTGAATGTACTGTTGTTGATGCAGAATTCACCCTTCTTAGCAACTGTCCGGCTGGCGAGTTTAATATACAGGTTGAAGTGCTCAACGCGGGCGATTCACCCGACGGCTTAGTTGACATCACCAACAACGGAGGTGCAGCAGCGCTCAACGGTGTTGGAGCCGGAACCTACATAGTGGGTCCTTTTAATGCAGGCACCACAGTAACCATAGTTGTTGAGCACCTCGGCGACGTGTTATGCGGCACTCAATCGACAGCGATGGGTACCAACTGCGTGGTTTGTGCTGCCGGTCCAACATCAACCAGCTTCTCTAACGTAGAATTAGTTGAAGCCAATGGGTTTGGTGGGTCCGGTTTTAGTTTTACCGGCTGTCCTGGCTCTACGGGTGTGGTTAATCAAACGGCCTTGTCCGTAGATGTTCCTGCCGGATTCAGCTATCCACTTACCGTGACTTACGGTTCATGCGGCGGCTATTACGATGGTGCCGGTTCTGTTTGGGTGGACTGGAACGGCGATTACGAATTCACACCAGACGAACTGGTAGGCGATGACGTTCTCATGGGTGCCAGCCTGCCTGCGGCCATCACCTATATGATCACGCCTCCTCCAGGCACCCCCGAAGGACCGAAACGCATGCGGGTTATGCAAGTGGAATTCGGTGTACTTCCGCTGAACCCCTGTGCTACTTTTACATGGGGTTCTGTAATGGACTTTACGGTGAATGTCGTTCCTGAACCTGACTGTAATATTGTTGATGCAGAATTCACCCTTCTTGCCAACTGTCCGGCTGGCGAGTTTAATATTCAGGTTGAAGTGCTCGACGCGGGCGATTCACCCGACGGCTTAGTTGACATCACCAACAACGGAGGTGCAGCAGCGCTCAACGGTGTTGGAGCCGGAACCTACATAGTGGGTCCTTTTAATGCAGGCACCACAGTAACCATAGTTGTTGAGCACCTCGGCGACGCGGTATGCAGTACTCAATCGGCACCGATGGGTACCAACTGTGTGGCTTGTGCTGCCGGTCCATCAACAACTTCCGACTCCAACGTAGAATTGGTTGAAGCCAATGGGTTTGGCGGGTCCGGTTTTAGTTTTACCGGCTGTCCAGCCTTTACGGGTGTGGTTAATCAAACGGCCTTGTCCGTAGATGTTCCTGCAGGATTCAGCTATCCACTTACCGTGACTTACGGTTCATGCAGCAACAATTATTACAATGGTGCCGGTTCTGTTTGGGTAGACTGGAACGGCGATTACGAATTCACTCCAGACGAACTGGTAGGCGATGACGTTCTCATGGGTGGCAGCATGCCTTCGGCGATCACCTACACGATCACGCCTCCTCCAGGCACCCCCGAAGGACCGAAACGCATGCGGGTAATGCAATTTGAAGGTGGTGCACTTCCCCTGAACCCCTGTGCTACTTTTACATGGGGTTCTGTAATGGACTTTACGGTGAATGTCGTTGCCAATCCTGGCTGTATGCCGGCTACCGTTTCCTTGTCGCTCGGTGAGGGTTCATGCGAAACCCTCGACGGGTTATTCTACGTGGATGTAGATGTTAGCGACATTGGTGACGCCAGTGATGTAACCATCACCAACTCGGAGGACAGCGATACTTTTGCAAACGTGGGAACGGGTATCTATACCTTTGGCCCCTTTGCCTCTGGTACTGATATAGACGTGCACGTCACTTCTGGTGTGGCCATCTGCGATGTGGTGAAGAGCTTTTCGTACAACTGTCCTCCACCCAACGACAATTGTGAAGACGTGACTCCGATAACGCTGGTTTCTGGTGTACCCGAAGTCATCAATGGCAACAGTGAAGGCGCAACGCATGACAACACCTTTACCGGAGGAACCATGGTTTGGGAAGCCTTTACGGTGACCGGTACTTGTAACAATGTGATCATCGATCTCTGTGGTAACGCCATCCTATCCTCGTACCAGTCAGTTGCACCGACATGTCCGGCCAATGCAGCTTCTTTAATTATCCACGATCTGGTCGATTGGAATTTGTGTGGTGATGGTAGTCCAACGTATATGTTCAACGGTTTGGATGCCGGCACCTATTACTTCCCTGTGTTGGCTGCAATAGACGGCGGCGCGGATTATTCTGGTCCATACGTAATAACGATTACCTCAACCGATTGTCCAACGCCACCCACCGATGAGTGTATGGCTGGTTTTACGGCTTCACCCGGTTCGTTTATCAGCAATAGCACCCCAACAGTGAGCACGATCAACGTAGGCCCTCAATCGGGCGGATCGTATATCACTGATCTGAAAGTGGCGGTGAATATAACGCACACTTGGGTATCTGACATGTCCATAACCCTGACCAGCCCCTGCGGTACGACAGTTTCATTGTTTAATCAAAGCTGTGGAAGTGCGTCAAACCTGCATGCCATGTTCGACGATAACGCAGGACTACCTATCGGAACCTGGTGCGCTTCTCGTTTAGGTCCGGTTATTCCGGAAGAGTCGCTGGCTATTTTCAATGACGAATTGGTAGAAGGCAACTGGACCCTAACGGTAACCGATCACTTCGGCGGCGACAACGGCACACTTGTTCAGTGGTGTATAATTCCTACTCTGGACAATGTCTGTATCCCAGCCGTTACTGAGGTTACGGCCTACACCAATGAGTCCATCACCCTGGATCTGCTGGGCAGCACTAACAGTTGCTTCAACCTTTCAAACTATGAGTCGTTTGATATTACCTGGCCAGGTGGTTCGGTAAGCGGTGTTGATCTTCCATACACCATCACTGGACTTGACGCCGGAACGCAGTACTTGTTTGATGTTTATGCCAACTGTACTGGAGGTGTTACTTCATCTTCATCTGGCGTAATTGGAACTACTTTGAACTGTGCTCCAGAGGATGTTTGCGCCTATGAGCTGACCTTATCTAACACTTCTGGTGAAGGATGGGGCGAAGCCGTCATCCGCGTGAACAACGGTTGGTCATCGACCGACTATACGCTCGATGCAAACCTTCAGACGCAGAGCTGGACCATCGCGGCCTGCCCCGGGAGTCCGATCAGCCTACAAATGATGAACAACGGAAACGGCGGCATCTCTTCTAACCATCAGGTTACGCTCACCAACTCCGATCAGGTCATCGTGTTCTCTGATGCAGGCCCGGCTGAATCGATTCTTTACAGCCAGTCAAACGCATGTCCTGACTGTTCACCAGTGAACGACATTCAGGCCACGCGCCTTGCTGCCGACTTGGTTGAATTGTCTTGGAACAATATCGAGCTTCCTGAAAACGTGGAAGAAATTCAGGTTATCGTTCTGATTGAAGATTTTTTTGGCAGTATTGAAATTGCCAACGAGACCTTCCCTGCGGGCACCTCATCGGCTTCCGTTCAGCTTGACGGTTCTTATCCCTTCAGCGATATTACGGTGCAAGTGGTAACCGCCTGTTCAGAATCCGGAGGAGTGGTATTTGAGCAAACCCAATTCATGTTGCCTGGTTGTGACGCTGCTGAGCAGTGTGCCTATGAGGTAAATATGGGTAGCACGGCAGGCACTTGGGGCGATTTCTCCCTAACGGCCACCATTGACGGAATGATCGATATCGATATTCATTTGAGTGGTGCCTCCTCGGGTACGCAAATAATCTATACTTGCAGCTTCGGAGATATCTCGTTTTCGGCTGAAGGTTCTGAAGGAGCCTATACCGGACCCGCGTGTTTTGGCTCACCAGAAGGCCAATGGCCTTCTGGTACATACAACGTACCCAACTGTAACGGCACAACCTACAACATAACAACTAATGGTTGGCCAAGCGAATATTCGCTTGTGAATGTAATTGAAGGCAACATTTACACGTTTGGTTCCAACGTTGCCACCGATTTCATCACCATTGCAGATGCAAATGCCACCACTGCGCTGGCCGCTGGTAATGGAAGTGTAGAATGGACCGCTTCTTTTAGCGGCGTAATTCGGTTTATCCATCACCTCAATGATCTCTGTGAAACGCAAGCCAGTGGTTTCCGCTCCCGTACTGTGAGCTGTGTGCAAGGTGGTGCCGTGTGTAGTACCAACACCTTTAGTGTTGTGTTGAACCCTGCTACCGACAACGTCACGCTGGTTGCTGAAACAGACTTCTGCAACTTCAACGACGGAGAAATTGTGTACAGCGGAGCTACTTGTCCAAGTTGTTTCCCTAGTGTTTCGGTGACCGCTTCCAACGTTACGCACCTAAGTGCTACCATTGGGTGGACCTCAAACAACCCTGCCGGAACGGATTACACCGTTTACGTTGGTTTGCCAGGCTTTACGCCTGGAGTAGATGAGGTGGTGAGTATTTCTGGTGTCACGACGGCTTCTGGGCCGCAAACCCCTGTTTTCATAGACGGTTTGGATGACAACACCACCTACCATGCCGTGGTCGTTGAGCATTGTATTGAGGAATCAGCCGATGCTGCACCGGTTTCATTTACCACCCAAATTGGTGGTATCAGTTGTGCCACGGCAAGTGTACTGTCATTGCAACCAGGTGGTGGCTGTCCGTTGGGCAGTACAACCAACTCTTTCGCAGGGATGGTCTCCTCCGGTCTCGACATCAGTTGTATCGACTTTGTTATGCCGGACTACAAAGATGCATGGTACACCTTCAATTCAGGAAGTTACGATTATATCACCCTGTACGTTGAACTTGAACTCGCTGCTTTTGTTGTTGTGGATATCTACGAAGGATGTGGAGGAGAAGCTATTTTCTGTGAAAATGGATATGCTTCGCCACAGCACATCGCCGTTACACCAAACACCGATTATATTGTACGTATAACTACTGCGGCCAGCAATAACGGAAACCACAGTATCTGTGTTTCTCCACCTTCGGGCTGTACAGATGAAAATGCGCTGAATCATGATCCGCTGGCACAGTTTGACGACGGTTCCTGCTATTCGTGCGAAGACGCTCATGTACTTACTGTGAATGCCGGCGGTGGTTGTCCTGCCAATCAGGAAATGTTCACCACCATTGGTTCTGACAATGATTTGGGCAATTATGTTTCGTGCCTTGGCGCTACTGTACCCTTTGTAGATGAGTTCTTCACTTTTAACTCAGGTTCAAGCACCGGAGTTGAAATCGCGCTGACACTCGGCACGATGGGTTCTGCTTACATCGAGTTGTTCAAAGAATGCTCGGGAGAAGTATTGTACTGTGCCAATTTCACGTCCAACACAGTGTTTGGTCCATTTGGTGTTGAGCCAAATACCGATTACGCTTTCCGTATCAGCACCTCACAAGGAGCAACCGGAACGTTTGGCGTGTGTGTTCAGGAGGCATTACCCCCTCCGGGTTGTACTGATCCGACCGCTATTAACTACGATCCGCTGGCCGGTATCGACGATGGTTCGTGCTTGTTTTGCGGACCTGAGGAGAACGGCATTGTATTATCAATGGAAGACAGTTTTGGTGATGGATGGAACGGTGGTACGTACACCATTACCAGCTTTGTAGATCCATTCACCCCTGTTGTAATCGCCACCGGAGATATTTCATCAGCAGCACACACCCTGACGGGCCCAAGTGGTGTTTTCTACGGAGAAGATTACTTTTGCTGGGAAGATGGCTGTTACGAAATATTCGTTTCAGGAGGATCATGGCCAACAGAAATAAGCTGGAGTATTTCGGGAGTTGATGGCGGTTCTGTTAGTGGCGGTGCCAATACAACTGTTCCATTTACCATCAACGGAGTTTGTGAGGTGCTGGGTTGTAACAATCCCAACGCAATCAACTTTGATCCTAATGCTACACTGGATGATGGTTCGTGTCAGCTTCCTGATTGTACTGATCCACCTGAAGTGTTCACCTACTGCTATGGCAACTTTGAGGACACCTCCTTTGAGATCTCACCTTTAACCCCCGGCGGTCAGGTTATACTATACTTCCTTCAGGGTACGATTGAGAGCTATACTTGGGACAAATTCACCATCTATGATGGAGCAAATACCAGTGCACCCATCTTGTTCCAGAACCCAACAAGCCTCAGCCAAATGACTGATATTGTTGTGGAGTCGACACTTGGTAATGGATTGTTCATCACCTTCACTTCAGATGGATCGAATTCATGCCAGACTACTTCTAGCTACAATGAAATCATTGCTGATATCTATTGCGGTATGCTTACGGTTTATGGTTGTACTAATCCGGAGGCGATGAACTACGATCCAGCGGCTAATGTGGATGATGCAAGCTGTATATTCTCTCCTGTAAACGACGACTGTGCTTCTGCAACAGCCCTTAACCCGATGAAGTATCCTGCTGTTTCCAATGTGTTGGGTACGATTGTAGGTGCCCTTACCGACGGTACTTCGGCCTGTGCAGGCACCAACGGTCCGGATGTGTACTACACCTTCAACGTGCCAAGTGCGAACCACTACTGGGTAAACCTGAATCCATTTGGCGGTTTCTTTGGCGTGGTTGAAGTGCTTGATGCCTGTGATGGCACCGTGGTTGCTTGCGGATGGAGTGATGACCTTTCAGGACCATTCTGCGATTCGCCACACAGCGGCACGGGCTTCCCAAGTCTGCCCGCTTGTGAGAGCGCAATTTGCGCAGCAGATTCATGGTGTTGTAATATCGAATGGGATGGGGCTTGTGCATCAGCTACTTTGTTCCAAGACGCTTGTGCTACTTGTACTTCTGTAGCTCCTGCTGGAAGCGGTCCGGTAAGTCTCTTTATTGAAGACCTACCTGCCGGAGACTACGTGGTTCGCGTTCGTGATTACTACGGATACTCGTACACCAGCGCCACCGGAAACTTCCTGCTGAATGTTCAGTACTTCCCAACTGCAAAAGTTCAGGACAACCCGAACAACTTCCTCTATGCTTGTAACCAAACCGGTTTCCAACTCGAGGACTTTGTTGGCGCAACTCCACAAAGCGGACAAGGTGCGCTTGATTATCAGTGGCTGATTGCAGAGCAGGGAGCTACCGAAAACTGGACCTGGACCCGCGGAGGCCCCAACTACTCTACTCGAATCGAGTGGCTGGGTATGGACTACGGCAAGACCTACAACGTATATGTGCGTATCTTGCTTGATGTTCCCGGACACGGTGAGGTATGGGGTGTGTTCCAGATAGACGACGAGGACCCGAATGCAATCGGCGCTGCTGAGTGTACTATTAGTACATCGTCAAACGTAACGCCAACAGAGGTGCGTCCGAACTTCACACCAACCAATACAAGCAACCAGCCTTACTCGCTTTGCGATTTGGTAACTGCCTACAACGTTTCGGGATCTGAGAATTTCCGCTGGAGATTCGATCCAGACACGGATCCAAACAACGCCAACGAAATCTACTACACCCGCGGCACCGGTAATCCTTCAGTTAGGCTGAATTGGGTGAACGGATTGGTTCCGGGAACCGTTTACAACGTTGCTGTTGAAGTGAGGGTACTCGGTGAGTGGAGTGGATTCTCTACTGTTCTGCCCGTCGAGCTGGCGCTTCCACCAAACAACCTGGCGATGCGTGCGCAGTTCTGCGGCCTATCATTCCCTTACCCGGCAACTGGCAACATGCTGTCTGAAACCGTGTGTGAGGCTGATTTCTACTCGTTCCAATTGCTGAATCTGGATTTAGGAACCGTTCACACCCGCAATTCAGCTAACTACGTGTTGCCGCTGCAACATGTAACGCCTGCACTCACACCTGGTGAATACGAGGTGCGCGTAAGGGTTACACAAAGCGGAATTCCTGGTGACTTTGGACCTCCGTGTACGATTACCATTGGTGATTCTGAGGGTATGGATACAGAGTCCATATCTGGATTGCGCAATATGGAAGAATTGGGCAGCGCCACCCTCTACCCCAACCCGAACGCCGGAAACGAAGTTCGTGTTGAGATGAGTGGCCTGGGCGATGGCAGCCACGAAGTGTACATGGTTATGTTCGACATCTATGGTAAGCAAGTCTCTTCCGACGAGTTTGGCCATGAAGGCGACCAATTGTTCCGATTGATTCGATTCAACGAGCAACTTGCCATGGGCGTGTACACCGTGCAGGTTTATGTAGATGGTAAACCATTTGCCATCGAACGACTGGTAGTGAAATAACACTCAGAACCTGTTTCTGAGGTCTGAAAGCCCCGACATTCCGTCGGGGCTTTTTTTTATGCCATTGACCCGAGAGCTCCCCAAAGCCCTACTCTTCAAAAACCTTCCATATTATACCACCCCATTTACTGTACTATCTCCTTTCCTGGCTTACAACTCGTTTGAAATAATAGACGCGGGAATACGCTCAGCACTATTCAGTTGCTTCATGATAATTGCTGCCTGCGCTTTGGTATTGCTCACCCTGAGCATTAAACATACGTTGGCTGGATTTGCAGACCGATGATACGCGTGGTAGTTCCGCAGTGAAATTAAATTTGGACTTATATTGCAATTTGGTTTAATGTTGGGCTTTTGGCTATATTTAGCATGACATTGCCAACACCAATGACATCAAGAACACTGGCGCTAACCCTTCTGATAAGCACATTAGCGATTAGCACTTTAAGCGCACAACCCCCAAACCGAAGTGTCATTACTTTGGTCGATCATTCTGTTGCTGACTTTAAAGAAGCGGTGAAAACCCTTCAAAGTACAGAAAACATAATCCTTTTGAACCGCGAATATCCTTTAATCCGTTTCGCATACGACAGCGAAGACCAGCGACAAGTCGCAATGGCTGTTTTGGCTGAGTCGGGCTACCGGGCTGTGCATAAAAATGGGATGCCCGCCGATTTCCCCATGCTTCCGCCTCGTGCTACTGCCGAACAGATTGCCGTTTACCAACAGCAAAAGGAAACCTGGGTCAATCAATATCCAGATCGCTATGCGGCCATGCAAAACCGGATGCATGAACCTCGCCACCTATCGCGAAGTGAATTCGAAGTGCTGCCACCCGAAAAGCAGCAACACATAAAATCTAACCCAGATTTATACTCCATTGGCGAATGAAGGTAGCTGGCAAATACCTGCTCTGCCTGATGGTGGTTTTGGGGTGGAACGTCCCTGCTTCGGCGCAATGTTATAATTGCAACTCACATTATCCATCAGGGGTTCATACCACCACTTCCAATACGCCAGTTACAGTGAGTACGTGTAGTTGGGGTGCTGAATATTCCTTTTACCATGTTGAGGTAGGCGAAACCTATAACTGGAACACCTGCAACGGCGGGTTATGGGATTCACAGCTCACGCTGTTTTCGGGCAGTTCATGCATAGCTCCAAACCTAATAACCTATAACGACGACGACTGCGGCCTTCAATCGAGCCTTACGTGGACAGCGACCTTTACCGGACAAGTTACGTTGCTACTGACCCAATGGAATTGTAACAGCAATTTCTCTTGCATGGGAATTGACTGGTCGTGCACGAGTTGTGGTAGTGGCGGAAACGGGATAACCTGTCCGGGTACATTTTACGACAGCGGAGGTCCATCGGGAAATTATTCCAACCACGAATATACCGTCACAACCATTTGCCCTCCTACCCCCGAGTCGTGCGTCTCGGTGCATTTTAATTCATTCTCTATTGAGAATTACTGGGATTATCTCGACGTATATGACGGATCTTCTACATCAAGTCCTGAATTGGGCTTTTATACCGGAACACAATTAGCCGGTGAAACCCTAATTGCAAACAATGCCACCGGCTGTTTGACCTTTGTTTTCGACTCCGACGGAAGCTTAACGTACCCCGGATGGTCGGCCACCGTGTCGTGTGTTGATTGTGGCTCCCAACCGCCGGCTTCTCAGCAAGATTGCAATGGTGCCCACACCATTTGCAGCGACAACAGCTTTGCGGGAAACAGTTCAGGCGCGGGCATTCAAGAGTTAAACTCCACGAATCGAGGGTGCCTATCCACCGAAAACCAATCTTCGTGGTTTTTCTTTTCGCCACAGAGTACGGGTACCATGGCTTTTATGCTCACTCCCACACCGCTTCGGGATTATGATTTTGCCGTGTGGGGACCATATGACAGTCCCATTTGTCCGCCTCCGGGGCCACCACTTCGGTGTTCGTGGGCGGCACCATCGGTGCCTACCGGGCTTCAAGCCGGAGCCGGCGACAACTCAGAAGGTGCCGGTGGAGATGGCGTGGTAAACCCAATTACCGTGGGGCCGGGCGATGTGGGTAAGGTGTATATCCTAATGATCGACAACTGGTCGGCCAGTTCCACTCCGTATAACTTTACTTGGAACAACTCGGGTGGTTTAACCCTCGATTGTACGCCGCTGCCCGTTGAGATCCTGTCGTTTGACGGTACGCGCGATGGTGCACGGAATAAGCTCATCTGGTCAGTGGCTTCCGAAATCAACGCCGATCACTATCTCATTGAGCGATCTACTGACGGATTTGAATATCAAACCATCGGATATGTTTATGCAACGGGGGGTTCGGAAATGGCACAGGAATACATTTTATACGACGAAAAACCAGCCCTGCAATCCTACTACATCCTCAAGCAGGTCGATAACAATGGCGCAGAAAACCTGTATGGACCTGTGGCCATCGGTCGTCAGATTACAGAAATTATCGTCACGCACCCTTTTCCCAACCCGGCAACAGATGGAAAAACCGCACTCGACATCACGATGCCTTTTGACGCAGAAATATCTATGCAGCTCATCGACCTAACCGGAAGACAACTCTATCTGGAGAGCAGCCCACTGACCCGCGGGTTCAATACCCTTCAGATTGACCTGTCACACCTGGCCTCGGGAGTGTACGAAATTCGACTACTTGACCATCAAAGCCAGTTGCTCCACTCATCAAGACTAATGAAGTAATCGTTGTTTTTGATGCCCTTTGGTTAACTTAGTGGTCGAAAACAACACACTATGTTCGGAGATATTTTTGGAAAGCTGGGTGAAATGAAACAGCAGGTGGAAGACACCAAAGCGCAGCTCGATACCATTTCTGTTTCAGGCGAGTCGGCCAACGGTCGCATCAAGGTGGTATGCAACGGCAACCGCCAAATCAAATCGATTTCGATCGACGACAGTCTGCGCCAGGGCGACGCTGACGAGTTAACGGATTTATTGATCATCGCACTAAACAAGGCGCTTGAAAACGCGGAGGGCGTGAACGCTTCGACAATGGCCGCTGCCACGCGCAATCTGCTGCCGCCACATCTGATGAATATGCTCAACAATTCTTGATCAAATGTCGAACCCCGACGATTCACTCTCCCGCGCACAACAAGAAGCGATTGATCGGCTGCGTAGCTCACGTCGGCAGCAACTCTCTGTGGAGGCGCTGGCCGAACAAATCCGCAATGGCAATCAGTCGGCGCTGAGCAAAGGAATTACGCTGGTAGAAAGCAATCACCCCGAGACCCATGCCCGCGGACAGCAGTTGGTGAGTCTGCTCTATGCTGAATCGGGCAAATCGTTTCGGATCGGCGTAACGGGTGTGCCCGGGGCAGGAAAAAGCACCTTTATTGAATCGTTTGGCCAAATGCTGGTGCAAGATGGACATCGCATTGCCGTATTGGCCATCGATCCCTCGAGCCAAAAAAGTCACGGCAGCATTCTCGGTGATAAAACCAGAATGGAAATGCTGTCGGTTCATCCCAATGCTTTCATTCGTCCCACCCCTTCGGCGATGGCCCTGGGCGGAATTGCACGATCTACCCGCGAAGCCATGATTTTATGCGAAGCAGCCGGCTATGATTTAATTTTTATTGAAACAGTGGGCGTGGGTCAGTCGGAAATTGCCGTGCACAGCATGACCGATTTCTTTTTGTTGTTGATGCTTCCCGGAGCGGGCGATGAATTGCAAGGCATCAAGCGCGGCATTATGGAAATGGCAGATTTGGTGGTGATTAATAAGGCGGAAGAAGAAAATCGCGAAAAGGCCCAAAAAGCCCAACGAGCCTACCGAAACGCACTTCATCTATTTCCGCCCAACAACAACGGATGGACACCAAAAGTTCGTACCTGCTCTGCACTGCACCATCAAGGCCTCGAAGCGCTTTGGCAAATTATTAAGGACTACCGGCAGGAGATGCAACGCTCGGGATATATCGAAACCAACCGCAGCCGGCAATCACTCTACTGGTTTCGGAGCACCATCAACGACTTGTGGCAGCGCTTTATGGAAACACACCCCACGCTCGGAGCGCACAAGTCACGATTGGAAGAACAGGTGACCCGCGGCAACATCAGTCCGTTTGAGGCAGCAGGAAAATTAATGGAATACCTACGAAAAGATTAATTTCTGGCGATGATTAATTGGCGTGCTTCTTTAATAACTGCATCCAACGCCGCTTCGTTGGGTTTTTTGCCCACTTCAGAAAGAATACTAAAAATCAACTTACTCAATTCGAGTCCGCTGGCACCTGACGGCATTTTTTGATGAGCGATGTGCACGAGCTGAATGCTTTCCTGCCGGGCATGAATCACTTGTTTCCAAACCTGCTCAGACACAAATATCTGCTGCGAAAGGTTGTGTTCAAACTCATCGCGAATGGCTTTGACCAGTGCGTTTTTCAGCAAATCGGCCGACATACCGGTTTGGTGCGTCCGCATGATCAGCGCATCGGGAGCAATGCGTTCAAGATACAACACCAATCTTTCATAAGCCTGAATGCGCAATTGTTCGGCCGCTCCGCCAGAGGTAGTGGCAGCAACAGGGCCACCAGATGGCTTGGATGCTTTCAGCAAAGTCAGTTCTTTATCCTGAAAATTGGCCCGGTGATTTAAGTATTCGCGATAAATAAATGCCAGTCCAAGCATAAAAAAGATCACCGGAACTACGGTGTAGGACAATTCCTGTAGGTACGCGCTCATTCATCAAAATTTAAAAGTGATTTCAAAGATATTATTTGAAACCGACTCAAGGGCCACCCATTTTAATATGCGTGAATAACCACTTCGTTCTTTGGCAGCACCGGCATTAATTAGTAACTTAATTGAACCTTACATTAATAGAAAAACACAAACGCTATGAACAAGATTAAGTTAACCGTGATTTATTACAGCGCCACTGGGGCCAATCACCAAATGTCGAAATGGATTGCCGATGCTGCTGAATCAGCGGGAGCCACAGTGCGCCGGCACAAAATCAGAGAAACGGCTCCGCGTGAGGCCATCGACAGCAATCCGGCATGGAAAGATTTTCTGGAGCGCTCGTCAGAAGAAAAAGAAGCCACCTTGGAAGACTTAGAGTGGGCTGATGCCATAATTTGGAGCGTTCCTACGCGCTACGGAAGTTGGCCTTCTCAGGCCGCCGCATTCATCGATACTTCCGGAGGGTTGTGGTCGCAAGGAAAGTTGGTCAATAAACTGGTCAGTGCCACTACCAGCGCAATGAATTTACATGGTGGACTGGAAGGAACCATTCAGAGTATTTATCGGACAATGATGCACTGGGGAGCCATCATTGTACCATCGGGATATACCGATCCGCGCGTTTTTGATGCGGGAGGAAACCCATACGGAGCCTGCGCTCAGGTGGATGGAGATGGCAATATCCAGAATCCAGATAAGGTGAAAGCTGCCGTAGAACATCAAACCGAAAGGCTCCTCGACTGCACCCGGCGCTTCCTTGAAAATCAGGACTAAAAATCGTCGTAAAGTAAATACCGCTGCCTCACCGTGTTAAACTGCTCCAGTCCCGGCTGCCAACTGGTGCGGATTTCTTCTGCGGTTAAACCAGACCTGATTTGTTTCATCAACTGGTCTGTGCCGGCGAGTTTATTAAAAAAGCCGCTTTTGAGAAAAAAGGCATTCTGATCGGGTGCGTGGCGATACATCGTCAGCAGCCACTCCAGATTAATCTGGTTGAGCGATGAATAATCGTCCTGGCTCAGGTCGAATCCCCGGCAGGTTTTTCCCTCGTGTGGTGGATATTTGGATACTCCCGGAATACTTAGCGGCGTGAAATCGTGATTTCCAGCGTCGAACCCAGGCATACCAATTTGTTGAAATGGCCGATCTGTGCCCCTACCCACACTTACTTCGGTGCCTTCGAAAAAAGCCAGCGAGGGATACAGGTAGATGCTGGTCATATCGGGCAGATTCGGTGATGGTGCAACTGGAAGTTCGTATCGCGTGGTGTGCGAATATCCGGTGCATGGAATAATTTCCAAATGGCAAGTCAGGCCATTTTTTAGCCAGCCCTCTCCGTTGATCATCCGGGCGTATTCGCCCACGGTCATTCCGTGAACCACCGGCACTGGATGCATACCGACAAATGATGAAAACCCTTCCTCAAGCACAGGTCCGTCGATATAGTGCCCGTGCGGGTTGGGTCGATCCAACACCAAAACGGCCAGATCATTTTCGGCGGCAGCTTCCATAATCAAATGCAAGGTGCTGATATAAGTGTAAAACCGGGCACCCACATCCTGAATATCAAAAATCAGCACATCAACATCCTGCAACTGATCGGCGGTGGGTTTTCTGTTCTTTCCATAGAGCGACACTACGGGTAGTCCGGTAGCCCAGTCGGTTTCTGAAGCGACCAGCTCTCCATCTGCTGCGTTGCCACGAAAGCCGTGTTCTGGTCCAAAAACTTTTGTCACCTTCACCCCCTGAGCAAGCAGCGTATCGAGCAGGTGCACCCCGTTTACTTGCGAGGTTTGATTGGCCACCAAAGCAATTTTTTTTCCTTGGCAATGCTGCAACACCAGTTCCATCTGTTCGGCGCCGGTGGTAATTTTTACCGGGGTGTGCACTCGCTCGTCTACCGAATTATTCATCGCCGCGTGATTGTTGTTACACTGCACCGAAGTAACGCCGAGCGCCGCAAGCACGGGCATTAAAATGAATAGACGGTGCATTAATTTCCTACTTTTACGCATTCCAATCGTTTGCTTTATATCGTTGAATTTCGAATCCTTCATAGCGCGCCGAATGCTCAAAGTTAGCGAAAGCGGCGAAAAATCCTTCTCCAGGCCAATCGTTGGAATTGCAATGGCAGGAATAGCACTTGGAATGATCGTAATGATTGTTTCAATGGCAATCGTCACGGGCTTTAAATCGGAAGTGCGCAACAAGGTAACCGGATTTGGGGCGCACATCACCATTTCGGGGTTGTCGATGAATAATTCGTACGAATCGGAGGCCCTTTTATACCATCCACAACTTAAAGAAACCATTTTGCCGATGCCGGCGGTAAAGCACGTTCATGTTTTTGCCACCAAACCCGGAATTGTAGAAACTTCACGCGATATTCAAGGGGTAATCACCAAAGGCATCGGTAGCGATTTCGACTGGAGCTTTTTCAACGATAAACTCAGTGAAGGGCGGCTGCCGCAAATTTCCGATACGGCTGCCAGCAATGATATTCTCATTTCGAAACTACTGGCCGATTTGCTGGAGCTCAACGTAGAAGACCGGATTTCGATTTATTTCACCAATCAATCCGGAAGTCTAAGTCCGCGGCGCTTTACCATTTCGGGATTGTACGAATCGGGGTTGTACGAGTTTGACATCCAGTTTATTTTCGTCGACATTCAACACCTTCAGCGCATTAATCAATGGGGCCTTGAAGCCCAAATAAGGGTAAAAGAAAACTGTTCGTCGGGAGCGCTCATCCTGGAGCCCCTGGTGTACGGAGGTGATGGTCAATACCGCTATAACTGGTCGGATATTGGATTGACCGAGCCGGGTTCAAGAATGGTTTGCGTTGACCGCGACAGCACCATCCAGCTCGTGGTAACCGATCGTTCGGAGACCATAGCCGATACCGCATGGGTCGTTTTTAAACCGGCAAATAACCACGTGGGGTGTATCTGCCAACCCGAAATGGTAGCGGTAACCACATCCGGTGGCAGCAACGACCAGTACATCGGTGGATACGAAGTGATGCTTCATCATTTTGATCAACTGTCGGATGCAGAAATCGAAATCTATCATGCGCTGGATTACAATCTAAAAACCACGACCATTGCTGAGCGCATCCCCGAAATTTTCAACTGGCTCGAAATGATTGACATTAACCCCAGGATCATCATCACACTGATGATTATTGTGGCCGTTATCAATATGTCGTCGGCCCTGTTGATTCTGATTTTGGAGCGGGTAAATATGATCGGTATTTTAAAAGCCATTGGTGCATCCGATTGGTCGGTGCGCAAGATTTTTTTACACAATGCCTTTTATCTGATCAGCCGCGGTCTGTTGATTGGCAATGTGGTCGGCATCGGTCTCTGTCTACTTCAAGATTACTTTGGACTGGTGAAGCTCGATCCGGTCAATTATTACGTGTCTGAGGTTCCGGTGCTGATGCAGTGGCAACACATTTTGTTATTGAATGTCGGAACCCTCACCATTTGCTTGTTGGTATTGATTGTCCCATCTTACCTCATCAACAGAATCTCGCCGGTCAAAGCCATTCGGTTTGACTGAGGTTGGTTACCTTTGCAGTTGCAAATAGCTGAATGGCATGAAAATTAAAAACAACATACTGGAAACCATTGGAAACACGCCAATGGTAAAACTCAATAAAATTGCTGCCGATATTCCGGGAACGATTCTGGCCAAGGTGGAATACTTCAATCCCGGTCATTCGGTAAAAGACCGCATGGCATTGAAGATGATTGAAGATGCCGAAAAAGCCGGTCAGATCAAGCCCGGTGGCACCGTTATAGAATGCACGAGCGGAAACACGGGCATGGGGCTGGCTCTGGCCTGTATTATCAAAGGCTACAAACTGATCTGTACCCTCAGTGATAAGCAGAGCAAAGAAAAGATGGATATTTTACGCGCCATGGGAGCAGAAGTGGTGGTGTGTCCAACCAATGTTCCTCCAGATCACCCCGAATCGTACTATTCGGTTGCAGAGCGGCTCAACAAAGAAATTCCGAATTCATACTATCCGTATCAATACGACAATCGCGGCAATACCCAGGCACATTACGAAACCACCGGCCCCGAAATCTGGGATCAAACCGACGGAAAAATCACGCACTTTGTAGTGGGTGTTGGAACGGGCGGAACCATTTCCGGAGTGGCGAAATACCTCAAAGAAAAAAATCCCGATATCAAAATATGGGGAGTTGACACCTATGGGTCGGTATTCAAAAAATACCACGAAACCGGTGAATTTGACACCAAAGAAATCTATTCCTACCTCACCGAAGGAATTGGCGAAGACATTCTGCCCAAGAACGTGGATTTTTCGCTGATTGACCACTTTGAGAAAGTCACTGATAAGGAAGGTGCGCTAACAACGCGCGAGCTGGCCCGCAAAGAAGGTCTTTTTCTCGGCTATAGTGCCGGTTCAGCGTTTGCCGGTCTGCGGCAATTAAAAGACCAGCTCGATGAAAATTCGGTGGTGGTGGTATTGTTTCACGATCACGGATCTCGCTATGTGGGCAAAGTGTTTAATGACGACTGGATGCGCGACCGTGGCTTTTTAAACGATCGCAATAAACTGGCCATCGATTTGGTAAATCAACACGGCGACATGCCACTGGTTTCCATTCTGAGCGGTGAGCTGGCTTCCAACGCCATTCACAAAATGCGAGAATTCGATATCTCTCAAATCCCCGTGATTGAAAATGGCGAGTTTGTAGGCTGTGTTAATGAAAGCACCTTATTTCAACGACTGGTAGAAAACCCCGCCATTGGCGAGTCTCCGGTAAGCGATGTCATGTCGGATCCATTGCCGGTTATCGCTGCCGACACACCGGCTTCTGAGATTGCCCCGATGATTAACAAAGAGGTGCGGGCCGTTTTGGTGAAAATAGACGATAAAAAATACCACATCATCACGCGCCACGATCTTATCGGAGTGCTTTGCTAAAAGGTCAATATCAACGATACACCGATCAGCTCAACCGGCAGGTAACCATTTCCCGAAAACCGTGTCGGATTGTTTCTTTGGTTCCGTCAATCACCGAAATGCTGTTCGATATCGGTGTTGGAAAACAAGTAATTGGCGTGACGAAGTTTTGTATTTTTCCCGACACTGCCCGAAAACAAGCCCAATCCATTGGCGGCACAAAAAACCTACGATTAGACCACATTGCTGCCCTTCAGCCCGACTTAATCATCGGCAACAAGGAAGAAAACACCCGGGATGAAATTGAGCAGTTGAGCGGGAAATTTCCGGTTTGGATGAGCGATGTCAGAACGGTGAATCAGGCAGTTGAAATGATTGCAGCAGTGGCCACGATCTGCGGAAAAGAACCGGAAGGAAGGTCAATGGCTCATTCCATTTCCAGCGGTTTTGATGCGCTGGCCAAAACCACAGCACCCACATTAAAAGTAGCCTATTTGATTTGGAACAATCCGATAATGGCTTGTGGCACAGATAACTTTATCCACGATGTGATTCACCGCGCGGGTTGGATTAATATTTTCGGATCGCGTGCTGAGACCGGCCAATCGCGCTATCCTTCATTGACCATCGAGGAGATACAACAAGCTGCACCCGATGTAATTTTCCTTTCTTCGGAGCCTTATCCCTTCAATGACGAACATGCAGTAGCCTTTCGGAAAACGTTTTCTCGGTGCCGCGTGGAACGGGTTGATGGCACGATGTTTTCGTGGTACGGCTCCCGAATGTTAAAAATGCCGTCATACCTCAAACAATTGCACCACCGACTATCCGAATAATTAAAAAGCTGCATCATAAAACGGTATAGGAAAAGCAGATAGAATGTTAGCTTTGTAACGACCCTTGGGAGAATGAGACGTTTATTTATCGCCATTTTATTTTTGTTGTCGTGGTCATCATTGCATGCTCAACGTGTCGGTTTAGTGATGAGCGGAGGTGGCGCAGCAGCGCTCGCACATATTGGGGTCATTAAAGCCTTAGAAGAAAATGGCATTCCCATCGACTACGTCACCGGCACTTCCATGGGTGCTTTTATCGGAGCGATGTACGCTATTGGCTACTCACCCGAGCAAATGGATTCATTGGTTACCAGCGGACAGTTCCAATTGGCCACTAATGGCGATTTCGAAAACAAATACCGCTATTATTTCTACAATCAAGAACACAGCGCTTCGATGGTGCGGCTGATGATCAATAACAACTTTAATGTACAGAGCATTCTTCCAACCAACTTGATTCGACCGACGTTGATGGACTTAACACTTTTGGAAATCATGTCGGTGCCAGCGGCCATGGCCAATTACGATTTTGACAGTTTGATGGTGCCTTTTAGATGTATTGCGGCCGACATTCAACACAAAGAACAGGTCATTTTCAGAAAAGGGAATCTGTCAGAGGCCGTGCGCGCCTCTGTAACCTACCCCTTCTTTTTTGAGCCGGTAAAAATCGGCGATCGGATGCTGTTTGACGGTGGTTTGTACAACAACTTTCCGATTGATGTGCTGCACAGTGAGTTTGAGCCTGATTTTATTATTGGCAGCAACGTGACTGGAACATTGGAGCCCCCCACCGACGACAACCTGCTGAGCCAGCTCAAAAACATGATCATCGATAGAGCAAGCTATGAACCGGTTCATGAAAACGCGGTAATTATTGAAGCGGATCTCAATATCGGTGTGTTTGACTTCGGTCAGATCCGTCAAATTATCGACTTGGGCTACGAAGAAACACTGAAGCGAATTGGAAGTATCAGAGCCCAAATAGATCGCACCCGCACTGCCGAACAGACGGCAGCCATGCGTAAAAGTTTCAAATCAGATTATCAACCACTTACCATAAGTGATGTGAACATTAGCGGAGTGAACGAATCGCAGGCCGGATATGTGAAAAAAGTGGTGGGTTTGCGCAAAAAAGAAGAAGTTGTTCCATTCGACAACATGAAGCGCCGATTTTATCACCTCATTCAGGATGATAAGGTGCGGTATGCCTATCCCAGCACTTCTAAAAATCCCGATGATGATCACTACACGCTAAACATCTACGTGAAAAAAGAAAAGGAAATTTCGGTTGATTTCGGAGGTCACGTTTCGTCAAAACCTGTAAACACCGGATATGTTGGACTTAAATACAACCACTTTGCCCGTCGGTCGATGGTGATTAGCGCAAACACTTATTTCGGAAAATTCTACGGATCGGTCAGTGCGCGCGTTCGATTTGAATTTCCAGGTAAAAACAAGCTCAGTCTGGAGCCCGTATTTACCCTAAACCGCTGGGATTACTTTAAGAGTTTTGCCAATTTTTTTGAAGAATCGAAGCCTTCATTTATCGTTCAGAACGACTGGTATACTGGTGTGATTGCAACCAAACCATTTAGAACTCATGGAATATTTCAGGCTGATATTAAATACAGCCGACTGCTTGACCGATACTACCAAAACGATCTATTCACTCCTTCAGATATTACCGATCAAACCTATTTCAGGAATGTTACTGGCGGACTTAAAATTGAGATGAGCTCGCTGAATAAAAAGCAGTTTCCCACTGAAGGAGGTGCATTTGAAATTAAGGCGCGCTACATCAACGGGCGCGAGGAGACCATTTTGGGCAGCACTTCCGATCTGGGCATGAAATTCAACCACTACCACGACTGGGCACAGTTCGAGTTGCAGGCTGAGCGCTATTTCCGAGTAGGGAAGCGATTCTCGCCAGGAGTTTTCCTGAAGGGATTGTACACCAACCGTCCGTTGTTTTCGAATTACTCTGCCACCATTATTTCTGCTCCTGCCTTTCAGCCTGTGCCGGAAAGTCGCACCTTTTTTCAGGAAGAATTCAGGGCACACCAATATCTTGCTGGTGGGCTTAAGGGCTTATTTCACTTCACCAAGAGTGTTCACTTGCGGATTGAAGGTTATGTGTTTTTGCCCTATCAGGAAATCAAGCGGTCGGAAGCTAATTTGGCAACGCTTGGCCGACCTTGGGAAACGCCCTATTTCATGGGTAGCACTTCGCTGGTTTACCATTCGCCACTGGGGCCGCTCAGCTTTAGCGCCAATTATTATGAAAACAGAATTGACGAGCCATGGAGCTTTTTGTTCAGCTTTGGCTACGTTTTGTTTAACAAGCGGGCATTCGAATAAAAAAAGGGGCAAGCCAAATTAGCCCACCCCTGAATAACAACGGAACACCTTAATTTCTTTATGCCTGAGCTGTAGGGCCACCAAAATTCATGGGAAATGCCCCCTCTGGCCCTTGGGTATCCTCGATGGTACCGTGTGTACTTTCGAATTTATTGATGTTGTCGTTTAGCGCACGCATCAATCGTTTGGCATGTTGCGGAGTGAGTACTATTCTCGATTTCACTTTGGCCTTGGGAACACCCGGCATCACCCGCACAAAATCCATCACAAATTCTGCGTTGGAATGGGTAATAATGGCGAGGTTGGAATAGATTCCCTCAGCTACTTCTTCGGACAGCTCAATACTTAGCTGGTTCTTTTTAGTTTCATTTTCATCTGCCATAACGGTAGCGCTTAATTGGTTAATATAAAACAGCGCCTCGCTTGGAGCGAGGCGCTGTTGATTTTATTTGGTGTCATCTTCAGAGATGACCTCTTCCTTTTCTGATTTTGCTGCCATCAACTGATCGTATTCTACTTTTGATCCAACAATCAGTTTTTGGAACTTACGCAAACCTGTACCAGCAGGAATCAGGTGACCAACGATAACGTTTTCTTTCAGTCCACCTAACAAGTCCTGCTTTCCGGCAACCGCTGCTTCGTTGAGCACCTTGGTGGTTTCCTGGAAGGAAGCCGCAGAGATAAAGCTCTTGGTTTGCAGAGATGCCCGGGTGATACCCTGAAGCATTGGTCGCGAAGTCGCGGCAATGGCTTCTCGGGCTTCTACCAGTTTCAGATCCCGGCGGCGAAGTTGAGAATTTTCATCACGCAACTGACGAGCAGAAACAATTTGCCCTTCTTTAAGTACGGATGAGTCTCCGGCATCGACTACCACTTTCTTACCGAAAATGCCGTCGTTTTCTTCCATAAACTCAATCTTGTCAACACCCTGCTTTTCGAGGAAACGCGTGTCACCGGCGTCCTCAATTTCCACTTTGCGCAACATCTGACGAACAATCACTTCAAAGTGCTTGTCGTTGATCTTCACTCCCTGTAGTCGGTATACTTCCTGAATCTCGTCAACAAGATATTCCTGAACCGCAGTTGGCCCTTTAATGGCAAGAATGTCAGAAGGGGTGATGGCTCCATCAGAAAGTGGACTTCCAGCTTTGATAAAGTCGTTTTCCTGCACCAAAATGTGTTTAGAAAGCGACACGAGATACTTTTTGGTTTCGCCGGTTTTCGACTCGACAATAATCTCGCGGTTTCCCCGCTTGATTTTACCAAAGCTCACAATTCCGTCAATTTCAGAAACAACGGCAGGGTTGGATGGGTTTCGCGCTTCAAACAGCTCTGTAACCCTAGGAAGACCTCCGGTAATGTCTCCAGATTTTCCGGCTACTCGTGGAATCTTAACCAAAACATCTCCTGCTTTAACGCTCGCACCTTTCTCAACCATAATGTGGGCGCCAACCGGCAACGAGTACGACTTGAGGATGTCTTTAGCTTTTCCGCTGACGATATGAATTTCAGGGTTCACTTTCTTATCGCGTCGCTCAACGATGACCTTTTCGGTAAATCCGGTTTGCTCATCCATTTCTTCGCGGTAGGTCGTTCCTTCGATGATGTTCTCGTATTCGAGTTTTCCATCGGTTTCTGCAACCATCACCGCGTTGTATGGATCCCATTTACAAATCAGGTCACCTTTCTTTACAGCGGTGCCGCTTTTCACAAAAATTTCTGATCCGTAAGGAATATTTCCTGTGGTGAGTATAATACCGGTTTTGCTCTCAATTATTTTCAACTCTGCCGACCGACCGATAACTATTTCGTGTGAGTCACCACTTTCGCCTTTATTGCTGACCGTTCGTAGCGCGTCGATTTCAATTTTTCCATCGTATTTTGCTCGGATCTCTGAATCATCAGCAATCTTAGATGCCGTACCCCCTACGTGGAACGTACGAAGTGTAAGCTGCGTTCCAGGCTCTCCGATCGATTGGGCTGCGATTACGCCAACGGCCTCACCTTCTTTAACATGTCCGTTAGTAGCCAGGTTGCGGCCATAGCATTTTCCGCACACCCCGATTTTCATTTCGCAGGTCAGTACAGAGCGAATTTCAACCTCTTCTACTCCGCTGTCTACAATACGGTTTGCGAGTGCTTCATCAATTTCTTCACCGCTTGTTACGATCACCTCCTCATTATTCGGATCAATCACGTCGTGTACCGAAGTTCTTCCAAGGATACGATCGTAAAGCGATTCTACCACCTCGTCGTTTTTGGTGAGTTCTGATGCAATCAGTCCACGCAGCGTTCCGCAGTCGTCTTCGGTGATGATCACATCTTGCGACACGTCTACCAGTCGGCGGGTCAGATAACCTGCGTCGGCTGTTTTCAATGCTGTATCCGCAAGACCTTTTCGCGCACCGTGTGTTGAGATAAAGTACTCCAGAATCGAAAGACCTTCTTTAAAGTTCGATATAATCGGGTTTTCGATAATATCCTGTCCACCCGCAGCTCCTGATTTCTGCGGTTTGGCCATCAGACCCCGCATTCCCGAAAGCTGACGGATCTGTTCCTTTGATCCCCTTGCCCCCGAGTCGAACATCATGTAAATCGAGTTAAAGCCTTGTTTATCTCCAATCAACTGATTCATCAGGATATTGGTGAGCTTGCTATTGGTGTGTGTCCAGATATCGATAATCTGGTTGTACCGTTCGTTGTCGGTGATTAGACCCATGTTATAGCTGGCCAACACCTCGTTTACTTCCTGAACGGCTTTATTGACCAGTTCTTCTTTTTCGGCGGGGATGATGACATCGTTCAGGTTAAACGATAATCCACCTTTAAAGGCCATGGTAAATCCAAGGTCTTTGATGTCATCGAGAAATTTTGCGGTTTTCGCAACCCCTACTTTTGCCAGCACCTCTCCAATAATATCGCGAAGTGCCTTTTTGGTAAGCAGTTGATTGATGTATCCAACTCCTTGTGGAACCACCTGATTAAAGATAATCCGACCGGTTGTGGTATCGATCATTTCAGTTGTTTCCTGGTCGCCGTCTTTGTAGGTCACTCTAACCTTAATTGAGGCGTGCAGATCGATTCGTTTTTCGTTAAAGGCAATGATCACCTCTTCTGGAGAATAGAAAGACATATTCTCTCCTTTAACCGGGTGCTCAGACGAGCTTGTTCGGTTTTTGGTGATATAGTACAGACCCAACACCATGTCTTGCGACGGAACTGCTACCGGCGCACCATTGGCAGGGTTCAGAATGTTGTGCGAAGCGAGCATCAGCAACTGGGCTTCGAGAATAGCATCATGGCCCAGCGGCACGTGCACAGCCATCTGGTCACCGTCGAAGTCAGCGTTAAAAGCAGTACACACCAGTGGGTGCAACTGAATCGCTTTTCCTTCGATCATTTTGGGCTGAAACGCTTGAATACCGAGTCGGTGAAGTGTCGGAGCGCGGTTGAGCAACACGGGATGCCCTTTCATTACATTTTCGAGGATATCCCATACCACAGGCTCTTTGCGGTCGACAATCTTTTTGGCCGATTTGACGGTTTTCACAATTCCGCGTTCAATCATTTTACGAATGATAAACGGCTTGTACAGCTCGGCGGCCATATCTTTGGGAATACCGCATTCGTGAAGCTGAAGGTCTGGACCTACCACAATTACCGAGCGGCCAGAATAGTCGACACGCTTACCCAGCAGGTTCTGTCGGAAGCGGCCTTGTTTTCCTTTCAGGCTGTCGGAAAGTGATTTCAAAGGACGGTTGGACTCGGTTTTTACCGCGCTTGATTTTCGCGAGTTATCGAACAGCGAATCGACTGACTCTTGTAGCATTCGCTTCTCGTTTCGGAGAATTACTTCTGGAGCCTTTATCTCGATCAATCGCTTGAGGCGATTATTCCGAATAATCACCCTACGGTAAAGGTCGTTCAGATCGGAGGTTGCAAAACGGCCACCATCTAGCGGCACCAATGGGCGTAGTTCCGGTGGAATTACAGGAACCACTTTAACGATCATCCATTCAGGACGGTTTTCGATACGGGTATTGGCATCGCGAAGCGCCTCAACTACCTGAAGTCGTTTGAGGGCTTCATTTTTTCTTTGCTGTGAAGTTTCGATATCCGCCTTGTGACGTAAATCGTACGAAAGTGAATCCAGGTCGAGACCTTTGAGCAAATCGAACAACGCTTCTGCCCCCATTTTTGCAACAAACTTATTGGGGTCGTCATCGTCGAGGTGCTGATTCTCCTTACCAACCTGATCGAGGATCTCCAGATATTCTTCTTCGGTCAGGAAGTCGAGTCTCATCAGGGGTTCGTCTTCACTGTTTTTCTGGTTTCCAGGATTTATCACCACATAGCGCTCGTAGTATATAATCTGATCGAGCTTTTTGGTGGGTAACCCAAGCAGGTAACCTATTTTGTTGGGCAGCGATTTGAAATACCAGATGTGTGCCACAGGCACTACTAACGAGATATGCCCCATTCTTTCGCGGCGCACTTTCTTCTCAGTAACTTCCACTCCACAGCGATCACAAACGATTCCTTTATAGCGGATTCGTTTGTACTTACCACAGTGGCATTCAAAGTCCTTTACCGGTCCGAAAATTCGCTCACAGAATAATCCGTCGCGCTCGGGCTTGTATGTCCGGTAGTTGATGGTTTCTGGTTTGAGCACCTCACCGTGTGAACTCTCCAAAATCTGCTCGGGGGAGGCCAGACTGATGGTAATGCTGTTAAAACCAGCTGCCGTTTGTTTATAATCTCTTCTCAAAGCCATTGTTTGATGATATTAAGTGCAATGATTAACAAAATAAAAACTAGTCTAGTGAAATGCTAAGACCAAGTCCGCGCAGTTCGTGCAACAAAACGTTGAACGATTCTGGGATTCCAGGTTCTGGCATGTTTTCACCTTTCACTATGGCCTCATAGGCTTTGGCTCGACCAATCACGTCGTCCGACTTTACGGTAAGAATTTCGCGAAGGATGTGCGACGCACCGAAAGCTTCGAGTGCCCACACCTCCATCTCTCCAAAGCGCTGACCACCAAACTGTGCTTTACCACCGAGGGGCTGCTGTGTAATTAGCGAGTATGGTCCGATAGAGCGGGCGTGCATTTTGTCGTCAACCATGTGAGAAAGCTTGAGCATGTAAATCACACCTACGGTTGCTGGCTGATCGAATCGATCACCGGTTCCGCCGTCGTATAGGTATGTTGTTCCTCCACGTGGAATTCCGGCGTCATCTGTCAATTGGTTAATGTCGTCGATAGATGCTCCGTCGAAAATTGGTGTAGCAAAGGTTTTACCCAGTTTCTCACCAGCCCATCCAAGCACAGTTTCGTAAATCTGTCCGAGGTTCATTCGTGATGGTACACCAAGAGGGTTCAGCACAATGTCAACAGGGCTTCCGTCTTCTAGATATGGCATGTCTTCCATGCGGACAATCTTGGCAACGATACCCTTGTTACCGTGGCGACCGGCCATTTTATCACCCACCTTCAGCTTTCGCTTTTTGGCGATATAAACCTTGGCCAATTGCTGAATTCCCTGTGGCAGGTCATCACCAACAGAAATCTGATGACGTTCGCGGCTGTATTTTCCACGAATTTCATTGTACTTCACCGTATAGTTACGAATCAATCGCTTAATGAGCTGATTGGTTTGATCGTCGGTAGTCCAGCCGCTGGGGTTTACCAAAGAGTAGTCGATGGTCATCAGGGCTTTTTGGGTAAACTTCACGCCTTTCTTAATCAGTTCATCGCTGTAGTTGTTAAATACGCCTTGCGATGTTTTTCCGCTGACCAGTTTGGCGAGCTTTTCAATGAGCGCTGATTTGAGCTCTCCACTTTGCTTTTCAAAAGCTTTGTCGAGTTTTTCGAGCTCTACCTTGTCTTGAGACTTTCCTTTTCGATCTTTTCTGGCTACCGAAAACAATTTTTTATCGACAACAACTCCGCGCAGTGAGGGTGGCGCTTTGAGTGATGCGTCTTTTACATCACCGGCTTTGTCACCAAAAATTGCGCGAAGCAGTTTTTCTTCGGGCGAAGGATCGGTTTCTCCCTTTGGTGTAATTTTTCCAATGAGGATATCGCCTTCCTTAACATCGGCTCCGATGCGGATCATTCCGTACTCGTCGAGGTTTTTTGTAGCCTCTTCGCTTACGTTGGGAATATCGGCAGTCAACTCCTCCATTCCTCGCTTGGTATCGCGCACTTCGAGCACGTATTCATCGATGTGAACGGAAGTGAAAACATCTTCGCGAACAATTCGGTCAGAGATAACAATCGCGTCCTCAAAGTTATAACCCTTCCACGGCATAAACGCTACACGCAGGTTTCGACCGATGGCCAACTCTCCGTTTTTGGTAGCATAACCCTCGCAAAGTACATCACCCTTTGACACCTTCTGTCCTTTTTTGACTATCGGCACCAGGTTGATGGTAGTACTTTGGTTGGTTTTCTGGTATTTAGTAAGCGAATAAGTTTTGATGTCGTCATCGAAGCTCACCAGTTCTTCCTCTTCGTCGCGCTTGTAGCGGATTTTGACTTCGGTGGCATCAACGTACTCAACTGTTCCATCACCTTCTGCATAGCTCAGAATGCGTGAGTCGCGTGCAACGAGGTGTTCAATTCCAGTTCCAACGACTGGAGCTTCTGGATTGAGCAGCGGAACAGCCTGGCGCATCATGTTTGATCCCATCAGTGCCCGGTTGGCATCATCGTGTTCCAAAAACGGAATCAGCGATGCGGCAATTGATGCAATTTGGTTTGGGGCAACGTCCATCAGCGTCAAAGTGTCTGGCTCCACCACAGGAAAATCGCCTTCGTAGCGCGCCTTGACGCGGTCGGTCAGGAACTCTCCCTTTTCGTTAATTTGGGCGTTGGCCTGAGCGATGGTGTTATCGTCCTCTTCTTCTGCGCTTAGGAAAATCACTTCCTCTTTCAGATTTACCTTTCCATCTTCCACCTTGCGGTAGGGCGTTTCGATAAAACCGAGGTGGTTCACTTTTGCAAAAACGCAAAGGGAAGAAATCAGACCAATGTTTGGCCCTTCAGGCGTTTCGATTGTACAAAGACGCCCGTAGTGTGTATAGTGAACGTCGCGCACCTCAAATCCAGCTCTTTCTCTCGACAGACCACCTGGCCCGAGCGCCGACATGCGTCGCTTGTGCGTCACTTCTGAAAGCGGGTTGGTCTGATCCATAAACTGCGACAACTGGTTTGTTCCGAAGAACGAGTTAATCACAGACGAGAGCGTTTTGGCATTGATCAGGTCGATTGGGGTAAACACCTCGTTGTCGCGCACGTTCATTCGTTCACGGATGGTACGGGCCATACGGGCAAGACCTACCGAGAATTGATTGTATAGTTGCTCACCAACGGTTCTTACGCGACGGTTGCTCAGGTGATCGATATCATCGATGTCTGCTTTAGAATTGATCAGTTCGATCAGGTATTTAATGATCGAGATAATATCTTCCTTGGTCAACGTTCGCTCCGAATCGGAAATATTGAGACCGAGTTTTCGGTTGATTCGGTAACGTCCCACATCACCCAGGTCGTATCTATTTTCGGAGAAGAACAATTTATCGATTACACCTCGGGCTGTTTCTAGATCTGGTGGCTCGGCGTTTCGCAGTTGTCGGTAGATAAACTCTACTGCTTCTTTCTCCGAGTTCGAGGTGTCCTTTTGCAGGGTGTTGTAAATAATGGCATAATCTGCTGCGTTGACATTCTCTTTGTGCAGTATGATTGTTTTTGCTCCAGATTCCAGAATCAGTTCGATATGTTCGTCTTCGAGAACCGTTTCGCGGTCAACCAGCACTTCGTTTCGTTCGATGGAAACCACTTCACCGGTATCTTCATCAACGAAGTCTTCGATCCACGATTTAAGCACTCGAGCAGCCAGTCGTCGGCCGAGCACTTTTTTGAGTCCGGTTTTTGAAACCTTCACTTCATCCGCCAGGTCGAAAATTTCGAGAATCTCTTTATCGCTTTCGTAGCCGATAGAGCGCAGCAGTGTGGTAACCGGTAGTTTCTTTTTTCGGTCGATGTATGCGTACATCACCGAGTTGATATCGGTGGCAAACTCAATCCATGAACCTTTAAAAGGAATTACACGGGCCGAATAGAGTTTGGTGCCGTTGGCGTGTCGGCTTTGGCCGAAGAACACACCGGGTGAGCGGTGCAGTTGCGATACAATAACGCGTTCTGCCCCATTGACCACAAATGAACCTTTGGGGGTCATATATGGAATAGTACCCAGGTATACGTCCTGGACGATGGTTTCGAAGTCTTCGTGTTCCGGGTCGTTACAGTACAGCTTGAGTTTTGCTTTCAGCGGCACGCTGTAGGTAAGTCCTCTTTCGATGCATTCCTGAATGGAATATTTAGGTGGATCGATAAAATAGTCGAGGAATTCCAGCACGAACTGATTTCGTGTATCTGTAATCGGGAAGTTTTCACTGAAAACTTTGTAGAGGCCTTCGTTTCTGCGCTCTTCGGGGCTAGTGTCTAGCTGGAAGTATTCCTGAAAAGACTTAATCTGGATATCGAGAAAATCAGGGTATTCCACCTGACTGACACTCTTGGCGAAATTGATGCGCTCTTTGCTAATATTTTGAGTTGACAAGGCTCTGTGGATTTGGTGAGTAAAGGGATAAAATACTGAAATGTCATATAATGACAAAAAGGTTTAGACGCTCCCGGCCAACTGCCGGGAGGTCTATACCTCAAAAAACGGGATATGAGAAGAATTACTTGAGTTCAACTTCTGCTCCTGCCTCTTCAAGTTGTGATTTCAACGAATCTGCTTCATCTTTAGACACACCTTCTTTGATTGGTCCGGGAGCTTTATCAACCAATTCTTTTGCTTCTTTCAGTCCAAGACCGGTGAGTTCTTTTACCAGCTTAACGATAGCCAATTTAGATCCACCAGGAGATTTAAGAATGACATCGAATTCAGATTTCTCTTCCGCTGCGGTGTCGTCACCTCCACCAGCAGGTCCAGCTACTGCAACTGCAGCGGCGGCAGGCTCGATGCCATATTCTTCTTTAAGGAAAGCAGCCAATTCATTGACTTCTTTAACTGTAAGGTTAACCAGCTGTTCTGCCAGTTCTTTGATTTCTGCCATTATTAATGGTTTTTGAGTTCTTGGTTTGATTTAAAAATAATTGACCGGGCCTTATGCGGCACGTTCTTGTAGTGTTTTGACCAGTCCGGCCAGTGTTGTTTTGCCCGATTGCAACGCCGAAATAACGTTTTTAGCAGGAGATTGCAGCAATCCGATCACATCACCGACGAGTTCCTCTTTGCTCTTGATGTTAACAAGATTTTCGAGGTTTTCGTCACCAATGTAGACTGCTTCATCTATCCAGGCCGCTTTAAGCACGGGTTTAGGGTGCTTTTTACGGAATTCCTTGATCAGCTTTGCGGGAACATTCGGAGTTTCTGCAAACATGATTGCAGTTGGTCCGACAAGCACCTTTTCCAGCTCAGAATAATCTCTGCCTTCAACGTTTGCCAATGCCTTTTTGAGCAAGGTGTTTTTTACCACGCGGAGTTGAATCCCCTGGCTAAAACATCTTTTTCGTAGCGCATTGGTAGTTTCGACCGTAAGAGTTGAAGTGTCTGCAATGTACAGCACTCCACTCTGCGCAATTGACGCTGACAACTCTTCAACTAACTTTTGTTTTTCTTGTCTAGTCATTGTCGTTTTTTTTCGCCAATCAGATCAGACTGAGGCTGATTTAGTTTCTACTTTCACGCCCGGACTCATGGTCGTGGAAAGGTTAATACTCTTGATATATACACCTTTTGCCGCAGCTGGTTTAAGCTTGACAACGGTCTGAATCAATTCTCGCGCATTTTCATTAATCTGGCTTTCATCAAATGATGCTCTGCCAACTGTGGCGTGAACGATTCCGAATTTGTCTACTTTAAAATCAATTTTACCCGCTTTAACGTCCTTCACCGCTTTACCGACCTCCATGGTAACGGTACCGGTTTTAGGGTTCGGCATCAAGCCGCGTGGTCCGAGAATTCTACCGAGTGCTCCTACCTTTCCCATAACAGAAGGGGTAGTGATAATGACATCGATATCGGTCCAGCCTTTCTTGATTTTATCGATATATTCATCAAGGCCAACAAAATCAGCTCCGGCTTCTTGTGCTTCGGCCTCCAAATCTGCAGGGCAAAGTACAAGTACCTTCACGTCCTTTCCTGTGCCGTGAGGCAACGATACCGTTCCACGGACCATCTGGTTTGATTTTCGGGGATCTACTCCCAACCGGATGGCGATATCCACTGATGCGTCAAAATTCGCATTGCTAATTTGCTTTACAAGTTTTGAAGCTTCAGAGAGATCGTAGATTTTGTTCGGATCGTATTTGGAAAGGGCCTCTTTTCTTTTCTTCGTGAGTTTCATCATTAAAAGTTTATCCGGTTTAGAAGGGGCGTTTTCCCTTAATTGCCATCCCCATACTTCGGGCAGTTCCTGCAACCATTGACATGGCCGACTCAACCGTAAAACAATTCAGGTCTGGGAGTTTATCTTCCGCAATAGCTCTGACCTGATCCCAGGAAACAGTGGCTACTTTAACACGGTTGGGTTCTCCTGAACCTTTTTTTGCTTTGGCTGCTTCGAGCAGTTGAACTGCTGCGGGTGGAGTTTTAATTATGAAGTCGAACGATTTATCTGCAAAAACCGAGATCACCACAGGCAACACTTTGCCTGCTTTGTCTTGGGTTCGTGCATTAAACTGCTTGCAGAACTCCATAATATTGACTCCTCTGGCACCGAGTGCCGGCCCGACAGGAGGTGAAGGGTTGGCCGCTCCTCCGCGGATCTGTAACTTAATGATACCGCTTACTTCTTTAGCCATTCTTCGTATTATTTATTTATCACTAATCCTGATTGCAAGGGGAAGCATTAAGACTGATAATCTGCATCGTGATTTCAGCCAGAGCAATCAAAATATCTTTAACTATCCTTATCTACTTGCATATAGCCGAGCTCCAATGGTGTTTTTCTTCCAAAAATTTTAACCATTACCTTCAGCTTTTTCTTCTCTTCGTTGATCTCTTCGATCACACCGGTAAAGTTATTGAACGGTCCATCGATAACCTTCACTGTTTCACCCACAATAAATGGGATGGTTAATTCTTCATCACTTTCGGCCAGTTCATCTACTTTACCCAAAATTCTATTCACTTCATTGGTACGCAGTGGCACGGGTTGTCCACCTTTTTCTGTACCCAGAAAGCCAATTACACTCGGAACACTTTTAATAATGTGCGGAACTTCACCGTCGAGTGCTGCTTCGATGAGCACATAGCCCGGAAAAAAGTTACGCTCTTTGGAAACCTTCTTGCCGTTTCTAATCTGGTACACTTTTTCAGTAGGAATGAGTAATTGGGAAACAAAATCCTGAAGACCATTTCGTTTGATCTCCATTTCGATGTATTCCTTCACCTTCTTTTCCTGCCCACTTACAGCGCGCACCACATACCATTTCTTTTCAATAGCTGAAGTCATTCCTTATCCAATTAACATCTCATAGATATATCCCAACATTCCTTTCCAGGTAACGCCTCCAGACTGCACCGCATTAACGCCAAAAATCCAGTCCATGGCAAAAACCAACGCTGCGATAATAACGGAAGCGATTAATACAAGAATAGAACTGCTTTGCAACTCTTTCCAAGTAGGCCAAGTTACTTTGTGCAGCAACTCTTCGTAGGATTCTATAATGTACGCTTTCATACTTTAAATCAGTTTCTGCACGGGTGGAGAGGCTCGAACTCCCGACTCCTGGTTTTGGAGACCAGTGCTCTACCAACTGAGCTACACCCGTCTATTGACAGCTAAAGGTGAAAGGCCTTGGCCCTCACCTTCGCTGCTAATAGGATTTATGAGTTTATTACTGAACAATTTCGGTAACCTGTCCTGCACCAACGGTACGACCTCCTTCGCGGATGGCGAAACGAAGACCTTTATCCATTGCTACTGGCACAATCAGTTCAACAGTAATCGACACGTTGTCACCAGGCATAACCATTTCGCGACCTTCTTCGAGCGAAATTTCGCCGGTAACGTCAGTTGTACGGAAGTAGAACTGCGGACGGTATTTGTTGTGGAATGGCGTGTGACGTCCACCCTCTTCTTTTTTCAGTACGTAAATCTCAGCTTTAAATTTGGTGTGCGGAGTGATTGAGCCCGGCTTGGCGATAACCATACCTCGCTTAATATCGGTCTTCTCAATACCACGCAGCAGCAAACCAACGTTGTCACCAGCTTCTCCTCGATTGAGAATTTTGCGGAACATTTCCACACCAGTTACGGTTGATTTCATTTTCTTGTCCTGCATTCCAATGATCTCTACTTCTTCACCAGAATTAACTACTCCAGTTTCGATACGCCCTGTTGCTACAGTACCACGACCGGTAATAGAGAATACGTCTTCAACAGACATCAGGAAGTCTTTCTCGATGTCGCGCTTTGGAAGTTCAATCCAGGTATCAACGGCTTCCATCAATTCAAGTACGGATTTAACCCACTTGTCTTCACCGTTCAATGCACCCAATGCAGATCCACGGATAACAGGTGTGTTGTCTCCATCGTATTCGTAGAATGAAAGCAGGTCACGGATTTCCATTTCCACGAGTTCGAGTAACTCCTCGTCGTCAACCATGTCCACTTTGTTCATAAAAACAACAATACGTGGAACACCTACCTGACGACCGAGAAGGATGTGTTCGCGGGTTTGTGGCATTGGTCCATCTGTTGCAGCAACAACCAGAATGGCTCCATCCATCTGAGCAGCACCAGTAACCATGTTTTTCACATAGTCGGCGTGACCTGGACAGTCAACGTGGGCGTAGTGACGGTTTGCAGTTGTGTACTCAACGTGTGAGGTATTGATCGTAATACCTCTTTCTTTTTCTTCTGGTGCGTTGTCGATAGAATCGTAGCTGCGCATTTCAGAAAGTCCTTCGTTTGCCAACACATTGGTGATAGCAGCAGTCAGGGTTGTTTTACCGTGATCCACGTGACCGATAGTACCGATATTCACGTGGGGTTTGGAACGATCAAAATTTTCTTTAGCCATAGTTCCTCAGTTGTTTAAGTGTTCGTGTTTTTGTTGTTATTCTATTGTTAATAGTTCCTATATATGAGCCAATGAGGGGAATTGAACCCCTGACCTCTTCCTTACCAAGGAAGCGCTCTACCCCTGAGC